>CAVSVC010000030.1:0-80213 GCA_963731045.1 uncultured delta proteobacterium | reverse complement strand
GCAAGTGGGATGATCTGATCGACTGGGCTTATTTAATCGACCTGGCAGTCATTTCCGTGTACGAACTTGTCAGTATTCCCGCCTTGAAGGAGTTGTCCACACCCGGCTCGAAGACTCTGCTGGAATTTGCAGATCATTGCAGGCGCCCGTTGGAATCCGAAGATGTAAACCTGGAGAAAAAGACCGCGAACCGATTTGGCCAACAAAGGCAAGAAAATGGCCCGCCTCGGAAAAGGACCGCGCCCGGGCTATCGATCTGATGAAGTCTTACTGGCGGTTGGCAGAAATCCGTCGGCCCTAACGCGGTGGAGGCTTCTGCGAAAGTACGAGAGGCACTGGGTAAATAGACGCGAGGTGCCAATCGAAGAAACGAGCCGTATCTTCCTCCAATGGCAGAGACATTCATGCGGGGTTGCTAACAATGAGGTGCGTCATAATAAACAATAAGCACGATTCTATCGAAAGTTCGGCGGGCTCCTGGACGTCCGGGATCGCCATCATGATAGTGATATTTTTGATCACGATGGAGGTCGTCAGCCAAAGCTCTTTGGGTTTTCGACACTCGTCTCCGACGAATTCTCAGGCTATCTTCTCGTTGTCATCACCTTCATGGGAGCCGCTTACACCCTTAAAATGAAAGGGTTTACCCGGATGATGATTTCCGACCCGCTCCCATAAGGCCGGCGACAGCTGTTTGATCTTCTCGATCAACCTGGTCGCCTTTATTTTCCTGGTGATTGCCAATTACTGGGTCTGGGCTTCCCCTCTCATCCTATTGGTCTGAAACGAGATCGATTTCAATCGTTCAGACCCCCCTCTTCATACCCCAGTTCTTCATGGGAGTGGGGATGACGCTTCTCTTATTCGAAGTGATGCTGGATTTGGGTCTCTGTGACCGCAAAAAAGAAGAGAAAGGGAACATGCTCAGACCCTCATGGAATGGAATATCGGCCTTATCCTCAGTTCCTTCGTGCTGATTCTCTTGCTCATCGGTGGGGAATGGATCGCCTTTGGACTCGGCGGAGCAGGCATCTCTGCCCTCTTTCTCTACGGCGGTGCGGCAGCTTCAGGCCTCTCGGATCGGTCATCTGGAACAGCACCAATAGCTTTACGCTTACCGCAATCCCTCTGTTCGTCTTCATGGGAGAGATGGTGTTGCACGGCGGCACATCGATCAGAGATTCTATGGGGGATGGAGCTCATCTTTTCGCGCTTTCGGGGTGGACTTCTTCAGGCCAACATCTTTCGTGCGCCATCTTTGCTGCGGTCACAGGCGTGAGCGTGGCCACCGCGGCAACGGTGGCAACGGTGGCCGTCCCGGAGCTGACGAAGAAAGGTTATGACCGGGAGATGGTTTTTGGTTCCTTGGCAGGTGGAGGGACGCTCGGGATCTTAATGCCCGAGTGTCCCATTTATCATTTATGGGGTCATGACCAGGAGTGATCCGGCCGATCTTTGCGGCCGGCATCATCCCCGGCATCGTCCTGTCGCTGATCTTATGACGTACATCGGTATCCGCGTATCGAACTGCCCCCTAACGCCGAAGAGCCACCACCAAACCACGCTGCCACTCAGGGAAAAGTCTCTTGTGATCCTCCACGTCCTCCCGGTCTTCGGTCTCATTTTCTTAGTCCTCGGGGGAATCTATTTCGGCGTGATGACCCCGACGGAAGCCGCGGCTGTGGGCGCATTCATCTCCATGGTCATGAGTGCTTTCTACGGGAAATTGAATTTCTCCAATCTGAAAATCGTCACATTCTCGACCGTCCGGACGACCTCCATGATTCTTTTGATCATGGCCGGTGCGTCGGTCTTTTCCTTTGCCCTGGTCAATTCAGGGATCAACCGGGAGCTTACCCAGTGGGTCGTTTCTCAGAGCCAGGTGCAAGTCGTTTTCTTTATTCTGATCTGTATCATCTATCTGATTCTCGGCTGCTTCTTCGATCCCATCTCCATGGTTGTTCTGACCATGCCGGTCCTCTACCCGATCGTCTTGAAATTCGGGTTTAACCCGATCTGGTATGGCGTGGTCCTGGTCATCCTCATCGAATTGGGCCTGATTACCCCTCCTGTCGGATTCAATCTCTACGTCATTCATGGCATTTCCGGCGGCAGACCCATGGGCGAAGTGATCCGGGGTTCGGTACCTTATATGCTGATGATGATCCTGATGATCATCATTCTCTATTTCTTTCCACAGATTGCCACCTGGCTCCCACAGGCGTTGAAGTAACTTAACGTCCCACTTGAAGAAAGTAAGCTGCATGAACCCCGACGGTTCGGTGGACGAGGCTTCGAAACAAACCTTTTAACGTATCCGCACCTTCGAATCGTTTGTCTGACGGACGCCAATGCTTCACTCTTCCGTCCCGGACCCCTTGCCGTACGTGTGGTGCAGGCCATGGTCCTTCTCGGAAGCCATGGCCTGCTCCATTTCATCCGTCACTGCCCCGCCATGGCGGTACTGGAAGGGCCACATACTCTTAAGGTCAAAAAGCCCCACCCGGTCGCCGTCGGCCAGGATGTGTCCCAGATCGGGCTGAAGTCCGGGCATGGCACTCAACTGCCCATTGATGAAGGTAATCCCCCTTTCGTCGGTGGGCAGCTTCAGGTGCTCCAGCAGAGCGGTCATCGTGCTCCCCTCGGGAAGCAGGATCTGCACATTGGCGAAACTCCCCTGCCCTGTCCCGCCCCCGTGGCGCGCGAGGGCGCCGTAAAGCCACACATCCACATTCATGTCGCCCATCTTATCCTCAGACACGGTTTCGTGGAAAAAACGCGGGAAGGGATCCTTCATCGTTCTTCCCGCGTCACACGGCCTTTACAACTCACCGAAGACAGAGTCCAGCGCGCTGTCGGACACGTCAAAGACCCCGTTGTGAGGGGGAAGCGGTTCGTATTTCATAAACTCAGGAACCCGATCATGTTCTCTGCCAATCCCGGCGGCCTCATTAAATGCCCGCTCCTTGCGCAGAATCCCTGCACCGATCTTCGTCACATCCTCCGGCTTCCAGTGCGTGCCCAAAACACCGTTGCACTCCTCCACCATTCCCTCGAACCCGCTGGGAATGTCCAGAATGGCAAAGGCAATGAAGAGGCAATGACCGGTAGAATCAATAAAAGCGGTCGTTGCCTGGAAGGCCCGGCTGAGCGCTGCCTTGCCCTCAGGGCTCAGGGGATCGGCCTTGCCTCCGACGCTCAGGATTTCAGGGGCAATGGTATAGCCGGCGGTATGATCGGCGCCCATGGGGGTGGTGGCATAAGTGATGCCGATCCCCTTGACGGCTCGTGGTTCGTAGGCGGGCATGCTCTGCCCCTTCACCGTGGGGACCCGCGGAACGCCGTACGCCTTGCCGGTAAAGGCAGTGCCTCCCCCAGGATCCGGCCCAGGGGCGTCCCTCTTCCCATTTCATGGATCAGGCCGATGGCTTTCTTCCCATCCCCGAACGGAACCACGCCGGCCTCCATGGCTACGGCAAGGGTGGTACCGGTTTCGATGGTATCCAGCCCGTAGGCGTTACACAGGCGAACCATTTCGGCGATCTCATCGAGGCTATCGATCCCGCAGTCGGCACCCAGGGCCCAGTCGGATTCATACTCCACGCAGGAGGTGTGCTCCGTGCCGTCGGACTTGTGCCACGTGTTGGAGCACCGAATGACACAACCGGGGCTGCAGGCGTGGTTGTACAACTCCTTTCCGAGACGCTCCTTATTTCCCTCAAAGATGGCCTCCCCGGCAATCCTGGCGGCGCCTTCAAATCGACCACTGGAGAAGTTACGCGTAGGCAGCCCCCCGGACTCGTTCATGATATTAACCAGCACCGCCGTACCGTAGGTGTTCAAAGCCCCTTTGGGTTTGGTCACATCATGGGTGCGCAGGGCGTCCAACAACTTCTTGGCCCCCTCGGCAAATACGGCCTTGTCCGCCATAAAAACCCCTGGAGATCCCTTGCTGTCGGCCACGATAAACTTCAATCCCTTTCCGGCCATCACCGCCCCCAGCCCGCCGCGTCCTGCGTACCGACTGGGACGATTCGCCAGATCGTTAAAGACGATCCCTGAATTCCCATACCGGAATTCCCCCGCGACACCGGTGCCTGCAATGGTTGCTTTGTTACTGAACCGTTCAAACAGCTTCGGGAAGACCTCGTAAAGGTCTTTTCCCATGTATTCATCCGCAGGGAAGAATTCCAGACCCGGTTTACCGGCCGTGCCATCCCACGTGATGGAGACCATCCAAGACTTTTCCTTCTCCGTGGGCTGCCCTTCCACGATCAGGGCCTTGATCTGCATTGAGGCCAGCTGCGGAGAAAAGGCACAGCCGGCGTTCGCCTCCTTGATCCCCCCTGTAAGCGGAGACTTCGCGCCCACCGAGATGCGAGCCGACGTGGGGGCGGTTGTGCCCGTAACAAGGCCGGGGGCAAAGACGAGCTTGTTGTTCGGGCCAAGGGGATGACACAACGGGGGAACTTCGGCACAGACGATGGCAGACGTCAGTCCGCGGCCGCCCAGGTCTCTATAGGCTGGCGGCACTTCCTCCAGACGATAGGTCCGATCAGTCATGTTCAGCCGTAGGATCCACATAATCTTCCTCCTCCTTTTTCTTGAGCCGGATCATCTGATCCGGCGGTTAAGAGTGGATGTTAACGAGACTTCGGCCCCGATTTCCAATCCATTATAGTTGAAGAACGTTTTTTATTAAAGAGAAATTATTCCGTTGCGGGTAACGCCTCAGACTTACCGGCGATTGAGGAACCGTCGCTTTTCTTGTTACACTGAAAGAATGTGAAAAGGTCCAGAAAAGGAGTCACCCCATGGATAGAGGAAACCGGTCGGAGAGGGCATCGTGGATTGAAAAAATCATCAGAGATTATGCAAAGTCCGGCGAAAACGCTCTCCGGAACGGGACCGATGAAAAGGCCTGGGACGAGCCGCTCATAGGCTTTTCCCGGGGCGACGATCCCCTTTACACCCGGCTCAAAGGCATGATCGGCGACTTCTTCTGGGAGCCGGTCGAGATCTTCCGGCTCACCTTTCCCGAAGCCCATGTCAAACCGGAAGAACTTACGGTCATCTCCTGGGTCCTGCCCCAGACAGAGGCCACCAAGGCCGACAACCGTAAAGAGACCCTGTTCGGCTCCGAACGGTGGGTCCGGGCACGAAAGTTCGGAGAGGAATTCAACGTCAAGCTGCGGAACCACCTGGTCCGGATGTTGAAGGAGGCCGGTTTCGAGGCCGTTGCTCCTTCAGCCTCGTCCCTCTTCCGCATCCTTATGTCTCAGGCCTACGGCATGGCGTCCACATGGTCCGAGCGGCACGCAGCGCACGTTTCAGGGCTGGGAACCTTCGGGCTCTGCGATGGTTTGATCACGCCGGTCGGAAAAGCCATGCGGCTCGGCTCGGTCATTGCCCGCATCTCGATTCCCGCCACCCCGAGACCCTATCAGGACCACCATGCCTACTGCCTCTTCTACAGCAAGGGAACCTGCGGTGCCTGTATCAAACGGTGTCCGGCCGGGGCGGTCAGCAGAGCGGGGCATGATAAGAAAATGTGCCGTGAATACGTGGAGGGACCCATCGTGCGGCACGCCCGGGAGTCCTATGGCATCGAGGCCTATGGCTGCGGCCTGTGCCAGACAAAAGTGCCCTGCGAATCGGGGATCCCCGTCACATGCGAAAAATAGACCTCCTCGTATCATGTGACGAGGTCAATGGATCTCTCTTTTCGTTCTCTGCCTTGGAAGGGTTCTTCCCTTATCTGATTTTTTTCAATGTCTCCAGCATACGACGGGCCTTCTGGAGATCTCTCCTCGCGTTCAGGTGATCCGGATTCAGCCGGAGGGTTTCCTCCCATTCATCGACTGCCCTCTCCAGCTCCTGGTTCAGAAAATGTTTGATCCCTTTTCCATAATGAATCTCCGCCTGATCCTGAGACAGGACGTCGGCCTTCCGGGGCGGGGAGATGGGTTTTGTCCGGCTGACAGATCCCTCGGGAGAGGAGGGCTTGGCAATCCAGAGCGGACTGAGAACAGGGAGCCTCAGTGTCATTCCGGCCCTGATCGGGTCTTTGCCATCGAGATCATTGAAATAGGCGATCAGGAAGTCCTTTCCGGGATCCTGGTAGATCTCCTGGGAAATCCCTTTCAGGGTGTCTCCCTTCTTGGTTTCGTGGAGAATCGCCTCCGAATCGTTCAACCGGCCCCGCAGATAGTGCAAGGCCTGCTCGTGATCCGGATGATAAGCAAGGGCCGTCAGGAAGGATCTGCGGGCCGCCTGAAACGAATTCTGCTGAAGGAGTTCCAGTCCTCTCGCAAAGTGCCGGTCTGATTCAACCCGGATCCTTGTCTCCAGGATCCCCACCCGCTCCGGGGCCTCCTTTTCCTTCGGGGCCAGACTGCGAACAACCTTCCAGCAGAAGAGGGCCTTTGGAAGCTCCCCGGTTGCTTCGAGATTCCGTGCCCTCAGACGGTATTTCTCGATCAACCCTTGAAAAGGTCCCTTTTCTGCCGGGGTTTCCTCCAGGACCGGCGCTTTGACAGAAGGAGCCTCCTCGGGAAACGGCGCGCGAATAACAGGCTGTTCCCCCGCACAACCGGAGAGCACAAGAAAGAGGATCAAGATGAGGATGGAGGAAGGCTTATGGCCCATGAGCTGATTCTTCCCGACGGACTAACGGTTAGGTTCAGCTTCGGTTCAAACCACGAAGCCCAATATATATATACCCTTCTCGGCAGCCTGCTAACGAAGCTCTCTGTCATCGATGAAACTCAGATTATTCTCGAACTCTTTTAAGCGAAAGGTCCCGTAAATCATGGAGCGGCCGATCCTGTAAGGATGAACAAAGAAGGGATTACTGCTCCTCTCAACCGTAAAGGCCCCCCTGTAGCCGGCCTTTTTCAGAAAGGCAATGACCAGAGGGTTTGTGTCGCCGTATGGGTAGGCCAGATACCGGACCTCTCTGTTGAGGCGCTTCCGTATCATTTCCGCCGATTCCACCAGTTCCTTCTTGAGGGTCTCGAAGTATTCCCTAAAGGATTCCTGCCCGACCCTTTTCGCCAGATTGCGATGGGTCTTCGTGTGGCACTGGACATCCATCCCATGTCCGGACATCTCCCGAAGAAGATCCCAGCTCAGCGTCCTGCCTCCCGACAGGATGAGGTCCGTATACACAAACAGGGTCGCCGGGTACCCGTACTTCTTCAAGATCGGATAGGCGATCTCGTAAGTGGAATGCCAGTCGTCATCGATCGTGATCACGACCGATTTCCTGGGAAGCGGCCGCTTATACTCCAGGAAATCGAAAAAGGCCTCCATGGAAATCACCTGGTAACCGTTCTCCCTGAGAAACTTCATCTGCTCCTCAAAGGCCGTATCCCTCACGGTCAATACATCCGCCTTCTCTCTCGAGAACTTGTGGTAGGCGATCACAGGAACGGTCTGATAGCCGTCCGGTCTCACCCCTCCGATGTCAAACCCGTGAAGGGGAATGATCACTTCCTCCCCTGGATTCAGGGACGTCATTCCATTGAAGTCAGCGATAAACCAGTCCAGCGAACCATCCTGGAGAAAGGTCGACGCAAGCGAGGAGAACGTGTCTCCGGGCTGGGCGATCAGGGCCACAAAATCGGGAAAGACCTGCACATCCGGAGAAACCTGCGGACGGGACGGCGTTTCCGCGGTACGAGCCGGAGGGAGTTCGCGGACGGGAGGGGGAGAGGAGGGTTCGGGTTCACGACGCAAGGGAGGCCCTGCACAGCCTGTCACGAAAAGCGCAACGACCAGCACGGTACCATCCCATCGGCCGCAACGTTCTAACCACGAGGTTCTCTCCCTGCGATATGGCGCACGCGAAAGCTCTCCCATGCTTCGGTCTTCTGGGTCATCTCCTGGGGAGGAACGGGGTCCACGGAAACCAGGTTCTCGACGGACTGATAAACGTCTCTGCTGATCAGGATCTCTCCGGGACCTGCCATCCGATTCAACGCCTGGGCCGCCTTGAAACTCTCGCCGATATCATTGGGCTTTTTCCCCGTATGGGAGTTGACATAACCGGACAGGATCACTCCTGAACTGATGGAGATCCCTATCTTATCAAGAAGCCGGTTTCCTTTTTCCCCTTCATGTCCGAGGGTCTTCTGCATGGCCACAGCGGATCGGACCGCCTTCAAGGTGTGGTCCGACTCCAGGAGGGAACTCCGGAAAACCCCGATGACCGTATCCCCGACGATTTCCGCAACGTACCCACCGTGGTCCAGGATACTCCCTGTCGCGATGGAAACATATTCGCTCAGATTTTGCAGAACCTCTTCCGGATCTCTCGTATCCGCATAGGTCTTGAATCCTTTGACCCCGGCATAGAGCACGGCCGCCTGATTTCGAACCGTTGCCATCGTATCTGCCTCTTCCAAGTCCCCGGCAGGACTCAGCCATCGGGCGAGCAGGTAAGCCATGGCCACTCCCGCCGCCATGACGATCAGGCTGATAAAGAATACTTTCTCGAGGAAAGAAAAAGTCTCTTTCTTCATCTCCCTGTGGAGAGCATCCATGGATAATCCCAGAGAGACGGACCCGACATGCTTATTCATCAGCGTCATGGACTTGGAAAGATTCAGAATCGTTGCCCCGGATGCGAGTTTGGAGGTAAAGGAGGTCACGGGTCCCTCCTTTTTCAGGACTTCACCGCCTCCATCATTCTTCAGAAGAGTGCCAACCCTTGCAGGATCTGTATGCGCCCTGATGATTCCCCTGCGGTCAACCACCATGGCATAGAGGAACCCCTCCATCTCTTTTGTCTCTTTGATCAGGGTATTCAGGGCCAGGGTATCTTCTTCAAGCAGGGGGAGGAGAGCCTGGCCGGCGAGATGCCCTACGATCATCTTTCCCAGATCGACCCTTCCCCGAAAGAGCATGTTTTTCTGCCATTGCACAAACAGAAGGGTCAGCAGCCCGGAAAGAACGAGCATAAAGAAAACGATGGTGGAAGCCAGTTTTAGAAAAACGGAGGTCTGGGTGGGACACTTTCTTTCTTCGCGGGTACGGGAGAAGAGTTTGTCAGGAAATTTCATAGGATAAGCATGTGGCACAGCTTGTTTCAGGAAACCCCTTTCCCGGAAGCCTATTTTTTCGGCATCTGCCTCGGACCAAAGAGCTGAGGTTCTTCCTCCCCGCTTTGAGAAGAAGCAGGCTTGGACGGCGGCTTCTCCGCCTTGGCTTTCGGATAAAAGGTTTCGACAAACTCCCTGGGCATAGGATCCTTCGTCTTCATGACGCTCTCGGGGATGAGAATCTTATTCCCCGTTGAAATACGATGGATATTCGCGTTCGGATTGTTCTGTGTCATCACCTCCGCCAGGACCTTCCAGTTTTCGCGGTCGCCGGTGTACCATGCAGCGATGATGAATAAGGTCTCACCGCTCCACTTGACGGTGTGGGTGTAATAGGATTCCTTCGGCGGAAGCGGAGTCTCCTGCGGGGGAGCGGCCATGGGTGGAGGGAGGATTCGGCCTGGCTCCTGGGGAGTCGCCCTCGGCTCTGCAGAAACTCCTCCCGGCGTGCCGGGGCTGGATACGGATTCGCGGGATGCCGGCGGCGCCGTCACCGGTTTCTCGGGCTTGTGCGCACAGCCGGTGAAGATGATCACCAGGGCCAGCATCGCGGCCCACCCCTGTCCTCTTTGCACCGATCGAATCTTCATGGGCTCCCTCAGGATTTCTGTTTTAACTTGTCGAGGAGTTTTCTTGCCATCTCGTTCTTCGGGTTGATGGAAAGGGCCTTTTCGAGGTTTTCGATGCTCTCTTTCCTCTTCCCCTGTTTCTCCTGAACCATTCCCAGATTGAAGAGGGCCTCATCCACGTAGGGTGGGGCAAGGGCAACCGTCCGGCCGTACATTTCCTCGGCCTTTGAGTAATCCTTTCCTACGGCATAGAGATAGCCGAGATTGAAGAACGTATCCGGGAGTTTGGGATCCAGGGTCGCAGCTTTTTGATAGGCTTCGATCGCTTTGCCATAGTCCTTCAGCCGCATGTAGGCGAGACCCAGCTGGAAATACCCCTGCATACTGGCAGGATCCAGTTGAACCGCCTTGAGCAGCAGAGATTTGGCCTCCCTGGGGTCTTTCTCGATCAGGCCTGCAGCCTTGTCCTGCAATGCCTTTGCTTCCTCTCCGGGCGCCGGACTTTTTTCCGGCGTTTTTGCAGCGGCCGGCGGGGCCTTATCCGGAACAGTCCGCACTCCAGGTTCGCCATCAGAAGTCTGAGCAGGCTTGACGGCCGCTTCCTTACCCGGTGCGGGAACGGACTTTCCCCTGAATGCAAAGGCAGCGACGAGAATCACAATGACGATCACCGCACCTGCTGCCGCAAAGAGAAGGGGCCTCCTGCCGGAACGTTTCGATGCCTCGACATCCGATGCCGGCGCGGCAGCCGCAGGTTCCTGCCCCCCGGTCGCGGTCTTCGCCTCCTTCTCCGGAGGAATCGAACGCACCGCCTCTGTGGCACGGGTATCCCGCATGATCTGGCCTTCGGCCGCGATTTCGTCGTGAAACAGTTCTTTGGTGTACTGAGATAACCCCCGGGCGCTCGGCCGCAGGGAGAGTTCGAAAAGGCACTCCTCAATGTCCGTCAGCATTTCTCCGCCGGACTGGTACCGCTGATCGGGGTCTTTCATCAGGGCCTTGCTCAGGATTCTGCAGATCTTCGGGGAAAGACTGGTGCAAGCCACCTCGGGGGAGTCGAATTCCGCCCTGCTGACCTTCGCAAGGATCTGGAGGGTATCCGCCCCGGTGAACATCCGTTTCCCGGTCACCATCTCGTAGAGAATGATCCCGGTGGAAAAGATATCCGACCGGTGGTCGATGGGGTGTCCCGAGGCCTGTTCAGGAGACATGTAGGCAATCTTCCCCTTGATCATTCCGAACTGCGTGATGGTGCTCTGGCTGGCAGCCTTGGCAATGCCGAAATCGACGATCTTGACATCCCCTTCGTACGTGACAAAAATATTCTGCGGACTGATGTCCCGGTGAATGATGCTGAGCGGTTTGCCCTGAAAGTCCTGCAGGGTATGGGCATAGTCGAGGCCGGAACAGACCCGGGAGATGATGTAGAGACCGAGTTCCAGACTCATCGGCAATCTTCTCTCCTGAGACTTGTTGAAGATATGGCGGAGATCCTTGCCGAAAAGAAACTCCATGGCAATATAATAGGACCCCTCCATGGCGCCGAAATCGTAGATCTGGACGATGTTCTGATGGTGGAGAAGCGCCGCGAGCTTCGCTTCATCGATGAAGGAGTCGAGCAGCTCCTTTTCAACGGTAAGGTGGGGCAGGATGGTCTTGATGGCGATGAGTTTCTCAAAACCCTGGATACCGGTTATCTTTGCCCGGTATAATTGCGCCATCCCTCCCACGGCGAGTTTCTCAAGAAGGAGATACTTCCCAAATCGCGTAGCCTGGTATTCAGACATAACGCCCTGTCCTCTTAAACAGTTCTTTCCAAAACGGACCCAATTATAGTAAACGCCCGTGCCGCCTGTCAAATGTTATTTTGGCGATGTTGGAACCCGTCAGTTACCGGAAATCCTCCTTCCAGCGATATACACCGGATCCCCGGGGTCGGGCCGATCACCCGGAGCGTTTCGGTGGCGGGACCTCTCCGAGAAAACATACCATGTTCCAATGGGTTATGGGTGCCGCTTGCAGCACGATCACCTGGTTCCCTCACCTGTCAATCATTCCGCCTTCTGAAATGCGAGGACGGATCGGACCGCCCCCGGGGAACACCCCATCTCAATCTTCGCACGTAACTGAGGGGTTAGGCGATGTTATTTCTGGCGATTTCAATAGCCCGTTATTCTCCCGTCAGCCTGCTGCTTCCCATTCAATCCCTGATTCATCTGTTCATGGGTTGGGTCCAACGGGAACGATCCTGAGCTTCCCCCCCTGATCGATATTGAAGACAAATCCGTTTTTTGCCTGAGGTTTTAGTTCGATCTCCTGTTCCAGCGGCCGTTCGGTATTCACTCGCAACCGATATCGGCCCACCTCCACGGTTAACGGGACGCCCACCCTTCCATTGGCAATGAGCTGGCCCCTGCTCCCTCCTTCCAGGGCGTAAAGGCCGTAGGTAAGGGACATCATCTCCGCATCCATAAAGGCGTTCAGGACCTCAAGGGGCGTGACCGCTTCAAGGGAAATACCGCCGCTCTCACTCGCCAGCCTCTGATAGAAATCCTTTAAACTCCGGGCCTCTTTTTCTCCGCCTTATCCCCGGCCGGCGAACTCCCCAGTCCGTAAATAATGGGGCTGAAATGGATGTGATCTTTTACCAGCCCTTTCACCGCGTCCAGGGCGGACATCGTCAACTCCCCATAGTTTGGAAATCTCTTTCGCAGCCGCTGCTCCCAGGCAGGGTCCTTTGAAACAACCTGGGCCAGCATGGGACCTGTCTCCACACCGTCGCTGATCAGGATGACCTTTGCATTCTGCGCCCCCTGAAGGGCCTGATGAGCTTTCATGACGGCATACCCGATAGGTGTATCCCCAATATAAGCCTTTTCCGATCCGAGAAACTGGATGGCCCCCTGAAAGTCATTCTGGCTGAACCCTTTCTCAGCGGAATCGTAGATGAGCGCGACATCTCCGGCGGCTTCCACAGCCCTCACATAATCCCTCCGGTAAAGGACCCCCTCCGTACTGAGGCCGAAGGGCTTCTTGCTGCCGAAGACGAAAAGCCAGACATGGTCATCCGGACCGAAAAGAGTCCCTATCCGGGTGAGCCCCTCAAAAGCGGCCTCGAACTTCTTGGTCTTGGTCTCCCCGATTTTTTCCCTCATGCTTCCGGAGGCGTCGTAAACAATGAGAATGCTATTCTTTCCCCCCATTCCCTTCAATGCCTGGTAGATCGCTTTCTTCTTGTCCACAACCTGTTCCAGACTCTCTGAGGAGCTCGGGGGAAGGTAACCCATCAACAGGAATTCGGTCTTCATCCTCTCTTTGGCAGCGGGCGCCGGCCGACGGGGCGACGGAGCGGGTGGCGGAGGAGCGACGACCTGAGGAGGCTCAGGAGGGCGGCGGTTGGACGGCAGGAGGTTGATGGGCGCAGCCGACAAGCACCATAACCGTGAGAATGAGAACGGCCGAAAGTGTTTTCACCATGTTTTCTCCTTTCCAGGATCAAGTCTCCGGGTGCCCTCCGGAACTCGGAGGTCTTCTGCGATCATAGGCACAGAGCCGAAATCATCTCTCCCATTCCTTATGAAAGGGGACTGTCGAAATCAAACCCAAAAAGCCTGGGATTTTCACAGATGACGGCGGCCGAAAAAATATAGAAGACATAGTGATAGGTCTCCTGAGGAATGGTCTCCTTGGTCAGAAGACACCAGAAATTTCTCTCCCTGGGATTTTCCGGCATCCGCCTGATGATTTCCCTGATTCTTGTTTCACCCCAATTATAGGCGGCGATCACAAGGAGACCCGAAGCCTGGGCCTCGGTTCTGTTCAGATCCTTGAGATACCGCGATGCAGCCCGGGTCGCTTTTTCAAAATGAAAACGTTCGTCCTGGGGATCATACTTTCCTTCTTGATACAGGGGTCCGATTCTCAGGTCATATTGCCTGGCTGTCGTCGGAATCATCTGCCAGATCCCTTTCGCGTGTCCGTACCGGGTTTTTGGCCCAACCGCCTGGGCCTCAAAGCCGCTTTCCTGCAGGGCCACGTAAAAAAAATGAGGAGGCAAGTGGTGTTCGGCTAAGGCCTCGACGATTGTGGGGATATAATTGTTGAGCTTTGCCCGGGAGACCGCTTCTTTCAGCCGCGCGGAGGATTTCCATCGCTTGATGTAGCCCTGAACCTCTCTGGCAAACCCGTCGGGAACATTGACTTCACACTCTCCAAAGAGACGGGCAACATGGACCATGACTCGCTCTTCCTGAGACAACTTCTTGTAGAGTCCCAGCTCCTGGACGAAGGAGTCGTAACTTCTCTCCATCTCCTTAAACTCTTTTCTTTTTGAAAGAAGCTCCTTCGCCTGCCCTTTGTCCCCCTTTTGGAGAACGATCTCCTCGAGTTGGGCGATCTGCAACTCCAGCAGTTTCATCGTGTAGAAGATGTCGACTGCGGTCTGTTTCAGCTGGGCAATCTTATTCCTTTGATAGAGAATAACCCCCCCGGCTGTCCCGAGAAAAAAGAGCGCGACGCCAAGGATGACCAGGTACTTTCTTGACCGCTTGCTTGTGCACACGTTCAAAGGCCCGTCTGAACATCAATGTCTGCGCGCCCGCGCTCTCCGACCCGGCTTTCTTGAAATAGTGCCGAATGATCTGGGTCTCGGAGGCAAACCCTTTCCTGTCCGTGGAGGCGTCCTCCGTTTCAACCGGCCTCTCCATCTCCAGGGAAAGCACCGGCCCTCCCTTTCCAAGTTCAAGCTCTGCCTTTTCCGATAAAGGAGCCTCCTCGATTCGAAGGCCATTCAAATAGGTGCCATTGCCGCTCCCGAGGTCCTTGACCCACCAGCGTTCTCCGTCGAACCGAATTTCCGCATGCTTTCTACTGACGCAGGCATCCGACAGTTGCACGTCATTGTCGCCGTGCCTCCCGATGACAAAAGTACCGGTAAAGCGCATCAACCGTTCTTGCGCCTGGCCTTGTCTCACCCTCGCCACAACAACCGGAGGCATCTTTGATCCTTCTTTTCTCTCTTTGTCCTGCATCTCTTTTGAGAGACCTCCACCGGGAGTCGGATTGAGCAGACTCCTATTTCAACCTGAAATAAATCAGTTCCGTATCCCTTGCCCATGCCTGGCTTTCCCAGAAATCCGTCTTTTCAAACTCACGCTTCACCCAGTACCCTGCTTCCGGAGAGTACCAGAAACGGATCCAAGCCTCTTTTGACACGTGCGGAACTCTCTGTTTGTAATAGAGCTTGTATGCCATGAATTTCCCGGCGATCGTTTCCACCTCTTCGATCCCCTCCACGTGAACTTCGTTTTCAAGGCGATAGTCACGCCACGGGATCGTATAATTCCACTTCTTTCCGACAAAGAGCGGAAAACTCAGAACATTCTTGAACGCATCGTCTGCTACTTTCTTCCCATCCTTTCCCAACCCGATACAGGACGTTCATCGTCTTCTTATCATAGACTTGCTCCTCACCACCTGCAACCTTCAAAACAAACACATTCTCTCTGACGCCTGTGACCATATTCGTCCAGGTTTCCTCTGTCACCTTCCTGAACATCCACTTCGCCCCGACACTCCATACAGGGGCTTCAGAGCTCTTTTTCGAAGAATTCGAACTTCTGAGTAACCTTAGACGCCTCGGGAGTAACCTTTCCCTCTTTTGCCCGAGGAGTCTCCGGCTTCGCAGAAGGCGGAGAGACGGCAACCTCCTTCCTTCTCTCTCTCAGCATGGTTTGAAGATCCACCCTCTTTCCCGCTTCCACGGCAACATCCCTCTCCCAGGGATCATACCCTTCCTTCGAGAGTCTGACCTTGTAAGATCCTGTCGCCAAATCCTTCGCTTCGTAAGGACTGACCCCGACGGGTTTCCCGTTGATTTGAATATGGGCGCCCGGAGGATCCGTGCTGATGGATAGCCTGCCCATCAGGACCTCCTTGAGATGGGCGATCACTTCCATCTTCTTTCCTGCCTCGACCGTCTGCTCCCTTTCCCAGACCTCATAACCTTCTTTGACGGCCCGAATCCTGTAAACTCGGGGATCGAGATCTCTCCCCTCATAGGGACTTACTCCGACCGGTTTCCCATCGATGTAAATATTCGCACCCGTGGGGCTTGTATTCACGAAAAGACCCCCCGGTACCTTCTTCATGGAGACGGAAACCTTCTTCTTTTCTCCCTCCACGATCCTTACCCGTTCTTCGTGAGGGCTCATACCCTTCCTTCGCTATTCGAATCACACGCTCTCCAAGCCTCACATTCGACAAGAGGATCGGGGTCTCTCCCGGTTGCCTTGGAATCCACAAACACTTTGGCTCCCGGAGGTTCCGAATCTCACCTCAAGTTCTCCGTCCTTGAAAGTAATCTCCACGCCGTATCCGATCTTGACTTCTCCTGTCTTCTCCTGAATCTGGGCGACGGACGACTTCTCGGAGAGTTTGAGTGACCTTGAATCTCGCGATATAGATCGCTTTCTCTTTTCCGCCCACGAGGATGTTATAGTAAATTTTCCCCATATCCCCTGACTGGATGCCCTTTTTCGGATCCCATGTCCGACTCCATCACATTGCCGCGGACGGAGGTCACCTTACCGTTTACAACCCCGGCATGGGAGGGAAATGCCAGCTCCGAACAGAGCGAGGGAGAATGAGGACCAACAAGAGAATGCAGACCTACAGAAGTGCCTGAAGGGGTTCGATTCGAAAATTCTTTTGATCATGGTTGTCCCCCTTTCCTCTTAAGAAGAATGATTCCTTCCTTCCGACGCCTTCTTTCTTCGGCCCCCGCTCGACCGGATGACGAACACCAGAATGAGGGCCACGACGACGAGCAGTGAGAGGATGGTCAGGATAAACCCTTTCGAGGAGATCCGGGTCAAGAAACCCTGCCGAGACGGCGGCAAACGAGAGGCGGAGACAGGCAGAGAGGCCTTTTGCTCAATACTCTCCTTCGCTTTCATGAGGAGTTGGGATTGGACACCGATGTATTGAGATGCGGAAAGGATCTCCTCCGCATAGAACCTCTCATTCCCCGTCCCCCTGTGTCTTTCGAGCAATTCGGCGCTCTTCCGAATGATCTCCCTGTCCAGCTCTCTGGCTCTGAAAAAATGGTGTCTCGCCTTCTCCTTCTCCCCCATTCGATCCAGAACAAACCCGAGGTGAAGATGGTAGGAAGCCACATTCTCCGAATCAAGTTCGATGGCTCTTGTGAAGTCCGATACCGTCTGCTGGTATTCTCCCTTCAGGATATTCATGATTCCACGGATGCCGTAGGTTGCCGCGTCTTTGGGATCGAGATCCAGGACCTTCGAAAAGTCCGCAATCGCCAGGTCATAACTCTCCTCCCTGGCGTAGGAAAGACCGCGGATCCGGTACGCTCCTTTCCCTTTGAGACCCAGTTCCATCGCCCTGGTAAAGTCAGCGACCGCCAGGCCGCTCCTTCCGAGTTCGAAATAGGCGACCCCCCGGTTGTAGTACCCGACCATCAGACGCGGATCGACCTCCAGGGCTTTTGTAAAGGCAGCAATCGCCAGTTCATATTCATTTTTGGCAAGATGGCTGAAACCAAGGCTGTGATAGTGGTTTGCATCCTTTGACTCTTTCCCTGCTTTCTTCTCGACCGCCTGCTTTGCCTCCCTCGGCCGAAGATCGAAATGGACCGTGGCGGTGAGATCTTCCACAACCTCTACCCTTTTCTCGGTCTTCCCGTGATCCCGATGCCGGACGGTGATTTTATGATCCCCTGTCGGAATACTTTCAAGAAGGAGGTCAGTCTTCTGCTGGATTGGATTCTCATCAAGTGAGATGTCGGCCCCTTGCGGTATCGACGTAATATAGACCGACCCCGTTTGGGCGAAGGACAGAGAAGAAATCAGGATGATCAGAAGACCCGACAGAAGCTCTCTTCCAAAAAAGAGGCGGGGTCTGCTGTTCCACGGCAATCCGAACTGTTTCTGAATGATCGGATCAAACGCCTTGAACCCGTTCTTGAATGATCTTTCAGATACCTTGAATGGACTGACATTCATCCGCTGCATTCCTATCGCCCTTTTCGTATCCCAAAAGGCTGGACGATACTCATCCTTTCTACAGGGCCAAGAAAGGATGGGTGGAACGGACCGCACTCAAAGCAAGCTTAGCAGAGGAGATAAAAAAGTCAATAAGAAAGTTGACCTTGCCGTATCCCTTCAGTAACGGGTGGAAGAACTAAGGGATACCAGGGTGGGAGGGACTGTCGGAAAAACCTTGGAGCGGCGCCTCCTTGGTGCAAATTCTTCAGTATAATGGTATGAAAAGCGTCTGCAGGCCTCTTCCGCCCAGTAACCCCTACCTCTCAAATAACCGCTTTCCAAGGTTTTGGAGATAGCCCCTCTCAGCCTGGGAACGACCTCCCCAGTCCGATCCCGCCCGTTACTGAAGGGTTACACCTTGCCCATAGATTGCAAGAGGCCTATGGAGTTCTGTCGACAAGGTGGGCCGGCACCAGAAAACCTTGCTCAGCGAGGCGGCGCATGATGCCGCAGAAGGCAGGTGTGATATTGACTGGGTCGACGCCCAGAGAAGCACTCATCTCGGCCAACAGGTCCTTGAGCGGCCGCTTGCCATTACATCGAATAACCAAATTCGCAACATAAGAATCGACATTCCCCGTATAAGCAAGCCCTTTCGCCAGGTGCAGTTGGGCTGACTTTTCCACCCATCCCTCATAGGAGGGCGTGCTCTGGCGGTCCAGGAGCACATCCGGTGAAAAGTGAAAACAGGCATCCAGGAGACTGGAGTCCTCCTTCAGGGTCTCCAGGAAATTCCGGACTTCAAATCCTCTGGCGATGTCGTCTCCGCAAGGTCCGAGCATCTTTTCGGGCGCCTCGTCCGCTCGAAACCAGTGGGTCTTTCCACTCGTCCTGCACAGGGTGATCATGCCGGCGCTGACCGCGACGATCTTCTGCTGCTCGTAATAGGCCATCCATGCTTCCAGCCGTTGAGCATACTGTGCCGCATCGGCTTCGTATCGTTCGGTGTGACGAATCCAGGTCGACGCATACGTCGCGGCGTCCCTTGTTTCCGAACGCATCACCCATGCATCGCATCCCGTTCCTTCGAACCATCCGGCCAACCGCTCCCGCCAATCCTGACCCGCATACTCGGCCCAATTACAGAGGATCTGGCAGTAGCCGCCTTCATTCAGGAACTTCGGAGCCTGACGGACGATAGCCTGGCAGACCCGGTCAGCCTCCATCCCGCTGTCACGATAGATGTAGCGCATCTCCGGTGAGATCACAAAGGGAGGATTGGAAACGATCAGATCAAAAGTGCGATCCATGACCGGTCCAAAGAGGTCGCCTTCGAGACACTCGACATGAGACATTCCGTTCAGGTGTGCGTTGAATGTCGCAACCCGAACCGCGCGGGGATTCCGATCCACGGCCGTCACATGGTCACTATGCGAAGCAGCCAGAAGGGCCTGAATGCCGCACCCTGTCCCGAGGTCCAGGGTGCAGCGGGCATGTCTTCGTACGGCCAGGTTTGCAAGCGTGAGGGAGCTTTTGCCGATCCCCATGACATAATCGAATCCCTTCCCGGAGGTCAGCTTCCGGTCCAGATCGAATGCCACCAGAAGATCCTGAAAAGGAAGCAGCTTGATCTCCGCAAGAGCTGTCCCATTTTCGACTTGAACAAGGCCTGCCTCGACCCATGTCCCAATGTCCATCGGCTGGATCGCCTTCTGAAGCACCGCGATGTCGACCGGCACCTCGATGAGGAAAAGCCGGATGAGTGTTTCAAGCGGCGTTCCCCGGCTCGTCAACCGGAGCAGAAGCGGGACATCCCTCTCCCGGATCGATGGAAACTCCTTGAGGTTCAGCACCTCAAGGACTCCCGGGCTCGTATAATTCGCCGCATCGAGAACGCTTCGAAGCCGTTGAATGTCGCCGGGATCGCTAAATGAAGGAAAGCCTTTAGGGGAATGAGAGTCGATCATTTTGAAAGAGGAGAATGAAGACCCGTTGAACGTGAAAGCACCTGCCGTGCTCTCGACGCTATCCAACCTGAATGGACGTCTGCCCCGAATTGGTGATTGTGATCACCCCGCCCCATAGACAATTCAATGTGCACGAATCATGAAGAGCCGGCATGCCCCCGATCGAAACCGTGGGCGAACCCGGGGTCCAAGGGGTGACCGTAACAGGGACACAGGGCATCGGCGTCAGAACACCCAATGCGGCCGATGTTGCAGAGGCAACCGCTGGATTGCTCATGGAACTGCACATCCCGAAAGGGCAGAATGTTGCACCATCGGCTTGGTATCCATGATATTGGCGGCCGGTGTCGGAACCATCAACCGGTTCACTGGAAGAACGATCAGAGAACTCGGCGCCACACCAAAACTACATTGCAGCGTCGCTCCCATGCATACCAAGAGGGGCATAATCCTTACCTTACCTCACCTGACTTAGATTTTAGGGAAACCCCCTTTTGTGTCAATAATAAATCATCGCGAACTCTAACCCGTCGGTTATGTCGGAGAGGGTCTTGAGATACCGGCTATAGTCGTGTTCGTCTTTGAACACCTGCTGGCGTTTGCCCCCACGGGCAATAACGTGACAAGTGGTGCAGAATTCAATCCTTGGCTTCCACGCCACGGTCAAACCCTGTCGGTTCGTTCCGACAAAGCAAATGTTGAAATATGATACCAGACTTCTTCCCTATCGGAGTCCGGTGCCGTGTTTCCAAACGTTTAAAACCTTTTCCTTAATTCTACTCACCAGGAGTCAACTGAGCCGATATATCCTTGGGCTCATTTTTGTGCTCCACTCGGGCGAAGGAACCTGGCCCAAGCCGCATTTCACCCCTGTAGCCCGGAGTCGCGTTCCGGTAGTATACATGCTTGCCGCGAGCGCCATCTCCTTCATTGGTCCCGGACTGATTGATCTCTTTTTCGTGTTTAGAGTAGCTCCCCTGCAAAGCCTCTTCCGTCTCCGAACCATTACAAATGAGTCCACTGGGTACCTTCATGCCCATGCGCTGACGTTGGAACCCTTCGATCGCTGCAATGAGGGAATCGCTGCATTCCCCTGGGGGATCGGAGTATGAATATAATCCCATCGCTGCAAGAACCTCCTGCACCTTGGACACTTCAGTGGGATCATTTCTTGCCTCACGGGTATCCGAACTCTTACCCACGCGGCTCCTCAACATCAACTTCAGTTTCTTAGCAGCCGGGCCGCCCGGTACCACCATACCTCTTGGCTTTTTCAGCCTCAGTTTTTCTCTTTCATATAACATGATTGAATGAACTAAGGGGTGCCCCTCGTCCCCATTGCACTCGCCGTCGGCATCCCCACTCCAATACCCAGCGGCCTGGAGTGCCTCCTGAACGCCCATTACATCCCCAGGATGATTGTCAAGATTCCTGCCGACGGAACTGCTAATGTCAAACTCCATGTTCACTGTGCCCTGGGAAACGAGGTTGCCATAAGGGTCGTTGGCAATCAACCAGTGAATTTTCCCATCATGATCCACAACCGCGCCGCGGATTAGAATCACATGACCACCACTGGTTGCGTTGGTTCCGACAATAAATGGCCACCCCTTGCTGAGCCACTTTTTGTATTCGTCGAGCGGTTTCTCTTCCAAAGATATACGGCATGACTTTTTCTCTCTTTTCTTTCCTTTCCTCCCGGGAACATCCACCGAGACCAACTCCTCTTCGCCCTTCAAAACCATGCTGAGTGGCGCACGTCCTTTGATTTTCTGCGTGAGTCCATGATGAGCCTCTGCCCCCGGAACGAAAGAAGCCACAACCCGTGCAGTGCGGTCGTACCATTTCCAAACGCGATTAGCAGCCCCTCGCTTCTTCCTCACCATGGTTCGCCACCACTCTTCTGCAACCGGGACCCATCTATGGCTGACAAGTTGCCACTCAAAGACCTTTTCCGGTGGCTCCGGGGCCCACAGGTCTCCAGGCTCCGGCGATTCCGGTTCTGTCTGATCCGCATCCAGAACGTCCGCCTCCGAAAGAGAAAATTTTCGCCAATCATACTGACATTCACACCGGTACAACTGAAATGGCTCCTTTTCCGTGGAGAGCCAGTAGCTGTCATCACTCGGCGCTGGTGGAGCCTTTTCTTGTATTACCATCCGGCCAGAAGGCGGAAATCTTTCCTGGATGGTAATCATTTTAGCCTTCTCATCGGTCCCGGTAGAGCCGAACAGATCTCCGTATGGATCCACGACGTTCGTTTTATCAAATCGCTCGGGGAAACCCTCGCCCGCCCAATGGTCATAATAACGCTGAAGGACTTCATCACGTGTAGTTGCATTAAGAGGGCCCTTATAGCCATCCATTCTTCGCCAATAGTCCACAAGCATCGTTGCGCAAGTGGGACTGCACAGAGCGCTCCCGGACCAGGGTACTTCTTTGTTCTTTTTCAAGTCCTTTATCATGTGGGAAAACTTCTCTGGGTCTTTTCCTGGTCCTGGTACGGTTTTAACATCCCCCGGGCCGATATTTTGATTCAAATATCCTACATCCAGAGAAAATGTGGCAAGATTGACTGTTACGAGCAGTATGGGGTTACCCTGAGTCCATTCATCGCCACTCTTCCATTGGAATTCGTCCATGTGCTCACGAACAGAGTAGTAAGGTAGGACCGTAGGATAAGGAAAATCAATATCGTGCCCTCCTCCCCAAACATCCTCGACTTTGGCAATTCGTTGATTTACTCTCCCATCGAGTTTTCCTCGATCTTCCGGATCGACATCTCTGAGTTGTATCCGGTACTCTTCATTCTTCAGTTTTGCATCATGGTTTACGTAGGTAGCAAAAACCTCAAATGCAGAGCTGCTGTACTTTTTCCGATAAGGCCTATCAGGGTTATCCTTGCTGACGTACCCACCTTTTTTATCGGTTGGTCCGAAATTCTCCTCGGCCACCTTCACCTTGACACCAGGAACTGGTATTTTTCCCAAACGGGTGACGACGCGCACCTCAATCCAATACTGCCCGGTTTTCCGGACAGGGTGGCAACCAGCCGTCGGGCTATCACACGAATCATCGCTAAACGATGTAAGCTCGTTCTCGGGTGCTACGTCAACCACGATCTGATCTCCCTGATTGGGCTGGTTCCATTCTTTTCAGATGCTCCTTCAGACGACGCCAGAGTTCGTCCATCCGATGCCTGGGAGGGGTCTCCCGATCTTTAAGGATCTCGCGAGACCACGCTAACCGGGGATCCTCATCAAAGTCCTCGCCGAGCAAAACCATCGCATCCATAAGCTGAATTACCTGTCGTTCCGAACTGATTCCATACTGCTCTCCTTTGATCAATGCCCTCCGAACCAGCGGGCCTGAGCTATCTGCCCCGCTCTTGGCAAATCGATCTTGAAAACACTTCAAAAGGTGATCAATGGCCCTTGATTCGAAATTCGCCAGCATGGCCGCCCGCAGAGCCTTCATTTGCGACGATCTAATCGTGAGCAATATGTCCTCTCTTTCTATGACCCAATGCGAATCGCAGCCATTTCCGTGCGCCATTTAACCTCTATTATTCGAACCCTTCTCCAGTCCCAAAAGTGAAGGTAGTAAGAGTCGATACCTGGCCCCCACCACCCCTAATTATTTGTTGGCATCCTCCCGATGCTGCTTCGCTGACGCCGGCACCACAGATTTAATCAGGCAAAGATCTTCCTGCTCCTTCATATAATATCATTTCGGGCTCGATAGAGTTCCAAGAAGGAATGCCTTGTGACGTTCAAAAGCGCGGCGTCCCTCTAGTTCGGCAGCAGACGCAGCACGCAAGATTGAGACATCATTATGGGATATGAAGAATCATCCCCGGCCTCCTTCTCACTCTAAGAATCATTTGCCGCGATTTCTAACTTTCGGGAACCAGGTGAGACCGGGGGCCGGGAATTCTGCCGTCCATGACAATGTAACCTTCAAGTCCGAACCCAGAATTTGGATCGTCCGCCTTTTGTAAACGACAAGGAAATCTAGGAAAAACACCTTCCTTTGTCTATCGGCTTTCAAAACCCAATTTAATGACGCCCCCACACCTGTATTACCTCCAAGAATCAGATGATGTACGTCTCCTGGGAAATAGGGGATAGGCTTTCTCCACATGGCAATAGTCAACCGTGAAATGTCAATATATCAAGCCTGACCCCATTGTTTCTCCCTCTGAACCTGATTCCACCTCAGAATTTTCGTTGACCGGTGAAAACCGATGCTCGGCCCCCATCTTCCGCCTGAGGCTGAGTCTGCTATTTCACTTCGAATTCCAATACCGGTGATGTCATTCTACCCAAGAGCACGACCACCCAATATTTGCCTGGATTCCCCGGGATCCTACATTGTTTTTTAAGATCGACGTTAAAGTATGACCCTGTCGAGATGACCTGGCCACCTTTATCTGCGGTATCGGCTATGCTTCTGCCCGGCAAGTCATCTTTCAGGATGCGGCCGGTGTATATTCCCCTGCTTTCCTTGTGAGTCACCACGATAAGAACATGGGGGTCTATTTGAGTACCAAAATCCGAAAGGATGTCTTGTCCAACCCGGTAGGTGCCGAATAATGGCCATGGGCCATCTTTTGAGAAACTGATCCCGAACGCCTGGCCGGCAAAGGATACCCTTATTCCCACCTCTTTTTCTGGCAGAATTGGACTATCGTCACATTTTTGATAATTCGGAAAGGCCATTTTACTCTCCCCTCTTAATGGAATGAACTTTGGCTGACCATGGGTACAAGTCGCTATCAGCAGCAGGGCGATCGCCCAAGTAGTCAGTACGGACCAGAATGGAAGCCAGGCTTTTCCCCCTGTTCTGCGGAAATTCATGCTTTCGCCCCCTTGTTATGCGCAAATGCGCCTTGGAATGAGGTCAGGTCCGCCTTCTTTAACAGTTCGAGACAAACGTTGCAGAAATTGTTTCCCCTGGTCGCTGTATTCGTAGAATACATAACACAATTCCCATCTGTGCAATGATGTCCGGTACCCGTGTCAACATGGGTACCGGAAGTCACTGGCACCATGCCCAAGAGATGGCCCAACTCGTGGGCCATTGTCCCTACGGTTCTCTTTTTGGCCTCCGCTGGAGTTTCCGTATCATACCAATATCCCATCGCCACCATCGCATGTGGTGTTTCGCTTCCGTCACCAGACCATTCATCCGATTTGAAAAATTCGAGTTTAACCGCCACCGGTTTGGCAGCTGTGGGCGTCACTGGCCAAGCAGAAAAATCCACCTGAATGTTTTTATAAACCTTATCAGCTCCAATAAGGGAAACTTTGCTCTTGTCGAGGGTTTTCCATCCGCTGCCATCGTCGTATTGGGCGGTCTTCAGCCAGGTATTCATCCCACCGTAAACGTAATAGGAATCCGTTGCCCCAGTGGTAAACACGGAAGCAGTCATATTGATCGTAAGATCCCCATCCTTCTTGTCAGCCTGGTGGTCGACCGCGACTTCGTGAGATTGGAAAGGAGATTGCTGGGCTCCAAAATAGTCATTTCCCAAAGCATGCAGTTCTGAGGTCTGAAGGTTCCACTGGTTATCAGGTTGGTTGTCGTCTCCTTCCTTTTCCAGCTCAATGAAGCAAGGTTTATAGATATCCGGCAGTCTAGAATCGTCCATGTTGAGACTGCCGCCCCCCCGTTTTTTCATGGTGTCAACTTCAAACCACAGTTTTCGCCATACAACGTAGGCTCCCGCTTTGAGTCCGCCTTTATACGCGGGGTCCTCTGTCGCGCTGACATAAAACTCGTCCCCACCGTACTGGGACAAATAAAATTGCATGACCGAAGTCCAGCCGTCTCCGGATTCCACGCTCGACGTTGCCTTTATTCCCCCACCGGCCGATCCGAAACCCTCCTGCGCAGTCCCTGCTAAGCCAGACTTGTTCCCCGCACCAGAGGTGGAGTACCAGTAAACGGTTTGGCCTATGAGCGATTTGGATTTGTCGCCTGAAACCCATTCTACGCGGGCCTTGAGCTGGATGAATCGGCCATATTCAGGGTGCGGGTTGGCCGCGTCCACGGTACCATCAAGGTTGATATATTGCCTGCGACTGTTGACTCCCCGACTCTGATCCGTGCCTTGGTGGGTAACCACTTCTGCCAGTTCAACGACCCGAAGTTTGTTTTCCGGGCAAGGCACATTAGGGTCTTTCGGTTTTCTGCCAGTCGGTTTGACCACTTTACACTCACCACCAGCCGCAACGTAAGCGTCCATCCACTTTTTGCGCAATTCTGCATCTTCCGGTCCCATGGTAAGGCGCCTACCACCCGTCCCTTCGGACACAGCCGCATTGGCAGCCATCATGGCTTTCGGATTCAAAGGCTTGGTCGCCTGCCTATAATCACCCATCACCGATCCCCGTTAGCACAAACAACTCATAATCGTTTATCAAGTTCATCTTCTCCGTTCCAGTAAAACTCTCATCCAGCAATATCTCACCAGCCCAGGATGTTTTCGAATCAGTATCAAAATCTGAGCCATGAAGCACCATGCATTCCAGAAAGCGTTCCACATCCACTTGATCAGTGATATCGTATGACTCAGCCCTGTCGATACCGGTCCTGATCAAATGCCGCAACTCCCGTTCAGGCATGTCTTTCGTCTGCTCGGGAAAGACTGTCCGCAGGCGTACTAAAGCATCATCGACAAACTGATCGACCATGTATTTGCTCAAGACCTCCATTTGTTCTTTCCGAATAGGAAGCACGGTTGCTTTTGCCACCTCCACTATAGATTAATTACATTCTCAATTAGCTTGGAATTTTCTGTACAGCCAAATTCAATCAGCTGGTTTTGTTCTTTCCCTTCGGCATAGTAATGATTCACAGGACCAAAGACGGTTTGAAGTTCAGATTCATTACACGTGGGCAGATAAGCCCTTAATACCCTCGGATCGTAATATCGAAAATAAAGCGGCTTCCCCTCTTCATCATAAACCATCAGAAAGGTCCGAAAAATGCTGCCGGAGTTCATTCGAGCGAAGCGGGTGACTGGAAAGATCCCCCTCGAGCTTTTGCCCCATCCCGCATTGAGAACGCCACTGCGTAAACGGGTCCTCTCTCTTAAGATTGATGAGATAAGGCGCTACCGTTGCCAATTCGATGGCTTTCTCACCACGATAAAGGCAGATATTTTCAATATCGGACTTCACAAGCTCTTGATAGATTGCATCGTCTCTGGCTGCGTCCATTATGGCATAGACCCCTTGCGGAGTTTGTCCTTCGATGGACCGGAAGAGATGATTGACGACCTTCTGGAGATGATCCGGAAGCGGCATCGATACTCCTTTTGTTTCACTTTAGAATGACACGCGATCTGCAGGCTCAAAAATACCCAAGTGCAAGGCGCCCGAAACCCTGAGGAGCGAGGCGTACTCGTATGTACGCCGCAGCGACGAAGGATGGGGCAACGCCGCAGATGGGCTTTTTCAGCAGCCTGTCAGGGCCAGCACGGGCCCTTGATGCCTACGAAGGTCAGGTATCACAAAAGGGCGTCCCGGATTGTGCCGCACTCTTCAGGGTTTGAGCCTGGGGAGAAAGAGGTCCCGCTCCAACTCCCCCCGGAGGTCCCAGTTGGGGCTTCTTTCCCGGCTTGGCCTTATCCGCCTCTTGCGGCTCCTTCGGTGCCGCGGGGGAACACCCTGAGCCGGCCCCTGCAGATCCTCCGCTGTTGATCAGAACCGGGGTTCCGGAGATCGTCACACCGGCCGGGCCGACGACAACAAAACCGCCTCCGGCCTTCAACGTGATGGACATGCCTGCTTCGAGAACAACGTTCATGCCTGCCTTGAGGTGGATCTCCATCCCTGCGTCAAGAGCATGTTTCATTCCACCTTTTCCTGCATATCCATTGCCACTTTGAGAGAGAGCGCGCCATCGACCTTTTCATTGCGATCCCCTTTAACCGTCAGGTGCTTGTCACCTTCGATCATCTCCAATTGGTCGCTCTTCACAATCAGGTGATCTTCATTCCCAACCCATTCACGCAGATCATTCTTTACCCGTATGTCCTGGTTCTTCTCGGCATGAATGAAAAGCTGCTCATCCCCCTTCTTGTCCTCGAACCGAATTTCATTGAAGCCGCCCCCGCCGAGGGAGGAGTCCGACTTGAACGGTACTCTTGGTCTTTTCGTCCGGAAGCGGATAAGGGGGAGGGTTATTCCCATGGTAGACGCAACCGATGATGATCGGCCGGTCCGGATCGCCCTCCAGGAACTCGACGATCACCTCCTGTCCGATCCTCGGGATGATACAGGCCGCCCCACCCTTGCCCGGCCCAGAGCTGGGCCACGCGGATCCAGCAGGAGCTGTTCTCGTCCCGCTTTCCCTCCCGGTCCCAGTGGAACTGCACCTTCACCCGGCCGTGCTCGTCGGTGTAGATCTCCTCGCCGGAAGGCCCGACCACGATGGCGGTCTGCGTCCCGCGGATCACCGGCCTCGGCGATTCCTGAAGGGGACGGAACGGAACATCGAAGGGAATGCAGGTGAACTGGTTCCGGTAGTTTGCCTCCCCTCCGGATCTCTCCGACGCCCCCACCTTCTGCATCGCCTCGTGGACGACCTGCGTGAGGACGTACTGCTTGTTCGTCATGTCGGAGCGGTAATAATCCACCAGTTCGAATCTCTGCCCGCTCGTCAAGGCCCGGCAGTCACTGACCCCCGTAAAAACGGAGATTCGAGCCTCCTCCTCCTGCATCCGGATATTGGCAAGACGATCGCCCCCTGTCCGCTGTTCGTAACATCCGGGGTAATCGTAGATCTCGCAGTCCCGGTCCGTAAGCTTCTTACTGTTCGGAACATTGACCTTCAGGTCCCCTAACGGGACCTTGAAATTGTAGTCATTCAGCGTAATCCCGGTGGGGACGACCTCCATCCTCTTCTGAAAGTCCTGTATCCAGTCCTCGTCTGCCCAACTGCCGGTCGTCCGCTGGTATCTCGCGGTCTTCTGCTGGGGGCAGGGCTTGTTTTCGACCGGGTCGTCGGCCAAGACAAGAGTATGTTTTCCGTCCTCATGCTCAAAGAAATAGGAGATCCCCTCCTCTTCAAGCAGCCGGGAGATGAAATTGAAATCCGATTCGCGATACTGGACGCAATAGTCACGTTTGTTGCTGTCATGATTTCCATGCAGGCGTAAGGCATAATCCCTGCCTGCCTGAAATCCCCTTTTGTTGAACACCTCTTCAACGATCTTCGGTACGGACTTGCCCTGGAAGATTTTTGAGTTTTCGGTGAGAGTCAGAAGCCAGAGCCAGGGGACCATCGTCGCCCGGTACTCGGCGATGTAGACGTTCTTGTCCTGCTGGCCGCCGGAGCCCGTCTGGATGAACTTGCTGACGATCCCGTTGAAATACCGCTTCGACCCGTCCGCCAGGTCCACGGAAATCGTAACGCTCTTTCCCACGATCTCCTCGAAGGGGATCCCCTGGTTGTGCGACAGGGCAATGAGGTCAAAATTGAAGAGACGAGACATTCCCTCGACGCCGCGGAAGGCCGTAAGGAGGAGTTCATCCTTGCCCAAGGGCGTCTCGATCGCAATGAACCGGTTCTCCTGCGTGTAAGGCATAGCCTCCTCCGTTCCTTTCTGGCCCTCTGCCGGAAGATCAGGCCCCGTCCCAGCGGTAGAGCAAACTCAGATCCTTGCCTTCAAACCTTTCCTTGATCTTGTCAAACCCGCCCATCTCATTCTCATAAGGATCACACCAGACGACCTCGGCATTCCAGGTGGACACCTTCCCGATCTCCGTTTTGTCCTTTCTGCCCAGAATCACGAAGGCGTGGTTGCCGAATCCGAAGGCCCATCCCTCCTGCTTCACCCAGTCGAGGGGCTTGACACCGCGATCCTTCAAGAACTTGAACGTCAGGGAACTCTGCTCCTCGCAATTGCCGCAGCCGAATTTCTCGGCATATTCCGCGTTGATCTCGATGGCCCGTCCCCAAATCCTCATGTCCGTTTCCGCGCCGGCCTCGTTTTTGATCTGTTCCGTCATCACGCTCTTCCAGTTGTCTCCCAGCCTCGCCCGCAGCTCTGCCCTTGTCTTGTCGAGTTCCTCATCCCGCGCCCCCAGGATGAGCTCTTCTGTCTTCGGCCTGACCTTATCCTCCACGCATTGTTTCCGGTCAAAGAACGAGCTGTCCGAGGGTTGATCCATGATCCGGTTCCCGGCCCCCTTCAGCATCTTCTTTCTTACGTATTCAAAGGCCTCTTTCGCGTGGCCGAGGTATTCCTCTTGGGTCAGAAGCGCCATCGTGTCACCCCGTCGTCCCGCTCCTCCGCAGGGCCGTATCCATCCGATTTCAGATGCAAAACTCCGGATTGCGAATACGGTCGATCTCTCAATCCGCAATGCGCAATTCATCAGCAAGAGCAGAGTTCCAATGCTCCGTTCACGATCCGGAAGGTCTCATGGCCGTCCCGGACGAGATTTCCACGGTTGGCGTGGCCTGCGCCCTCTCCGGCCGCCACCTGCCCGCCCGTCCACCAGATGGCATCCCGGTTGAATATCGGGCGAGCCACTTTAACGCCGTAGATCTCTTTGATCGCCTTGATCGTCAACTCAGTGACCCAATGGTTCGCGGTGGACGTCAGGTGGATCTCTCTTACATCATCGTAGGGAGGGAGGATATTGTAAATGCTTGCCTTCGTTCTCTGCCACGCCTTATCTTCATCGATTCCCCGGGGTTTGTCCCCTTGGATCTATGGTCCAATGTGTCCTCCCCTCTTCCAGAAACGTTCAAGAATGCCTGTGATGCGACTCCTTCCGGGAATCCCTTCCAAATATCCAATCAAGGCCCCGCACCCGGGGGACGAGAGCTTTATCTCCTAATTGATCTCAAAACCAAACCCTTCTCCGCTCAGCGAGACCTTCACCTCCTTGAATTGGTCCCCTCTGGCCATCCTGGAAAGCAATTCCTTTGACAGATCCGGCAGCAGCGTGTTGGTCAGAATATGGTCCACATTTCTTGCACCGCTGTCGACGTCGGTGCAACGCCTTGCGATCGAATCAATCAGCTCCTCCGCGTAACGGAAGGAGACATTCCTGTTCTCCTGCATTCGCTTCGCGATCCGATCCAGTTTGAGCTTGACGATGAGGCGCATGTTCCGGTCGGTGATGGGGAAATAGGGAACGACGATCAGACGGCCCAGAAAGGCGGGCTTAAAGCGCTTCAACAGTTCCGGCCGCAGCATCTCAGCCAGGGCCTCCGGCCGAGGGCGTCGTTTCTTCGTCGGAGCAGACTTTCATGATGACGTCCGTCCCCAGGTTCGAGGTCAGGATGATCAGGGTGTTCTTGAAGTCGATCCGCCTTCCCTCCCCGTCTTCGAGCGTCCCCTTGTCAAAGACCTGGTAAAAAAGTTCCATCACGTCCTGGTGTGCCTTTTCGACCTCGTCGAGAAGAACCACGCTGTAAGGCCTCTTCCGGACCGCCTCTGTCAGCACGCCTCCTTCGCCGTAGCCCACGTAGCCCGGAGGAGACCCTTTCAGCCCGGATACGGTGTGGGCCTCCTGGTACTCCGACATGTTGATGGTGATCACGTTGTCTTCTCCGCCGTACATCAGCTCCGCGAGGGCCAGGGCGGTCTCGGTCTTCCCCACCCCGCTCGGCCCGACCAGGAGAAAGACCCCCGTCGGCTTCGAGGGATCTTCGATTCCCGCGTGGGCGGTCTGGATCCTTTGGGCGAGAGCCCCGAGGGCATGATTCTGTCCGATGATCCTCTTCCCCAGCGCTTCCTCGAGCCTGAGGACGGTCTCGATCTCGCTTGTCAGCATGCGGCCCGTCGGGATGCCGGTCCACCCTGAAATAACCTCGGAGATCATCTGGGAATCGACCACCGTCTGCACGAGAGGGCGATCCCCCTGCAGGTTGGAAAGCTCCTTTTCCAGGTTTCTCAGGGCATCCTGTTTCTCCGAAAGGCTTCCGTTCTGGCCAGCACCCCGTTCATGGATCTCCTGGATCTCCTGCCGCAGATCCCTCGTCCGGGTGGCAATCTCCATCTCCTTCTTCCATTGTTCCTTCAATCCATCGAGGCTGGACTGGACCGATGTCTTTTCGGCTGCCAGAGCCTGAAGTCTTTCTCCATGGTCGCGGCCCATCACCGCCTCTCGCTCCAGGATCTTCATCTCCCGCTCGATCTGGGCGATGCGCCGGGAGGCATCTTCAACGGCAGGCGGGCTGGTGGTGAGACCGATGGCCACCCGGGCGCAGGCCGTATCGAGAACGCTCACCGACTTGTCCGGCAGCTGCCTCCCGGTGAGGTAGCGGTGGGAGAGCCGGACCGCATCGAGCAGGCCGTCGTCCGTGATCATGACGTTGTGATGCTTCTCGAGAAAGGGGCGATGGCCCGCATCATGACCACGGCCTTCTCCTCGTCCGGCTCTTCGATCTTGACGACCTGGAACCGGCGGGCCAGGGCCGCGTCCTTTTCGAAGTACTTCTTGTATTCGGACCAGGTCGTTGCGGCGATGGTGCGCAATTCGCCGCGGGCCAGGGCGGGCTTGAGGAGATTGGCGGCATCCCCTGCCCCTGCGGAGCCTCCTGCACCGATCAGCGTGTGGGCTTCGTCGATAAAGAGGATGATGGGGATGGGTGAGGCCTTGACCTCGTTGATGACCGATTTCAGCCGGTTTTCGAACTCGCCCTTGATCCCGGCGCCGGCCTGGAGCAGGCCCAGGTCCAGGGTATGGATCGCCACGTTCCTCAGCGGCGGGGGGATATCCCCCTGCGCGATCTTGAGGGCAAGTCCTTCAACCACCGCCGTCTTGCCGACACCGGCCTCCCCGGTCAGGATGGGATTGTTCTGTCGTCGGCGGATGAGAATGTCGACCATCTGCCGGATCTCGAAGTCCCGGCCGAGGACAGGGTCGATCTCGCCCTTCCGGGCCTTTTCGGTCAGGTTGATGGTGTACTGGTCCAGCGCCTTGGTCTCCGGGAGGCATCCGTTGGGCCGCCTCCTCGGATCTTCACCGCCTTCCCGGTCTCGCTGTCTTCCCGGGAACCCGATACCAGATCCGGCGAGGTGCTGGCTCAGGGTCTCCACCGAGATCTTCTTGAATGCCTCCGAGCTTGTCACCAGCATCCGGGCCGTCTCGTCATTGGCCATCAGGCCGAGGAGGATATGGCCGGAGCGGACGACCGGCGCCTGATAATCGACCGAGGCGACCAGCCATGCATCCTGGATCATGCGGGGGATGCGGGGAGAAAGGGCCGGTGTCCTGGCGTTGCCCGTCTTGAACCCCTCCATGGCGCGGGTGAGATCGGAAATCAGCCGGGTCTCGTTGATTTCGAAGTGTCTCAGGATCTTCTGGAAGTCGGTATTCGGGGTTTCGAGAAGCTTGAGCAGGAAATGCTCGAGATCCACCTCGTAGTGGGTCTGGGACAGGCAGAGGCCGGCAGCCGATTCGAGAGCGCTTCGGCAGGTGGGGTTCAATTTCCCGATCAGAGATTTCAGATTTGTTTTCGGCATGAAGGGTCTCCTTGCTCCCCCGCGATTCCTTCTCCCGGATGGGGAGAGGAAGGGGACGGGAGGGATAGTGATTTAGGCGTTCGGTTCCTCAAACGTCAGGGAGGGTTCTTCTGCGTAGGCAAATCCGGGGCTCTTCAGCCACGTCGTCCAGCCCAGTCGGGGAGGACCCTGCACTCCTAAGACACAGGGAGGAACTTCGTCACGCTTGAGCATACGCGAATCTCGAATTCGTACTCGATCCCCACCATGTACCTGACGAGAGAAAAGAGGACATGAAGCATCTTTTCCGAAGGCAGAAAGCGAAGGAACCGGTCGAAGCCCATGGGCCCGAGATGGACCCGGAATTTCGCCTGGCTTTCCCAGGCGGTGCTTCCGCAGACGGCATCCACGCCCAGTCCCCCATTGGCAACGCCAAGCTGGGTCTGATCCTCCGGATCAATGGGAATGATCTGATCGATGAACTGCTCGACCTCCACTCGCGTCTCCGAGAAATATTCCACCGTCGCCTCAATGGCCATGGCCGACGGGATCGTCTGGGCCAGAAGTCCGCCGCAAAAGATGAGGGACTCCTCGGGCAGACCCGATCCTCTCCGAAAGGCCGTGGGTTCCCAGACCGATGAGGCTCAGCAGGGCCCGGGAAAGCCTGTCTTTGCCCCCGGGCGTGTAATTTGACGGAGATCCGGTATTTCTCTCCAGGCCAGGTAGAAGAGAGAGATCAGGCGGTGATGGAAGAGATCGAGAAAAGACGTGAGGCTGAAGTCTTTCTGGCGCGCCCTCTCCAGTGCCAGTTCGTTGTACCAGTAGGGGAGCACGCCGGAAGGACCGATCAGCCCCATGAAGGCCACCTCCATCTCGACCGGCTTCTGCTCGTCGTCCTGTCTCATGTTCGAAATATCGCTCGGCGGGAAAGGTGAGGCCCGGCTTCACGGAAAACCGCACGGCCTCCTCAGCGGGGCGTCAGGGTCTGTCCCAGCGGCTTTTTCCGGGGAAAGAGCCGTCTCCAGCAGATGGACGGCCTGGAAGAAGGAAAAGTCGTAGAACTCCTTCAAAGAGCCGGTCTTTTAGAGGAGGATCCGATTGCCGTTTCTCGGGGGCCATTTTTTCAACTGCCTCTTTCCTCTGTACGGTTTTTGCGACCAGCTGGGAAAAGGAGTTGACGGAAACATACTGGCCCAGGAATCTTTCCAGCACGCGACGCAAAGAGAAAGAACCCCGTTCCGACATACTTGTCCTCGTCAAACTCCATGGTGACCTGGACCCCCCGGCAAAAGGATTGGCCGATTCGCTTCGTGACATGGCTCGGATTGAAGAGAGACGATCCCGTTGATCTGCTGCCGGGTCGCAGGAGAATTGTCAAAATCATAGAGCTTGAGAATCTCCCTGAGGGCCTCTTCTCCTCCCTGGACGAGGGACAGATAATTGAGGGACAGGTGAGAGATGAGACGCCACTGCAGCGCTCCGCCCAGAGAAGGCCTGCGGGTCGGGGTCGGCTTGATGAGGCAGTTGATCCGGGCCACGGGGGCTGCCGTCTCCATGTCGAAGTCGCCCGCCGGATCTCCGAAGGGAAGGCGGCCGGGAAGGTCCCGGTTGGTGCAGGTGGCATACACGGTGACGGTTTCCACTCCGGGATCGACGGGGCTGAAGTTCCAGTCCGCAAAAGAGAGAAAGACCTCCGTCCCCTCATCCCCCTTCTTGCCCGAAGGCCTGCGCTGGATATGCCAGAAGGCCGTCTGCCCGGCGGTCGTCCTCCTCATCGAGATGGTGCCTGATGGAGTAGAAGGGCTTGAAATCCTCTTCCTTCCCTGAAGAGGCGAGCGGAGAAGAGGTCACCCTGTCGACGCTGAAGACCTCCGTTGCCTCCAGCCTCCTCAGATGTCCGGGATGACCTGGTATTCGGTCTTCTGCTGTTCGACGCGTATCGGCTCGGCAACGCGCTCGAACAGGTTGACCACGGGGGTCGCGTGGAGGCAGAACGTCTCCTCGTTGACCACGAGATTCGATTTGGCAATCCGGTCCAGGTAGATCCAGATCGTCGAGGGTGTCGTCGGAGTCGCGATGCCGGGTTCGATCCAGGCCGTGAAGATCGAAGAAGAGAAATTTCTCCGGGAAAGCAGAAGTACTCGAAGAGAAGAAGGTAACCCGGAAAGGACCTCCGGGGATAGGGAATCATGCCCTCGTCCGGGTCGAAACCCACCGGCTTGATCGTCGTCGGGGTTTAACGGAGATCGACTTCCGTGATTCCCTGCCGGCTCGGTGGACTCGCATTCCACATGGCAGACGTTGTTGAAGAGAAGCTCATAGAGATGGAAGACGTGCTGGCTCGGGCCGTTGAGAAAGAAGCGCAGGCTCTTCCCACTGGAGCTGGGAGAAGCTGAGGCTGATTGAAGGTCTTCAACTGAATGACGATGGCCTGCTGGGCCCCTTTGACCAGCTTCTTGGGCTCCTGAAGCGCTGCCGAAACCACCTCGACCGGCCAGAGGGTGACGGGGTAGGAGGTGCTGAACTGGCAGGGAATGCCCTCGACAGGTTTGGAATAGAGGGCGGCGTCTCTTCTCGATCCGGTATCCGACAGGCGGAATGGTCTTCTTTACCGGCTCGAATCGGACGACGGACATGGAGGGAATGGGACTGATGTAATGGGGATAGAGGATGTTGAGGAGGGATTCGGTGATTTCCGGGAAATCATCATCGATCTTCTTGTGGATGCGGGCGCTGAGAAAGGCAAAGGCCTCGATCAGCCGCTCGGTATGGGGGTCTTCGCACTTGTCGGGCTCGAGCAGCAGCCGGCCTGCGATCTTGGGATACTTTTTGGCGAACTCCGCCCCCATCTCACGGATGAATGTGAGTTCCCGCTCGTAGTAATTTAGAAATTTGTCGTCCATTCACGTCTTATTTTGAGATGCTGTACTGTCCCTTGTTCGGATCAAAAAGGGTGTCAAAGGTCACGGGTTCGACCACCGGATCAACGACCAGCAGGCCGTTGATCCTGAAGCTGGAGGTTCTGCTCATTTTCAGTGGGCTTATCCAGCTGGACGGTCACATTTCTTAACCTGGGTTCGAACTGGGAGATGAGTTTCTGGATCTCCTGCCGCAGCTGCTGCCTCACACCGGGGCTCTTCGGATTCTGCGCGGTGAAGTCTCCCAGGCCGTAGACAAAAAGAGATCTGCTGACCTCTTTGCATTCGGCAGGCGGCGCAAGGATCTGACGCCGGGTGTTGAGAAGGTTTTCCAGATCCCTGATCACCGAGGTCTTGATCTGCCCGATGTTGAGCAGGCGGTACTGGACAGGCTCCTGGGAGACCCCGGGGTCGGTGTCGATGAGCCTGTCCAGAACAGAGGCGTGGAGGTTTTGCCCATTCTCTTTCATCCGCTAAAAGACCTTACCGTGAACCCTGCAGAAAAGGGTCCCAAAAGACCCATCGGGATGCCACGCACGGCAAGGGTCATCCTCCCTTATTCGCCTTGAGGTCCCAGTTTGCCTTGATATCGCCTTTCGGCTTGCCGGTTCCATGGTCGGTCTCAGTGTACATCAATTCGATTTTGCCGTAGTTGAAGGTGATCTCTTCAAGGGGGAGCGGATCGCCTCCCTGGGCAGAGCCTCCGGGCCGCACGGAGCTGACAAGAACATCGTTCAGCTTGTACTCCATGTATTTCTGCTTGTCACCCGTTGCCCGGCACAGCTCAAGCTTGACCTCCTTGATATGCTCCCCTTTGCAGCAGGCAAGAAACAGCTTTGGAGAAGCTTTATCCAGTGTATGGACAATAGAGAAATCCTGGAGATCGGCCCGTGCGGCTGAAGCGGCCCCGCCGGTGCTTCTCGATGCGCTGGCCTGTTGGGAAACTCCCCAGCTGTAGGAAAGCACCTCGATCCAGTCTTTGTGCTTGTCGTCCGTGCTTTCCCCCGGTATGGTGGAAATCTTCAAAAAAGTGTCAAATGCCATGTCTCGTCCCTCCTTTTCGGTATGGCGTTATCGCGTCATGTCAGGTCGTCTCAGGCGACCTCTCCCCCTCTCTTCACGGGTGCTTCGTCACCCTACCCCTTGGCCGGGGGCGGCAAGTTCGGCAACCAATCTCAGCGAAACGGTCAGTTCATCCAGCTGATAGTGAGGCTTGAGAAAAGCCACCGCCCGGTAGGCCCCGGGTTTGCCCGGGATCTCGGTGACATCGATCCGCGCTTCCCGCAAAGGATGACTGGCCTTCATGCTCCTGCGCCGCGTCGTCATCCAGCAGGACATAGTTGGTGATCCAGCGGTTCAGGAAATCCTCGGCATTCTTGCGGGTCATGAAACTGCCGATCTTGTCCCGCATCATGGACTTCAGGTAATGGGCGAACCGGGAGACAGCGAGGATGTACTGGAGCTGGGAGGAGAGCCTGGCATTGGCGTTGGCAGCATCGGTGTCGTACACCTTGGGTTTGTTGGCGCGTCTGGGTGCTGAAGAAGGCCGCATAATCGGTGCCCTTGCAGTGGACCAGCGGGACGAAGCCGAGGTCGGCAAGCTCCTTTTCCCGCCGGTCCGTGATGGCGATCTCCGTGGGGCACTTGAGCGCCACATCCCCCTCGTCGGTCCGGAAGGTGTGGACCGGCAGCCCCTGCACCAGGCCGCCGCCTTCCACTCCCCGGATCGCGGCGCATCCAGTGGTACTTGGCAGAAGGCATCGGTCAGGCGCGCGCCCAGGGCGTAGGCCGCATTGCCCCAGAGGTACTTGCTGTGATCGGTGCCGTCCACATCCTCCTCGTAGTTGAAGGCCTCGACCGGCACGTTTGCCTGGCCGTAGGGCAGCCGCATCAGGATGTGCGGCAGGGCCAGCGCCACGTAGCGGGAATCCTCGGAATCGCGGAAGGACTTCCACTTGGCGTACTCCACGCTCTGGAAGATCTTGGCCAGGTCACGGGGCGTCCCCAGCTCCGTAAAGCTGTCCAGGTTGAACATCGTCGGAGAGGCCGCGGAGATGAACGGCGCATGGGCGGCCGCCGCCACCTGGGAGATCTTCTCCAGAAGCGACAGGTCCTGGGGGTGGTTGCCGAACTCGTAATCGCCGATCAGCGCGCCGTAGGAGCGCCGCCGAACATGCCGAACTCCTCTTCGTAGATCTTCTTGAAGAGGGTCGACTGGTCGAACTCGCTCGCCTTCTCCATGTCCTTGAGCAGGTCCTTCTTGGAGACGTTCATCACCCTGATCTTCAGCGTCTCCCCGGTCTCGCTCTGGTGCACCAGATAGTGCAGCCCGCGCCAGGACGCCTCGAGCTTCTGGAACTCGGGGTGGTGCATGACCTCGTTGAGCTGGATGGAGATCAGCCTGTCGATCTGGGCGATCCGGGCGTTGATCATCAGCCTCCGTATCCTTGGAGACCGTCATGGCCCCTTCCATGACCTGCTTGACGAACTCGCCGATGAGGTCCTTGGCCCATGCCTCGCTGGCTCTCGTCCCGGGCCATGCGCCCTTCTTCGATGATCTGGTCCAGGAGGCCCTTCTCTTCCTGGACGGCTTCAGCCTGAGCAGTCTCTGTTCTCGCTCTGTTGCTCTTTTTCAGCCATAGCGGTCCTCCTTCCTTATTCTTTCGTCTTCCGGGCCTGTTACCCCGGCCTCTTTCCCAAGTTTCTTCAGGGAGTCGGTGCTCGAGATGACATCCTGGAGCAGCTCATCCAGCTTGTCGTTCCCGTCGAGCTTGTTGAGAAGATCGGAAAGCCTGCTGCCGCGCCTCCACCAGTTTGCGCAGCGGCTCGACCTGCTCGGCCACGCGCTCCGGATGGAAATCATCCATGGACTTGAAGCGCAGCTCCACGGCCATCTGGCGTCCGTCGTTCGTCAGCTTGTTGTCCACCTTGAACGCCAGCCCTCGGCTTCATGCCCTCGAGCACCTTGTTGAAATTGTCCCGGTCGATCTCGATGAATTTCCTGTCCTTCAGCTTCGGCAGCGGTTCGTCCGGCTTGCCGGACAGGTCGGCCAGTACCCCGACAACAAACGGGATCTCCTTCATCTCGATGGCATCGCCGATCTCCACGTCATAGGTGATCTGGACCCTCGGTGCCCTCACCCTATCGAGCTTATGCTGTAGACTCTCCTTCTTGGCCATAGTCTCTCCTTTCTTTGGCCTCCCGCCGTCCTCTCTTCCTGAGAGTGAGAGAAACAGGCGGAGCAACATGTCTTTTCCGTTAAGGTTCCTGCGCAGCCTATTCCAGGGATTTCTTTCATCCCCTTCAGGTCCGTTTCCGCCTGGTTTCGGACCCCTGCCTTATCCTCCCCCTATCCTTCTGTTCTCAAGTCTTATAGCCCATTGCCCTTGTGATATCCGTCGTGCAGAGGCGCCTGAACAGGGCCTTTGCCCTGCCGATATCCTCATCCGAAGGCTCTCCCTGGGTTAAGCACTGGTAGAGCGCATCGAGCACCTCGGCAATCCAGACAGGGGATTCCCAGCGCTCCAGGTGCAATTCTTCCAGCAGCGTCTGCAATTCCTCCACGATGGGTCTGGCCAGGTCCGGCCTCCCGGCCATCAGGCATAGTCTGGCCATCAGGAGCCGATAGCGATTCCTCTCCCGGATAGACGGAGCGCTGCTCGCCGCTGCAAGAAGCTGTCCCAGGGCTTCTTTCATCCCGGAGGTCCTCATCCTCTGAAGAGCTTCTTCCCACACGACCTTTTCAAGCGTGGCCACCTCTGCAAACTCCTTTCCTGAAAAGGACGGAACGGTTATGGACGGCGCCTTTTCGGAGACGGGGGGGACCTGGAATCCCGTTTCCCATTTTGCCTCGTGGTGCGATGGAGCGGCTTTTTCTGCCGCGGGGGCGGGCTGCAAAACAGGCTCAAGCTTCCTCTTCTCATCGAGCTTCATCGTAACGAAGCGCTCGCAGTCTTCCAGGGCCGCTCGAAACTCAGCCAACCTGGGTGCATGGGAACCGAATTTCTGATCCACGATCTCGTCCAGGGCCTTGAATTCCTCACCGCACACCCTCACGGCCTCCGCCAGGGACTCATAGTAAGACCTCGACGAGAGGGCCACGGCAGCCTCGAAATCCTCGGCAGTCACCTTTCCTTCCGCAATCAGTTCGTCGCGCCTGCTCTTTTTGCTTTCATCCACACTGCCGAAGCGGTTCAGCGTGTCCCTTTCGTAGCCCACTTCGCCCGACTCCTGCCACTTTAACCAGGAGAATCCGGCCGTGACGCTGCTGTCGGTCAGGGGAATCTCCCTGATCGAAACCCAGAGCTTGCTATTCATAAATTCGATGGGGGCTGCTCTGAAGTCGAGGTCTCCCTCCTCGATCAGCGGATAAAGATTTCCCCAGCAATTCCTCAAAAGGCCGTTGACGATGCTGAGGCCGGTGGACAGGCCGCTGAACCCTTCCGTCCTGATGAGCGCCTCGGTAAGCCAGGCGGCGATCTGGAGATCCTTGGTCTTCTTTGTAAGAGCCTCTACGGAGAGAACGAGGACCTTGTCCCAGTCCGCCTTCTTGATTTCCCGCTTCGAGTCTCCCCGATCAAGGGGGTCCTCAGCCCTTCTTGCCTCTGTAATTTCCGTATAGATCGGACTGTAGCGGAGGTCCTCTCCTGCCGGTTTCTCACCCGCAAAAGGAGTAACAATCGAATCAATATCCATATTTGTTTTCATCCTTTTTGCTCACCCCGGCGCCTTGAAGTGCGCTTCCTGAATCTCGAGAAGGGATATCTCCTCTTCGCCGACCTGAAAGACATGCTGCCCCATCCCCTTGGAAAACGACCCTCCCAGGGAAACCCAGTCCGTCATTCTGCCAAGTTTAATGCGATCATCCTCGTGGGAGAATGAATCCGGATAGAGGACAGGGAGATAACCGTTGGCCGAAAGCCCCTCCCAAGTGGTCAAGCGGGCAGGAATCCAGAGGAGGTCATAAAGGGTCTTGGGAGGTGAGACGGATAGTTCTCGGATCGATTCCATGGGCACCCAGAGATACCGCTCGTGGACGAAAAACTCGATGAAGAGAGAGAGGAAAGTGTCGGTGTCTCTAAACCCCGTGAAGTCTCTGCCGTTCACCGCCCCCCTGAACCGTGGGTCGATCGGCGTCGATCCGATCGAAAAGCCCCTCTGCCTCCTCAATCTCTTTTCCGACCACTTTCTCCCAGGCTGCAAAATAGGTTTCGAGATAGGGTGGCGTCGCCGGCAGCAAGGAAGGACGCCGCCGGAGTCCGACCACATCGGCGCGTTCTCTTTCCCCGTGGATCAGGTTTTTGTAAACCTGGGCCCCGATCTCTATCCTCGAATCCTGCGTGACAAGCGCATCAAGATGGTGCTCCGCCCTGTCCCATTCCCCGCGGTAAGAGAGCACCTGAAACAGAAGGGTCCGCTTGCCCGTATCGGCCGGGGAAGACTTCACCTCGTCCACGAGCTGCCTGCGGGCGTCTGCGAGCCTGCCCGCCTTGATCAAATCCCTTGCGTCCATGGAAACTACCCTAAAAGAAGCAAAATCAGGCTATCATAACCATTTCATGATTGCAATCAAAAATTTCCCTTCCAATGGCCACCCGTAACCGAAGCGTTACCCTATTACGGCGCTTCCGCCGTCCAGAGCCGGACAAAATCACCCGTCATCAGCGGTCTACTGAAGAAGGCGATAAAGGCCCGTTCCGTCGTCCCTCCCATAAAGACGGCGTTCGGAACGGCTCCGCCGAAGGCCTTGAACAAGGAATGGCAGCGACGGATCTGGTTGAACTGGTCTTCCGATGGCCTCTGGTCCAGTGGAACAAAGCTCTCCCTCTTCTCAGTCAGGTTCCCCCGTACCTGTCTCTCCAGACTTTCACGTTCTCCGCCGGTTCCTCCGGATCCGCGCCGAAGGTCCTCTCTCCAAGATCTCCCTTCTGGACGCGATAGATCAGACCACTCCGGCGCGAGGGGGACGGATCTGCCCGTACTCGTTCTCCAGTTTCTTAAAGTCGTTCACAACCAGCGCAGAAAGATACTCGATCTGATTCCAGGTCGTCTCACAGGCAAAAGGTAAAAGATCCCATGCTTCTTCCCAGCCCTTGAGGGGACCCATTCCCATGATCAGGAGCGGAAAGGGACGGCCGACGCGGTCACTGCTGTCTCTGAGAACCCCGCACGCAAGCGTTCCCTTCTGAGCGCCCCTTGCCCAGAAACGCCAGAAATAGAGACCCTGATCCGCACGTCCTCTTGACGTCAGGACCTTGTAACCGTTTCCGACCCACTCCGAGAAGCCCTTTCCAAGTGAAAACTCTTCACCCAGTCTGAAAAAATCGCTTGCAACAGGATGTTTGCCGTATGCAGCCCATCGCCAGTGGAGGGTCGATCCTATTGGGCCCAGCATTTGACGATGCTCCTCGGCGCCTGTCCCGGAAGGGCCTTGACCTGTCCGAGAACCGGTTGATCCCCGGTAAACTGGTAGTTTGCCTTGACGTATCGAATTCCCATCTTTTCCAGCGCCCCCTTCTCTCCCGGGAAATCATTCGTGTAAAAAGTCCGCTGTCCTCCCTTGAAGTCCTGCAGGAATTCGGGAAAGGCCTGCTCGCCCGTATATTTCTTTGTCAGGACGAGGTCTCCCACTTCAATCTGAAAAAGGACGTCCTTACAGCTTTCAGAGGACCAGTTGAACGTCTTGCTGACGGGAAAGTTCAGGTTAACCAGATTCTGAATCCCCGTCGTGCAATGAAGCTCCAGTTTCGTGCTGTGAGGTTTGATCCTCGCTTCGGGGTTGGCATCCGTGGGAAGTCCCTTGATCCCCACCGTGTAGTTCTGTTTCGTGACGGCAGCCGCCTGGGCCTGGGCCCCCTTGACCAGAAAGGTGAAGAAAGACGAATCGAAAGGAATGGTCCCTCCCATCACATCCCTGGAATAATAGCCCTTCTGGGGGCTCCGGCCGATGAACGGCGCGGCCGTCCCTTTCACGAACTTCCACGCAAGTCCTTCGGGACCGAGGAGCAGTTGGACGGCTTGCTGACCGGCCGCTCCCTCGCTCTCGGCCAGGACCTTCTCTTCCCATTGGCGCTGAAGATAGCAGGCCGTCTCCATTCGAACAAAGGTCCAGAGAAATTCGAGCGGTCCGGTAATGAGCCTCGAAAAAACCTCTTCCGGCCCTTCCCTTTCCGATGCCCGCCTTCAACCGGCTTGCCGCCCCGTAAGCCGCAAAAAAGGGCGATTTGCCCGTCGCAGACTCTTCACTGAAGGTCTGGGAGGCCAGTTGAAATGCCTGACTGCGGGAGGTCGCCGCGGAACCGATCGCCGTCAGGGCACTCTGATACTCCTGATAGGCCTTGGCAGCCATCAACTGCGACTCAACCGTCTCCCCGACAGCCTTCCTTGCCGAGGGTCTTCTCGATCGCACCGATCAGTTTCTTTCCCTCCTCCGCAGCCTTGGCCAGGGTTCCTTTAGAACCCTCCACTGCGCCCTGGGCCCTCACCATCTGAAAACGATAGACCTGCTGGAGCCACGGAGGGAGCGACTCCGTCCGCGCCATGGGTTCGAGTTCCAGGGCCATTCGATTCATGAGCGCGAAATAGGGGCTCTGGTCCGTAGCCATTTTGGGCGCAAGCTGCTGCCATTCCTTCGCATCCTTCAGCCTCTCGACCCCCTTTGGAAACTGCATCCCAAACTGGTACCACACGTCAAAACAGATGGCCTGATACCACTTTTCGAATTCCCCCTTCTGGCCGGACAGGATCTGAGCCTCAGGCAGCGCCGTTTCAATCTCTTTCACGAAGGAATCCATCATCTCCTTTCCCTTCTTCGTGAAGGCAGGACTGACCCCTTTCTCTCCCGCCACCGGCAGGCTCCCTCCCCAGAAATCCCGGAGCAACACAGGAGCAGCCCGCCCTGTTTCTCCACCCAGACGACGAGCCAGCGGAGGTTCGCACCCCTTGAGGGTCAGAAGATGCTTCAGCCAGGAATAGAGGATATTGATCTCCTTGTTCGTTTCCCCCGGATCGGATCGCCAGATCAGATAATAGAGATAGAGGAAACCGAACTTCTTCCTGATCTCCGGATCGAGACTCTGAGCCCCCTGCAGCGGATGAGACATAGGAGGGTTGGGCTTTGGCCTGGAGCTGCTGGAGCCCCTGTCCTTCGAGACGGGCCTTCAGGAGATTGATCCGCCTGACCAGATGGACGATGTACTGGCCGATGACGTCATCCGGTGTCGAGGCGTTCAGGTTGGCCATGACGCCGGCCATGTCTTTGTCGAAGGGGGCGAGAAAACCATTCTGGAATTGTGTGCAATACTTGTTCTTCAGCCCCTTCTCGACCTTGACGCTCTCATTCAGCCCGAAGCGGGGAATCCACCAGTTCTCGGTTCTGGCCTTCCACCTTCAGGATGGCCTGACGAAACGATCCATGATGTTCAGGTCGGTCAGGGTCTCTCCCTTTAACAGGGGACCTTTGCAAACTCATGGGAGACCTCCCGGATGGTTCTGAGGTTCTTCACAAAGGAGAAGCTGAGAAGCCCGCACAGGGCGATGCCGAGAACGATCCAGGCGGTCAAACCCAGGTTCCGGGTGAGACCGCTGCCACTCGAGGGCCCGTTTGGTCGGAGCAAAGAGTCCCCTCTCCTTGGGAAGGATCTTCGCAAAGAAGTCATGGAGAAAAAGCCCCTTGCTCGTCCCCGGCAGGACCTCCTTCTCTCCGATCAGGCCCAGGGCCTGCAGAAAATGAGAATACGGACTTCCTTCCTGCCGTCCGCTGCTGAAGAAGAGACCTCGCAGGATCGGCGTCTCCTGGTAGGGATTCTCCTGGAAGGCCCCCTTCATGAAGGATTCAAGGCCCTTCTTCAGGTTTTCGAACTCCTCAGGGAAGAGAAGAAGCCCGGGTTCAATCCCTTTGGACTCCGGGCTGGTGCAGGAGAAGGATCCGGAGATTCCTCAGTCGCTCACCCAGGGTCTCCATGGCGCGGTCGAGGAAAGCCGCGACATCCGTGGAGAGATCCTGGTTGATGAACCCCATGGGCTGATCCAGGCCTTTTTCCGGAAGCTGATCGCAGAACTGGGTCATTCCCTGGATCAAGTCGCACTTGGTGACCAGGACATAGACGGGAAATTTGATCCCAAGCACCCGCATCAGCTCGTCGATGCGGCGCCGGATATGTCTTCCATCCTCCTCCAGGACTTCGGCGCCGCCCTGCAGGATCTTATCCGCAGGAAGCGTCACGATCAGGCCGTGGAGGGGTTCCTTCTTCCGGTACTTGACGAGAAGGGTCATGAACCTCTGCCACTCCTCCTTGTCCCGGCCTTCGTCGACCGGAATGGCGTACCTTCCGGCCGTATCGAGGATGATGGCCTGTTCGAAGAACCACCAGTCGCAATTCCGCGTGCCCGAAATGCCGGAGGTCCGGTTCACCTCGGCAAAAGGAGAGGAGAGGCGGGCGCTTGTAATCGCTGTGGTCTTTCCGGAGCCGCTCTCCCCGATCACCATATACCAGGGCAGGACATAGAGGGGATTTCCCTGCTTCCTGAGATGGGACCGCCTCAGGGCCTCCATCGCCTCCTTCCAGCGGTCCTGCAGTTCTTTCAGGTCGTCCTTCTCTTTCCCGCTGAGCTTCTTCAGCTGCGATTCGTCCTGCTCGATGACCTGCTGGACGAACTGCTGCTCCTTGCGCCGGAGCCAGAGTTTCCGGAAGAAAAGGAAACCGATCCCCAGCCCGACCAGGATCAGGAGAAGAAAGATTCCCACCCACCAGGGCCAGTCCAGGCAAGAACGACTCCGAAAACGAGCAGGACGACGAGGAGGACTCCCAGGACGACCAGAAAAACCTTGAGGAACTTCAAGAGCGTCTCTTTCATTTACGGCACCGTCCTTAAGAAATTTTCTGCGATCCCGCTCAGAGAGAAGTGATAGACCAGATAAAGCAGGCCGAAGAGAACCACCGGGCCGGCAAGACAGGCGAGCGTCGCCAGGGAAAATCGCAACGTCTTCTTCTGAGCGCCTATGGCAACGGAGTCGGTCGGATGGGCCTCCGGGAAAAGATCCGCTCTCTCGAGAGAAGGAAGCCCGACGGAACTGCCCATCAGGAGTTTGAGATTGGAGGACTTCAGCTGCTCCAGGAGATACTCGTCCCCCTTGTGGCAGTAGCGTCCCATGAAACCGAGGGCCAGGCAGAGATAATAGACCTCCCGGACCTCCCGCTGCTGGAATCCGAGGGCATTCAGACGTTCAAAGAACTCCTCTCCGGCATCGGTGGTGTGATAATAGAGGCGCTGAAGCTGCTCCCTCTGCCAGTGCCCTTTCTGGCTCCAGGCGGAGTTCAGGATCGCTTCATCCACCCAGGCGCAGATCGCAAAACGGGCCAGGTCATAATCCTCCGGAGAAACAACGCCTTTCTTGAGGCAGCCTTCGCTCTGGGTGAGGAGACGGAGGATATCCGCCTTGACCTGTTCGTAGGGGGGCTGCTTTGCAGCCGCCGTCCTCTGAAAATAGACGACATAGGCCACCAGTTCCATGAAGCAATCGGTTAAATGCATACAAGACTCCAGTAGACAAGTGATAAGTACTAAGTTTTAAGTGCTAAGTTTGAGTTTTGAGTGTCACATTTTGCAGTTTGCATCTTTGCATTTTGGTTAATTTGTCGTTTTCATCTACAACTTAAACCTCAACACTCAAAACTCTTCCTTCATGATTATCTTCCCACCACCATCAGCTCCACCTCCAGGTCCTCCGGGGCATTATCCCAGTAGAGGGCGATGTTGTGACCTTTCTCCACCAGGGCCCACAGGTCGCTATGATGGTCCACGGCAAAATAGATCGAATGGGCCCTCCGGGGAAGCTCCTGGGGCGGCACCGGAAGATGTTCCAGACCGATCCCGGGAAGGGCCCGGGCGATCAGAATCGGCAAATGTTCCCTCGCGCTGAGCTTCGCGACGGTTTCGACGGATTGGAGAACGAATTTGGGGTCCTCTTCCGTCTTGAAGACCAGGTAGAAACGATTGCGGCCTTCAAAGATGGCGGGTTTCAGATCCGCGGCATAATACGTCCCGTCGTAGACCAGGCGGATCACATACTCCGGTCCGGCCGTAATCTCATCGAGCAGCTGAGAGATGAGGCTCTGGGCCGCAGAAAAACATTCCCAGAGATCCAGGTGGTCGTAATTCGGGAGAAGGCGCTCGCCGCCTTCCAGCTCGCCCATCACATTGACCCTTTCCGAAAAGGAGGAGAGCTCCCCGATGAGCTGCCGCAGCAGTGCCGTAAACCGCCCAGGGATGGACCTGCTGGGTCTCCGTGAAATGGAAGAGGGCCGGGACGTAACGGTTCAGGGATCTCAAGGCCAGAAGGTAGACCATGTCCCTCGACCCGAACTCCGCCGTCTGGATGCCTCGCTGGCTCTTATACTCCTCCAGTTGACGGCCCCGGGCAGCAATCTGGTCCCTGATCTCCTTAACGAGTCTCATCAAGAGGATCTGAGCCGGAGAGAGTCAGGCAGGGTGGGATAAAGCGTTCGGACAGCTTGATCTCCTCGCCTGACCGCTCCAGTTGTGCCACCGGAACGAGAAGATAATCCCCCAGTTGCTCCACTTCCGTCTCCCAGAAGACCTTGAGAACGTGAAAGAGCCTCTTGACCTGGCCTTTCGGTCCCCCGGAATGAAGATCCTTGACCTCTTCCGGGTCGGCCTGGCGACGAATCGGGTGGTCACTCCCGTGAGGTTCTCCAGCTGTGTCGAGGACGGTCACGTTCTCCCCGGCCTCATTCCATTTCTTCAGGCCGAGGTAAACGGTCAGGGGCTTTCCTCCCTCGACCCAGGCCGTATCAAAGGATCGGGCCTCCATCAGGGCATTTCCGGGAAAGACCGTGTAGGTTCCGTCCGGGAAGAGGAGATTCCCCTGCCAGGGGGCTGAAGGACCGGTTTCCCAGGCCGGCCCTCTGAATCTCGATCCTGCCGATCCCCCAGAAGTGGGGTGCCATAAACTGGCGAAAGGGCGTCAGAAGAGACTGGATGAAAAGATCCAGGAGCTGAAAATGCTGGGGCTGCAGAAAAAGGCCCTGATGCCAGTAGAGAGGTCTCTGAATGTCCATTATTTTCCCCTGATCTCACTGCATCTCCTGTGGGCCCAGGAGAAGATCGATATTCAGGACAGAGGGCTTCGAGACAAGGGTACTCCCCCTTCTTTCCTGCACGACCGGAATCTGGAAGAAACGAACCGCCCGTTCCTTCTGAAGCTGATAATAACCGGCCGCAATGCCGACGTACTTTGCCCCTTCGGCCCGGTCCATGGACTCGTTCAATTCCTGTCCCGGCTGCATCACGACCCGTTTCACATAGGTGACCGCGGGATCGAACCGACCGCACTCCAGAAGCTTCGGCAGTCCATCCTTCTCGTCCGCCAGCTGGTTGAAGGCATTCGGATCTCTCAGGTGATAGATGCAGAGAAGAAGCGTGTGAGGGCTTCCGGAATAGAGGTTCAGTTGAGGATCGGCCTTCAGATGGAGCCGGATGGCACCCTTCTCGTATCCCCATTCCGGCGGGAGGACGATGGACGGCTTTGAAGCACAGGAAAAAACGAAGACAAGCAGAATGAAAAGAACAAGAGTCCCGGCATACCTTCTCATTTTTCCCTCCTCAGGTCGGCATTATAAAGTTTATGACACGATTTCTCAAATTCTCTCAACAGCTCCTCCATGAAGCGGCCTGATTCGAAATATCCCTTCACCTTTCCGAATTTTTCTTTGTAAATCTCGAAAAGTTCCGCCTTCCGCAGGGGACCGAATCTCAACCCTCCGCTCGTCTCCGCCTCCATCCGGCCGGGATCCATCTCCGTCAGGATTTGCTTCACCTTGATCTGAATGGCCTCCTGAAAGCTGCGGTGGGCCACTAAGAAAGAATTCTGGATCTGGTTGAGATAGCTCTGGAGCGTTCCCGACTCCCCTTCTCCTGACAGATCCGAACCGATAATCTGTCTGATCGTTTCCATTTCGATCGTTCGGCCCAGTAGGGTGGTCCGGATGCCGAAGACGATCTGGTTCAATGTGTCAAAGATGGTATTCAAGGAATGGGCCAGCCTTTCCAGCGGTTCCGTAGACGTAAGATCATCAACCGAGATCCGCTTCCCCAGCAGCAGGGAGAACAACCTCAAAAATTCCTCCTGTTGAGGAGGCCGCTCCACCGAAGTCCCGGGATCGGAGGATTTGAACCGTTCCGCGACCTCTTCGAGCAGGGCCAATCGATCCGAAGGCGGCAGGCCCTTCAGCCGCTCTTCAGCATAGGTTTCGATCAATGCTCCGGCCTTCACCGGGTCGGACCGGTAGATCGCCCTGATCTCGTTTCTCATGGCCTCCGGGGATACCGGACTATTCTTTGTTCCCATCGCTCTTCTTTTTTTGCCTCTGGCTTGGACCGAGGATGACGGTTTCAGCCATGAGATCCTCCTCGGGCTGCTCCTTTGCTTTCGCGGCCACGGGCGGCCGGTCCGTCTCATCGGCAGCGTTCTTTGCCATCTCTTTCCGTGGTTTCAGGATGACCGTCTCAGCCATGACATCGTCCTGAGGGGGTTGTTGGTGAATCTTGGAAGCAGGTGCTTGTCCTCCCCCTGCTGAGACCATCTCTTCCTTCACCCTTCCCGTTTCCTGCGTCCTTCTACCGGGCCCGCCGGAAAGGATGACCGTCTCGGCAATCTCTTCCCCGGGCGGTCTCGTCCCCGTTTCCTTGGGCTCGTTCACTCTGAAAATAAGGGTCTCTGCCTGCTCCGGTGGCGGCGGCTTCAGTCCCTTTTCCCATTTCTTCAGGACCCCGGCAAGAATCCCGTAGAGGATTGCATCCTCCGGAGTTCCGCTTTCCAGCCCGTGTGAAATCTCCTGTTTCCGTTCCACCCGTTCTTCACGGGCTTCCCCATGAAACAGACCTTCTTTCACCGCGTCCTGCAGTTTCTCCCACTCCTTCCACCAATCCTCTCTTGAAAGGGCGCCCTCTCCTCTGCCGGGGCGCAAGAGAACCCCTCCCAGTTGGATGGCTCTTTCCCAGAGGGGGTTCCATCTCTTTATCACTTCCTTGCCGTCCGGGTTCCAGAAAATATTCTCCGGCCGGAAAACCCCGCGGCCACCGGGGCCCAAAACTTCCTCGAACGACAGATTTTCGCTTTCAAGGCCCTGACCGAAGATCTTTCTCAGAGCGGAGTAGACGGCCGAGAGATCCTGTTTCCGGTTCACCAGGAGCGTATAAAGCCAGACGAGGCCAAGAAACCGGTCATCCCGGGAGTCCGGGAACAGGGGGAATGGAGAAGCTTCTTGGAGATCCCTGACGAGATCAAAGGGTACCGCCCTGAAATTCCAGAAGAAGGGAAGCAGGCCATCGGGTTCCGGGGTTTTCACCCATATGGAATGGATGGAGGGCCTCAATCCCGGATGAGAAGACATCTTCCGGTCCATACCGAGCGCCTGGATCAGTTGTCCCAGAAAGGAAAGCTTCAGATAGAGGATTTCAAGAAAGAATTCATCTTTCTGATCGAAAAAGAAGGGGATCTTCTCTCACCTCTCGCCGGTGCAGGGTCTCCACGCAGCGGGCCCTGCCAAACTCGCCTTTGGCCTTCAGCTGCTGCTCCAGTTCCTCAAAAGAGGCTCCCGAGGCGAGGGCTAAGAAATCGATGGCGTGAAGCGTCATCCCTTCCAGAACAAACAGGTAAAAGGGGTAGAAGGAGAATGGAACGCACTCTCAACAGGGCCTTCTGATCCGGTCCGTAACATCCCTGTCGATGCATGCATTCAGGGCATGGGAATTGACCGGTCGGAACGTCACCTGTTGCCAGGGGTCCGAACCCTTTGATCAGTTGCAGCCGGTCTTTGACCGGTGCGGGGTCGGAGTTGTGAACCTCGTAAACATAAAAGTCAGGATCTCCTTTCTGAGAACAGGGATGGCAGAAAAGATAACGCCTCAGAGAAGTCGAGTAGGGTTGGAGTCCCAACCGGGAAAGGAGCGGGCCGTCGTAGCACAGTTCCAGGGGGGATCCGCACCGGGGACAGGGGGGATGAAAGAAGAGACCCCGGGTCTTACAGAAAAACAGAGGCTGAAAGGGGATGAGCACGCCGCTCTTATTCACCTGCTGAGAGAGAACGTGAACCGACGGGTCTTGCCCTTCGCGGGCATAGAAAGGGAAGGCCTTCTGCCAGGCTTCGTCAATATCCCTGTTGGTGATCGGCCATAGGTCATCCTGGGAGAGACCATACCTCATCTCTCTGAATCATCAGAAAGACCCTCCTGATCCTCGCTCCCGCCGTCCGTCACCATCTTCGCTTCGATCAGTCTGAAAACGGGATCCAGTCGCTGATCACCAGGAACGGCGGAGTGGCTGCCCTCCGCAACAGCACGAGAGCCCTCTTTCATGGACACTTTCAGCAGGAAACGCCCGTCGGCCGGGCTGGAGATAGGAGAGAAGCGAAGGACGGTCCCCCTCCTTCTCCAATTGACATCCCCCCTCCTGTGGATCGTCAATTCTCGTCTTCAAAACAGTCCCCCTGTCCGGTCGCCTGCGTCAGTTCAGGAAACCGGATTCCATATAGGGATACCGTATACACAATTGTGCCATCAAAGTCAAGATAAATATTCAATCTGCAAGACAAATGTCCATTGAAAGCCCCGCCGATAATCGGGAACCACCAGGGGAACCGCTTAAACCAGTAATCCCCTGGTTGCGTGCGAAGATACCGATACGGAATGTTCCCCGGAGTCGGTCCAGTCCGTCATCGAGGAACCCCCTTCTACCACCCCGAGGAAGATTTCCGGTCTGAGGGTGAGTTAAACGATCAAAAAAACTTGAGAACAACTATTTTTTGTTGTATCCTGCTTTAAAATGCCAAGAGGAGGGCCGCGCATGGAACTCGAAGGGTATCTTTTGCCGGATGATCTCTATTATCACAAAGAGCATTTCTGGGCCAGGGTTGAAGGAAACACAGTCACCCTTGGAACAACCGACTTTGCTCAAAAATTGGCCGGGCAGATCGTTTATGTGGAACTGCCCTCCGTTGGAAAGAGTGTGGAGCAGGGCAAGCCCTGCGGATCCATGGAATCCGGGAAATGGGTGGGAAGGATCTATGCGCCGGTTTCCGGGAAAGTGGAATCCTCCAATCAGGAGCTTGAAGAAGCCCCTGAGTTGATCAATGAGAGCCCCTATGAGAAGGGCTGGATCTGTAAAATCACCCCTTCCAATCTTCAGGAGGAGTTGAAGAATCTGACGAAGGGAGAGGGTTTCGTACCTTTTATGAAGTCGGAGATCCAGCGTGTAAAGAAGATGAAGGAATAGCCAGCCTTTTTGCGCCAGCTTCGGGAAGACCCGGCTCTCCGGAATTGTTGGATTTCTTGAGGGCCTTTCATTGAAAATGAGGGCCCTTTGTTTTACCGTTATGTTTAGCTTTCCACGTTATCACCCTTGAATTTAGGGAAAAAAGAAATATCGGATCCGTGACACGATCGCGGCTGTACTCTTTCTTTCGCTGGACACGGCTGATATGATTCCCTCAAACGACTTTAACCCCAAGTTTACCGCGCCGGTTGAAATACGAAGCACAAAATACGAAACAATTTCAAAACTGCATATCCGGATGACTCAATTCTGTCTGGATATTTTGTTATTTCCTATTTAAATTTGTTTCGTCTGTCTGCCCCAGACAGGAAATTCGATCTTCGGATTTCGGGTATTTATTGACGATAAAGACGGAAGGAGTGCCGGATGGATTACATCAAAGACTTGATCGACATCGTGGGTGAGAAGAACGTCAAGACGGACCAGATCGAACGCCTCTGTTATTCCCGGGACATGTCCGTCCACGAAGGGATCGGAGACGCCATCGTCTTTGCAAAAACGACGGAGGAGATTTCGAAAGTTCTGAAACTGGCCAGCGAGCGCAACCTCAAGATCATTCCCAGGGGGTCGGGGACCAGCACCACAGGAGCCGTTCTGCCCTGCTTCGGCGGGATCATTCTCGACGTGAGTCGGATGAACAGAATCAAGGAGATCAACCCCAAGGACGGCTATGCCATCGTGGAACCGGGGGTGATCTGCCAACAACTGAATAACGCCCTTGCCCCGACCCACTTCTTTCCCCCCGATCCCGGAAGCGCAACCATGGCCTCCATCGGAGGAATGGTCTCAACCAACGCGAGCGGAAACAGGGCCATCAAGTATGGGGCGACCAAGGACTATATCCTGGGACTGGAGGTGGTTCTCGCAGACGGCCAGGTGATGAGGACCGGGTCTCTCGTGCCAAAAACCTCCTCCGGCTACGACCTCGTCCACCTCTTCTGCAGGGCTGAGGGAACGCTTGGAGTGATAACCGAAATCACCGTCAAGATCCTTCCCCTGCCCGAATACGTCGCCTTTGCCCAGGCGTGGTTCCCAACCATCGAGGACGCCGGGAGAGCGGCGGAGGAGATTATCACATCCGGGGTTCCCCTCTCCTCCTGTGAGATTCTGGACCGGGTCTCGATCGACGTCGTAAACAAGGCCATGGGCCTCAATATCCCGGATAACGTGGAATGCATCCTCTTTATGGAAATAGACGGAAACCGGCAGGCCGTCAGGGAGAACATCGAAAAAATCGACAGGATCTCAAAGGACTGCCGTGGATTCGGGAATCAGTGGGACGACGACCCGGCAAAGCGGCTGAAGATGTGGGCGGGCCGCCAGGGCCTCGTTCCTTCCCTCTCCAAGATCCGAAGGGGGGCCAAGCTCATTCCCTTTGTCGAGGACTTCGGCGTCCCCATGTCGAAGATCCCTGAAACCATCCGGGAGCTCCAGAAGATCCGCGACAAATATCAATTCTCCATTCCCATCTTCGGACACATCGGGGATGGAAACCTTCACGCCACACTCATCATCGACGGCCGGAAGCAGGAAGAATGGGAGAAAGTCAAAAAGATCGCTCAGGAATTTATCGATCTGACCCTGAAATATAAGGGAACCCTGACGGCGGAACACGGGATCGGGGTCGCAAAGGCCCCCTTCATTCGCCAGGAGCTCGGGCTGAGCCTCGACGTGATGAAATCGATCAAGAAGGCCCTCGATCCGAAAAATATCCTGAACCCGGGGAAGATGGGGCTTGATGACTCCGTCAAAGACATTTTCGACCACTTCACTTACAAGGAGTTCGTTGAAACCCCCGAAAAGATCCGGAGCTTTGGCCCGGCCGTTGATAACGAGGTCTTTGCCTGCATCAACTGCGGTTTCTGCCGGGCAGGCTGTCCGGTCTTTGCACAGACCGGCATTGAATCCGAGAATGCCCGGGGAAGGGTTCTACAGGCCTATTACCTGATGAAAGGCGTTCTGGAGCCCTCCAAAGAGGTGGCCGACAAATTCTATCTCTGCACGACCTGCCTCAACTGCAAGGCCACCTGCCCTGCCGGGGTCGTGGTCTCAAATATCGTGGAAGGCGCCCGGGAAAGACTGGCCGAGGCCGGGTTTCTCCCTGACATTCACAAGAAGCTCATTGAGAATCTTACGGCCACGGGAAATCCTTTCGGCGAACCCAAGGAAAAGCGGACCGATGTCTTCCCGTCCACCTTCAAGCCCAGGTCAGGGCCGGTCGACGTTCTCCTCTTTCTCGGGTGCGTCGCATCGTACCAGGACATCAACATCGTTCCCAACATCATGAAGATCCTGGACCACGCAGGCGTCTCTTATACGGCCCTCGGAAAAGAAGAGAAGTGCTGCGGATACATCTCCTACCTCGTGGGGACGAAGGAGTTCAAGAAAGCCGCGCAGGAAAACATGGAGGCCTTCTCGAAAATCCAGCCCGAGCAGATCGTGACCACCTGCGCCGGCTGCTATAAAACCTTCAAAGAGCTTTATCCCCAGTACACCCCCTTCAACTTCGGGGTGGTTCACGCCATTCAGCTCCTGAACAACCTGATCCAGGAAGGGAAGGTGAAGTTCAAGAACGGGAATCCGATGAAGGTCGCTTATCACGATCCCTGCGATTTAGGTCGTCATCTGAACATCTTCGAGCCCCCCAGGGATCTCGTGCGGTCCATTCCGGGAGTGACCCTGGTCGAATTCAAGAATAACCGTCTTCTGGCCAAATGCTGCGGAGGAGGCGGCGGGCTCAAGGCCTTTGACACGGTCCTCTCCGGAGAGATCGCTTACAAACGAATGCAGGAGGCCGTAGAGGTCGGCGCAGAGGTCGTCGTCTCCGGATGCCCGTCGTGCAAATCCAATCTGCAGCTTGCCTCGGCAAGGCTTCGAAAAGAGAAGAAAGGCCGTATCAAGGTCATGGATATCACGGAGCTGGTAGCGGAGGCCCTGGCGTAGTAGGCCAGAATGAAAAACGGTGTGCTGCCGTTTTGAGGTTCTGCGGTGCTGCAGTTGGCTGCAGAACTGCAGCACGGCAGCACTTTGGCGTTTGCGTCATTTTGTGAAGTAGTCTTTCCAGACTTCCCCGATTCTATCGAAGATCTCCCCGAATTCGTAGAGAAGGGTCATTTCATTGAGGTAATCCTCCAGGGAAGCGGCCGTGGATGTTTCCACATAGTCGTGGCACTTCTTCTTCAAGCCCGGGGGAAGCACCTCACATCCAATCGACTGGGGCGGGCTCGATCCGGCAGGCAGGGCGGCATGAGGAAGTCCTGCCCGGTCGTAGTATCGCACGTGGGTGCACCGTAGGCACCTGTTCCCCCTGAGTTGAATGGCCCGGTCGATCTCTTCATTCACCGTCTCCAGGACCATTTTTTTCAGCAACCCTTCTCTTTCCTCCCCGGATAAGCCCAGGACCAACTTGGTAATCTCGTGCTTTGTCTCCTCAAGGGATCGGGACTCGGTTTCGAGGAGGATGTTGGGCGTGAAAGCCCGTTTGAGACGCAGAAGTCTCACTTCCTGGAAGATCAGGGTCTTGATTCCGAACTTCAATGTCTCTTTGAGTTCTATCCCGGCCGGCGCCATACAGTCTTTTTACCAAAAACGGAGAAGCTTTGCAAGCATTTTAATAATGCGAGAAACTGTCACTGGTTATTGGTCATTGTTTTCTGCCTTCTGCTTTCTGCCTACTGCCTTCTCTGGTTGTTACTGGTCACTGATTACTGATAACTGGTGTTCTGAGCGGCTGGCGAGTGTTCCCTGGCTGTAGGGCTATATAATTTGATCCCTGATTGAAAAGGGAGGGCGAACATCTTAGAATGAGAAACTATGCCGCTTCCGACATTCATCTTAGAAGAACAGAAACTCCCGAGAATCATTCTTTCCGTCCGGTCCTCATCAGGCGATCAGGGCCTCCTGGCCCTCATGAAGAAGATCTATGCCATGGGAGTCTGGTTCTTCGATCTTCCTACGAGGAAACATCTCGAATCCTTCAGGGAACTGAAGAGGGTGACCGAGGATGACCGCCTGAGAGGCCTCTGCCATGTCAGGGCCGAGGAAGGGGTCTCCTGCTCAGGTAAACCCATTCACTGGCTTGAATCGAAGATAACCTCCACGGTCAAGAGAAACATCGTCCCTTCCGAATTGCGGCGGGAGTTCTTTCCCTCCGATTTCTCCGGAGAAGTCCTCACCCAGAAAGAAATCGACCGGATCGCTTTTGATCCCATCCGATTTGATGAGACGCTCTCTCTCCTTCGACCCGACGAATCCCCCCATGTCTTAGTGGGAGAAAAGTATAGCGACTGGCTTCTGGGTCTGGGCCGATTTGATCTTCTGAAAATGATGGTATCCGGGGTGAGAGAGAAGGGGTTTATCCCCATCTTCTCAGGCCAGTGGGCCACCTTTGTCCTTCCAATAGCGAAACCTCTCGACACGGCAGCCTATGCCATTCCCATCAATAAGAAACGGAGCCACTTCGATCTCATCCGGGCCTGTGACCTCATCAAGAAATTCGACCGCCCCATCATCAGCCTCAACCCGCTGGCCGACGGGGAACTGGCGGACGGGCCCGAGGAGGCCTTCTCCTTCCTTTTCAAGGAGTTGAAAATCGCGGGGGCCCTTGCAGAGATCTCCCTGGAGGAAGAGGCCAGGACCATCCTGAAGGCCGTTGAACCCTTCCCTTCTCTTACCCCTTACAGAAAAACATGATGGCCCCTGCCACAAAAGGGATGGTAAGATTGTCGTCCAGCGGAATGGGAAGGAGTTCGATCACCGCGGCCCCGAGCGCTCCGAGCACGCCTGAAAACCGGTCCACCCCGGGGTACGACAAAGACAATCACCAGGGCAGAGAGAAAGAAAGCCAGGGTTCCTTCGAGGGTCTTTCGAAAGATGGGGACCCTTCCGATTCCCTTGCCGACCAGGGCGGCACACGTGTCGGAGAGAATCAGGATGAGGATGCTCGCGACGGCAATCGGCTTGGGAAAAAGAAGGATGGTCAGCAAGGCGGAGAAGAGATAGTAGGTGGAGCCCATCAGGGTGGACTTTTCCGTCTCCCTCAGGACTTTTCCGTAGATGAACCTCTCGAAAAGGGATGCGGTTCCCCTGTGAAAGAGACGAAGCAGATCGACTGCCAGGAAGGCCAGGAAAATACAGAGAATCACAGTCAAGGCGGTTTCTTCGGATGTGAAACTATATCCGATGGGAATGGCCAATCCTAAGAGATGAACGACCTTTCGCTGTATTTCGACCCTGGAAAGCATACAATTCGGTTGCTTCTTGCAGGAATTTGTAGCCGCAGGCTTTAGCCTGCGAAAAACCGCTGCCGCCGAACCCTCGCACCCTGAAGGGTGCGGCTGCAAAGGCAATGACTCAATGACCCTTCTGCCTGTGAGCTTTCATCCTTTGAATTTTCGCTTTGAGCCTTCACCTTTAAGCTCTCTGCTTTCAGCTTTGAGCTTTCAGTTGTCTGCTTTGAGCCTTCACCTTTGAGCTTTGAGCTTTCAGCCTTCAGCTGTGAGCTCTCTGCTCTTATTCTCAGCGCCTTGAGCTTCTTTATTTCTTCCTCTGTGAGGTGCCGGAATTGCCCCGTAAGAGTGGTTCCCAGCCGGATCGGTCCGAACTGAACCCTTTTCAGCTTGAGGACGGAGTGACCAATGGCTGAGAACATCCGCTTCACCAGGTGGTTTCTTCCCTCCGTGACGACGATCTCCACCCAGCAATTCTTCTCCCGCCTCCGCAGGATCCGGCAAGAAACGGCCGTTGCCCGCCCATCTTCAAGCATGACCCCTCTCATCAGCCGACCCAGTTTAGCCTCATCCGGCACACCCGCGAGCTTCGCCCAGTAGGTCTTGGGGACCGAGAACTTGGGATGGGAGAGCAGATTGGTCAGCTTGCCGTCATTGGTGAGAAGAAGGAGTCCCTCGGCGTCGTAATCGAGGCGGCCTACGGGATAGACCCGGTATTTCATATGCTTCAGAAGATCCATCACGGTTGGCCTCTCCTGCGGATCGCGAACCGTGGAAACATATCCCCGGGGCTTGTTCAATAGAATCGCCACCTGGGGCTCGACACGGGTAATCATCTTCCCGTCCACCCTGATGTGATCCCTGGCCACGTCGGCCTTTGAACCCAGGGTATCCACGACGCTGCCATTCACCGTCACCCTCCCTTCGAGCAGCATTCTCTCCGCTTCTCTTCGGGATGCTACGCCGGCCCTGGCCAAAATTTTTTGTATTCTTTCCAGAGGCATCAGGACTCCTCGTCAACACGCGGGAGATTGTCGACCTCTCCGACTTTATCGACCTCTTCCGCCTTCTCAATCCCTACAGTCGCTTCCATCTCTTCAACTTTGCCTATCTCCCCCGTCGCCGCCTCCGCTTCCTCCGGAGCAGGACCTTCTTGAGAATTGCTTTCAACAGGGGCCAGACCCCGGTCTTCGGCCACCGACGCTTCCACGCTTCTCGATCTCCTCGACGCTCTCCGGAGGAAGGATTTCTTTGAGTGTCGGAAGGTCGGTGAGAGCGCTGAGGCCAAAGATCTCAAGAAAGGCCTGCGTCGTGCCGTAGACAATAGGGCGTCCCGGAATTTCCTTTCTTCCCACAATCTTGATCAACCCTTTTTCCATAAGAGTTCGAAGAACCCAGCCGGAATCCACCCCCCGGATCTCCTCGATGGCCGGTCGGATGACGGGCTGGCGGTAGGCAACGATCGCCAGGGTCTCCAGAGCCGACTGGCTCAGCTTCACCGCCTTGACTTTCTTCAACCGGTTGACCCATTCTCCCCATTTCGGTTTGGTACGAAACTGGTATCCGCCCGCGACCTCAACCAGTTCCAATCCCCGGGAGGAATCCTCAAAATCCCTCTTGATCTGCTCAATTCCTTCGAGAAGGGCCTCCTCCTTCGATTCGGGAAGCAGCTCCATGAGCGTTTCAAGCCGGATCGGCGACTCGGAGACGAAGATAAGACTCTCCAGAATGGGTCTGATTTCAAAGGCATCCATGATGAACTCCGGGTCCTCTCTGCAGCCCATCAAGGCTTGATTTCGAGGGGTGCCATCTTCCCCTTCATCAAGATCGAGGAGATGGCATGTTTGTAGATCAGCTGATCCGACTGCTCGCTGTCCCTCAGGACAAGGCTGAAATTATCGAAGCCGATCACCACCCCTTCCACTTTGTGGCCGCCGGTCAGCACCATCGTCACGCGGCTTCGATCCTTCCGGATCTGATTGAGAAACTGATCCTGAACATTGATCTGATTCTTAATGGTCGACATTCGCTCCTCCCTTCAAAAAAGACTCAATCTCTTTTAGGATTCGTTCGCCGTCCGTGGCTTCGCTCCGCCAGGTGACGTCAGGATCGGCCTTAAACCATGTCAGCTGCCGCTTCGCATAGCGGCGTGTGTCCCTTTTCATCTGTCGAATGGCTTCATGCCAGTCGAATTCCTTGTAGAGAAATTGGACCATCTGTTTATAACCCAGGCTCTGCATGCTCCTCAACCCGGGTCCGTACCCCTTCTCGATGAGTCCTTCCACCTCACGGAGAAGGCCCTTCCCGATCATCCTGTCCACTCTCTCGTCAATCCGCTGATACAGCCTCGCCCGGTCCATCTCCAGCCCGATCTTCAACGTCCGGTAAGGTCTGTCCTGAAAGCGGTGCTGATCGCGAAAGAAAGAGATGGGGGTACCCGTCGCCTCGAACACTTCCAGGGCACGAAGAATACGAAACAGATCGTGCGGGTGCAGCCGGGAAGCGGCATTCGGGTCGACGTCCATCAAACGCCGGTATAGAACGTCTCCTCCTTTTTCCTCAGCCTCTTGTTTCAGTCTTTCCCTCACGGTGGGAGGGATCGCAGGGGTCGGAAAGATTCCCTCCGTCAGGGTCTTGATATAGAGTCCTGTTCCCCCGACCACCCAGACCCGCTTGCCGGACTGAGTCAGCTCTTCAATCTTCTTCCGGCCCAGCAGACGATAGGTGTCCGAATGAAAGGACTCATCCGGGTTCACCACATCGATCAGGTGATGGGGAACCCTTTTCCGCTCCTCCTCCGTGGGCTTGGCTGTCCCGATATCCATGTACCTGTAAACCTGCATGGAATCGGCACTGATGATCTCCCCGCCGAATGTCTCTGCCAGTTCGATGGCCAACCGGGATTTTCCCGCTCCGGTGGGACCGACAAGGATGACCACTTGAGGCTTGTCCGTTTCCGTAATCGTGGCCATGTTCTGTGCATTGTAATGAATTCGGGATGAGACTTCAAGGGGAGGGACAGGGTGAAGGGTGAAGGCAAGTGAAGGATCAAGGCTCCAATCACCCAGATGGCAGGATAGGTAATATCTTCTCAATAAATCCCCTCCCCCTTCGGAGACTGTGTCGTAATCCGCTGTTTGTCATTGCGAGCGACCGAAGGGAGCGTGGCAATCTCATTGTTTTCAACGCCTTATGAGATTGCTTCGGTCGTTTCACTCCCTCGCAATGACATTACGACACAGTCTCTCGACGGGGGAGGGTTAGGGTGGGGGTGGACCTAAGATTTCCACTGTAGGAGCACCTTCCAGGTGCGACGGTTCGGCGCAGCGACGCCGCGCCCTGCCTGCGGCAGGCAAGTGTGTCTCTATGCTGACACAGTTATCTTGGGGTTATGATTACTGACCCCGGATTCAAACCGTGCCTTTATCTTTCCCATTTTTCCCCATTTTTCGCTTGACAAACCCTGCGCCGTGGCATTTAATGATCACACAATTGTCGAACAAGACAACTTGACAATGGAAATCGTTTTTTTAAGGAAAGGGAGAATCTTGCGGACGGACTGGAGGTCCGAGGTGACGGAAAGCAGCGGAAAGTCAAGGACAAAGATTTGACCCAAATTCTGCATATCCTCAATCCCCTTGACATATGCCCCACATTTGGTACAATAGGTTTTGAATGGTTGCTATTTCCCTTGTTCTGAACGTCGTATTTTATCGCTCTGAGTCTGGCAATGAGCCAGTCAGGGAATGGCTCAAAGAACTTCCGAGAGAAAATAGACGACGGATAGGCGAGGACATTAAGACCGTGCAATTAGGCTGGCCGTTGGGGATGCCACTGATAAGGAAGATTAACAAGGATCTATGGGAAGTTCGTACTACATTGGAAAGTGGAATTGCGAGAGTATTCTTCACGATAGACGAAGATTACATGATCTTGCTGCATGGGTTCATAAAGAAATCTCAGAAGACACCCCAAAACGAGTTTAAGACGGCGCTGGCTCGTCTTGGAAATTATAAGAGAGGCAAGAAATGAAAAACAAACACTTAGGTTCCAGTTTTGATGATTTCCTTGAGGAAGAAGGTCTGCGGGCGGAAACGGAAGCTACAGCAATTAAGAGAGCCATTGCTTATCAGATCGAAATGGAGATGAAAAAGGCAAAACTGACAAAATCTGCTATGGCAGAGAAAATGCGTACCAGCCGTTCTGCCTTGGACAGGCTGCTTGATCCTGTCAATGTATCCATTACGCTGCAAACGCTCGAAAGAGCGGCTCTTGCCTTGGGGAAGAACCTCAAAATAAAACTGGCTTAACAAAGCATAATGTGATGGGGTCGGGTCACGCGAAATACCCGACATGGAAAAAAAACTGCAAATCGTGCCCTCTGAAATCGGTCTATAATCAAAACCTGACCCCTTCTGATTGATGCTGCGGACTTTTTTAAAGTGAATCGAGCCGACTTCGCTTCAAGCCATGTGATCCTCCGCGTGAACGGCCTTGTGCGCGTCAATTCGGTCTTTTTGCCGTCACATTCCATTCCCTCTTGACAAAGTATTGATACCGCTTTATTTGGTGCCAAAGATGATTATCTGCTGGAACTATCCATTGCCTCTGGAACAAAGCTGATCGTGACTCACAATACGAAAGATTTCAAAGGAGTGGAAGCATTTGGTATAAGATCAATAACCCCCAAAGCAATACTGGAGGAAATATTATGAGTGCTTTGAGTCTGCGCTTGCCGGAATCCATTCATCGTCATATTAGAGAAATTGCGAAAAAGGAAGGGGTGTCTATCAACCAGTTTATTTCATCGGCGGTATCAGAAAAAATTTCCGCGTTGATGACGGAGGACTACTTGGAGAACAGAGCCAGAAGAGCGAAAGGAAAGGATTTTACGAAAATATTGGCTAAGGTTCCAAGCCGTAAACCCCTTCCTGGCGATGAACTATAGGTCGCACAATTCTCATTCCTTGGGTTCGGTCGAAAAGCCCGTGTTCGTCACGTCTGTAGAATCCAATATAGGTAATTATCACTTCTTCCCTGAGACGCAAACTGCTTATCTTCCCATTTTCGCTTGACCCCGGCGTGATTTAATATCACAGATTGTTCGTTTAAAGAACCGACGCAGCACCTGGCAAAAGTGAAAGCGCGGCGGTTTGGTCCAGAATGAAATAGGACGATTACCGTGGCCATGGACAAACGCATCGAAGATATAGTTGCCAACCTGATGATTAGTGTTTGCTTAACTGCATTTAGGCGTTGTCAATAAATAAAATTTACATCTTGTGCGTTTTTCGTGGCCGAATGATATAGTTCCATTCGCCATGAAAAGCGTTGGGAGTCAGGTTGATGGTAGCGAATTCCTTGTCGGACACTTTGCGTCCCACGGGATATCGGCGTCGGTCCAGCCGGCAGGTTACCCTCAGGCCTTTAGCGGTCGTTGTGCCTGCAATCAATCGCACGACGGTTTCATAGTCGCGAAGCGGTTCTCCTCGCCAGTTCGAGGAGATGAACGAAAACAGCCGATGTTCAACCTTGTTCCACTTGCTGGTTCCCGGAGGAAAGTGGCACACCGTGATGGAAAGCCCCGTGCTGTCCGCCAATTTCTGAAGCTCCATCTTCCACTGGCGCAGCCGATAGCCGTTGCTGCCTCCGCCATCCGCCGTGATCAACAATTGCCGGGCATTCGGATACAGCCGCCGTCCCTCGAAGCGCCACCACCCCCGAATCGAAGCCACCGCGAACGCGCCCGTGTCGTGGTCCGTCCCCACGTTCACGAATCCAGTGTTCCGAGCCAGATCGTAGATGCCGTACGGATAGGCACGCGGCACCGACGGACCGGGAAAATCGTGGCCGTTGACCTTCTGCGGCGACTTCGTTTTCCGCCACTGTCGGCCCTCATTCTCGTAGTTTCCGATCAGTTCCTTCTTTTTTGTGTCCACGGATATGACCGGTCTTCCGTGGGCCAACGCCTTGCGAACCTGCTCATTGATATGCTGAAATTGCGCGTCCCGATCAGGGTGATCGCTCCCCTCTTCGGTCTTCCGATTGCTTTGAAGGCTGTAGTCCATCTGACGCAGAAGTTGGGCGACCTTCTCATGGCTGACCGGATGGCGCTGGGCGGTGAGTTCCGCCGCCAGCACACGAGTGCTCTTGCTCGTCCAGCGCAAAGGCGATTCCGGGTCGCCGCGCGCCAACGGTTCCACCAGCCCTTCCAGCGTCCGAGGCAAATCGGGATCGAGCCGCAGAAGAGTGGGTCGCCCTCCGCCAGGACGTCGAATGCGACCCGTCTCCAGTGGAGCGATTGCGGAGTTCCTCGCATTCCCTTTGTGATTGTGACTCGAGACAAACCACAGGCGCGACTGACTCTCGACACGCCACCATAGCCCAGTTGACGAGCCTCGTTGGCCGCCATCATCCGCCGTGCTCGCTCGTCCAGATGGGGCCATATGAGCACGAATTTCTGCTTGAGTTCTATGGATGTCGTCATACATCCAAAGCATATACCAACCTCTATGAGTTGTCAACCTTATTTATTGACGGGTCCTTAGTATTCGTCCTGGCACAAATGCCACCGTCGATTTTGTTCATGCCGACAATGACGGAACTCGTCTCTGCTTCGAACTCCTTAGTCCGGAGATGAGCAACCAGCTCAAGCTCGAATCAGCACCCGTTGAAACTGAAACCGAGGGTGTGTCGACATGGTCCGTTCTACTGGATGGTGAACATGAAAACCCACACTTGAGACCACAAGCCCAGACAATCAGAATGCAGGAAAAACTGCTTGAGAAAGTTGACAAATTCCCGGAGCCCACGGATGGTGTCTTTTCGACCATCGTAGTTGATTGCCTCTGCTTTCCATTTCGGCCATTTCGATGGTGAAGACTGGCAGGATGGTCCTTTTCGGAAGGACGCAAAATCCCTATTTCCAGGAGTACTGGAATGACAGACCGATTATGGGAATATCCTGAATCCTGCTAACAATAGGCGTGGTGCAAAGGAATTCAGAAAACGGATCACAGCCGTAGCGTTCATTCCAGAGAAGGACTTTCAGCTCCTTGACAAGGCATTTCTCGTTTCTAAACGTGTCTCGGTCAGAGAGCCATCTACGATCGTATTGGCTGAAATTGAAAGGCATGCCAATACTTGGTAAACTCAGGTATGTCCCTCTACCCGCGGAATGGAACGATCCGTAAAGAGGCCTAACGACTGGGTCCACCGGATCAGCGGGAAAAGGCGCCCATCTCCCTGAGTAGAATGCTGGCAGATAGCGGAAAACCATGTCAAGCCATGAATGGAATCATTTCATAGCTCAGTCCTATCTCAAGGGCTTTTCTCCCTACTATTACGATCAGAGTGCCTCAAAACGCCAAAAAATGAAGATCTGGTTTTATAGCAAGAAGACAAAAGCCATAAAGCTATCAAGTGTGGACAAAGTCGGCAGGAAACCGCGATGGTATTCATGGAGAACTGGAAAAACAGAGTTACGATAATGGGATAGAAGAAGGTTTTAGCCAGTTTGAAAGTAGATATCTTCCAATACTGGAAAAGATAAAAATGGATATAGCGCATGTAAATTTAGCGGAAACTATTATGGAGACAACGGGGCCGAACAGGCTGCAAATTGAACTAGTAGAACATAGCAGATGCGTATCCAGCTACCTTTGTTTGCACGTGGTAAGAGTGCCGTCTTTCTTTGAGAGGCTCAGAGAAATGGCCAAAGAACGCCAAAAAGAATTCGATAAGCAAACAATTGGGGGACATAAGCGGGCACAACGTACCAGGATTTGAGAATACAGCTCTCTTCGGCCTCGCCATTTTCGTGACCAAAAGTAAACGAGAAAGTTGTGAGGATCATGATGAAAAAGAATGTGAACATACTATACGGAATTACCAGAAGGTATTGCTTGATGTCTTGTGACAGTCCAGTTTTAAGAAAGGAAGATCTCGAAGGCTTACTTATGCCATTATACCAAAGAGCATGCATACAATTTGAGGGGCAGGGAGGAGCCATTCGATATGTTCCCGTGAGGGACGCGGATTATTTTGATGCAATCAACAGAAATATATGTAGATCTGCATACGAACAGATATACTCAGCCGACCTGGAGGGAATGAAGAGGGCACTAGGCTACTGAACAGGATTACCATCTATTAAATAAAGGAATGTGTTTGTAAGACCAGTCTGCATTCCGTATGATGATTCAGCCTTGATGGCATTTGAACCGCATAACCACCCGCTGCACCGGATCAACAGGGAAAGATGCCTGCCTCCCGGTGAATACCCGTGGGGTCGGGCCAAGCAAAATGTCTGATATGGAACGAATAATTGCTGATTCTGCCCTCTGAAATTGCTCTATAATGAGTTTTGCGAGGGCAAAAAAGAGGATATCATACCGAGACCGGGATGGAGCTGCCCAGTATAAGGCTCTTTTCGAGGCCGAAAAAGACGATATAGACCCTGAAAATCCTATTTCTGGAACGTTAATGCTGAATAGTCAACAACTTAGCGTGGCCCGACCCGGAGGATACATTATAGAAAGGAGACACACATGGCAGACATTCTTCACAGGGTAGGAATTGGTGTGCGCCCTGAACGCGTGTATTCCGCCCTTACGACGCTTGATGGCCTGCGCCATTGGTGGATAGTCGAAACCTCTGGTGACGCGAGCGCCGGCGGCTTGATCAATTTCGGTTTCTGCGACATGCAGGTAGTGAGGGCGGTGCCCAGTGAGTTGGTTTATTGGCGGTGTACTCGGGGACCAGACGATTGGCTCGGAACCGAAGTAATCTTCCGACTGGACTGGAAGGAAGACCAGACTTTCGTCATCTTCAAACACACGAACTGGAAGGAACCGGTTGAGTTCATGCACCACTGCAGCACCAAATGGGCAACCTTTCTTCTGAGCCTTAAAGACTGGCTCGAACGAAGCGAAGGTCGCCCATCACCGTACGATGTCAAGATTCATATAGGCGATTGAACTGCAACGTGGTGGATAGGTCGTTCTTCCATCAAATAGATCTTGAGCATCCTCTACGTACCTATGGCTGCCAGCCAAGCATCCGCCAGCAACTTTCGCTTGCCGGTGGACGTCCTTCAATCTACACACTATGTGATCAAAGGGACATTTGCGAAAGGGGTAGCTTTCGGATATGCTAAAGACATCAAAAGGAAAAGGAGACTGTCTCGATGACCACAGTCACCGTCCAACTCGACGATTCCAAAGCCACATTGCTCCGGGAAAAAGCGGAGAAGCATGGTCTTTCGCTGGATCAGTTTGTCAAAGCGTCCATTGAAGACCTGCTTGCTCAGCCGGAACCTGATTTTGAAGCGGCGATGCGGAGAGTATTGACCAAGAATGAAGAGCTTTACAAGCGGCTGGTTTGATGCGCTATCTTACTCTTGTTGAAATCCTCGAACTGCACGAAGCCATCATTACCAGCACCGGCGGCGCAATCGGTATTCGTGACATGAGAGCGCTGGAATCTGCAGTCAATCAACCTCGCCTCACCTTCGATCAGACCGATCTCTGGGCATCCCCGCTCCAAAACCTCGGACACCTTCCACGCTGAGGCTGAAATCGGAAAAGAAGAAAACAACGGCCAACCGGACACACCGGATCGTCCACAAATCCGGTTCCGGGTGAGCAATCCCTGTAACGGGGTCGGGCCACCCGAAGTATCTGATATGATAGCAATACTTCCAAAACCTGCCCTCGGAAACAGGCCTATATTGAATTCTTGGGCAGCAAAAAGGAGGATATCGTCCAAGAGCGTGAAGGCTACCGGTTCCGGGAAGGAGCTGCCCAATATACATACGGCTCTTTTGTGCATCGTTTCTTTCTGAAAGGGCATTTTTTGTCGGTGAGTCTGAGGTCCGGCGTGACGCAAAACCCGCTGAAATTCAAGGATGAAGATGTGCCCCCAATTCTGTTCTCCAAATGCTAAGAGGGTGACAGGTTATCCCTGCCACCCTCTTCCCTATCTAAAACGCACGGAGGCTATTCGAGATCGAGGTCCTCAAGGTCTTCCAAGAGAAGCTCTTCGGGCATTTTTGCCATGATGTCCTCATCATGCAAATCTGCCTTCTTTCCCTCGTCCTTATTTTCGATCTTTTGCATTTCGACCTTATTGAGGTTCTTCTCTTCATTGCCTCCTGCGACACCGTAAGTCACAAGGCTCAGGCTGAAGATGACAGCCGCCAGCACGCTGATTAGTCTTCTTCCTACCATTTCTATCACCTCCTTCATGAAGCAGAATTCATCCACATCATAAATATATTTCCTCGCCATGCACCCTGCAATACATATAAATATCCATTTTTCGCAGGGGATCGGTAGATTCGGAAGTAATCCGATCACAGGGACATGGGAGTTCATTTAAAGAACAGGGATACCCCCCGGGAGCTTGCAATGATTCCGGGAAATGCGGCGCTGTATAACAGTTAAGCTGAGGAGCCGATAACCAGTTGGTACAACAGGGACTATACTCTTAACGTCGCTCATGAACGATGAAAGTGGGAAGCAGCGTCAATGTATGGACTATTATGAGACACTTAATAGCGTTTTTTTTAGCATATTGGCCTTAACCCCAAAAGATTTACAACGGGGTTGAATAAGGTCGAATACTATGATATACAATGGATGGGGTTATTACGTGCGTCTCAGAAAGCAATGGGTAACCCCATTTCTGCTGCCCTAAGAAAACCATGAGAGACCCACATACTTCGAGAAGCTGGCCACAAAACGGGAAGATTAACTTGCGCCGGCGCTGCTCGTTCTTCTAACGACCATAACACCTGGGAACCCAAATTATCAGAGGCAGGCAAGAGAACAATTAACCAGACCGATGGGCATCGATTACGGATACGACGTCGACAAATGGGAAAGGGCCATAACCCTGAAAAATGAATAGAATTGGAATTATTTTCCTTTTCGTGGTATGCTTTTTGTAAGAAAGGGAGGGCATATTGGCAAAACGTGCTGGAGTTTATAAAGGCGAAAAGCGGCGGAAAGAACTATCCCACCAGAAAAAACAGGAAGAGAAAAGACAGCGGCGATTACATAAAGGAGACGGCGCTCCTTCAGACGCCGAGAAGGTCGAGCAGGAAGAGACAAAACCTGTCAATCCCTGACTCGATACCCGTTACCCATCTAAGGTCTTCGCCGAGAGCGAGGCAGAAAAGGAGACTCAGAAGGTATGGCTAAGAAACTATTTGTAGGGGGTTTGAGCTGGGACACGACGGACGAGGGACTGCGCCAGGCGTTCGCGTCTTGTGGGGAAATCACTGAAGCCAAGGTCATCACAGATCGCGATACAGGGCGCTCCCGGGGCTTTGGATTCGTGACCTTTTCTCAGGATGACGATGCTAAGACGGCGATATCCAAGTTGGATGGCACGAACCTTGACGGCAAGACCATTAAGGTCAACGAGGCACAGGAGAAGAGTCCTCGCGGAGCCGGAGGTGGCCGATCCGGCGGACGCAATCGCTGGTAGTTGCGGCTAACCTCATCCATGGACATACTTTCCGCGGCCGCCTCATCTCCCGATGGGGCGGCTGCTTTCCATAGAGCAGAAGAGCCTGTCTGTTGTCGCCTAATGACAGCCGAGAAAACCATCTCCTCTTTTGGTTTTCCGCGAGCGCTGTCCGAACACCCGGCGGACAATTCCGCCCAATTCGGTCAACCGTCATGTTGAACCCATACAAGGTTTTGCTGCCCTTCCCCCGTCAAACGACCGCATTTGTAACCCTTTGGCGATATCCCTGCCCAACCGACAACCCGGATTCCTCCATACCCTCTTAAGGGGTTACTCCCGATTGAAGGTTTTTCTGTTGTAACCCTAAGTTACCGGAAATCTTCCTCCCAGTGGTACATCGGTTCCCCGGGGGCGGGCCGGTCACCCGGAGCGTTTCAGTGGCGGAACCTCTCCAAGAAAAAGTATCATGTTCCAATGGGCTATGAGTGCGGCTTTCCGCGCGACCACCTCGTTACCTCACCTGTCAATCCATCCGCCTTCTGGAACGTGAGAACGGATCACCGACTCCGGGAACATCCCGTCTCAAGATCTTCGCATGTAATTGAGGGATTACTTTCTGTTAAAGATTTTTCTTGAAAAAAGCTCCAGATCTGTATTATAAAGACCCTTGGCTGAATGCCCCGGATGGTTTTCCCCCATGTTTTTAGTTCCTGTGCCGTCACGTATGCATTGTTGACTCGTCAACATAGAAGGAGACTGAGATGTCCTCCCCTGTGTCCACCGGTGTTCAATCGATCCCTGAAGTCAGGAGTCTCTACGAGATCATCCTGCTCCCCTCTTCTCAAACCCAGCTTCAGGACTACTTTCCAGAAAGCCATGACCATCCTTTCCCGGTATTTCCCGCTTCCTTACTCGGCCTTGGTTCTCCGGGATTCGAAGAGAGACATGCTTCAGGTGGAAGGCCTCTATCGGCATCTCAAAAGAGACACATCCTCTCATCTGCCCGCAGCGAAAGGGAATCATGGGCAAGGTCATCGACTCACAGCAGCCCATGGCCCTTCTCACGCTGAACCAGGAACCCCTTTATGAAGAAATGGCGAAAGGAACAAAAAAAACTGAGAAAATCCAGCCCCCCCTGCTCTGTGTCCCCCTCGTGAATGGGGGTGAGTCGTTGGGGGTCATGAACATCAGTTCTCTGTTCGGAGAAGCGGACGGATTCAGCAAAGACTTCCAGTTCCTGTCGGTCCTCTCGGCCGTCCTTTCGCCCGCCGATCAGAAGTTTTCAGGCAAAAAAAGACGAGCCGGCCGGAGGATCTTCCAAATCAAAGCTGAAGCTGGAAGACCTCCTTGAGGGAAAGCTGACGGAGGTTCTCAACAGGATCGACCCCTACGTGGAATCAAAGGCGAAACTGGGATTCCTGGATGATATCGTCTGCATCGTGGAGAGGATTCTGATCAAAGCGGCCATGGAAAAGGTGGGGCATGTCCAGATCTCCGCCGCCCAACTCCTCGGAATCAATCGAAACACCCTCCGAAAAAAGATAAAAGACCTCAAAATCAAATTTTGAACTTCAAAAACACTCTAGAATGACTTCTTCACCGCACAGATGCCGAGGACGCGAAGAAATCCGATTTTTTCATCCTCTACGGGAAATTGCTCCGCAGAAAAGGTTATAATATTTCACTATGCAAGAATTCGAGAACACCGAAAAAATCAAGACCCTATGCCATCAGTGGGGTGCAGCGCTCTTCGGAGTGGCTGACCTGCGAACCCTCAAGAGAGACGAGGTCCTTCTCGCTCCTCCGGTTGTAAGCGAACTGCCCTTCGGCATCTCCGTCGGGTTCCATCTCTCCGATGCCGTTCTGGAGCAGATCGAAGACAGGCCGACCCCTCTCTATTTTCACCATTACCAGAGGACCAACATCCTTCTGGACACGATCGGTCTGGTCACGACCTCCGCGATTCAGGATCTCGGATATCAGGCCCTGCCTGTTGCAGCCTCTCAGCTCCTGGACTGGAAGACCCAGACGGCCCACCTTTCACACAAACATGTCGCCCGGGCAGCCGGATTGGGATGGATCGGCCGGAACAACCTCCTGGTGAGCAAGAAGTTTGGAGCCAGGATACGCCTGGTGACGATTCTAACGAACCTCCCGTTACTCGCCAGTCCTCCTGCCGGCGAGGATTGCGGGTCCTGCAAGGCTTGCCGGTCCGCCTGCCCCGCCGGGGCCATATCGGAAAGGCCGGAAGACTTCAACCACGTCGGATGCTACGAACAGCTCAAGGTATTCTCGAAGGCCCTTCACTTCAGCCACCACATCTGCGGGGTCTGCGTCAAAGCCTGCCGGGGACACCGCCAAAAGATCGCATAGCGCAAAGCGCATAGAGATAGCGTAAGGGGCAAGGCGTTAGCTAAGCGTATGAGAGGGTTAAAGATTTTACCCCTTACGACTTGCGACTTATACGACTCACCTCTGTCTGCACTGCTATCAGCGCTGGTCAAAATAACCATCCGTCGGTTATAAATTAAGCATTATGGCAGAATACGATGTCATCGTGGTCGGCGGCGGTCATGCGGGGATTGAGGCCTCCCTGGCCTGCGCCCGCATGGGACACCCTACCCTTCTCATCACCCAGAATGTCGATCAGATCGGCTTCATGTCCTGCAACCCCGCGATCGGAGGACTTGCGAAAGGCCATCTTGTCAAGGAGATCGACGCCCTGGGCGGAGAGATGGCAAAGGCGACGGATGAAACAGGGATCCAATTCCGACAGCTGAACACGACGAGGGGCCCGGCTGTTCGCTCCTCCAGGGCCCAGGTGGACCGGCAGCAGTACCGCCTCCGCATGAAGAAGGCCGTCGAAGATCAGGAGCGCCTTTCGATCAAACAGGCCACCGTGGAAGAGATCCTGGTTGACGGGAATCGAATCCTCGGCGTGAAGACCCATCTCGATGAAACCCTGCTGACCAAAACGCTCATCCTCTCTCCCGGAACCTTTCTGAACGGTCTGATCCACATCGGTCTGAGGAATTTTCCTTCCGGCCGGCTGGGCGATCCTCCTTCCGTGGGTCTTTCCGATTGTCTCAGACGGCTCGGGTTTCAGATCGGGAGGCTCAAGACAGGAACCACCCCGAGACTCGACGGGACCACGATCGACTTCTCAAGACTGACCGCTCAAGCCGGGGACGAACCTCCTGTCCCGTTCTCCCTTTCAACGGAGAAGATCGACACGGAGCAGGTTCTCTGCCACATCACCTATACCAACCCGTCGACTCACGACATCATTCGGGCCGGCCTTGACCGGTCGCCGCTTTACTGTGGCGTCATCAAAGGAATCGGCCCCAGGTACTGTCCCTCCATCGAGGATAAGGTCGTCCGGTTCGCCGAAAGAACCCGGCACCAGATCTTTCTGGAGCCCGACGGCCGCGGGACCGCCGAAATCTATCCCAACGGAATCTCGACAAGTCTTCCCCTCGATATCCAGATCCGCATGTTGAGATCGATCCAGGGACTGGAAGAGGTTGAGATCATCCGGCCCGGCTACGCCGTCGAGTACGACTTCGTGGACCCGACGGAACTGAAACCTTCCCTCGAAACGAAGAAGATCCGGGGGCTCTTTCATGCGGGTCAGATCAACGGGACTTCGGGTTACGAAGAAGCGGCCGCCCAGGGATTGATGGCCGGGATCAACGCCGCCCTCTTTATCCGCGGAGAGAATCCTCTCGTGCTCAAACGCTCCGATGCCTATATCGGCGTCTTGATCGATGATCTGGTCACCAAGGGAGTCACGGAACCCTACCGTATGTTCACCTCCCGGGCGGAGCATCGTCTTCACCTCCGGGAAGACAACGCGGATCTGAGATTGAGAGAAATCGGTCACGATCTGGGCCTCGTCAGGGAACAGGATTACCAGTCTTTCCTTAGGAAAGAAATCCGCCATCGAAAGGACGCTCGATTCCCTTTCCGGTAAAAAAATCAACCCCACTAAGGAGAACATCGAAAGACTGACCCTCCTGGGGTCCCCTACCCTCAAGAAGGACTTTTCGCTTCGTGACCTTCTCAAACGGCCGGAGATCCATTTGAGCGATCTCCTCGTCTTCGACGAGAGCTTCAAGGATCTCTCAAAGGAAGTCCTGGAGCAGGTTGAGATTCACGTGAAGTATGAAGGGTATATGACAAGACAGATGGAGCAGATCGAACGGTTCCAGAAACTGGAGGAACTGGAGTTCCCGGCGGATTTCGATTTCGAATCGGTGACCGGTCTCTCCACAGAGGTAAGGCAGAAACTGATTCAGATCAGGCCTTTTTCCCTCGGTCAGGCCTCCCGCATCTCAGGAGTCACCCCGGCAGCCATCACCATCCTCATGGTCAACCTCAAGAAACAGGGATACCTCTGAGATTTAAGGTTGAAGGTTAAAGGATAAGGATAAGGTTCAAGGCACAAGGTCCAAGGTTTAAGGTTCGGTACTCTTCCCTCCTTGCGGGGTTATCAGATTCTGACACTGCCTGATCCAGGGATTTATCTCTGACCGCTGCAATCCGGTCTTGCCTGGCTTCGAACCTTATCCTGAACCTCAACCTCGACCTTGGTTGTTATGGTCTCAACGGATTCGGCGCTGCCACCAGAAAGACCGCCATCTGGGCGCGCGTCACCGGATCATTGGGACAGAAAACCCCGGTACCGCAACCTCCGGTTATCCCTTTGTTTGCGAAGTCCTCAATGAACCTGCAGAAGAGGTCTCCTGTTGTTCCGCCGCTCACGTCGGAAAACGTTCCTGCACAGCTGGAAGCAGGAGTCGCCTAAGAGCCGCTTCGATGAAACACCGCCATCTGGGCACGCGTTACCGGATCATTCGGACAGAACATTCCACCTCCACAGCCTCCCGTAATCCCAAGCTCTGCAAACTTCTCTATGTACCGGCAGAATGTGTCGCCCACCGTATCCGTGTTGGAATCTGCAAATACTCCTGCACACGCGGGTGCCGGGGATTGGCCAAGAGAGGTAAGCATAAACACGGCCATCATGGCCCGCGTCACACTTGCCTCAGGACAGTACGCAGGCGGATTCTCCTGGCATCCCCCCGTGATCCCGGCATTGTAGAGTGCCATAATATGTTGATACGCCCAATGATCCGTCGGGAGCATCCAGGAAACTCATCTGGCAAACATCTCCCTTTCCGTCGCCGTCTGTATCCTTCTGATCCGGATTGTATAGGAACGGACAGTTGTCACAGGCATCACCAACCCCATCCTTGTCCGAATCCTTCTGATCGTTTGGAATCCCCTTACAATTATCGACATTATCGGGGAATCCGTCTCCATCCGAATCCTTGTTGTCACAGACATCTCCAGCACCATTGCCATCCGTGTCCATTTGATCCGGATTGTATAAGGATGGACAATTGTCTAAATCATCGCCTATACCGTCACCGTCGCTGTCATTGACCGCACAGACACCGTAATGGTGATGGCTGCTGCTCCGAGTATTCCCATCGACTATCTCTTGCCGTAAGGGTTATAAAGTGGTCACCGGCGGCAGATTGCTCACAGAGAAACGTTACGCCCGGTACCGATCGTCCCGCCAAATCAGACGACCACGACAAGGAATCGTCCCCAAGCGAACCATCCTCAAAGTCAATACCCCTCTTCCTTCAAAGACTATCCTTGTTGCGAGAGAAACGTAGATTTTCGTTCGGCGAAATGATGACCGGCTCCGGACGTTTTCTCTGGCGATGGTAATGCTCGCAATCAGAATCATCCTGCCTGTATTCACGCCATCCCTTGCCAATACCCTGATCAATCCCTGGCTGCTTCCCGGAGTTCCTATCTGTATCCCACACGTAGCTGTTCGCTTAGGCCCACCGCAATAGCAGACCAGTGTTATCCCCCGTCTTTACTGTGAAGGCACGTCGTAAGTCATGAGATCAGTCCCCATCGAGATCACTTGCAATCCAAGTGATCGTCTGTTTTCCGCTCAGGACTCTCACCTCCATTCGGATAGGTCACCCTAACTTGCGGTTTGTTCTGACTGACCACGATCCTTTCTAATACGACATCACCATGTTTTAATGCGATTCGCTGCCGTTTCAGGACTGGAATGGCAATCTTCTCAATGATAAGTGTTGAAACATCAACGTCAGCGGAAGAAGGTTTCAGCTCGAAGTTCCGCACAAATAAGATGGTCTCCATTACTGATCTTTCAACTTCAGGCTATAAGGTCCTGTTCCAGACCTCATCGTACTGGTCCCGATTGGAAGCATCACTTTGCGGGATTTTATCAAGCTGTACTGTGTCCATCGGGCAAGATGCTCCAGTACCACAATAAGATATTCCTGCTCAGGCTCAGCACTTGCCTGAAAGCGCTCAATCGCCTGAACCCGCGCGCTGGCTTCAAAAGGGATTGGGAACTCGTCGAAAGAGTTTATTATAGGTATAAGGAGATATCCATTCCGGAGAACAATAGGACATGAAGTCGTAATTCTTTGCGGGATCATACACATGATCTCCATCAAATCCAACCTCACCGATGCTTGCTCGGTGGGGGCTGCCATAATGGGGATATCCTCCATCTTCATTATCTGGATCAGCGCAGTCCGGATTAATGACGTTGCCGTGAGAATCACGGTCGCTCGGGGCATGGTCCCGGCCGAAATTATGACCAAGTTCATGCGCCATGCCAGCCCCACCAGATGTGGGCCCATCGATGAGACACCAACCTTCTTCATTAAACTCATCAATCCACATATCCCCAGTGCCTGTCTGGTCACGTTTGCATCCAAAAGTCGAACAACCGCAAACCAGGCCAAAATAGTGCCAATCACCCGGTGGGTCGTCGGTAACAAAATTCCTCCACCACAATGACCGCACCAAGGCCTCACCATTACCGCCATCCGTTGGGTCTCCATCAAAGACTAAGACATCATCTTGCCTTATTCTGATGTCGCTGACAGGATAGGTCTTTCTCACATATTCGAGGGCACGCTCGAAATCGGCCATGGTTGGAACGCAACTGTATCCCTTGATCCTGACCGGGACAAACTTGATATAAAGTGGTGATCGGTCCTGAAACCGGCTTGTGGAGACTGCATAAGGTGTCTTGTTGTTGGTGTAATCCACCTCGTACACCGTTTTGTCAGGATTGACTTCAATGTAAAATGACATCGTGTCACTGTGAGGAATAAGCCATTCATTTGGAAGCCTGAAATTAAGAGTGTCCCCCTTCGTCCGGCGATCCGGCGTTCTGTCTTGCTTTAATGGTAGGTGGATCCGGATATACCTCGGATTTACTGCCATCTCGGCAAAAAGCCAATGAGCTTACCGGTCACCCCATCCACCGAAGATGCACCCTTAACCCCGACAAAGACTCGAGCCCACGTTGGCTTTCCCTTGACTAAGGGAACACTGATTCAGTGTCCTGGATTCCCTGGGTTATTTCCCATCCTGCCCGAAACAGGTCAATCGAACAGGCATCCCCCACTCCGTCGCCATCAGAATCTTCCTGACGAGTTGAACCGGGTGGAGGAGGGTTATAATGACGCGGACAGTTATCAAGATTGTTTGGGACCCCGTCGTTGTCCAAATCGGAATCACAGGCGTCTCCGATGCCATCATGGTCAAGGTCTGGTTGCTCGCAGACGGGAGGAAGGTACTGACCGACAGACCGACACACCTTCTGGTTGGGAACAACCGGGCAGTTATCAAGTTCATTTGGGATCCCATCATTGTCCGCATCCGGATCACAGGCGTCTCCTATGCCGTCACCGTCCGTGTCTCTCTGATCGGGGTTGTAAACGAGGCGACAGTTATCAGCATTGTTCGGAATGCCGTCACGATCCGCATCCGAATCACAGGCATCACCCATGCCGTCACCATCCGCGTCCTCCTGGTTCCCGCTGCAAACGCCATCACCCGCTCGCAGAGAAGAATCGCATAAGTAATCATGCCCGTAATAGCAGGCTCCTCCGACTAAGCCCGCTGTGCAGGTCCCACGTCCACGCTGCGGATTCGGTTCACAAGTTCCGTAAACTATCCCCGGCACAAGGGCACCGCAGTCTTCATTATAATTACAGACGTTTCCAACCAGGGTGACAGGATATCCTATGACGCAGATGCCCGGTATCTGAGAATAACCATTCATTGTATTAGGGCAGTTGTCACAGGCATCACCAACCCCGTCTCCGTCCGTATCTCTCTGGTCGGGATTGGATGACAAGAGAGCAATTGTCACAGGCATCGCCGATTCCGTCACCATCGGTATCTACCTGGTTGGCATTCTTGATGCGGGGACAATTGTCGTGGCAATCAAGAACGCCGTCATGGTCCCAATCGATTTCCGCCACTCCACAGCCGCACGGTCCCGGTGCTGTCTTCAGAGGATCATTCGGACACAAGTCAACACAATCCGGAGTACCATCGTGATCCGAGTCCGTCTCCGGTGTGCCGCAGCCGCAAGCCCCTGCAAGAACTTTGCTCGGGTCATCGGGGCATTCGTCACATGCGTTTCCGCATCTCGGATCAAAGGGATAGGGATAACCGTAAGTAGAACAATCCCCATCCCGGTCGGCTTGGTCCAGATTTGCAACACTCCAGCAATTGTCACAGGCGTCTCCCAGGCCATCGCCGTCCCAATTATGTTGATCCCGATTCGGGACGTTCGGGCAATTATCACAAGCATCTCCGACTCCGTCGCCGTCCGTGTCCCTCTGATCCGGATTGGGGATGAGCAGGCAATTGTCGGGCGACGTCGTCAGGAACACCGTCGCCATCCGTGTCGCTTCGCTCACAGACGTCTCCACACAGTGGATCGACAAGATAGGGAGCGGCAGGACAATTGCCATTGGTGTCTGCCTGATTATCATTGGCCATGTGCCAACAATTATCGCAGGCGTCTCCATCCCTATCACCGTCTGAATCGGCCTGGTCGGGATTGAAGACATTGGGACAATTATCGCCTGAATCAGCCACACCGTCCTTGTCAGCATCAGAAAAGACCTTCAGGGGATAAGAATCCACATTGTAGGTTGCCAGAGTGTAGGCGCTGTCACAGAAATAGTCTCCGTTGCTGTCCCCGCAACCTCGTCCATCCCAATAATTGCCGCCGATGTAAGGGCCTCCGACGATATTTGTCCCTGCCTGTCTCTCAACACTCCATGCGTTAATTAGGCTCCAAGTCGGATCGAATTTGAAGTTTTGATAGTTGTCAAAATGGTTGTTGTAGATGGAATTGTTATGGGCGTAAGCGACGTATATCCCTGCATCCCCGGTGTTCCCGCTGCGTCCGTTATCCTTGACGAGATTGCGGGTAATCGTATTGTAATGCCCCTCAAGGTAGATGCCGATCCTCCAGTTGTTCTGGATGATATTGTCCTCGATCGTCATATTGTCGGATCCATAGTAATCGATTCCGTTATTGTTGGAAGTTATTGTGTTGCCTCTCAAGGTATTCGTGCCGGCCGGTGACCCATACTGACCAAGTTGGATACCCTGTCCCTGATTGTTGGCGGTGTTCTTGACAATGAGATTGCCCGTGGATCCGCCATCAAGCAGGATTCCAAAGAAATTATTTGTATTGGCCGTGTTATATAGGACGGTATTTGAGCTGGAATTGGACAGATGGATGCCGCTGTTCTGATTGTCCGTCGCGCCGACACCCTCGATGGTGCCGTTATCGGTATTCCTCAACTGGATTCCGTCATTCCACCCCGTTAATCTCAAGCCTCTGATAACAACATTCGACAGCCTTCCAGCCGAAGAGAAGACGTCGATTCCTCGCGTCCCTGATGTGGCGAGCCCATCGATAAGATGACCGCCTCCGTGGAGAATCACGTTGCTCGAGGTGATCTGGATGCAGTTAGCGGCAGAACTGTTGGTGATATCCGCGGTAAGTCTGTAGACACCCGGGCTTGAAACGGCCGTACAGGAATTAATATCGACCGTAGCGGCATCCGCCTTCAGGCCAACGCTGTGCCGGGTGCCGGCTGCGATAAATACCCAGTCATTGGCCATGCCGATACGGGTGGGAGAGTGCTTTTCGGAGGTTGTCTCATCCCCCAGTTGGCCCCTCCCGTTCTGACCCCATGCCCAGAGACTGCCATCCGTCTTGAGGGCCACGGTGTGGTACATACCGGCCTTTACGGAAGCCCAACCGCTGTCCGTTCCGACACGGACCGGAGAGAGCCTCCCATCCGTTGTCCCGTCTCCGAGTCGCCCGTCGTCATTGAGCCCCCACGCCCACAGAGTCCCGTTCGATTTCACGGCCAGGGTGTGGCTTTCCCCTGCCGCGATGGAAGCCCAGTCATGATCCGAACCTACCTGACCGGGGAGGGACCGTCCTGTAGTGGTGCCGTCTCCCAGTTGGCCGACCCAATTATAGCCCCACGTCCAGAGCGTTCCGTTCGATTTGATAGCAACGGTATGTTGCGTCCCTGCCGCAACGGAAACCCAATCGTTCAACTTCCCTATCCGAACCGGGGCATGTGCATCCGTTCCCGTACCATCTCCCAATTGGCCGTGGAAATTGCTTCCCCAGGCCCACAAGGTTCCATTGGACTTCAGAGCGAAAGTCTGCCAACCTCCTGCTGCCACAGACGTCCAGTCGTTGGCCGTTCCGACACGGACCGGCACATGTTGTCCGAGGTCGTATCGTCTCCCAGTTGGCCTGCTCCGTTGTAGCCCCACGCCCAGATCGTCCCGTCGGACTTCAGGCCCACTGTGTGAAGGTCGCCAGCCGCCACGGAAACCCAGTTATTGTCCGTCCCGATACGGACGGGTGAGGGTCGATTGGTGGTCGTGGTGTCTCCAAGCTGGCCGTAATAGTTGAATCCCCACGCCCACAAACTTCCATCAGATCTCACCCCCACAGTGTGATCACCCTCCCCGGCTCCGCCCATCCCCACAGATGCCGCGACCGAAACCCATGTGTCGGACGTCCCGACCCGCACAGGAGAATGTTTCTCTGCGGTGGTGGTATCTCCCAGTTGCCCGCTGTAATTCCAACCCCATGCCCACATAGCCCGGCTTCCCGGGGCCTGGCCGAAAACCAGGGTTGGATTACTGCAAAGCAAAGAATCGCCAGGATTGCCGCCGTTGCCATAAGTCCTGGAGTGGTTTTCTTC
>CAVSVC010000029.1:0-50357 GCA_963731045.1 uncultured delta proteobacterium | reverse complement strand
TTACGAGGAGCCGTCGTAAACACTTGCAAATATCGCCCATGAATGGATATAATTCACGCCATGAATGAAAATACATTTCCCCGACACATGATGGCCGCGTTGAGCCAACGTTTACGCGTGATGCCGGCCGTCGTGGTTACCGGCGCCCGTCAGACGGGCAAGAGCACTCTGGTAAAGATGCTTACGCTGGAAAAGCGTTCCTACTTTTCCCTCGACGACATGGATGTTTTCGAACTGGCCAGGCAAAATCCCGAAGCCCTGGTGGGGGGTGCGGCGAAGGTGACTCTCGATGAGGTGCAACGGGAACCCGACCTGCTCCTCGCCGTTAAACGGGCCATCGATTCCGACCGGCAACCGGGCCGGTTTCTGCTGACCGGATCGGCCAATCTGCTCCTGATGCAGGGAGTATCCGAATCGCTCGCCGGTCGCGCCAGCTACCTCACCCTCTGGCCGATGACCCGGCGGGAGCAACTGGGCCTCGGCCGTTGCGGACTGTGGGAAGAACTGGTCGCGGCGAATGACGCCCAATGGCCCGATCTCCTCAGCGCGGACACATCGGGTCCGGAAGACTGGCAGGAATTTGCCCGACGCGGCGGATTTCCCACGCCCGCCGTCCACATGACCAGGGCGGAGGACAGGATGGTCTGGTTCGATGGGTACGTCCGGACCTACCTGGAGCGGGACCTCCAGATGCTTTCCTCCATAGCCGCCCTGCCTGATTTTCGCCGGCTGATGCGGGCAGCCTGTTTTCGTCTCGGGCAGCTCGTAAACCAGACGGAAATGGCCCGCGACCTATCGCTGAAACAGCCCACGGTGCACCGCTACCTGAACCTGCTGGAAACTTCGTACCTCCTGATTCGGTTGCCTGCCTATTCGGTGAACCGTACGAAACGTCTCCTCAAGTCCCCCAAGCTGTACTGGGGCGACGTCGGACTGGCGATGCACCTCTCCGGGATGGCCGAACCGACGGGCGCTCACCTCGAGAATCTGGTCCTGCTTGACCTTCTGGTCTGGCAATGTGGTCGGCTCCAGAACACGGAGATTCTCTATTGGCGGACGACGACGGGCGAAGAAGTGGATTTGGTGATCGAGACGGAGGGGAAGGTGCTGCCCATCGAGATTAAATCAACGAACCGCCCGAGGGTGAGGGACGCCGCGAACCTGATTGCCTTCCAGCATGAGTACGGCACGGATGCGCGCGCAGGGTTGCTGCTGCACACCGGCACGGAGATCGAATGGTTGACGCCCACGGTGCTGGCGGTGCCCTGGTGGAAGGTGATCTGAAAAGAATGAAAATAAAGAATTGGCTTATAGGAATTGGTGCTCCGTTTTCCGTTGATGGATAACTACCCCACCGGGGCAAATTGCTTAGAATTTCCAATGGGTTAAGACCAGAACATGTTAGGAATTGCCATAATTCTGAACTTCGCATATAGTAAGGTCAACCTCCCGGTGGGGCTTGGAACTGGCTTAGAAAAAATTCAAGGTCGGTGTCGAGAACTAAGAGTGTAAAGAGGCTCACCAAGGGCAAGGAGCCGGGCAAGGTGCGCATCGTGTTGGAGTAAAGCGTATGCGAGATCTCCAAGAAATTCGTGATGTGCTGAACGAGCTGGAACACCATCCGGCAAATGACTTGGAAGATCAGGATCTCGATTTCAAGGAGTGGAACCCCCGTAGCATGGTCGACGCCGTGCGTCTCGTGGTGGAAATGGCCGTGTGTATGGCCAACGGAGGAGGGGGAACCGTCGTGTTCGGTGTCAACGATAAGGTGATCGGACGTGCTGATGTGATCATCGGCGTGCCTCCTGAAGTAGATGTCAACCGTCTCAAAAAGGCGGTTTATGACTCTACAGATCCCAAGCTGACGCCCGTTTTTCAGGAACTGCCCGTCCCGGAGGGAACAGGCCGCCTCATTGTAATGCAGGTGTATCCCGGGCTTCCCCCTTATACCGATACGCGTGGACAGGGGACCATCCGCATTGGCAAGGACTGCCAGCCGCTCACGGGTACGCTTCGCCGTAAAATCATGGTGGAAACCGGAGAAACCGATTTTGCCGGCAGCGAAGTGTCTGGCCGCCCTGAATCGCTGATCTCCGCAGCCGCCATGGAACGTCTGCGCGAGGCGGCGGCCCGGGAAAAGGCACCGGATGACCTGCTTCAAAAATCAGATCGTGAACTGCTCAGCGCATTAGGCCTGATCAGAAACGGCCGCCTGCTTCGTGCGGGAGTACTGCTGGTTGGTTCGATGGAAGCGATCCGGGAGCACTTTCCGGGCTATGTGTGGACCCATCTGCGCATGTCGAGTGACACCGACTATACGGACCGCACCGATGGTTTCGATGCGCTTTCGATTGCCATGGATCGGATCCTCGACCGGATCATGGCCGACAATCCCATCGCTACCGTTCCTCAGGGGCTGTTCCACTTCGAGATTCGCACCTATCCGGAAATAGCCCTACGCGAGGCCTTGCTCAACGCGCTGGTTCATACGGACTTTCGGATTTCAGGTCCCATTCTCGTGAAGCAGTTCAAGGGCCGGCTTGAAATCAGCAACCCCGGCGGTCTTCCCGGCGGGATTACACCGGAAAACATCCTCCGCCATGAGCCTGTGCCGAGAAATCCAACCCTGGTGGACGCGCTCACCCGCCTGCGTTTGGTCAATCGGAGCAATCTCGGCGTTCGTCGGATGTATCAGGCTCTTCTCATGGAGGGTAAGGAACCACCCACAATCCTGGATGAAGGAAACGCCGTTCGAGTGATTTTCCGAGCCTCTCAGCTCTCCGTGCCCTTCCGGACCTTTGTGGCTGAAGAATCGGACCGGGAAAGGCTCCTTTCGGTTGAAAACCTCCTCATCATTCAGCATTTATTGCGGCATCCTGAAATCGACACCACCACCGCCGCACGCATCACCCAGCAAAGCGAGCCGGATGCCCGGGAGACATTGAGCCGTATGGAATCCGAGTTGAGCTGTTTGGAACGAGGAGGTACCGGTCGAGGCACCTATTGGACCCTGCGCCATGATCTTCACAAGCGCCTCTCCGTCCCCGGCCATCCCGAGCGTGACCGCCGGATCGACTGGGAAGCAGCCAAGACGCGGGTGTTGAGTGTGCTCATGGAACGGGCGAAACGGGGGGAACCGGGACTGACAAATAAGGAAATCCGCCATATTACGCACTTCAACAGGCAGCAGGTAACTCGCATGCTTCTTGAATTGCGTAGCGAGAATAAAGAGATAAGGGCAACCGGGCACGGTGCTGGGGCACGATACCACTGGAGGGGAAACCCCAATGAAAACTAATTGCTCATCGAGCAATTTGTTGGTCAATTATCGTCATAATTGCTCGCCGAAATGCTCGCCGCCAAATAGTGAGCATTTCAAAGATGGAAATGCCACTTCTAAAAGGCTCCATGATCCTTTTAATGGTATTATGAACGGCTATATTGCGCCGGGTCGAAAGGAAGTCCGCAACCCGTCCATCGCCATGGCCATGCGGCGCATCACTATGTGCGAGCAGGCGGGCACGGGCATGCGCATGATGCGCGCGGCGTGGCAGAGACTGGGTCAGCCGGTGCCCACCTACATGAATGACGGTTCCTGGACTGAAACGGTTGACTGGAGGCGGCAAAATCGCTCCTAAAGGGAAGGGCAAAGGGATTCTCTATGAGCAGTGCTCGTAAAATACGTGCGCACTCGTATTTTGCGAGCGGCGATATGAGCGCGCACATAAATATCTGCGGCAGGCGGAAAAATACATGATTAACCGGATGTTTCGAGACCTCTGATAGGGGAGTACCTGGTGGCCAGAAAAAAGGTGCCCACAAGGCCTGCTGAGAAGCTCTTTCCCGATGAGCAGAAGGACCTTTTCGAGAAATCTTACGAGGAAAAGCTACAGGCAGAAAAAAGCAACGCTGTTGAATGTCTCGGCATGACGTTTCCCAACGACGAAGAACGGCGGAAGCACTTCCTGGAGAAGTTGCGTGAGAAACTGAAGGACCCCGAGTTCCGGAAGATAGAGGGATTCCCCATCGGCGCCTTCGCCATGGGCTGGACGACGATCTGGTCATGTTACGGAAGCAGCCCCCGAAGGGGGCGGAAAAGAAGAAAACCTAACGTTGGGGCAATGGGAAATTGGGAAAACACATTGCAGACGGGAGTAAATTAGGGGACATGCTTCGGCAGGCGAGACTAAGGACGGCGACATCATGCTTGAGGCGGAACAAGATTGAAAGAAAGCGGCCAAAGACCAAAAATGAAGAAAACAAAAAACTTAGTAGCCGCAACCTTCGTCAATTTGGCAGGCAGCGCCTGCCAAATCACCCGCTTGCGAGATTCTGCAACCACTGGCTGCAGAATCTCATGGGAAACCAATTCGTCAGACGGTGTCTGATCAATTCCGAAACGCCCAGATTCTACAGACACTGTCTGGCAAATCCCGGAATGGCCAAATTCTACAGGCACTGCCTGTAGAATCTTTTGACCGTATTCAAATCGACTTTGAAAACCATTTTCACCTTGGCTGGACCCACTGCCGGATTCTCCTGGGCATTGAAGATTTTCAAGAGTGACGATTCTATTTCGATCAATCGGCATCCCAGCGTTGGACTACATGATGCGATAAGAGCGAGGAGTACGACATGAGTGATGACCTTGAGAAGATGAAGAGCTGGTACGAATTGACCCTGAGCACCGTCTCATCCCCTCCACCTAAAAAGGGCTTGCTCAGCTCAAAATGTCCGAAATGCGGGGCCAAGTTGAAGAAAGAAACGGTGGTCCACCCGCTTTATGCGCAGGAGGGAGCGGAAGGCTTCGCCAACAGAGTGGTTCGTGATCACGGCAAGTCGCCGGGCCTTTACAGTCTGACCATAAATCATTTCACCTGCGGCTGCGGCTACCTGTTTGCTGACCGGCGTCTGGAGGAGGTTGAGTCCGAATCGTAAGGATGCCTCTGAACCAATCACGAAAAATAGAAGCTGCTTTGGGCCTCAGACCCGCATCGATGCCGGGGGCTGAAGGTTGACGCCCACTGTGCTGGCGGTGCCCTGGTGGAAGGTGATCTGAATGGATGGACTGCATTCTTAATGGTTGACTAAGACTCGCTGATTCCTTACAATTATAGTAAGGCTAATTATTCCTTACTATGAGGTGAATCATGATAACCGCAAAGGTAACATCCAAGGGACAGGTCACCATTCCCAAAAAGGTCCGGGAAAAGCTGGGAGTCCATCCGGGTGAGGCTGTGGGCTTTGAGGAAAAAGGCGACCTCCTGGTCATCCGCAAAGTGGTCACCAAATCTCCCTTCGACAAATGGATGGGCAGATTGAAACATCTGAAAGGACTGCGAAGCGACGACCTGGTGAAGGAGGCCCGCGGGCATGATAACGTCCGTTGACACGAACATCATTCTGGATGTCCTGATTCCCGATGAACCTTTCGGCGAGACATCGAAGCGGCTCCTGGACCGCCATCTCTCAAAAGGGAAGCTCATCATTTGCGAGGTCGTTTTCGCCGAACTCGCGGCCGGGTTTCCCTCCGAAAAAGAGCTAAAATCGTTTCTCGCAGACACGGGGATGGGGCTTGTCCATTCGAACGATAGGGCGCTCTTTCTGGCTGGTTCGAGATGGGCGGAATATTCAAGAAAAGCCCCAAAGAACCGGTTTTCGTGCGGCAAATGCGGCCATGCCATTGAAGTGACCTGCCCGCGATGCGCCGCGCCGCTTTCGAAGCGGCTTCATGTCTTGGGTGATTTTATCATCGGCGCTCATGCCCTTGTACATGCTGACTGCATCCTGTCACGGGATTCGGGAGTCTACAAAACCTATTTCAACGATCTCAAGGTGATCGGTTAGCGTCAAGCAACATCCGGGGATACCCCAAAAAGCAGTGATGAAAAGCGCTGAGCAGATGGAGTGCTGGCAGGCAACAAGGGTCCCTGATCCTTAAAGGTGGATTCGCTTCGCTTAATCCACCCTACATTACTTGCGACTTCAAAGAAAACCGTTCCCCCGTTCGATCTCACCTGCCCCCGCCACGGATTTTCTGGCTCCCGAAGGATTGACCCGTTCGGCGCCGCTCAGGGTTGACTTTCGGCGGTTCCGCTGCTATCCTCACTTCATGAAAAAGAGTCGTAAAGGAGGGAAGAGCGATGGCTGAAAGGGATCCGATCGATGTCATCCGGGACCAGCTTGATCAAGCGGATTCCATGGGAAGCCTCCATGCCGACCACGAGGTTTTTAAACAGTGGCACTCCGAAACGAAGACGATTCTGGAAAAATGCTTCAGTTCCAAATCGGTTCACTCTCAAAGCTTCCTGGCCCTGAAGTTTCGCGAAATCGCCGTGAAGGCCTTTGGCTCGCCCGAGATCGAAAAGATCAACGCTGCCCGTTACCGAAAAGATCTGGAGACCGCGAAGAGTCTCTTGAACGGCGCAATCAAAGAGTTGACCCTGGACCGGACGCTCTTCAAGAGAATTCAGACGACCCCGAAAACCGTCGACGTTCCGTTTCGGGGAGACTGTTTCGTCTCCAGCGGCTCCACGGAGCCTCAAATAGTTCAGGCGGTCGAAATGGCCTTTGAAGGCAATGAGCTGAGTCTGATCTGGAACGATGAGACCTCCCGGAAGGCCGAGCCCCTCCAGCAGCGCATCGAAAAGATCCGGCGTGCAAGAATGGGGATCTTCGTTCTCTCCGCTCCTGTGGATGCGGATGTCCTCGTTGAGCTCGGGATTTCTCTGGGGATGGGAAAGGAGGCCTGGGTGTTCCACGGGAAGGAACCCCTCCCTTCTACGGTTCCTCACGGCCTGGAGCCGATCGAATATGAAGGGTTTTTCGACCTCACTGAGAAATTGAAAAAGAGAATGAAAGGCCCTAAATAGAAGGATTTTCTCACCTTCCCTTACCCCGGCCCTTGACATCAAAGGGACATCATGATAAGAGATTGTCGTGCAAAGATAAAGACCCCAGATGATCCTGGCGGTCAATCATATCAATTGAGAGAAAGGAGAATCGAACAATGATCAGGATACCGGAGGACAAAGTCATTATTACGGTGGCTCAGACAGGAGCCTTGGTCACCAAGAAGATGAACCCGAACCTTCCCGAGCAGCCGGAGGAAATCGCCGAATCGGCCTATGCCTGTTTTCAGGAAGGGGCTGCCATCGCCCACATTCATGCCCGGGATAAAGACGGGGTGACGACAGGAAGCAAAGAGGTCTTTCAGGATATTCATGACCGAATCCGCTCCAAGTGTAAGATCATCATCCAGGATTCAACCGGGGGAGGACCCAATTTATCCCTCGAGCAGCGAATCGAATGTATTCATGCCAAACCCGAGATGGCCTCCCTCAATATGGGGACCCTCATGAGGCTCACGGGGCAGTACAAAGGGATTCCTTTTGCAAATATGCCGGAGGAGATCGAAAACTATGTCACCCAGATGAAGAAGCTCGGAATCAAACCGGAGATGGAGATTTACAGCCACTCCATGCTTCGGGATGTCGAGAGTCTGATCAAGAAGGGTCTTGTCGAGAAGCCTTACTACATCAACCTTGTGCTGGGGATGACCTACCAGGGTGCGGTCGATGCCACCCCCAAATATTTCAACTCCATTCTCGAGTTCCTTCCTGAGGACGCCATCTTCAATATTACGCCCGTTGGAGCGGCACAGCTTCCCCTGACGACCATGGGGATGATCTATGGAGGGTGCGTCCGGGTAGGGATGGAGGACAACATCTACTTCCGGAAAGGGGAGCTGGTAAAGAGTAATGCCCAGTTCGTGGCCCGTGCGGTAAGGATTGCCCGGGAATTGAACAAAGAACCCGCAACCCCGGATGAAGCGCGAAAATTCCTGGGACTCAAGGTCTCATAGGAGGAAAGCCATGGCAACGAAGATTTATGACTTATCCCAGCCTTTTGGAACGGATACCCCGTTGTGGCCATTCCCCGGACCCAGACAGGATCTCATCTTCCAGCGAGTAGAGTATCTTGGCCGCTTTCATAAGAGGAGCGTCGTTTATACCGGGACACTGCATGCGGGGACCCATCTCGATGCCCCGAGTCACGTCCTGCACCCCTGTGAAGGGGGAGTGATGCTCGACAAGGTCCCGCTGGAGAACTGCTACGGAAAGGGTGTCGTGGTCGACCTTCGTCATTTGAAGAAATGGCATATCATTACCTCCCAGGACCTCGAAAAGGCCTCGCCCAAGATTGAGCCGGGGGACTTTGTGGTCTTCAATACGGGATTCCATAAACTCTGGCGATGGAATAATTATGAGTATTACAACCACTATCCCGGCCTCGGACCGGATGGAGCGGAATGGCTGGTGAAGAAGAAGGTCAAAGGCATTGCCGGGACCTGGGGGGCTACCGACAGTCCCCTGTGGCATTATCCACTCTCACAGACGATGCCCTGGCTGGACAAGGAATACCGGAAAGAGACGGGAAAAGACCCGGATGTCGAATTCCCGGATTACGAACCTTGCCACCGGATTCTTCTGAGAAACGGCATCGTTACCGTTGAAAACGCCGGCGGGGATGTCGACCTGTTGACCGGCAAGCGTTGCACGGTCGCTGCCTTTCCGTTCCGGTGCGAAATGGCGGATGGCGGCATGGTGCGGCTTGTCGGGATCGTAGAGGAATAAGAAAGGGGGGAAGGATCGATGGCGGATCTGTTCAGATTAGATGGAAAAGTGGCAGTGGTGATAGGCGGTGCCGGCGGGATCGGCGAAATCATGGCGCATGGATTGGCCGGACAGGGAGCCAAGGTGGTCGTGGCCAGTCGTAACGCCCAGAAACTGCAGGCCGTCACACAGAAGATTCAATCGGAAACGAAGTCCGAAGCGGCCGCATTTTCAGTGGACGTGTTGAATAAAGACAGCGTGACAAAGTTGGTAGACCAGGTTGTGGCGAAGTTTGGGACCGTTGACATTCTGGTCAACTCCCAGGGACTGAACACGAAGAAGCCTGCGGTCGGGTTTCCTGTCGAGGACTGGGACCAGCTGTTCAACGTCAATGTCAGAGGAACCATGCTGGCGTGCAGCGAGTTCGGCAAAGTGATGGTGGAGAAGAAGAAAGGAAAAGTGATCAACATCTCATCGGTAAGAGGCGTGCGGGCGACACTCTGGGGAGGCAATGAAGGGTACTGCGCGACCAAAGGCGCAGTCGATATGATCACACGGTCCCTGGCTTCGGAGTGGGCGCCGTACAATATCAACGTGAATGCCATTGGCCCGCTGCTCATCAGGACGCCCATGGCCATGGTGACGCTGGGCGATCCGGAGAAATATCAGAAATACGTTGCCAATGTTCCGTTCAAGCGGATCGGCGAACCGCAGGACCTGGTCGGGATCTGCATCTTCCTGGCCTCGGCGGCTTCGGACTTCATCACCGGTCAGATCATCTATCTGGACGGGGGGCTGACGGCGGTAGCCTAAGAGGCCCGAGACGCGTTTGAAGGTGTCATGATTAGCCTAGCAATACAGGCGATACCTGATTCGTTTGGAAGTTCGATATCACAACTGTCTCAAATTAGTCGTATTGGAACCTTACGGTGATCATCCCGCAACCTAAGTCTCCCACAACGTCGATTGCGAGCGGACCTCATGTTTATCTCCCTTCCCATAACGCGATTGAAAGCATAGGTTGAGGGGGCCATGTCGATCCTCGCAATGATGAGACTCTTTCTTCGAAAACATAAAGGTAACAAAGGGGGAGTTCAATGAAAGAAGGGATCAAGAAAGTTGCTGTCATCGGGGCAGGAATCATGGGGCACGGTATCGCACAGGCCTTTGCTCAGGCGGGCTACCAGGTTTCCCTGATGTCCCGTACTCAAAAAACCCTGGATAGGGCTATAGCCTTAATCAAATCGAGTCTGGAAGCGATGGCTGAAGAGGGGCTCGTTGATCGGAAATCGGTACCATCGATCCTGGGCAGGGTTGTTACAACGACCTCCATCGAAGAAGCGGCACGAGATGCGGATCTTGCCTTCGAGACCATGGCGGAAGACAAGGAGGCGAAGAAGACGGTTTTCGCCCAGCTGGATCAATACTGTCCTCCGAGAACACTGCTGGCCAGCAATACTACTTTTCTCAATGTCTTCGATTTTGCGGAGACCTCCCGGCCGGACAAGGTTCTGATTGCTCACTGGTATGCCCCGCCGCAGATCATTCCGCTGGTCGATGTTGTGAAGGGCCCCAAGACGGATATGGCAAACGTCGAGTTTATGGCAGAGGTCTTGAGGGAGATGGGTAAGAAGCCGGCCGTGTTTAAGAAATTCGTTGCCGGTTATCTTGTCAGCCGCCTTCAATTTGCGTTACAGCGTGAGGTTTATTACCTCCTCGATAATGATTATATGACTCCAGAAGGACTGGATGAGGCGGCCAAGTGGGGACTCGCCATGCGGATGATGATTGTGGGCGTCGTCCAGAGGATCGATTTCGGCGGGCTCGATCTGAGCGTTCGGAACATCGAGAAACCTTCCTTTCCTCCCACGCCGCTGGACTACAAGCCGACAAAGATCATTGAGCTGGTGAAACAGGGGCACCTGGGTGTGAAGTCAGGGAAAGGTTTTTACGACTACAAAGGCCGCAGCGAAGCCGAGGTCTGCAAGGAAAGAGACGTGAAGCTCCTTCGAATCCTCAAGGCCCTTGAAACGATCTAAGGTCAGGAGGAAATCGAATTGATGAAAAAGAGAGGGGGTCCGCTCGTTGGAGCTGGCCCCCTCTCTCTGTTTAAGCTCGAACCCGTTTCCGACCAGTCTCCTTACTTGGAAGGAGGCCCTGCACTCTTGAAAAGATTCTTGATCATCCCGTACTCATCCGTCATCATCCTCTTGAACTCTTCACCGGTTCGGTAATCCTCCAGGGCGCCGAGGGTCTTGAGCGTACTGGCGACCTCGGCGGATTTGATCGATTTCTCCAAGGCGGAGACCAGGGTCTTCTTCACCTCGTCCGGAACTCCAACCGGGGCAAAGAATCCAAACCAGACAGAGGACATATCGCGCTTATAGCCCAACTGGGTCAGGGTTGGAATCTGAGGATACTCGGGGAGTTTTTTTGAAGTCAGGAGAATTCGAATCTTGCCCGCCTGAAGTTGGGGGGCGGCCAGGGAGTAAGAGGGGATGGCAACCTCCACGTGACCTCCTAAGAGGGCGGTCAGTCCGGGAGAGGCCCCCTTGTAAGGAATCATGGTGATCTCGGCCCCTGTCTCAGCACGAACCACCTCATACCCGAAATGGCCTACGGAGCCCACCCCTGTTGAACTTCCACGGATCTTTCCCGGATTCTGCTTCATGTAGTTCACCAGCTCCTGCAAGGATTTCCATGGAGACTCGGGTTGCACTGCAAGGAGCAACGGGACAGAGACCGCCAGGCAAAGAGGCTCTAAATCCTGAAAGGGATTGTAGGGCACATTCTCAGGATTCGAGGCATAGGAGTAAATGATATTGGAATTGATGTAAAGAATCGTGTGGCCGTCTTTCTTGCCCTTGGCCACGAAGTCGGCTCCCGCCGTTCCCGCCCCGCCGGTCTTATTCGACGGAACCACCGGGGTTTTCAGGATCTTCGCCATCTCTGTGCCGATGGCCCGACCTGTCAGGTCAAGCGAGTCCCCCGGGGCCAGCGTGATGACCATCTGGATCGGCTGGCTGGGAAACGTCTGAGCATGCATTGGCGGTACGATAAGGGTGGAAGATCCCAGGACGGCCAATCCGATCCCCAACAAGAATACCATCATTCTCTTTTTCATACAGCCTCTCTTTCCCTTAGATTCTTACACGATGCAGTAACCTTGGTTGTCAGATTTTTTCTACGATTCATCACTTGATGTTAAAAAGCCGCAGCACATTCCGACCGAGGATATTCTTCTTGTCTTCTTCCGAGATATTCAGGGATTTTATGCTGGCAATATACTCGCGAGTATCCTTGGGATTGCGATACTCGAAAGGATAATCGGTGCCAAACGTGAGCCGGTCCCGCCGGATCGAATCCGCCGCTGCCCGAAGAACTTCCGGGGCCCCGCCGTATCCCGCGGAATCGAAGTGGAGCTTGTCGAATTGACGGTTGAAATCGTCCCACAGCCCTCTCTCCTTCAACTCCTCGTGCATCAAGGCATGTCCCCTGAGTTCCGAGGGAAGGTCCCAGTTCTCAGGTTGATGGGAGATCACCATCCTCCATCTCAATGTCTGCATGGAACCCCCGAAATGGGGCATGAGGAATTTGAGCTCGGGAAACCTGGGCAGAGACTCCGTACAGGATCTCCACGACGGACTTGGCCACGTCGTATTCCCTGGAGACGGTGGTCGACAGGTCGTACTTGAACCCTCCCCAGAGGGGACGCCTCAACGTCGGGTGAATCACGATCGGAACATCATATCGGGCGATCTTCTCGAAAAGGGGCATCATCGCATCGGAGTCGATGGTGATGTGGGCATAGGAACTCAGGAACGCGACGCCCTTCAGTCCCAGGACCTCGATCGACCGCTTCAATTCATCCAGTGCAGCAGGTCCCTCGTGGACAGGGACGTGGGCGCAGGTGATGAACTTGCCGGGGTGCTCTTGCTGAATCCTGGCATATCCGTCATTGATGGCCTGACACGTTTCGAGGCCGTTGGGGCTCCATGAGCATTGATTGATCAGCACCCGATGAATACCGCAATCCTCCATATAGCGGAGCGTTCGCTCGACATCCTGCATCCAGGCGTAGGCGATGGAAAACCGCTTCAATCCGAAGAGGTAATCGATTTCGTCCGTCTTCTTCGCAAACTTTACCGCCTCCGAGGGCAGAACATGATGGTGGGTATCGACGACGACATACTCGGTCATGATTCGATTTCCTCCATAAGAAATCGTTTCGTTATTTATGACAGATCAGCATGGGCGAAGGGATCCTCAGGCGGATGGCCCCTTCTTTGGGACAGTCCAGGACACAGGCATTGCAGTGCCAGCACTCGTCGGGGTAGGCGACCTTCGGCACCTTCTTCTTTTTCGAGCCGAAGAAGACGTCCTGCGGACAGATGTTGACACAGGTACCACACGCAATACAACGATCCTTACTAATGATGGGAGGCATATTCTTATCTCCTATAAGAGTGCAGTTTGAAATCCGAAATTCCTGCCTGCGGCAGGCAGGCGAATATCTAATCTCGAAACAAATTCCAAAATTCAAAATTCAAATTCTCTATACCCTCTTGTCTTGAACAATTGGTAAAACTTCAACCCTTGGAAAAAACCAACAAAAATCGGGGCAACGGCCGGGGATGCTGCAAAAGTTTTAGAGCGGCAACCTTATACCGTGTACTCCATGATTCCCCAGTCAAGATCCACCGCTCTCTCAGTGAAAGCGATTATTACCCATAAGATACAAAGCAGCCGCATTCTAAAACTTTGGAAGTATTCCTGGCCGTTGTCCCTTCCAATCAAAGACCAGAGTGCCCCTATTTCTTCATCTCTCGCCACTCGGCGACCGGTTTATTGCCCTTCTTCTTGCAGATGAGGATCTTTCCATCGAGCATGGGGTTTGCAAAGGGGTAATCGAGACGGGCAAACTTCTCCCTTGACTCTTCCCTCTTGCGAACCGCTGTAAAGATGATCTCACCGACGTCCAGGAGGTTCAATACCTCCATGCAGTGCATGAGTTCATGGGGGTTCTTCGCCACCAGATTTCCACGGGCCTTCTCTCTTCAGCCGCTTCAGGTGATCGGCTCCCGCCTTCAGCATATTCTCATAACGAATCGGCCCGGCGTAATCGACCATGGTCTGGTTGAGGGCAATATTCACCTCCTGCCAGGTCTCCCCTGTCTCTCTCCCCCGGATTTCCTCCAATAAGGCTTTCACCCTGTCCACGTTCTTGACCTGGCCCGCTGTCGGGGCTTCCACTTCCTTGACGTAGCCAGCGACATTCTCTCCCGCAATCCAGCCAAACGTTGCTGCACAGGAGGCGCCCCCAAAATACTCATCGCCGGCAGCATAGAGCCCTTTCAGAGAGGTCTCAGCCCGATGGTTATAATAAATCCCTCCCCGCGTGGTCATCTCGTAGGTCATAAATTCGATAGGATGTTTCCGAATGTCAGCACCCTCTTCTCTGATATGACGCATGACGCCCGTGTTTCCTTCGTGGCTCATCCAGTACATCATGTACCGGTAGTCCTCGGGCGTGATGTCCCTGCAATCCATGTAGACGGGTCCTTTGCCCGATCTGGAGTAGTCTTCGAAGAGGGATTTGTAGGCATCGGATATGGCATCCCCGTATTTCCGATCGGGTTTGGTCACAAAGGGGCCGACCGGTCTGTCTTGCGGATCCTTCAAAACCCCCACCCATGTGCCCTTTCCACACCTCGCATAGTATTTCGGACCGGCCCACCGCGCGGGGATTTCCATATTGATCAGTTCCGCTCCCGCCCTGTAGGCCATGGCCCTGCCATCTCCGGTGGTGTGGGGGGAATCCGCCCGATTGAACATCCAACCGGGGGTCGGGCTCGAATAGAGCCTCACACACCCTCCCGTTCCCAGAACAACCCCCTTGGCCAGGAAGGTGAAAAAATTGTCGGCCCGGGTGTCCACGCCGACTGCCCCAACGATCCCCCCGTCCCGCAGGAGGTCGAGGAGCATCACCCGGTTCACAATCTCCACGCCCCGCTTTCGGGCTTCCCGGGTCAGGATCGGTTTCAGGTTCTGGCCGGCGTACTTCAGGGTACTGAAGATCCCTCCGGGAACCGCATGGCCGGCAAACTCCCACTTTCCCTTGTACTTCATGGGGATGCCCCAGCTGTCCCAGAGTTTGACGATCTCAAAGGATCGCTCCATCCAGGTGCGAACAAATTCCTTCGTCCTCGTCCATCCTGCCTGCGAATGGAAGACCTCCTCCACCACAGGTTCCATGTCCGGGCCGTGAAATTCCGGGATATAGGCCCTGAAGTGGTCACACCCCGTGCCCGCGGATCCGCTTCGGAGCGTGTTGGCCTTGTCGACCAGGACCACCTTTGCCCCGCTCTCCTTAGCCCGTATGGCAGCCATGAGGCCGGCGATGCCGCCGCCCACAACCAGGACATCTGTCTTAATCATTTTTTGCTTCACAGGAAACTCCTTGGTAAATCATTTTTTTGACAGGGTTTCTCATTCCCAGAGGAATCTTAAATCATCCGCAACTTCCTTGTCAATTCCATTCGAACATTCCACCTCACTTGTTGTTTCCCATCAAACATTTCATGGAAAATTTCATGAAACATTTCATGGAAAATATGGAAAAAAATGGTTGACATTTTGGAAAATTTAAAATAAATTACAGAACCACTTGGATACGGATAAGCGCGTGAAGCAATGAAAGTGATACATTTCCGTCCGAAGGATGAAATCGAATCGCACTGAAAGGAGAGGAAACCTATGAAACGCCGCGTTCTTGCCCTTGGTCTGTTTTCGGTCTTCTTGACCCTGAGTCTGGGGATTTCCGATCTTGGCGCCCAGGGCTACCCCAGCCGTCCCATCCAGCTTGTCATTGCAGGTGCGCCGGGAGACGGGATCGACATCGCTGCCAGATCGGCAGCGGAGGAATTGAGCAAGATTCTGAAGGTGCCCGTGATTGCTCTGAATAAACCCGGGGGAGCCGGAACCGTGGCAGCCGATTTTGCGGCGAAAAGCAACAAGGACGGGTACACGCTTCACTACGGCAGTTCCCAGGGCCTGATCATCGGTCCCTCCCTGAGACCCAAAGATACTCCCTACGATCCCCTCCGTGACTTCGAACACCTGGGAATGCACGTCTTCTTTCCAATCGTCATCTCGGTGCAGGCCGATGCACCGTGGAAGAAATTCTCCGACGTCATCGATTATGCCAGAAAGAATCCCGGCAGATTTCGCTGCGGCACGGTAGGCGGCATTCATCTTCAGCTTGAAACGATCAAATTTGCCACCGGGGTCGATATCATGCAGGTTCCCTTCAAGGGAGGCAGTCAGGCCATCACCGCCCTCCTGGGGGGGCATATCGAATCGACGTTCCTGGCCATGAGCATCTCTCATCCCCATTACGAATCCGGTAAACTGAGAGGAGTCCTGCTGGATACGAGAGTTCCCGATCTGCCGGACATCCCCACCTGGGCGCAGCTGGGCTACAAACAGAATCTGCACCCGAGCTGGTTCGGTTTCCTGGCTCCGGCCGGGATCCCCGAAGAGGCCAAGAAAATATTGATCCCGGCGGTTGAAAGAACCGTTAAGCACCCGGAGGTCTCGTCTAAATTGCAGAAGATGTGGTTCGTTCCTCACTACCTGTCCCCTGAAGAATTCCAGCGGTTACACAAAACGAACTATGAGGATGCCCTGGTCCAATTCAAAAGGTTGGGGGCAACCCAGTGATGTGGGCCCTGCGGTGCCATGAAAGAACCCTGTTCCCGGACAGGGAAGGGGCTTTCATGTCTTAAACGAAGGAGAGGCGGGTATGGGAAGACTTCAAAAATGGACGATGTTTTCTTTTATGGTATTATTGGTCGCCGTGGTTTTCCCCCCGGGGGTCCCGGCTCAGGAGTACCCGACCAAACCCATCACGTTTCTGGTGCCCTTTCGGGCCCGGCGGGGATTCCGATTTGAGTGGACGTGTTCTCGGCAGTGTCGCCGTGGATTACCTTGGCCAGCCGATGCTGATCCAGCTCAAACCCGGCGGACAGGGCATTATCGGCACAGATCAGGCTTCGAAGGCTCCGCCGGACGGGTATACGTTGCTGGCTGCAGGCTCCGGATGGAATAGCGCGCTCCCGGCCATCGAAGGTCGGTCAAAAGGTCCGGACGATATGGAGGCGGTTTGCCGCATCAACTATAATTCTACCCTGCTGTGTGTGCGGCCCGATTCTCAGTTTAAGACCTTCAAACAGTTGATAGAGTATGCCAAGGCCAATCCCAACAAACTGCTCATCGGGGTGGGAGGGCCTTACACCCCGAATGAAACGTTCTGGCGATATCTCATGAAGCAGACAGGCCTTTCCGTCAGGATCTTGTCCTTCGATGGGGGGGCACAGATGGTCCTTGCCGCCCTTGGGGGCCACATTGACGTGACCGGAGGCACTCCGCAGATGTTACTTTCTCACATCAAGGCCGGGAAACTCATTCCGTTGATCTACCTGGACAAGACGCGTTCTCACGAGTATCCGAACGTCCCAACAGCAATGGAAGAAGGGTTCAGCTTCACGTGTCTGCAGTGGCGGGGCATCGTTGCTCCCAAAGGGACCCCCCGTCCGATCATTGATAAGTTGGGTGCGGCCTTCAAGAAGATGACGGAGGATGCCTCTGTGAAGGCCATGATGGAGAAGACAGGTCAGGGCATCCAATATCTGGGGCCAGACGAATTTGCCAAATTCTGGCGGGCGGATTACGAGCTTTACAAAGAACTGAAGAGTCTTTTCAAGAAATAGGAGTGACGAACGACTGCACAGACGTTCCGATGAGGCTGTGAAGTGAAGCTCTCCGCCCTAAAGGGCGGAGCCGTTCGACGGTCCTAAGTGTTTTGAAGGACTTCCCGGTAAGGTACTCTCACTTATATTGTGTCCCTTCACCCCGGCCTGAAGACCGGGGCTTGCGGGACACGGGCCGGTCAGACAAGGAATCTGTCGGGCGCGGATGTTTCCATAGCACTACAAATGCGGATCATCCCTGGATCCCAATTCGAACTTCGATCTCCACCCTGAGAAAGGAGAGGGGCATGAAGAAACGGTTGCGAAGAAGCGTCGTCTGCGGTTGCTTTTTGTTGCTTGCCATCGGTATTCCGCACCTGGTCGGGGCGCAGGAGTATCCCACCAAGCCGGTCACGCTTGTGGTCCCCTTTGGGCCCGGAGGGGAATCCGATTTGATCGGACGTGCGCTTTCAAGCGTCGCAGTGGAATACCTTGGACAACCGATTCTCATCCAGCTTAAGCCCGGCGGATTGGGAATTATCGGTACGGAGTTGGTGGCCAAAGCATCCCCGGATGGCTATACCCTGCTCTCGGCAGGGGACGGATGGAGTACTTCCCTGCCGGCAATCGAGGGCAGGTCGAAGGGCCCGGACGATATGGAGGCGGTCTGCCGGATCACCTACAACGCATCCGTCATGTGCACCCATCCCAACGCCCCCTTCAAAACCTTCAAGGAGATGATGACGTGGATCCGGGCCAATCCAGGCAAGTTGCTTGCAGGCCTGGGAGGCCCCTACTCTCCTTCTCAGATGATCTGGGTGAAACTGATGAAGCAGACGGGCATCTCCGTCCGCATGGTCTCCTTTGACGGGGCCGGGCAGAGCCTGCTTGCCGGCCTAGGTGGCAATGTCGACATTGTTGCGGGTACGCCCCAGATGATGCTCCCCCATATCAGAGCCAAGAAACTGATCCCGTTGGTCTTTTTTGATAAAGAGCGTTCGTCGGATTTTCCCGATGTGCCTACGTTGACGGAGGAGGGATTCAATATGGTTCTGATGCAGTGGCGGGGCATAACGGCTCCAAAGGGTACGCCCCGTCCTGTCATCAATAAATTGGGTGGAGTTTTAAGGAAGATGACGGAAGATGCCTCCATAAAGGCCCTTATGCAAAGGACAGGTCTGAACATCAACTATTTAGGCCCTGACGAGTTTGCCAAGTTCTGGCGGGCCGACTACGAATCCTGCAAGGAACTCAGGAGTCTTTTTGGGAAATAGGCTGCAAAGCGCTCCGCAGCCGTGAAAAAATAGGTTTCTATCTTTTCCCCGCCCTCATAGGGCACGGGATATTATAAAAATTTCCGGAATACCCCTCAGCTTTGCTGGGGGGATGAATGGCGTCCCCTCTCCCCTGGGGGACTGTGTCTCGATCGGTGTTTGAATGCAGCGACCAAGGAGCGCGGCATCTCTTTCTTTTCGATGCCTTGTGAGATTGCTTCGGTCGTTTCACCCGTCGCAAGACGTTGCGACACCAGTCTCTCAAGGGAGGTGTCGTTTTAAAGAATTCCAAACGGCCTCGCCCTCTTGCTGCAGGGGATAGTTCTTTCGTTTGTTTTGATTTTTCACAGCTTCTCGGCCATGACAGGAGGAAGAATGTTAAGAAGAGGAGATATCTGGGCAGGGTTCTTTTTCCTTTTGATCGGGATTGGGGACGTCGTGGGATCCTTAAGGTTGCCCCTGGGAACGCCTCTCGATCCAAAACCCGGCTTCTTTCCCCTCCTGGCAGGGGCCTTCCTTTCGGGTCTGTCCATCATCTATCTTGTTTACGCTTTCCTTAAGGTAGGTCCAGGCAAGCAGGCCTTTCGTATTGCGTGGCGACCGGGATTACTGATCATCGGTCTGTTCATCTACAGCATTATTCTTGACCCTGTGGGATATGTTATTGCTATGATCGTTCTTTCACTGATGATCCTGCGGATCTTAGAAACGACGACATGGTGGAAAGTCGCCACCATCAGCCTAACGGCTTCGATCGGAAGCTATCTCCTGTTTGATCGGATATTGGGGGTGACCCTCCCCCCTGGATTATTGAAAGGGTTCCTGTAGGAGGACCGTGGATGGATGTTTTTGGAGGCCTGGTCCAGGGATTCGGCATCGCTCTGACGCCAGTGAATCTGCTGTACGGATTCATCGGGGCAGTCCTGGGAACGGCCATCGGGGTCTTGCCCGGACTCGGTCCTTCTGCAACGATCGCCCTTCTTCTTCCGATCACCTATAAAATTGAGCCTGTCTCGGCGGTCATCATGCTGGCTGGAATCTATTACGGAGCGATGTTCGGGGGGTCCACCACGTCGATCCTCCTCAACATCCCGGGGGAGAACGCCTCCGTGGTGACCTGTATCGACGGGTATCAGATGGCTCGCCAGGGAAGAGCCGGTCCTGCCCTGGGCATCTCGGCCATCGGATCCTTTTTCGGCGGGATCATCAGTGTCCTGATGCTGGTCTTCATCGCCCCGATCCTGGCGAATGTCGCCGTCAAGTTCGGTCCTCCGGAGTACGCATCGCTGCTCCTGCTTGGTTTGCTGATGGCAGTCTATCTCTCGTCGGGGTCCGTTCTGAAGGGACTCATGATGATGAGTCTGGGGGTGATTCTCGGTATGGTGGGACAGGATCTCGCCTACGGTGTCGATCGATTCACCTTCGGCAGCGACAGGCTCTTGAGCGGTCTGGATTTTGTTCCGGTGGCCATGGGCCTCTTTGGCATATCGGAGGTCTTGCTCAACCTGGAGGAACCGGAGGTCCGTGATATTTTTAAGACCGCCCTGAAGGGCGTGTTTCCGACTCGCGAAGACTGGCGAAGATCCTGGGCTCCCATGTTAAGGAGTGGCGTCTTGGGGGCGTGCATGGGCGTCCTTCCAGGCGGAGGACCTGTCATCAGTTCTTTTGCCTCCTATGCCCTTGAGAAACGGATATCTAAGGATCCCGAGCGATTCGGCAAGGGCGCCATCGAAGGCGTTGTCGCCCCGGAGACGGCCAACAACGCAGGCTCCACCTCTTCGTTTATACCGCTCATGACTCTGGGCATCCCGACCAATGCCGCTGTGGCCATGATCTTCGTGGCCATGATGATCCACGGAATCCGGCCGGGACCGATGTTGCTCCAGGAGCACCCGGACATGTTCTGGGGGGTCATCGCCTCGATGTTTGTCGGGAATGGAATCCTTCTTGCGCTCAATCTGCCCCTGGTGGGCATTTGGGCAAGCTTGCTCAAGGTTCCGTACAAGTATCTGGTTCTGGTCATCATGATCGTCTGTGTGATTGGAGCCTACGGGGTCAATTATTCGGCTTTTGACGTGGGGACCCTGGTGGTCTTCGGCGTGTTCGGATACCTTATTCGGAAGCTGGGTTTTCCGGTCGCCCCCCTTGTCCTCGCTTTGATCCTGGCACCAAAACTTGAACGATCCTTCCAACAGTCCATGGTCATGGGAATGGGCAGCCTCACGATCTTCTTGAACCGGCCCATCTCCGCAGCTTTTTTGATCGTGATGGGACTACTGATCCTCAAGCCTGTTGCACAATGGGTTTGGAATCAATCGACACGGGAAGGGCAAAAAAAGGATGTAACGGGCACCCTCAGCTCATTCTCTCAAAGAGAAGAAGGAGAAAAGAATGAACATTTTTGGAACGACCTTTAATTACCAGAACCGGCTTGCCAGGATCCGGAAACTGATGGAAGAGCGCCATATGGACGCGATCCTGGTACATCTATGGCCCAATCAGTATTATCTGTCGGGGATGTATCAACACCTGCCCTGGTATCCTGTGGAGCCGGTCCCCCCGACGGAGGCGCCTTTAATCGTGTTCAGGGAAAAAGGGAAGGACCCTGTATTCCTCTGCCTGTGGTTGACCTCCAACGGCCTGAAGGAGGGAACGTGGATTCAAGATGTGAGAGTCCTTGATAAAGAACCTTTCGGGAAGAAGAGCTGGTATGAGTACATGGCCGAGGTGCTCAAGGAGAAGGGAGTGGACGAAGGAACGATCGGCATTGAAAAGGATGTGTGCATCGTGAGCACTTTCGAGAAGCTTAAGTCGGTTCTTCCAAAGGCTCAATTCAAAGGGGCGGACGAGATCTTCCAGCTCGCACGGATCGTCAAAGAACCTGAAGAGATCAACCTCATCAAAGAATCGGTGGCGATCGCCGAGGCGGGATTGAAAGCAGGGATGGAAGCAGCCAAGGTAGGGGTCCTGGAGAGCGAGGTCCAGAAGGCGGTCGAGATCGAACTGAAGCGAAGAGGGGCCATCCGGGAAGTGGAGACCATGGTCCAATCGGGGATCCGGACGCTCAACCACAGGGCCTTTGGGGCCAACTGGAAGAAGATCGAGGAGAACGACCTCGTCGCGATCGACGTCGGTTGTGTCTACAAGGGATACGGCTCCGACCTCACCAGGACCTGGGTCGTCGGAAAGGCAACGGAGGCGCAAAAACGGATCGTCGATCATCTTGTGAAGACCCATGAAAAGATTCTCGCCCTCATGAAGCCCGGGGTGACGCTTCGAGAGATCGCCGAATTGGGCGAGGGAGAGATGAAGAAAGCGGGATATCTGACGGATAAGGCTGCATTGCCCACACCTGCCCAGGCATACGGATATGTTACGGTTCATGGCATCGGTCTCGGTCCGATGCACGACCCGCCCCACCCGGCGGACCGGGACATCACTCTTGAGAACGGGATGGACACTCGCCGTGACCGGAGGGGTGCGTCATACGACGTTTACGATCCGTTTTGAGGACGATGTCGTCGTTCTTCCCGGGGGCATCGAGCTGATCAACAAGGGGATTCCCTGGAAGCTCTGATGTCAACCGAGGAAAGGACCCGGACAAGCCGCTCTCCAAGGCTTCGAATGGCGATTATCGGGAGATTTGAGGGAAACGGACGGGATTCAGTTTAAGTCCCTTATGGCTGCAGAAGGTTCGAGGGTGCTGTGACGTAAAGAGGTTCGCCTCGAAGCCTTTCCGACCGGCCTGTCCGGGTCCTTATGAATCCAATTCATACCCTGTCAGCGTGAACACCCCATGCCGGGGTGAAAGAGGAGGTTCAATTCATGTCGGATGAAAAGAAGAAGTACCGGTTTCTGTTGATATCCGCATTCAAGATGCCTGCCGACAGCAGGTTTCTGAAACCCAGGACAGGCTCAAAAGAAGAACGGTTAATGAATTATAAGACCCTCAAACCTCTGTTGGAGGATGTGGAATGGGACCAGCACGAAGGCCCCCTTGCTCCCTATGGCGATTGGCCCGTTGAGAACCGCGAGGAGTTTTGCCTTGCTGCCGCAGCCCGCCTGCCGATCGTCCGGGAGGCATGTGAGAGCGGCCGGTATAACGCCATCGTCCTCCTTGGGGGAGGAGAGCCGGGTTTTTTCGAGTCCAGGGAGATCGCCCGAAAATATAAGATCCCTGTCACATCCTGCGCCTTCTCCCAGATGCACATCGCGTCCATGCTGGGAAACAGATTCAGCGTCATCGACCTTTCCGAATCGCACAACATGTATTACTACAATCTGGTGGTCCAGCATCGCTTCACCGAGAGGTGTGCGTCGATCAGAAACATAAACTTTCCGCTCCCCCGTCCCGGAAGCACAGGGAAGGCCATCCTGGAGGAGAGAGAGAAGGCCCTTCGGGGGGAGCCGTCCGAGGCGGTCGAATGTGCGGTGAGAGAGGCCGTATCGGCCATCGAAGAGGACGGCGCAGAAGTCATCACCTTCGGGTGTTCGGCCACCTTCTGGCTGCAACCCTTTGTCCAGAAGCGCTTGAAGGAGATGGGATGGGAGGTGCCGGTCCTCGAAGGATACAGCTGTGCCATTGTGCTGGCAAAAGCCATGGTCGACCTGGGAGTGGACGTGAGCGGACTCATGCTCCCGAGCGACCACCCGAAGAAATGGCGGAGGAAGAAGGTGTTCTAACAGGCTGCTGAAAAACGCCCATGCTGAATGACGGGAAATCGGGAAGTATCGATGGAACTTCGAAAACTTGAACGAGGGAGGTTGGCTATGGGAACAAGGACTGACAAGCGCCTCTTGGCAACAATGGTTGCTGCTTTCCTGGCAATGCTCTGCTTCGGAACAACCGGCGTTTCAGCTGCACCTCCTCAGGGAGTCTTGAAACAGGCTATTCATTGGTCCTTTTCGGCTGACGCCTTCGATCCTTCCCTGAGCAGCACTTCGACTACGGCCTATTTTCCCTTGCAGCTCTTTCACGATGCCTTGGTGAAACCCATGAGTGAAGGAGTTCACACCCCGTGCCTGGCGGAATCCTATAGCATCAGCCCGGATTCGAAAACCTATGAGTTCAGGACTCCGGAGGGGCGTCAAGTTCCATAACGGGGACCCCATGACCAGCCGAGGACGTGGCTTTCAGTTTCTGGCGGTATAAAGGCGCCCAGGCCCAGTTTATTCACGGCAATACCGAGAAGGTGGAGATCGTGAATCCCTATTTGATACGGTTTCACTTCAAGAAACCCTTTCCGGATTATCTGGAGTACTTTTTGCCTGGGACATCCGGAATCGGATGGATCCTACCGAAGAAGTATGTGGAAAAAGTGGGGGATGCCGGCTTCAAACAGCATCCGATAGGAGCAGGTCCATACAAGTTCGTTGAATTTGTTCCCGGCGTGAAGACCGTGGGAGAAGCCTTTGAAGAATACTGGCGAAAGGTTCCCTCTATTAAGAGGATGGAGTTCTACTATATTCCTGAACCGGCCACCCGTCTGGCCATGGTGAGGCGGGGTGAGGTCGATCTTTCGACACTGATGACCGACATGTTTTACCAAGACGTCAAGAAAGACCCAAAGCTGAGGCTTCTGGAACCCCAGAGCCCAAACCGGTGGCTCCTCTACATGACGGCCCAGTGGGATCCGAAATCTCCGTGGTCTGATGCGCGTGTCAGGCAGGCTGCAAGTCTGGCCATCGATCGGAAGACCCTGGCGGATATTTACATGCCCGGGTGTAAACCCATCGGCTCCATTGCGCTGGAGGATGATCCGTTTGGAGTTCAATTTCCTGCGGACCCCTATGATCCGGAACGGGCCAAGAAACTTCTCGCTGAGGCAGGGTATCCGAAGGGTTTTCAAGGAGGGAAGTTCTATCCGCAAAACACCTACTGGGCCTATGGGGAACAGATCGCAACTTACTGGAAGGCGGTTGGGATCTCGACGGAACTGGTCTTACTTGAGAGAGCTGCATGGTTCGCTGCCCGGGATAATGGAAAAATGAAAGGAGACCTGTTTATTGACGGATCGAATGCCCCCACGATCGCGGGGCGCCTTTCTTACCTGTTGGGTCCAAAATCCTATGGCAATTACCCGGAGATCAAGGCCCTGTGGGACCAGTACCCGCAGGAGGTTACTCCCAAGGTCAGGAAAGACCTGATCACACGGATCCAGAACTTGGTTCAGGAGAAAGTGATGTGGCTTCCTCTTACGTCGACCAATTCTCCCACGGCGGTGGGTCCACGCGTAAAAGGAAATCCATACCGGGTTCAGCCTCTCCTTTGGATTACGGCTCCTTTCGAAGATATGGAGTTGGCAAATTGAAGGCATCGCGGTCAAAATCAATTCCGGGAAGACACCCGCATTGATACAGCAAAAAAAACAGAAAGAGGAGGAAACAATGGAAACAGAAGACAGGGTACCCCTACGATTTGGATTGGGAAACGTAGACTGGCAACAGAGGATTAACTGGGAAGAGTTGCGAAAGAAAAGGGTGGACCGTGCCCAGCAATTCATGGCGAAATACGGCATCGGATCCGCGATCGTATACAACCACGACCGCAGAAGGTATCTTTCCAGTGTTTGGAACCATCCCTACGGAAAAGCGCTCCCCTACTGCTTTGTTCTCATGATCAAGGATGCCGGATTTCCTTACGTCCCGGTGAGGGGAATCGACGGCAAACGGGTCGAAGAGGATTGCCCCTGGCTCAAGGGACGATTACTATACGAAAATGAACTCCTGCAATTGAAACCTTATCGTTACCGGGATTCCGGGATGGCCACAAAGGAGTGGGCGATCACCGCAAAACAGATCAAAGGGTTATTGAAGAAGCATGGTGTTGCGGATATGCCGATCTCCATCGATTACTGCAATCTTTATCTTGTGGATGCCCTGCGGGCGGAGGGCCTGAAGGTCGTTGACGGAAATTCCTGGATCGATGAGTGCGGTATGGTGAAGTTCGACGAAGAGATCCTCTGCATGAAGATGGCTGCGTCGATCAACGAAGCGGGCTACGCAGCGGTCTATCGCGAGGCAAGGGGAGGCATGAAGGAGTACGAGGTTCAAGGGATTATGGCCAAGGGGATCTATCAGGCAGGGGGTGAATATATCGAAGGCTGGGTGCTCAACGCGGGCGATCGAAGCAACCCCCGAAGTTTTAACTGGTCGGACCGGATCCTCAGACCCCGGGAGTTCCTGTCTCTGGAGGCCTGTCACGTCAACTGGTGCGGTTACAAGGTCTGCTATGACCGGACCTTCCTGGTCGGGGCGAAGCCGTCGGAAATTCAGAAGGAGATCTACCAGACCGCGGTGGAGATGCTCTTCAAATTTCAGGAATTGCTCAAACCCGGCGTGACCACCCATGAACTGGCCAGGAAGAGGCCCAAGCCCGGTGAAAATTTTAAGAGCCCCGAGCAGATCAAGAAATGGCGGGCCACCTGGTCCAACCACTTCGGCGGCCTGGGGATAGCCTGGGATTCGGCGCCGTATTACTTCTCAGAGGAAGATCCCGAAATCGAACTTCAAAGGAATATGACGATCGCCTACCACGCGCAGTTTTTCGCGGAAGGCGAGGCCGGCGGGGTTGCCATCGAGAATACCTATCGGGTGACCGAGACGGGCTGCGAAGCGTTGACCAAATGGCCCTTTGAAGATATCATGATCCTCGGGTTATAAAGGGTCATTCATTTTTCTGTTGAATGCCCGTTTCAGATGTTATAGGAAAAAGGATCCAGTCTGTTGCAGGATAGAGGCGGTTGGGTGGATTTTTCTTGCACCCAGCCGTCTCTTGGAAAGTTCCAGTACGGCGGGTCCTTGAGTCTTGGGGGACTTAACCTTCCAGCAGAACGGCCATGGGTAAACCTGCTTTCCAAGGCTTGGGAAGGCGGTGATGTTTGATGTATTAGGGGAACAGAGAGTCGAAGTCACCAAAAGTGACGTCCAGCATGTGTCGGGAAAGCATGATGGCTTATCGGCTATTAAAGGTTCGCCCCCAAGCCTTTCCGACTGGCTCACCCATGTCCGTTCAGTGGGTTTTTTTCATATCATCGAGGTTAACAACTTACAGAAAGGGGAGTGGCAATGAAGAAGCGGGACAGAACTCGGTTTCTTGGTCTCATGGTTCTGGTCATTTTGGGAAGCTTTATCTTCAGTGCGGCATTGACGCACGCGAAGTCTCCGGAAGGCGAGTTGAAGGAGGCGATCCACTGGGCTGTCTCGGCTGACTGGTTCGACCCTGCTACGGGGAATGCGGGTGCATTGGGATGGTTTGCCCTCTCGGTCCTTCACGACTCCCTGGTGAAACCCATGCCGGAAGGAACGTACACCCCTTGCCTGGCGGAGTCGTACAGCAACAGCCCGGACTTCAAGAGTCTTTGAGTTCAAGCTCAGAAAAGGGGTCAAGTTTCACAACGGCGACACCATGACCGCTGAGGATGTGGTGTTCAGCTTCAACACGATACAAGGCCAGGCAGGCAAAATTGTTTCAGGATATGACAGAAAAGGTCGAAGCGGTGGATACCCATCTGGTCCGTTTTCATTTCAAGAAGCCTTTCCCGGACTTCCTGGAGTATTTCCTGATCGGGGGAACGACCGTGGGCTGGATTGTGCCCAAGAAGTATGTCGAAAAGGTCGGGGAAGCCGGCTTCAAGCAGCATCCCGTTGGGGCGGGTCCGTACAAGTTTGTTGAATTCGTCCCCGGCGTGAAACTGGTGGTTGAGGCCTTTGAAGGCTACTGGAGGAAAGTCCCCAACATCAAGAGGATGGAATTTCAGCTCATTCCCGACGGGACGACCCGCCTGGCCATGGTGAAGAGAGGCGAGGTGGATATCGCCACCCTCATCACGGACGTTTTAATGGATGAAGTGAAGAAGGATCCGAAGCTGAGACTTCTCACGCCGCTGAGTCCTTCGAAATTTCCTTTGACCCTGGCGGCCCAGTGGGACCCCAAGTCGCCCTGGTCCGACGTGCGGGTGAGGAAGGCGGCGAGTCTGGCCATTGATCGGCAAACCCTTGCTGAGATTCATTCGCCCGGCTGCAAACCTTCCGGTTCCTTGGGGTTGGAAGGAGGCGTGGATCCCTGGGTGGTGTCTTTTCCTCCGGATCCTTATGATCCCGAAGAAGGCAAAGCAGTTGCTGGCTGAGGCGGGTTATCCAAATGGTTTTGAGGGGGGAAATTCTATCCGGACACAAATTACTGGGGAAGCTGCCGAGCAGGTGGCCACTTACTGGAAGGCCGTCGGGATCAATGTCGAACTGGTGAGGCTGGAGAGGCCGGCCTGGTTTGCCATGCGCGAGAGCGGGAAGTTGAAGGGAGGGATCTTTCCGGAGGCCCTTTCAGGAGCGACCATCGCAGCACGGTTGGCCTACCTTTTCAGTCCGCAGAACTCCTATGGGACTTATCCGGATATCCAGGCTTTGTGGGAGCAGTTTCTCAATGAGTACAAACCCGATGTCCGAAAGAACCTGATCGAACGCATCCAGAGGCTCATGCACGAGAAGACCATGATGATCCACTTCACGGAGATCAATTCCCCCGCGGCCGTCGGACCGCGGGTGAAGGGCAATCCGTACAAGATTCAGCCCCTCATCTGGTTTACGGCGCCCCTCGAAGACATCGAACTGGAGAAATAGGAAGAATCAGGGGGAGGTTGGGAGAGGGAGGGAATCCGTCGAAATCTCTGTCTCAAAGCCATGATAAGCGAAGTGCGTTACATCGTGGTCCTGTGAAATGAAGAAATAAAAGGTACATTGTCAGACGCCTACTGCTTTCCCTGGTTGTGGTGTGGGTTGTCTCGGTCCTGATCTTCGTGGCGACCCGCATCGGTCCGGATCCGGCCTATATCATCGCTCAGCCGGGTGCCGACGAAGCCGAGCTTCAAGCGATCCGGCAGCGGTTCGGTCTGGATCAACCCTACCCTCTCCAGTATCTCACCTTTGTCATGCGGGCCTTGCAGGGTGACTTTGGAGAATCCATCTACTATGGGATGCCGGTTTCGAAGATCGTCGTGGGACGCCTGCCGGCCTCGCTCCTCCTCATCGGGGCCGCTAAGTTTATCTCCCTCCTCATTGGAGTGGTCATCGGGGTGCTGGCGGCCAGAAGAAAGGGCAGATGGCTGGACGATTTCCTGAAATGGTTTTCACTGGCCGGCCTGTCCATGCCCAACTTCTGGATTGCCATGCTGTTCGTTCTGATCTTTTCCGTAAAGCTGGAGATCCTTCCCACGGGAGGATACGGAGGCATCACGTACCTGATCATGCCTGCCTGTTCCCTGGGGTGGTACTTCAGTGCAGGTTATACCCGGATCACCTACTCGTCCCTGTTGCAGGTCTTGAATAGCGAATACATCAAACTGACCCGGATCAAGGGGCTTCCCGAGAAATTGGTGGTGGGCAAGCACGGCCTGAAGAATGCGCTCATCCCGATCATTACCTTAGCCGGGATGAACCTGGTGGTGATGATTTCCGGCGCCGTGGCGGTTGAAACGGTCTTTGCCTGGCCGGGGCTGGGGCTGCTCATGTACGATGCGGCGGTGCACAGGGATTTTAATATTGTCCAGGCCGTCACCCTTTTCATTTCTGCAATGATGGTGCTGGTCAATCTCTTGGTGGACATTCTGTACGCGTACGTCGACCCGCGCGTCCGGTCAGAGTATCATTGACGTAAGAGGTCATGTCCGGAGAAGGTTACGGAAACGAAGCCCGTTTCGTTTAGGGGCAAAGGGTTACGTGCCTGCACACCGAAGTGTCTGCGTTTCGGCACGCAGGCGTGAACTTCTTAAACCGAAGGACGTAACCGAATGACGATACGGGCATCGTTACCCTAACCGGTAGACGATACTTTTATTTTCTAATTAATGTTGATTGTCACGCTATGCGCTATGCGCTATGCGATTTTCTGATTAAAGACAGGTGAGCCTTGATGATTCGTCCGTTCTTCCTCCGCGCGAACAGGACTTCGGAGTTCATGAGAAGAGTTCCGAAGGGCCCTGCGATCATCCTCTTGATTCTTATCACCACGGCCATTTTTGCCGACTTTCTGTCTCTTCATGACCCGGAGATCGGAGACCCGAGACAGAGGCTTAAGCCGCCTTTCTGGCAAGCACGGGGAACCATCTCGTTTCCCCTTGGGACGGACACCATGGGCAGGGATATCCTCAGCCGGCTGATCTATGGGGCAAGAATTTCCCTACTCGTGTCATTTGGTGCTGTCATCTTTGCCGGCTTGATCGGGACCGCCGCAGGAGTGGTGGCGGGATATCTGGGAGGCTGGGTGGACCAGGTGATCATGAGATTCACCGATGCCTGGCTGAGTATCCCCGTGGTGATGTTCGGTATGCTGATGGGAGTCATTGTGGGGACCGGCGTCTTTAACATCGTTATCATCCTGAGCCTTGTCTTCTGGACGAGGTATGCCCGGGTGGTCCGGGGCGAGACGCTGAGCCTTAAGACGAGAGATTTTGTCCACCTTGCCACCATCGCAGGATGCGGGAAGATGAGGATCATGAGGAAGCATATTCTCCCCAATGTCATGAACAGCGTGATTACGCTCGCCTCCCTGCAAATCGGCATTGCCATTGTGATGGAAGCTTCCCTCACCTTCCTGGGCGTCGGCGTTCCCCCGCCCAAACCGGCCTGGGGACTGATGCTGGCAGAGGGGAGGGGAGGGTTATCCGCGGGCTACTGGTGGCTCGTTGTCTCCCCGGGTGTCGCGATTGCGCTTCTGGTCATGTCATTCAACTTGATCGGAGACTGGCTTCGCCTCTACCTGGATCCCCACTATCGGAATTTGGCATGACAGACGACAGAGAAAAAACCCTTATTACAGGTCATGGGCCTGAGCACGCACTTCTTCAGCTTCGGCGGGAAGAGGGTCGTCAAGGCGGTCGATAGGGTATCCTTCGACGTCTATGACGGGGACCGGGTGGCCCTCATCGGAGAGTCCGGGTGTGGAAAGAGCACGGTATCGCTTTCCATTCTTCAGGTTCTGCCTCCCGGCGCCCGCATTGTTGAAGGGAAGATTCTCTTTGAAGGGGAGGACCTCCTGGAGAAGACCCCCAAGGAAATGACCCGGCTCCGGGGGAAGAAGATCGCGATGATCCTGCAGGATACCATGCTGTCTCTGGATCCTGTCTTCACCATAGGGGATCAGATCCGTGAGACGCTGCAGGCCCATACGGACCTGGCCGGGGATGCTCTCGATCAGCGAATCATGGAGCTTATTCTGGCGGTTCGGATTCCGGAGCCGCGTCGACGGATGAGGCAGTATCCCCATGAGATGAGCGGAGGAATGCGGCAGAGGATTGTCGGCGCCATTGCCTTGAGCTGTGAACCGAGGCTGCTCATTGCCGACGAGGCGACAACGAACCTCGACGTGACCATCCAGCTTCAGTACCTCAATTTGTTGAAGGAGATCCAGAAAAAGACAGGTCTGACCTTACTGTTCATTACACACAATCTCGGGATTGTGGCCGAGCTGTGCGAATACGTCATCGTCATGTATGCCGGCAAGGTGGTGGAACGGTCTCCGGTGATGGATCTTTTTGACGGTCCTGCTCATCCCTATTCGAAGGCGCTCCTGCAAGCGGCCTTCGGGTTGGGGGATCTGAAGAAGCGGCTGCCCATTGCGGGTGAGCCTCCGAATCTTGCGAACCTGCCCCCGGGATGCAGCTTCCATCCCCGGTGTTCCTATGGCGGATCAACGCTGCCGGCAGGAAGAGCCTCCCGAAGTGTCTTTAGGTCAAAATCGGTCTGTAAAATGCTGGTATCCGGTGACATGGAGACAATGAACCCTCTCAAGAATGAAAGCCCCCTTCTCCAGACCCAGGGTCTGAGGGTCCACTTCCCTGTCACTGCCGGGATCATTCGGGACAGGGTCATTGCCCGGGTGAAGGCCCTGGATGGCGTCGATCTCTCCCTTGGGCGAGGGCAGGTGGTCGGACTCGTGGGGGAATCCGGAAGCGGTAAGACGACGCTGGCCAAGGTTCTCTTGCTTCTCGAAAGGGCCACAGAGGGCAAGGTTTTCTTTGAAGGCAAGGACCTGTATGGCTTGAGAGGTCCGGAACTCAAGATTTATCGCAGCAAAGTCCAGGCCGTTTTTCAGGATCCCTTTGCCTCGCTCAGTCCCCGCCTCAGAATAAAGGAGATTATCGGCGAGCCCCTGGAGGTTGTCGGGCAGATCGATAAGAAAGAGCTGGAGTCGAAACTGGCTGAGTCGATGAAAATGGTGGGCCTGGACCCCGCACTGAGGGAGGTTTTCCCCCATGAACTGAGCGGGGGGCAGCGGCAACGGGTGGCCATTGCCCGTGCCCTGTCGACGGACTCCAGCATCATTATCCTGGACGAGCCTACCTCGGCCCTGGATGTTTCCGTTCGGCTCCAGATCATTCATCTTCTCATGGAATTGCAGCAAAGAATCGGCTTGGGGTACTTGCTGATCGGTCATGATCTTGCCATGGTGGCCTATATGTCCATGGATATCGGAGTCATGTACCTGGGAAGAATCGTCGAGTATGCTGAATCGAAGGAGCTGCTGCAGCATACCCTTCACCCGTACACCCGGGCCCTGATCGCCGCCTCCCTCCCGAATCATCCGCGGGATAAGAGAGATCGCGCCGTCTTACCCGGAGAAATCGCCAGTCCGCTGAACGTCCCTCCCGGCTGCCGCTTTCACCCCCGGTGCGCCGAAAGAAAGGCCATCTGCTCCGAGCAGGACCCTCCCCTGGTCTCTGTGGGAGACAAGCACTGGGTGGCCTGCCATCTCAATGATGCGTGCTAACCTGTACAGCACATACACTCCGTTGGTGGTTTCAGAGACGGAGCTACCCTCTTCCGTCTGGGGCTCGAGCTCGAAACAGCCCGTCCGTGGGCAGGCCGAAAAACACCTATTGTGGGTTGAATCAAGCACGAGGCCGAGAAAAGAATCCAATCACCCGGTGATGCCGCCTTTGGCCCTGAAGACGGGGCTTGACATGAGGTTGAATGCAAAAAAACCTTTGACATCGAAAATGCAAAAGAGTATAGTTCTGGTGCTGTAAAGCTACAAAGTAATACCATTCGTCATTGATAAAGAGGCGGCTCATTAGTGAGAAGAGAGAAGGCAGCCATGTCAGAAGGGCTAGGGCACCAGCTATGAACAAAACCCTCGACTCTCTGGTGGATCTTTGTAGAAAACGCCGCCTTGACGAGAAAATCCTTTTCGTTCCTTCCTATTCTAACGGTCATCAGATCGGAGAGTCCCCTTCGAAATCCGGTAACCTCCGGATCAACCTAAGAATTACCTCCCCGCCCGGTGGCGCCCAAACATTGCTATCGACCAAACCCTGGTCTGAAGTCGTACCTTCGGGGCATAGAGAAAGCCCCAACCATGCAAGCGGGGACACCGGTTTCGGGTTGCGGTAGGAATTGAGGAGTTTGCCCAAATCATCTCTGTAGCCCAGACCAAAAGAAGAAAACTCGTCGACGATGGGGGACGGGAACTTTAGAAAAGCATATGAAACGAGAATACTATTCTGACTCGATTGCAACTTTCTTGAATACTAAACCTGATGAGATTCTTGGCAAACTGGTGAGAAATAGTGATTTCGATTTAGGACAAACTCAACGTGATGCGTGGTTAGAAGAAATTAGTATTTTACAGAACGTTCTCTCCTGTCGTCAGGGATCGATTTATTTTGAATATTCGATCCCTCGAATGGGAAAAAGGATCGACGTAGTACTTCTGATCGGACCGGTAATCTTTGTTCTTGAATTCAAAATCGGTGAAAGAGAATTCACGTCATATGCTACAGACCAAGTTTGGGACTATGCTTTGGATTTGAAAAACTTTCACGAATCCAGCCATGACCATTTCATTGCCCCGATTCTCATTGCTACTAAAGCAGAAAATGCCAGTTCAGTTATTGCCATAACACCGCAAAACGACAAAATCCTTTTTCCCATTAATAGCAACGTGGAATTGCTCGATGATAATGATCAAAAACGTTTTATTACTTGCCGATGGCAACAGCATTGACCATACACAATGGGAACATGGCCGATACTGTCCTACCCCGACAATCATCGAAGCGGCGATGGCTCTCTATAACGGTCATTCGGTTACCGATATCTCCCGCAGTGATGCAAGTGCAATCAACCTTAGTCAAACATCCGATGCAATTTCCGAAATTATCCATTCATCGAAAGAACAATCCCACAAATCCATCTGTTTTGTAACGGGTGTTCCAGGGGCCGGCAAGACATTAGTTGGACTCAATATTGCAACCAAGCACATAGACAAATCTAACGACCTCTACAGCGTTTATCTTTCAGGTAATGGTCCACTCGTAGCGATCCTGCGAGAAGCCCTGGCACGAGATAGACTTCGACACGAAAAAGAACACGGACGTAGAATCAAGAAAGGCGAGGCAATGAGTGAAGTTAAGATGTTTATTCAGAATGTTCACCATTTCCGTGATGATTGCCTTGTTGATTCGAAAAAGCCGCCCATCGAACATGTCGCATTGTTTGATGAGGCGCAACGCGCTTGGAATGTTGAACAGACATCGAATTTCATGCGCCGGAAAAAGAACAACCCAACCTTCAACCTGTCCGAGCCTGAGTTTTTGATCTCCTGTCTTGATCGCCATTCGGATTGGGCAGTTATTGTATGCCTTATTGGTGGTGGCCAAGAGATCAACACCGGAGAGGCGGGAATCAGCGAATGGATTGAATCCCTAAACCGCTCGTTTCCGGATTGGCATATATACATATCTTCTCGGCTTACCGATAGTGAATATGGCGCGGGAGAGGTATTGGAACAACTTGCCTCGCGTCAACATGTTGTACAGAAAGATGAATTGCATCTTGCGGTATCCATGCGTTCGTTCCGTGCCGAAAATGTGTCCCTATTGGTCAAACAAGTGCTTGACCTTGATTTGGATGAAGCACGCAAGACATTGGGCCATTTGAAATCGAAATATCCGATTGTCATCACTCGCGATCTTGGCAAAGCAAAACAATGGTTAAAAGCTCAGGCACGAGGTTCGGAACGTTATGGTATTGTGGTTTCTTCTCAGGCGGAAAGGTTGAAACCACACGCAATCGATGTGAAATCACCCATGGACCCCATTCATTGGTTTCTTGACGGGAAGGAAGACGTGCGTTCGTCGTATTATCTTGAGGATGTTGCCACGGAATTCCACGTGCAGGGGCTTGAACTTGATTGGGCCTGCGTAACATGGGACGCTGATTTCAGATACACAGAAAATGGTTGGGAGCATTGGTCTTTTTGCGGCGATCGCTGGAACCATATCAAAAAGAAGGAACGGCAAAACTATCTTAAGAACACCTATCGCGTTCTATTGACACGCGCTCGACAAGGCATGGTCATCGTTGTCCCTAAGGGCGATATGGAAGATGTGACACGCAAACATGCGTTTTACGATCTGACTTTTGATTATCTGAAAGAAATTGGGTTTACGATGATTTAGACAATTAAGGAGACCCCATCACTTTCTGCCAAGTGTGGAGTACCTTACATGGCATTACACGGATCTTTTTAGACAATAGCGAAACGGAGGAAGCATCATGATTGACCAGCCTGCGTTGCTTCAGTCAGCCATATCTGAGTATGATTCCACTGTAAACTCTGCGTCCAGAAAGTCGACGAGAAAAGTTGATCCTGAACAACTGTCGAGAGCCCTATGCAAGAATCACGACTGGACGGACCGTGGCGCTCGCACAATCATGAGTCTTGCCAATGAGTACGGTGCTTTCATGCTGCGAAATGCTTTGGCCCTGGCCGTCGTCCTCGACAAAGAGGATGGTGATCTTGAATTCTGACATCCAATCTGTCATGCGCTCCACGACCTCGGGAAATCATTGATTCCGGCCGAATACGCCTCAGCAGAAAGAGACAGGATTCTATACTACTTCCGCAGGTATTCAGGCACGATTATCAAGAATCTTTAACGGGATCGGGCCACGGGAAGCGGCTGAATTGAAACGAGTAATTCCCAATTTTGCCCTCTGAAACGGACCTATAATGAATTTTTCAGGGGCAAAAAAGACGATATCGTAGAAAGCTGCGAAGGCCATCAGCTCCGGAGAGGAGAGCTGGCCAGTACAAGCCTCTTTTCGGGACCGAAAAAGACGAGATAGGCCCTGAAAATCCCTATTCCCGAGACGTTAATGTTGAATAGTCAGCATCTTAGCGAGGCCTGATCCCGGGATCGAGACGGGACCGAGATCAGATGATTGACGCCTAAACGTTATAACGTTATAGTTACTTAACTACATTGGAGGTAACGTCATGACTACCCAGACCAAAAGGGCTACCGTCTATTTGGACCCTGAGTTGCATAAAGCATTACGGCTGAAAGCCGTGGAGACATCCCGCTCGGTATCAGAGCTGGTGAACAATGCGGTGAGAGAAGCTCTGGCAGAGGATGCCGAGGATATTGCGGCGTTTGAACAACGGGCTGGAGAGCCATTGATCAGCTACGAGGAAATGGTTAAGAGGCTGAAGAGAGATGGCCGCATATAAAGTCTATTTCAAAACGTCTGTTGAGAAAGACTTCGCCACAATACCCAATAAAGATGTGAAAAAGATTCTCAAACGTATTCATGCGCTTGCTGAGAATCCAAGACCATGGGGTTGCGAAAAACTGACAGGTCAGGAAAGATACCGACTCCGTCAAGGACGGTATCGGATCGTCTATTCGATCCAAGACGATGAGCTTTCGGTCTGGGTCGTAAAAATAGGACATCGGAAAGAGATTTATCGTTAAAGCAAACCAGGGGCTTCACCGGATCGGCGATTGATCCGGTTCCCGGTGAGCCGCACCGTTCGACGAAGGAAGGAGAGCAAAGATGAAAGTACCCATTTACCAAGTTGATGCCTTCACCTCGGAAATCTTCTCCGGTAATCCGGCGGCTGTTTGCATCCTGGATTCGTGGATCGAAGACAGGCTGCTTCAATCCGTCGCAGCAGAGAATAATCTGTCGGAGACCGCCTTCCTTGTTCGAAATGACGATGGTTTTGATCTCCGATGGTTCACGCCAACGACGGAGGTTGCGCTTTGCGGGCACGCAACACTGGCCAGCGCTTTTGTCCTTTTCTCCTATCAGAACTGGCCGGAAGAGGACATCCGTTTCATGACCCGTAAGAGCGGACAACTGATCGTTGCCAAACGAGACGGTCTTTTTGAGATGGATTTCCCCTCAAGACCCGCCTATAGCCGGACTCCTCCCATTGGCCTCAAGGAGGCACTGAATGTGTCACCGATAGCCGTGCTGGGCTCCGTAGAAGACGTCCTTGTGGTGCTGGACAGCGAGAGGGCCGTCCAGGAAATTCAGCCCGACTTTAGCGCGCTTGGGCGGGTTGAGTGTCGTGGCACCATCGTCACAGCCAGGGGAAGTCGAAGCGACTTCGTATCACGATTCTTTGCCCCCCGGGTTGGCGTACCGGAGGATCCGGTGACAGGTTCTGCCCATTGTGTTCTGATTCCATACTGGGCCAACGAGCTCGGCAAGAAGAATCTGCGTGCGCTTCAAATATCGAAACGTGGGGGCGAATTGATCTGTGTCCATGCCGGAGAACGAGTGAAGATTTCAGGCAAGGCGGTCCTCTATTTGGAGGGGACGATAACCCTATGATACGTTGAACAAAGCGGATGCAGGCGGCGCCTTATGGCCGCGCCTCATCCGAAGCGTTAGCAGTGAATAATAAAAGGGTGACTCATGCCTGAGATTTGCAGGTTTTTTGGGATCATCATCAGATTCAGCGGCAACATTGTGAAAGGAAGTCTTAACTCGAAGACGGCAACAAGGCTCGTAAGAGAGTGGATAGACCTACGTTCCAGCGAACTTGAGGACGATTGGGAACGGGCAGGGGCTGGTAAAGAAATGAAGAAAATTGCACCATTAGACTGAGGTGAACCATGTGGGATATGAATGATGTGATCAGAATCGAATACAAAAGAGATTTTGTCTATCACGTTGTTTTTGATGATCGGAACAAACGGTGACATGGACTTTTCAGAGTACCTTGGGAGGGGGCTGTTTTTGAACCGTTGCGAGATATCGATTTCCTCAAGAAAGCAATGGTACAGAGTGGAGACCATCTCATGGCCAAACGGGGCCGACATTGCTCCAGAAACACTGTATGAGAAAATAAGCCGCCAACCAGTTGCTTCACCGGATGCGCAAAAAGCTGCGCGCTGTAAGCCTTCACTTCAGCCTCTATGAGAAGAAAGCTCCAAAAAGATTTCCTACGACAGCCTGAATGCGGAGCAGAAGGAAAGCTGACAATTTCCAGAAGGTCTCTGGTGTGCTCGCCGACCGTGGTTTCGTCACCATTCGCCTAACCCATGTTGACGGTTGACCTGTTCATGGACTAAAATTAGTCATCCTCGAGATATGGAGGCACCCTATGAAACTGTCCCGCCGGATCAAGCCCATCAGCTACCTGAAGGCCCATACTGCCGAAATCGTCAGGAAGCTGAACGAACGTCGGGAGCCGCTGGTGATTACCCAGAACGGCGAAGTCAAGGTGGTCATACAGGATATCGAAAGCTACGAGCAAACACAGGAAACAATAGCTCTCCTGAAGATCCTGGCACTTGGGACCCGTCAGATCGATGAAGGGAAAATCAAGTCCGCTGGGGATGTGATCAGACGTCTGCGCGAACGACGGGGGCTCACTGATGCCGTTCGCCGTTTTCGTGACTAACGATGTAGCACCATGGACATCTCCATCCCTCTATCCTTTCTCCTCGGTATTCTCGCGTAATCCTAACGTCTGGAACAGCGACTGAGAGAGATCTCGATCGGCAGGAGGCTTGTGGAATTGTTTCTTGAAGACTCCCCCAAAAACGTCCCCTAAAACATCCCCTAAAAAAATCTCTTGACAAAATAGTTGAGTGTAATATTGTATGCAATGCCATCGAAGCTCGCGGGACTGGGAGCAGGGAATCACACGGAGGATCCGGTGAGGATGGGGATGAAGGAAAGCATATGAAGCGATTTCAGATTGCCCTGATTGTTTTCTGGATGGGCTTAGGCGTCTTCGCCACGTTCTATTCTTATTCGCTGGGTCTCAGGGGACTTACCGGCCCGGGGCCGGGCCTGATGCCCTTTCTCGTAGGGGTCCTTCTTTTCCTGGCCTCCGTTTACCTCCTGGTCGCTTCCTTTCTCAAAAGAGGCGATCGGATAATCCAGGAGGGTCCAAACAAGGCCCATCTTCGGAAAGCATGTCTTGCCGTTATCTCCCTGATCGCTTATGCCCTGTTCCTGGAAACATTGGGTTTCTTGATCACGACGACACTCCTGCTGGTGACGCTCTTCAAGGGCATGGGATCGAAGAGGTGGAGTACGGTCATCATGGTTTCCGTTTTGACATCGTTGATCACCTATTTTGGCTTTACCTATTTGAGACTCAGGCTTCCGATGGGGATTCTCAGCTTTTAGTCCGGAGTTTCCTCACTGTCAGCCGTCGGTGCAAAAAGAATGGATTTAACCTCCGGGATTATCCTTGGATTCCAGGTCGCTCTTCAGCCCATCAATCTCCTTTACTGTTTCATAGGGGTGTGCGTCGGAACCTTGATCGGAGTCCTTCCGGGGATCGGGCCCGTGGGGGCCATGTCCATCCTCCTTCCGATCACCTTTGGTCTGCCTCCCGCAACGTCCATCATTATGCTGGCGGGGATCTTCTACGGGGCGATGTATGGCGGCTCCACAACCTCCATCATGGTCAATATTCCGGGAGAACCCTCGTCGGTCATTACCTGCCTCGACGGGTACCAGATGGCCAGGAAAGGTCGTCTCGGTCCCGCCCTTGGAATGTCGGCCATGGGTTCCTTCATTGGAGGCACCCTCAGCCTTGTGGGCCTGCTTTTTTTGGTCTTCCCCCTTGCGCAGGCCGCTCTGAGATTCGGCCCACCTGAAATCTTCGCCATCATCTGCGGAAGTATGGTCTTTTTGCTCTACCTGAGCAAAGGGTCGGCGGGCAAAGCTTTCGTCATGATTCTGATCGGGCTTCTCTTGGGCACGGTGGGCATCGACAGGATCACCGGGGTTTCGAGGTTTGACTTCGGTTCTCCCTACCTTCTGGATGGAATCGATTTTATTCCCCTGGCCATGGGCCTCTTTGGGATTTCCGAAGTGCTGATCAATCTCGAAGAGGAGTTGGAGAGAACCATTTTCACGTCACAGCTGAAGAATCTTCTGCCGAATCGTGATGATTGGAGAAGATCGATTGGTCCCATTCTTCGAGGGACGGTGATCGGCTTCTTCGGAGGTATCCTGCCCGGGGCGGGTCCGGTGACTGCCACCTTCCTTTCCTACACCATCGAGAAGAAGATATCGAAGGACCCGACGCGGTTCGGTCAGGGGGCCATCGAGGGTGTCGCAGGCCCAGAGACGGCGAACAATGCGGCGACAGGTGGGTCCTTCGTCCCGGCCCTGGCGTTGGGAATCCCTCCGAATGTCATCCTGGCCTTTATGCTGGGGGCGCTGATCATTCACGGTGTCTCTCCGGGGCCGCTCTTAATCAGTCAGCATCCCCAGGTCTTTTGGGGAGTCATGGCGAGCATGTATATAGGGAATTGCATGCTTCTTCTCCTGAACCTTCCCATGATCGGCGTTTGGGTGAAACTCCTTAAGGTTCCCTACCGAATCCTGATGCCGATGATTCTTCTCTTCTGTATCATTGGCTCGTACAGTATCAGCAATAATACGCTCGACGTGATCGTGATGGTGATCTTCGGTGTTGCGGGGTACATTCTGAAAAAGTGTGACTACGAAGCCGCCCCACTGATGGTTGCCTATATCCTGGGGCCCATGCTTGAAAGAGCCTTCCGCCAATCCCTTGTTATTTCGGACGGGAAGCTTTCCATTTTTGTCGAGAGACGAATCGCCGCTGTTATTCTGATGATCTCAGTTCTGCTCTTGGCGCACGCCGGATACTCAGCTTATCGTAAGGCCAGATTGCCCCGGCAGTTGCCGCATTGAACCCGAACAAACGGTTCTCTTAACCTTTGAATGGCGGTTTTAAGGGATTTACGGAAAACGGGAGGAATCACTCTAAAGGAGGAAAGACATGCAAAAGGACAGATTTGGAGTATTAACTTTAGCAGGCGCTTTTTTTATTCTCGTTCTAATGTTATCGGGTAGTTCCTGGGCCGCAGGCGAGAAATTTCCAACTGGGACGATCAATAATATCTCTCTCTTTCCACCGGGAACCCAGCCGGATCTCTTCAACCGGATCCTCTCCAAGTCGATGGAGAAGTTTCTGAAGGTCCCGGTGGTCACGGTAAACAAACCGGGCGGAGGAGGAGCAATCGGATTCTCGGCCCTTGCCAATGGCAAGCCGGACGGATATACGATTGGCGTTGGAACGGCTGAAAATATGATTGTCCCCACCCTCACCGAGGGAAAACCACCCTATTCTCTGGAGGATTTGCATGTCCTGGGACAGATTGCAACCATTTATAATGTCTTGGTTGTGGCTCCGGACGCGCCCTGGAAAACGTGGCAGGAGTTTGTCAATTATGCCAGGAAGAACCCGGGGGTCAAGTACGGATGTCCGGGGATCCGGTCGACTTTTTACATGAGGCTGGAGACCCTCAACAAGAATGCGAATCTTGGATTGACCGGAGTTCCTTTTGATGGACGGGCGGAGATCACGGCTGCTGTCCTGGGAAAGCATATTCCCGTCGGGTTATTCGATTTAGCCAGCGCAAGAGAACTCCAGGCCGCGGGAAAGATCAGAATCCTCTTCCTCTTCGAGTCCCCGGAATCAGCAGGGATTGACCCGAAGACGCCTTGCATGGCAACGGCGATGGATCGGAGCGTGGCGGAGAAGGATATTGACATTTCGCAAATCATGCTCGTCCATTCAAAAACTCCTGAGGACATCAAACAGGTTCTCAAGCGTACCCTGGAAAAGACCGCCAGGGATCCGGAGTTTCTTGCTGACCTGAAGAAGATGGAAGTCATGGTGAATTATGTTGACGGTGAAATCCTTATGCAAAAAAAGCTGCCTGCGAGATTGGACCAAGTCAGGGCGTTCTACAAAGAGAGGGGATGGGTCAAGTAGAAATCCCGCTTGTCCGCAGTCTTGTTGGAGACATCGTATTTCGAAAGAACGTGAGACCCTTGGGGAGGGAAACATGAAAAAAAAGATGATTCTTCTGTTAAGCATTCTATCCGTTCTCATGTTTATTCTGCCCCTTCACGGCGTCCGGGCCGCAGGGGAGAAGTATCCGGCAGGGACGATCTCGAACATCTGTCTCTTTGGTCCCGGAGCGCAGCCGGATCTCTTCAACCGGATCCTTTCCAAGTCCATGGAGAAGTATTTGAAAGTCCCGGTTGTGACGGTGAACAAACCCGGGGGCGGGGGGGCGATTGGATTCACAGCTCTTGCCAATGCCCGGCCGGATGGACACACCGTGGCCGTTGGAACCGTTGAAAACATGATTGTCCCCACCCTGACCGAAGCCAAGCCACCCTATTCGTTGGAGGATTTACATGTCATTGCTCAGCTTGCCACCATCTACGGCGTGTTAGTCGTTGCTGCAGACGCGCCCTGGAAGACCTGGCAGGAGTTTGTGGATTATGCGAGGAAGAACCCGGGTGTGAAATACGGATGTCCAGGGATCCGATCGACTCGGTATATGCTGATTGAGAATCTCAACAAGAATGCCAACCTTGGACTGGTGGCGGTCCCATTTGACAATGATAATGAAGTTAAAACCGCGGTGATGGGTCATACGATTCCCATCGGTTCCTGGGATATGGGGAGCGCCAAACAGCTCCAGGCTGCCGGAAAGATCCGGATCCTCTTCGTATTCGAGCCGCCCACCGAGGCAGGTCTCGATCCCGGCATTGCGTGTCTGGACAGTTTTATGGGAAAGAAGGGCGCCTACCAGGAGACGGATGTATCACATTGCCTGGTTGTCCACAAGAATACGCCCAATGAGATCAAACAGGTTCTTACGGCAACGGTTGAAAAGGCGGTCAAGGATTCGGAGTTTCTTGCCGAGCTGAAAAAAATGGAACTCATGCTTCATTATGTGGATGGCGGCACCATCATGCAAAAAAAGCTGCCCCAGAGGCTGTCCGTGGTCAAGGCTTTCTACAAAGAGAGGGGCTGGTTAAAATAGGGCTTTCCGCTCGGCCGGAGATTGGAAGTCGAAGAAGGAACATGTTATGAACGATCCGGCGAAAGAAGGGGAATGCCTTACTCCCCTTCCGGGTCTCGATAGGCCAGAGGAGAGTGAGGCAGTTCAAGAAAAGAGGGAAAAACGTTGAAAAGACTCAAGCCGTTTACCTACTATGAAGCTCGCACGCTCCAGGAAGGTATCGAGATCGCGGCGGCGGGCGGGAGCGGAACGTACTTTCTTGCAGGGGGGACGGACCTCTTCGTCCGGATGAAGAGAGGGGAGATCCGCCCCATTGCACTTGTTAATTTGAAACGCATCCAGGGCTTTAACCGGATCGAGACAGCCCCTGAAGGAGGCCTTCGCATCGGACCCCTTGCCAGGATTTCCGAAATCGAGCGATCTCCCCTGGTTCTCTCAACCCACCGTGTATTGACCCAGGCTGCGGGAGGGCTGGGATCTCCGTCCATTCGAAACCTGGCCACGGTGGGTGGAAACATTGGAAGAGCTTCTCCTGCCTCGGATATCGCTCCTGCTCTGATGGTACTTCAAGCCCGTGTGACCATAGAAGGGCCCCAGGGCAAAAAGGAGCTGGATATCGGGCAACTTTTTTCGGGCCCCGGGAAGACATCTCTCTCACCGGCGGAAATCATCACCTCTTTTTTCATTCCTGAAGCCAAGCCGCACACGGAAACGGTCTATTTGAGGCTTGGCCGTCGGGAAGGCATGGATTGCTGTCTGGTCGGTGTTGCAGCCTCATTGACTCTTTCGGATAAAACGGGGGAAGCGACGGATGCGAAAATCGCCCTGGCCTCGGTCGGACCCGTTCCCTTGCGGGCCAAAAGGGCCGAAGAAATCCTCCTGGCCGGTCCTCTGACGGAGGAACGGATCCGGGAATCGGCAAGGGTTGCGGGTGAAGGATGTTTTCCGATCACTGACTTACGGGCGACGGGCTCCTACCGCAAGGAGATGATCCGGGTCCTTACCTACAGGGCGCTTTTGAAATCCGTTCAATCTGTTCAAGGAGAAAAGAAAAAGTGAAAATAGGAATCGATCTGACGGTCAATGGGGAATTGCACCATCTGGAAGTGGAGCCGCAGTTGACGCTTCTGGAGGTTCTTCGCAGTTCACTTCATCTTACAGGAACGAAGGAAGGGTGCGGTACGGGCGACTGCGGAACCTGCATTGTTCTGGTCGGGGGCATTCCTGTCAATTCCTGTCTGATGCTGGCGGTGGATGCCCACGGATCTCAGGTGACCACGATCGAAGGCCTGTCGGAAGACGGGATCCTCCATCCCCTGCAGCAGAGTTTTATCGAGAAAGGGGCGGTTCAGTGCGGGTTCTGCTCTCCGGCCATGATTCTTTCGGCCAAGGCCCTTCTCGACAGGAACCCAACCCCTTCGGAAGATGAGATCAAACGGGCCCTCGCCGGAGTACTCTGCAGGTGCGGTTCCTACAAAAAAATCGTTGAATCTGTCCGCGCGGTTTCAGGGAGCGAGAAAGAAAATGTCTGAAATGAAAACCTCATACATTGGTGCGCGAGTCCCGAGAGTGGATGCGAATGATAAAGTAACGGGCCAGGCGGTCTACGGGTTCGATGTGGACCTCCCCGGGATGCTCTACGGCGCGGTGTTGAGGAGCCCCCTTCCCCATGCGAGGATCCTTGAGATCGACGCCTCTGAGGCGATGAAGGTCCCTGGAGTCAGGGCGGTTGTAACAGGAAGGGATTTTCCTTTTACCTTTGGCGGCGCAGTCAAAGACCAGCCATTCCTGGCCATCGACCGGGTTCGCTACGTGGGAGAGCCGGTGGCGGCCGTCGCGGCGGATACCGAGCTTGCAGCCCTGGAAGCCGTGGAAAAGTTCCGGGTGAAGTACGAAGAACTCCCCGCGGTCTTCGATCCGCGGGATGCCCTGAAAGAGGGAGCGCCGCTGATCCACCCCGACCTGGACCGATACCGGCGGGGAGGGCATGACATTGTGCCCGGGACAAATATCTGCACCATCCGGACATACCTGCTCGGGGATATGGAGGCAGGCTTTGCCAGTGCGGACGTCATCTTCGATGACGAGTTCAGTGCCCATCCGGTTTCTCATGCCGCCATGGAACCCCACGCCGGGGTCGCCCAGTACAACGCCTCAACAGGGCATTACACCATCTGGTCATCAACGGACAGGCCCTACATCCTGGTGAGGGATCTCAGCGAAGCCCTGGGCATTCCCTCCGACCACGTCCGCTATATTGTTCCTTATGTGGGAGGCTCCTTCGGTGGGAAGAACACCCTGATCGCAGAAGCCGTGGCCGTGGCCCTGGCCCGATTTACGAAAGGAAGACCGGTTAAAGTGGTCTTTTCGAGGGAAGAGGACCTGACAGCCACCCAGACCCGCGTGGGTGCGTTCATGAGGCTCAGGACCGGGGTCAAGAAGGATGGAACCCTTACTGCCCGGAGGGCTGAGATCGTCTGGGACAGCGGCGCCTATGTTTCCAATACGCAGGGTGTGGCGATCCGGGGAGCCTATACGATCTTCGGCCCTTACCGGATTCCGAACGTAGAACTGATCTCGCGGCTCGTTTACACGAACAAAGAAACCAGCGGGTCTTACCGGGGTTATGGGACGACGCAGGTGACGTGGGCCTGTGAATCCCAGATGGATATGATTGCCCAAAAACTTGGGATCGACCCTCTGGAGATCAGATTGAAGAACGCTTACGTGGAAGGGGACCTCTACATCAATGGTCAGATCCTGCACGGGGTCGGATTGAAGGATACCCTGGAAAAAGCAACCCGGGAGATAGGCTGGGGAGAGGTCAATCAACGCTCCTCCGGGACAAAGCGGCGCGGAAAGGGAATGGCCGTCATCCTGAAAGGGACGCTGACCCCGACCAGCTCGAGTGTAGTGGTCAAGATGAATCAGGATGCCGATGTGACCGTGATCTGCACGACACCCGAGACGGGTGGAGGGCAGATCACGGTCCTGTCTCAAATTGCCGCGGAGGCGATGGGTGTTCCGCTGGCTTCGGTCAGCGTGACCCCTCCCGACACATCCATTACCCCTTACAACGATGCGGTTGGATCGAGCCGCACCACATTTCACATGGGCAACGTGGTTCTTATGGCGGCCCGGCAGGTGCGCAAGAAGGTCCTGGACCTGGCCGGAGATTTCTTGAAGACGGATTCCGGAAAATTGAATCTCGTTGACGGAGTGATTGTGGAAGAGGGGGTTGGGGACCGGATGCCCCTGAAGGAGCTCCTGAACCGGAAATTCGGACCCGGGGGCATGAATATTCTCGCCGAAAGCCAATTCAATCCGGCTGACTCGCCGCTGCTGGCAGCCTATCCCGGCTTGACCGGACTGAACGGCAGGATGAGCAGCATCTTCTGGATGTTTGCAACCCACGCTGTCGAGGTGGAGGTGGACACTGAAACCGGGGTGGTGAAGGTCCTTAAGGTCGCTGCGGCACACGATGTGGGGCAGGCGATCAATCCGATGGCGTGCGAGCAGCAGATCGAAGGATCCGTGATCATGGGCCTGTCCAACACGCTCTTTGAGGAATTCAAAATGGAAAAGGGTCGGATCCTCAACGATAGCTTTGCCGACTACAAACTGGCAACCATCCTGGATATGCCGCAGATCGTTCCGATCATCGTGGAGGCCCCGCACAAGGAGGGACCTTTCGGCGCGAAGGGAATCGGTGAGCCCGCTGCCGGGGCCACGGCCCCTGCCATCGCCGGTGCGATTTTCGACGCAGTGGGGATTCGAATCAAAGACATGCCGATCACGCCCGAAAAGGTATTGGCGGCGCTGATGGAAAAGAAAGATAAAAAGGAATAGAGAGGGAAACTCTCCGGGGGAAGCGTTTCAGTACGCGGGCGAGATCAAGGCGCAATATAGGCGGCACCTCCCCCTTTTTGATCCCGTCGGACCCTCCGGAGCCGAAGAAGGTTGCGCCCTTCAAAAAGTACTTGACATGTAATATTTAATAATATATTGTATGCAAAACCTTGGGAAACCGGATCGATTCCGTTCCATGCCGTTTCCGTAAAAAAGAAGAAGAGGGAGGGAGAAAGATGAAGATAGCACGCTTCGAACACAAAGGACAGATCGTTTGGGGATCCGTTCACGACGACGGGATCACTCTCTTAACAGGGGATATCTTTGCGGGGCCCACCGAAACGAAGGAGAAGGTTCCCCTCGGGGGCGTTAAATTTTTGGCGCCTGTGCTGCCTTCCAAGATTATCGGGATCGGGCTGAATTACAGGAAACACATCGAGGAGTCTCCGTTCAAGGCACCGGAAGTCCCCATGATCTTTTTTAAACCCCCGACGTCGGTCATCGGTCACCTGGATACCATCATCCTTCCCGATTCAAACAAGGTCGATTATGAGGGGGAACTCGGGGTCGTGATTGGCAAGAAAGCGAAAAACGTAAAAGAGAGCGAAGCCTTGGACTATCTCCTCGGCTGTACCATTGTGAATGATGTTTCGGCAAGGGATTTTCACCGTCAAGATAATTCTTTTGCAAGATCGAAAGGCGTGGATACCTTCTGTCCCTTCGGGCCATATATTGTGACGGGCCTGAACCCGGACAACCTGAAGATCGAGACCCGGCTGAACGGAAAGACGGTCCAGTCCTCCAATACAAACGATCTGCTCTTTAATGTGCCCCAGCTGATCAGTTTTGCGTCGAAGTACTTCACCCTGCTCCCCGGAGACTTGATCGCCACCGGGACTCCGTCAGGGATCGGGTCCATTAAAAAAGGGGATGTCATCGAGGTGGAGGTGGAGAAGATCGGCATCCTGAAGAATCCGGTTTCGTGAGTTGACCCACATATTGCTTTACCGAACCCGGGAAGGGGTACTTCCAAACCCTTGCAATTGCGGATTTTTCGAAAATGAAAGGTTATGGAAGCTCTCACTTTAGGTGAAGTCCCGGTTTTACCCGGAAACGCTTGTAGCCAACTCTCATCGGTACCGCTGCAAGGCTTTTCCAGTACCCCCACCCGGCTTCGATATCTTTTTTTCAACTGGCGGGTTGAGATATGGAAATCAGAGACATCTTTTCGTCAACGGTGCTGAAAGGAAAGACGACCCTCCTCACGGGCGCCGGCAGGGGGCTTGGAAGGGTCATGGCGGGCTGTCTGGCAGAGGCCGGAAGCGATCTTGTGTTAGTGGCGCGACATCAGGAGGAGATTGATCGCACGGCTGCAGAGGTCAAGGGGATGGGAACGAAAGTTCTTGCCCTCCAGGCCGATGTGACACGCCCCGACGACCTTTCCCGATTGGTTCAAAGAGTTCAATCCGAGTTTGGAAAGGTGGACATCCTCGTAAACAATGCGGGGCAGAATGCCGCCCATGTTCACCACAAGTTCGAAGATATTCCCGAGACGGAATGGGTCGATATGATCCATACGAACATTACCGGTGTTTTTCTCGCGACTCAAGTTGTCGGGAAGACGATGCTTGCCCGGGGGGCTGGAAAGATCATCAACATTGCCTCCTCGCTCGCGGTTCGGGCCATGCCGGAGCGGCTCTGCTACAGCGTGACCAAGGCAGCTGTGATTCAGATGACCCGGGCTCTGGCTGCGGAGTGGGCCCCGCGGGGTGTTACGGTGAACTGCATTGCCCCGGGATCCTTGGACCTCTATCCGGGGTCCGGAGATGAAGACTATCTGAAATTGAACGAACAAAGGAAGAAAAGGATCCCCCTCGGCCGTCTTGGCGGCCTGGACGAAGTAGGGTCCCTCTTGGTCTACCTCGCATCTGGTGCGTCGGATTACATGACCGGCGAGACGGTCTTCATCGACGGCGGAATGGTGGTAGGGTAAGGAGCCATTTTGTTGAGCAAGCGATTCGATTTGACCGACAGGGTTGCCATTGTCACGGGGGGAACCCGCGGCATCGGGCTGGCCATTGCGCGGGGTCTGAAAGAGTGCGGCGCGAAAGTTGCGATCAGCGATCTCCTCGATCGGGGATTGGATCCGGCAGAGGGGTTTCGATTTGTTCATTGTGACAATCGAAAACCGGATGAGATTACCGGGATGGTGGGGCAGGTCGTCAATCGCTTCGGCAGAATCGATATTCTCGTCAACAACGCGGCCATGGGCGCACGAAAACCGGTTGTTGAGACAGCTGTCGAGGAGTGGGAAGAGGTGATGCGGATCAATGTGACAGGGACCTTTCTTGTCTCGAAAGAGGTCGGAAAGGTGATGCTGAAACAGAAGAAAGGGTCCATCATCAATCTCGGCTCCAATTACGGCTCGGTGGGCGTCAGTGACTTTTCAGCCTACTGCGTGAGCAAGGCCGCTGTGATCCACCTGAGCCGGGTTCTGGCTGTCGAATGGGCCAGAGAAGGGGTGCGGGTCAATACGATCAGTCCTTCGGCAACCCGAACCGAGCGAACCAGGGAGCGTCTTGACGATCCAAACCTGAAGGCCCATTATGAGCACCTTTTTCCTGTGGGCCGGGTTTTGGAAACCGACGATTTAGTGGGTGCTGCGATCTTCCTGGCCTCGGATGCATCAGGGATGGTGACGGGCCATAACCTGAATGTGGACGGAGGCTATCTGTCTCGAGGAGAGTTTTAATGGGAACATGACTCGTTGTAAAATCGGCGTCCGGATCGGCTTATCCGGTCGGCTTTTTCAGGATAGCAGGGCAATGCCAAAGGAAGAAAAAAGGAGGATAAGATGAAAACGGTTATCACCGATCACCCCTTCCCATCCCTGGAACTCGCCCAGGGGATTTTCAGCCGGAGCGGAATTGAGTTAGAGGTCCTGCAGACGAAAGACCCGGAAACCATCATCACCCACACGAAGACTGCGGATGCTATGATTGTTGGAATGGCAAAGATCGACAAGAAGGTCATCGACGGCCTGGATCGCTGTAAGATCATCGTGCGCCTGGGCGTTGGATTTGACAATGTCGACGTGTCGGCCGCCACCTCGCGGGGAATCATGGTCGCCAATATCCCCGACTTTTGCACGGAAGAGGTGTCCGATCATGCCGTGGCATTGATTCTGATGATCGCGCGAAGGGTGCTTCCGGGGCAGAAGGCGGTGAGAGAGGGGAAATGGGGTCCCATGGCCATCGATTTTAATTCCTTCAAACGAGTGAAGGAACAGACCGTGGGACTTTACGGCTTCGGTCGTATCGCGCGAGGCGTGGCGGAAAAAGCGAAAGGGGCCAAACTGAACTGCATTGCCTTCGATCCTTTTATCGCCAAAGAGGCGATGTCAGCCGTCGGGGTGGAAAAGGTGGAGCTGAAGGATCTGCTGGCCCGGTCCGATTATATCTCTCTTCACACCCCCTTGACGAAGGAGACGGAGAACTCCTTCGGCATGGAGCAGTTCCGGGCCATGAAAAGATCGGCCTGGGTGATCAACACATCAAGGGGCCAGGTGATCAAGGAAGACGACCTGATTGTCGCCCTGGATCAGAAGCTGATCGCAGGGGCTGCTCTCGATGTGCTGGCAAAGGAACCCCCTGATAAGAATCATCCCCTGCTCAACCGGGACAACGTGATCGTGACCCCTCATATGGGAAGCTGGACGTGGGATTCCCGGAACGATCTGCAGACCAAAGGGGCCGAGGAGGC
>CAVSVC010000028.1:0-64926 GCA_963731045.1 uncultured delta proteobacterium | reverse complement strand
CTGGAGAATCGGGAGGCGACGATTCTCCAGAAGATCCTCCAACTATCGGCCGAGAATAATATTCATGCGACCGCCATAGTGAAGGTGACATCAGGCCTTCGTGTCCAGTTTCCGAAGGGCAGAGTTCTTTTATCCAATCGGTACCTCCCGGTTGGATAAAAACAGATTCTTCTCTGTGTCCTCTGTGCCTCTGTGGTGAAAACCTTGTGTTGAGAGTTCACTTAAACAGAAAGCTTTGGTCGAAGAGGCGGGGATCGTCGAAATGGGCGCGGCCAATAAGCTCGATGGCATGGTGACCTCTCTGGCGCATGCTGCCGATCGAATGAATCCCCATGGAGAAGAGGATGAACCTTTCCACTCTTTCCGACCCCTTCGCGATTCCATCCGAGTCGAAGAGGCTTTCCGTCCTGCCATTCTCATGGGGAAGCGCCTCTAATCGTTCATAGGGCACCAAAGCGTAAGGTGTGCCGTCAGCGGGTCTTTCGAGCGAAAGGAGGCGTTCAACCTGATGCCAGCCCGAATTGACCCGGATCGCGAAACGCCCGTCAGGCGGAAGGGCGGGCAGCCATTGCGGCACGAGGGGATCGAACATGAACGGTCTTGTGCGAATCTCCAGGACCTGTTCGTGCCGGGGAACGAAGAAGTGGTAGCATCCGCAGTCATTGATCACATCCACGATAAAGGGATTTCCTTCGTGATCGAGTGAAACCCGCATGGTTAACCCGTCGAGATGGCCATGCTCCATCCGGGGGGACAGGTCTCCCGCCCGTTCCGAATACCAGAGGACATAGTTGATCTGAAGAATGGGCGCCCCCTTGAGGAAGGCGTGGGAAAGATAGTAGTAGAGTACAGGTTTTTCCGGATTGACCGCCACGCGTCCATCCTGCCAGAAGAGTTCTCCCAATCGGTCAAAGGGGTTCACCGTATCCTGGACAAGGATTGGGGCGAAGTGGTAAATCAGTTCCCTTGCCTGATCCGCATCCGGCAGAGGAATACCCAGCAGATTCTTCCGGGACTCCTTCAGAATGGCGTGAATGTTGGCTCCGTCCGTCGGACCTTTTTCAGGAGGCACATAGGTGACAAGCCTTCCTGCAATCGGAAGATCCTCGACATTTGTGTTGAACCAGGATCGGGCCTTCTGCCTGGCTCTTTGCGTTGCAATAGCCACCGGGATGACGGCGAAGGGATAAAAGCCGATGGCTCTTACGGCGCAGGAGTACTCATCCGGAACAGATACGCGCCGCGAGAGAATTGTGAAAAAATTCGGCCGGCTTTTATCCGAATGGAGAAGCTCAGAGGAACAGGATTTCATCCGATCGGTCAGCGCCCGTCGATCCGGACCTCCGGCTCCTTTCGGAATGAGGGAGGAGATCGCCTCACCGGAGAGGTTACTGATCTCCTTCTCCCGGGCTTCAATGTCCAGGTTCTGCATCCACGAAACCCACTGGTCTCTCGGCTCGCCATCCTTCAGGTTTTCTTTCAGTGCCGACAGAAAACGGTTTGTACGGAGATAGGGAAAGCCGGGGATGGGAAAGGCCGCTGCATCTCTGACCCCTTCTTCCTGAACCGTCGCGTCCAGTTGATCGAAGAAGGCCTGGCACGCTTCCGGTCTCATGAAAGAAGAGGGGACCTGCCGTGGAAAGAAGGGCGCACAGCCGGAGAGAAGAAAGCAAAAAGAGAAGAAGAAGAGAAGTCGGATTTTCATGGAACCATTATATCACAGAAACATGGCACCATCGGGAAGGAATAAGAGGTTGTCGTTGTGGAAGCTGGTATCGAAGCCCGAAGCTTGGATTTGAAGCTCGATAACCGTTTGCAGTGCGAGTTTCTATTACTGCTTCGTCACCTCCAAACGTAACCTTCTTTGACGATACGGGCCTCGTCGCCGTACCATTTCCTTTTTCCGTATCAGTCCCACGAGTCCGTCTTCGAGGAGATTTTTCTCAGTCGTTTTTTAGCTGAAATGAGTTTCTTCTCTTCCCTATTCTTTTCGACGGCTCTCAGCGGCACCGAGGTGCGGATTCTTCGCTTCTTCGGACGATTCAACACCAGCAGGCGGTCACGAAGCCTTTCGAAGGCGAGCCGGCGGTTCTGGCTCTGGAAACGGTGTTCCGTTGCGCTGACGGTGATGCCTGAGGGAAGGTGCCTGAGCCGGACGGCGGTTTCGGTCTTGTTCTTCCTCTGACCGCCGGGCCCACTGGACCGGTAGGTTTCGATGATCACCTGTTTTTCAAGGGTTTCAAGGTTGGTATCGAATCTCATAGTCCAGTAACCAGTGATCAGTCATCAGTAACCAGTGACTAAAATCCGTTCACAGATGCCTGTAAAAACGGTAAAGGTGTCTTTTCGAGCATGGGACAAAGGATTCAATGTCTACTCATCGCTACACCCTATGCCCTTTTCTCTATATCCGGCAAAAGGTTTTGGCTGGCCTTTACTGATCACTGGTCACTGATTACTGTTTCTGTTTTCGATTTCTCTTTATCCCTGCCCCCTGCACCCTACACCTGTACCCTATACCCGTATTCTGTCTATGCCTCCTTCTCTTTTTCTTTGAGATCGGCCCGGTGCTTGATGACCAGGGCGTCGACCATGAAGATGACGTCCTCCGCGATGTTGGTAGCATGGTCGGCAATGCGTTCGAGGCAGCGGCAGACAATCATGAGATGGACGGCGCGGGTGATGGTCTTCGGGTCTGATATCATATAGGTCAGGAGTTCCCGGAAGACCTGATCGTTCAATCCGTCAACGACATCGTCCCTTTCGCAAACCGAGCGCGCGAGTTTGGGATTGCGGTTCACAAAGGCATCGAGGACATCCTTGACCATCGATTGAGTAATCTCGGCCATTCTGGGGATATCGAGATAAGGCTTGAGCTGGGGTTCCTGGTTCAAGGAGAAGACCCTCTCGCAGATATTGACGGCCTGATCGCCCATCCGTTCGAGATCCGTGATGATTTTCATCGCAGAGGTGATGAATCGCAGATCCACGGCCATGGGTTGTCTCAGGGCAAGAAGCTTCAGGCACATTTCATCGATCACATTTTCCATTTTGTTGATCTGATCTTCTTTTGCCATGGTTTTCTTCGCAAGCTCGGAATCTCTCTCCATCAGGGATTGAATGGCTTCACGGAGCATCTCTTCCACAAGGGTCGCCATCTTGAGCAGGTTTTCCTTCAGGGTTTCCAGCTCGCGCTGAAAATGGGTTTCGGTACTCATGGTTTCCTCCCTCTCCTTATTGTGGCATATCCGTCCGGAATGTCACTCTTATCCAAAATAGATTTTTCACCACGGAGGCACAGAGGTCACAGAGATTTCATTTTTTGTCTGTCGGGGAGACGGCCGACAGACAAAAGGCCAACTCCGTCATGAATCGAATAATCGGCCGAAGATCCGGAGATCCCGCTGCCTAGGACAAGGCTCCGACGGGCGAGCCAAGACTGCGGCCGGGGGCAAAGAAGCGAATGCAAAATCCGCTGGTCCTCCGAAACTTTTGTGAAGGAGGCCTCCCGATTCTCCAGAAACCATGCTCCCCCCTCTGTGCTCTCTGTGCCTCTGTGGTGAACCTATGTCTGCAAGGGGCGAATATCGATCCAAAAGCCCTATGAAATCAACGACACCATCAAGAAATTCCCCTTAAACTGGACAGCAGTAATGTCTTATCCGAATTTCCCCGTGATGTAGTCTTCCGTCTTCTTGTTGTGGGGTTTTGTGAAGATCTGGTAGGCTGTTCCCGCCTCGATCAACTCACCGTCCAGGAAGAAACCTGCCCGGTCTGCGACGCGAGAAGCCTGCTGGATGTTGTGGGGCACCAGAATAATGGTGTAATCGGTCTTCAATTCTTTAAGGGTTTCTTCAATGCTGGTGGTGGAGATGGGATCGAGGCCAGAGCAGGGTTCGTCAAGAAGCAGGACCTCCGGTTCAAGAGCCAGGGTTCTTGCCAGGCAGAGACGCTGTTGCTGGCCGCCGGAGAGGCGCAGGGCGCTCGAATCGAGGCGATCCTTCACTTCTTCCCAGAGTGCGGCGGACTTAAGGGCCTTCTCCACAATTTCCATCAGGCGTCTCTTCTGGGTGGTTCCGCTCAGTCTGGGGCCGTAAGCGATATTGTCAAAGATCGACAGGGGGAGCGGAGTCGGGAGGTCGAAGACCATGCCAATGCGACGCCGGAGCTGGGGGAGGCTGATTCCGGGGTCGTAGATGGAACTGCCGTCGAGGAAGATAGTACCGGTGTGCCGGGCGCCGAAGATCAAGTCCGTCAGGCGGTTCAGGCTCTTAAGAAACGTTGTCTTTCCGCTTCTGGCCGGGCCGAAAATGACAAAGATCTCGTTCGGCTGGATATCCAGATGAATCTCCCGGAGGGCCTGAGTGGTCCCATAATAGAAATTATACTCCCGGGTCATGATCTTGGCCTCTGTTGACATGGAACTTCCTCTATGCTCTGCGACGAATGTAACGGTTAAGCATGGTGCTGGCTACGGTATTGATTGCAAGAACAAGCAAGATCAGAACCGCCCCTGTCCCGTAGGCCATCTCCATGGAGATGCCTTCCCGGGCAAGAATATAAAAATGGATCGACATCGTCCGGATCGGTGAGAAGAGGGAGGTGGGCATGACCAGGGAAGAGCCGGCCGTCAGAATGACGGCAGCTGTTTCTCCGATACATCTTCCGATGCTGAGAATGATGCCTGTCAGGATTCCAGGCAGGGCATTGGGCAGAATGGATCGGGTGACGGTCTGCCACCTCGTGCCGCCCAAAGAGAAACTGACCTCCCGGTACGTGTAGGGGATGGCCTTGATCGCTTCCTCAGCCGTACAGATCACGGTAGGAAGGATCATGATGGCCAGGGTGAGACCGCCGGAGAGGATGGACCATCCCATATTGAGATAGATCACGAAGAATACGAACCCGAACAATCCGAAGATGATGGAGGGGACTCCCGCAAGGCAGTCGGTTCCAAAACGGATCAGACGGCTGACACGGTTTTCCCGGGTATACTCCCTCAGGAAGATGGCCGTTCCCACACCGAAGGGAACCGCAAAAAGCACTCCCACAACGGTGAGCAGGATGGTTCCGACGATGGTGGAAAGGATTCCTCCCTCCCTCCCCATGCTCCGCGGAGAACTCACGAAGAATTCGAGACTCAAAACAGGCAGACCCTGCCGTAGAATCTGATAGAGGATCAGAATCATGACGGCAATCGTCGAAAGGGCAGCGATCCAGATGAGGACTTTGGCTATCTTCTGGGTGGCATGCCGGGTGCGATTGCTCATCAAGCGCCCCTCCTTCGGGAAAGGAAGATCGCAAGAGAGTTGAGCACCATAATGATGAAGAAAAGAATAACGCCTGTGGCAAACAGGGCTTGTCTATGGTCACCTGAAGCGTAGGCCATCTCAATCCCGATGTTCGTGGTCAAGGTTCTGGCGGAATCAAGAAAGGAAGCCGGCATTTTCACGGCATTTCCCAGGATCATGATCATGGCCATGGTTTCGCCGATGGCGCGGCCCATGCCCAGGATGATGCTTGCAACGATTCCTGACTTTGCCGCCGGAATCATCACGCGCCAGATTGTCTGCCAGTGGGTAGCTCCGAGGGCCAGAGCTCCTGCTTTATACGTAGGGGGAAGAGCCTTCAGAGAATCTTCCGAGATACTGATGATCGTGGGGAGAATCATAAACCCCAGGATCAAAGAGCCTGAGAGGATGCTCAGCCCCGGTCCTCCAAGGTAGTTCCGGACAAGAGGGACCAGGACGACCAGACCCCAAAACCCATAGATGACGGAGGGGATGGCTGCAAGGAGCTGAATTGCAGGTCTGAGCACCATTCCTACCGAAGGGGGGGTCCACTCAGCGAGGAAGATCGTGCAGGCCAAACCGAGGGGGATGCCGAGAAGCAGGGCTCCAAGGGTGACCCAGAAGGAGCCGACAATCATCGGCAGAATCCCGAATTCCGCGTGGCTCGGGACCCACCGTTCCCCGAGAATGAAGGCTCTGACGCCGATCTTCCAGATCAGCGGCAGACCCTCCTCAAAGATGAAGAAGGTGATGATGGCCAGAACCGTGATGGAAGAGAGAGCCACCAGCAGGAGTGCCTTCGCGGTGATTTTTTCCTTGAGTTCCAAACGTATCCTCGGGTTAATAAGTTAATAGGTTAATGGGTTAATGAGTGGAGTAATGAGTTCATTGGGTTCTGAGTTTTGAGTTCTAAGGTCGCGTAACCTGCATTACTCGGAACTCGGAACTCGATCACTTAGCACTCGAACTGATCACTGATCACTGTTTTCCGCTTTCTGCCTTCTTTCTTGCACTGATCACTGATTACTGATCACTGGTCACTGGTCACTGATCACTGGTCCTTGCCTGTGGTCTTCGAAAGAATGGGCACAAGGCCTTCCTTCGCGAGCAGTTTCTGGGCGGCCGGGCTCAGGACGAACTCCAGAAAAGCCTTTGCCTCTCCAGCCGGTGTCCCCTTAAAGGCAAAAATGAACGGACGCACCAGGGTATAACTGCCATTTTCGATGTTGGCCACCGTTGCTTCCACTCCCTTGACCTTGAGGGCCTTTACCTCCTCGTTTACCAACCCGAGGGAGATATAGCCGATGGCATTCGGATCGTTTGAGACAACCTGGCGGATGGCTCCGTTGGAATCCTGAACCAGGGCCCCGAGGTTTATTTCATCCTTTCCCATGACCAGTTTCTGGAACGCCTCTCTTGTGCCGGAACCTTCTTCCCGGGTAACCAGGATGATAGGGTGGGGGACTCCTCCCACCTCGCCCCAATTCGTTATCTTCCCGGAGAAGATCTCTCTGATCTGGTCTAATGTCAGGTCGAGAACCCTATTTCGGGGGTGAACGATCACTGCGATTGCATCCCTGGCAATGGGGACGGCATGGAGGTCAGCCTCGGCAGGCATGAGCGACCGTGAGGACATGCCAATATTTGCGGCACGAGACCTGACTGCTTCGATGCCCGCACTCGACCCGCCGCCCTGGACGTAGATATGGGATCCGGGATGTTTGAGCATGTATTCTTCGGCCAGCAGTTCGGCAAAAGGCTCAACGGACGTGGATCCCGCAACAATCAATCCCGCCTTGGACCTCTGGCAGCCCGCACATAAGACCGTCGCAAGCAGAAATAGAAGCCAAAGTAGGGTTCTCAGATTCTTGTGCATTGGCTTGGTCTCATCCATATCTTCCCGTAATATAGTTCTCCGTGCGACGGTCTCCGGGCCGGGTGAAAAGAAGGCCGGTTGGACCGAACTCGAGCAGTTCTCCCAGGAGGAAGAAGCCTGTCCAGTCGGAGGTCCGGGCAGCCTGTTGCATGTTGTGGGTCACAATGACAATCGTGTAGCTCTCTTTCAGCTCCTGCATCAGCTCTTCGATCCTGAGCGTCGCGACGGGATCGAGGGCGGAACAGGGTTCGTCCATCAAGATGACCTCTGACCGGACCGCCAGCACACGGGCCAGACAGAGACGCTGCTGTTGTCCTACGGAAAGCTTCAGGGCATCCGCCTGGAGGCCGTCTGAGATCTCGGCCCAGAGTCCTACATCCTTGAGGCTCTGTTCGACGCGGCCTTCGATTTCTGTTCGGGAGCGGAGACCTGAGACCCTTAAACCGAATGCCACGTTTTCGAAGATACTTTTCGGGAAAGGGTTCGGACGCTGAAAGACCATTCCTACCCTCTGCCTGAGGGAAACGACATCCGTTCCAGGCTGGTAGATATCCTGGCTATCGAGAGAGATCAGCCCCTGAACCCGCGTATGAGGAATGAGGTCGTTCATGCGGTTGAGGGTGCGGAGGAAGGTCGATTTTCCGCATCCCGAAGGGCCGATCAAGGCCGTAATCTGGTTGGGCTTGATGAGGATGTTGATGTTCTTTAAGGCATGGGAGGGCCCGTAGAAAAAATCCAGTCCCCGTGCCTCCATCTTGGTCATGCCGCGAGAGTCGTTCATCCGAGTATCACCAGAAAGCAATTCATGCTTCCCTTTCCTCGCGTAAAATTAACAGATAATCCGTTCTCGATCAATAGAGTTTTTTTGAAAAAAGAAATCCCTGTGGTGACCGGCGAAGCGTCTGTCCACACCCTTCGATGTAACGCCCGGGCGGTTATTTGTTAACCAGTGCCCTCATGCCTCTGGGGGGAGCATGAAGCTGGATCCGGAACCGGAACGTAGGAGCAACTTCCAGTCGCGATTCCTTCGAGCCGCGCTTCAGCGCGGCCGGGTCGCACCAGGATGGTGCTCCTACAACAGAAAACGGGAACGTCCTGATCAGTATGTTGTAGGCTTGTATCGAAGCTCTACAGAAAACCGGGGACGGCTACGGTTACGAAGCCCGTATCGCCAAGAAAGGTTACGTCCCTTCTGCCTGCGGTAGGCAGGGGTCTTAAGAATCAGCCCTAACCCCTTACCCGTAACCGAAACGGGCCTCGTAACCCTAACCCGTTTTCGAGTCTCGTTTGCTTCCTGCTTGACTTGGATATCCAATCATATTAATATGATATCAACGGGGGCGCCTATCAATAGAGTATACGGAAACCTCATCGGCCTCAAACCAAGCCAGACCAAAAGACTAGAACACGTCTACCGAAGAAAAATCCCTCCGCAAAGCATTATTACCTCCGAAACGGCACGCCTTCTTATCGAACTTTCCGCTGAAATCGGGCGTCAGATCGGTATACTTGTAGGAAGAAGAGGATCGATTGAGGTTGTCCTCGTCGGTGATCAGAAAGGGATCACGATTCCGGATCTATCGAGATACCGTACGGGTGTCCTCCGGCTGAAGGGCCTGCGGCTCATCCATACCCACCTTTACAACGAACCTTTAACGGAAGAAGACCTTACGGACCTGGTCCTGCTCAGGCTGGATATGATGGTTGCGCTCTGTGCCGACGGAGAGGGTCTTCCAGGGCAGACTCATCTTGCCCACCTGCTTCCCGACAACCGTGAGGGGAAGGTATGGGAAATCAATCCCCCTGTGCCATTCTTGCGGGTGCTGAATATCGAATTCTCAAAATGGATTCAATCGCTCGAAGAGGAGTTTCAACGGGGGCAGAGATCGGTTATTGTCGCAGGTGGCCGGGAAAAGGCGATCCTCCTCAGCGTGAGCAAGGAGGGCAGAGGCCGTCTTGAAAGCTCGATGGACGAGCTGAAGGCCCTTGCCAGATCCAGTGGCATATTTGTTGCAGAAACCATCATTCAGCGGCCGCAGAATATTTCACCTACCAGCCTCGTGGGCAAGGGGAAATTGAAAGAATTACTGGTAAAATGCATGCAACTGGGAGTCGATCTCATCATCTTCGATCAAAATCTGACTCCAGGGCAGATGGCAGCCATTTCGGACCTGACAGAGTTGAGGGTCCTCGACAGAACTCAGCTCATTCTCGACATTTTTGCCCAGAGGGCCCACACTCGCGACGGAAAGATACAGGTTGAATTGGCCCAGTTGAAGTACCTGCTCCCCCGCCTGGCGAAGAAGACTCTGGCCCTTTCGAGGCTGACGGGTGGGATCGGAGGAAGGGGCCCGGGAGAGACGAAGCTCGAGATCGACCGCCGGAGGGTGAGAGACCGGATAAAACTTCTGGAGAAGGAACTTGAGAAACTTGTGATCGAAAGGGAACAGAAGAGGGCACGCCGGTCAAAAGCCGCGATTCCGATTCTCTCCATCGTCGGATACACGAACGCGGGGAAATCGACCCTCTTCAACGTCCTGACAAAGAGTGAATTCAATGCCGAAGACAAGCTTTTCGCCACGCTGGACACCGCCACGAGAAGATTGACTTATGGCTTCCAGTTTCTTAACGAACGGGTTACCCGAGATGCGGTCATTACGGATACCGTCGGCTTGATCAAGGACCTTCCGAAAGATCTGATGGGGGCCTTTCGTCCGACCTTCGACGAGCTGCAGGAATCCTCGATTCTGATCCATTTGATCGATGCAGGCGATCCTCAATTTCCGGAGCAGATCGAGGCCGTCGAAAAGATTTTGAGCGAATTGAACCTGGATCGTATCCCGAGACTGAGGGTCTTCAACAAAGAGGATAAGATCGATCCCCAAGACGCAAGAATCATCTGCCAGAGGTATGACGGTATTTCGATCTCTGCGATCTATCCGCAAGGCCTTGAGCGTCTCTTCCGGGCAATCGAAGAGAAGCTGAGAGAGGGAGCTTTTGCGGAGACCTTTCCGGAAGTCGAGTCGACGAGGAAGACTGCCGACCTGAGGCATTAAGGACCGTTGGTCGTAAGGCGCAAGGCGCGAGAGGGTTGAGCTGTCAAGGATTCATAAACCTGTCATGGAGGTTGTTTCGCGTGAGGTAGGCCCCACACCTTCAGGAAGGTTGGGTGGGGGTAGTTGGGTGTCGGTGTTTGATTCGGCGGCGTGACGCAGACTAAAGTCTGCGGCTACGTCTTGCGGCTACGTCCTGCGGCTACAAAAGATGGCTCATGTGACAGCAGAAATGACGGTTTGGCGAGCGTGCGGTTGACAAAACGCCCATCCTTTGATATATGAAGTAAAATTCTCAGTTTGTGCGGAGGAAGATGATGGGAGACCATCGATTTTTGATAGAGGAGTTCCTGACCTTTGACGACGTGCTGCTCATTCCTTGCTATTCCGCCATCCTTCCAAAAGAAGTGGACATCAGTACCCAGCTGACGAGAACGATCAAACTGAACATTCCCCTTGTCAGCGCAGCCATGGATACCGTCACGGAGGCAAGAACGGCCATCTCCATGGCGCAGGAAGGCGGAATCGGGATCATTCATCGTAACCTTGCCCCATCCGTGCAGGCCCAGGAAGTGGACAGGGTGAAGAAGTCGGAAAGCGGGATGATCCATAATCCCATTACGATGCACCCCGACCAGAAGATTCACGAAGCGATGGAAATCATGAAGAAGTACCGGATTTCGGGGGTTCCGATCACGAAGGAGGGCAAACTGGTCGGCATTCTCACCAACCGGGACCTGAGGTTCGAAAAGCGGTTGGATGAGAAGATTTCGGAGGTGATGACGAAAGACCGCCTGATCACCGTTCCGGTGGGGACAACCCTCGAAGATGCCAAAGAGATTCTCCATAAGAACCGCATCGAGAAATTGCTGGTGGTGGATGGCCACAACAACCTCAGAGGGCTTATTACGATCAAAGACATCGAGAAGATAAGGAAGTATCCCAATTCCTGCAAGGATCCGATCGGCCGTCTCCGGGTGGGAGCCGCAATCGGACCCGGCAAGGACCGGGAGGAGAGGGTCGAAGCCCTGCTCGCGGCCGGTGCGGACGTTCTTGCCTTAGACACCGCCCACGGGCACACGCGGGATGTCCGGGAAGCCATCCGGGATACGAAAAGGCAATATCCGGATTGTCAGTTGATCGGAGGGAATATTGCCACGCAAGAGGGGGCCCTGCACCTGATCGAGGCCGGAGTAGATGCCGTGAAGGTCGGAGTAGGTCCGGGTTCGATCTGCACGACCCGTGTCATTGCCGGGGTGGGTGTGCCCCAGCTTTCTGCTGTGCTGGGTGCTTCTGAAATCTGCAGGAAACACGGTGTTCCCGTGATCGCCGACGGAGGTATCAAGTTCTCCGGGGATATCCCGAAGGCGCTTGCGGCGGGGGCCGATTCCGATCATGATCGGAAATCTCTTCGCCGGAACGGATGAGAGTCCCGGGGAGCTTGTTCTCTATCAGGGGAGGAGCTATAAGGTCTACCGGGGGATGGGATCGGTTGAGGCCATGAAAGAAGGAAGCCGGGACCGGTACTTTCAGGCGGAAGGCGAAAGCGAAACGAAGCTGGTTCCCGAAGGGATTGAAGGAAGGGTGCCCTACCGGGGGACCCTTTCATACTGTGTCCAGCAGCTGGTGGGCGGGCTCAAATCGGGGATGGGATATCTGGGGGCCAGGAATATTCCGGAGATCCGGGAGAAAGCCAGGTTTATCCGGATCACCTCTTCCGGGTTGAAAGAGAGCCATGTCCACGATGTCATCATCACCAAGGAAGCGCCGAACTATCGTCTGGAATAGGCAGGTCTGAGGCAGGCATGTCCGAAACAGATGTTTCACCGCAGAGACGCATTGCGGCATAGCCGCAAGTAAATGGCACTGTATCTCTCGCAGAGTGCGCAGAGGCACAGAGGGGGATGGTTTGGTTTATGGAGAATCAGAGAGGGACTGATTCTCCGTGAGGATATCCGGCCTTCTGGTGGTAAAAACTTAAGAGGGCAGAACCCTTTTTGTTTGACGGTATCTCTCTGTCAAACAAAAAAAGATCTCTCCGAGTACTCTGTGGTCTCAAGCGAAGCGGGCGTGAGATCATCATTGGTTTTTTTGACAAAATTTCAAGTAATCTGCCATTAGTAGTGCAGACCCAATATAACCGTTCTTGTACAGCAGTGATTCTGGGAGGGGGGCAAGGTTGAAGAAGGCGATCTTCTTACTGGTTGTGATTATTTTCTCTCTCCTCTATTACGGGGGGGTGCTCATGAAGGTCGAGACACTCCCCATTTCGAGGGATTTTTTCTCCAGCGAAACCCCGTCCCTGCAGGACCGGCCCTGGGGCAAGTTATCCTCCTTTGGGCAGAAAGAGCTGGAGCAGCTTTATCAATGGACTCTCGATCAGGGGATCCGGAACTACCCCGCTCTTTCGTATTTTCTGATCAGAGAGGCGAAGAAGGCAAGAGAAAACGGAAACGGGGATCAGGCTGTAGAGTTTGCAAGCTATGCCGTCAAGATTTCCCCGGAGTTTCCGCAACCCTACATGGAACTCGCCCGGGCCCTCTGGTACCAGAAACCGTTCCAGTTCAAGCAGTCTCTTTCCCCCCTGGTCACGGCGCAGCTCCTCCGGTTCCGGCACTTCCCAAGCTCGCTCGGTTTCTTCTATAACCTGTTTTACATTCTTTCGAATGCGGTCCTGATGGCATTCATTGTCTTCGGCATCGTGATCCTTGCCAGGTATTTTCCCCTTTACCTCTATGAGATCCGGAGAAATCTGACTCAGGATCTGACCAACATCCTGACCAATGGGGTGAAGCTCTTTGTCCTCCTCCTTCCGTTCTTTTTCCGGCTGGATATCCTCTGGGCCATTCTCTTCTGGTGTATTCTGCTGTGGGGGTATGTGAACAGGAGGGAGAGGCAGTTCGTGCTCATTTTTCTCATTGTATTGGTCTACATTCCTTATTTTCTTCACTCCTCATCCATCTATCTGAATAGCCCCTCCGCAGACGTTCTGATGGATCTCTACAAGGCGAACCATGAAGAGGGCGATGCAGCGGTGGAGCAGAGGCTGAAGGCCTGGCTGGCCAACCGACCGGATGACGAAGAGGTTCTCTTTACCCTCGGTCTGGTGGAGAAGAGGCGAGGTTCTTTTTCCCAGGCGGAGGAGTATGATCTGAAGGCCACCCAGCGTTCTCCCCGGTTCGCCGATGCCTTCTCCAACCTCGGCAATGTCTATCTGGGCAAGAAGCGGCCCGATCTGGCGATCCAGGCCTACGAACAGGCGATTCGTCTGAACCCCGGGGAAGCCGCTTACCATTACAACCTCTTCAAGGCCTACTCTCAGGAGACGTTTCTTTCAAAGAAGAGCGACAGCGTTTTCAAGAAAGCGAGGCAGCTGGATTCGAAACTGATCGATGCCTACACGGCCATCGACACCCCCAACCTGAATCGTTTTGTGATCGACGCCAGGTTGGAAACTTCCGGGCTGTGGAAGCGTATTCTCAACGAGTACATCGGGAAGGAAGGAATTCTGTTTCGTCTGTTTCAAGCATGGTTCGAGACGATTCCGTCAAGGATTGCCATTCTGGTACCCATCCTGTTTCTGGGATTCCTCATCGGCATGTCGAAATACAGCCGGACGAAACGGTTCCTGACCCGTTGCCCGATGTGCGGCAGTCCAACCTACCGTTTCTATATGGGAACCCCCGACGAGGAGTTCATCTGTTTCAACTGCCATCGGATCTTTATCCAGAAAGAGAAAGTGCATCCCACGATGGCGGAGAAGAAATCCCGGCAAGTTCAGGCCTTCCAGAAGGAGAACCACCGGTTGGGGCGTTTTCTCTCCTTCTTCCTGAGCGGGATCGGTGACCTCCTGCGGGGAAACGTTCTGAAGGGACTTCTCTTTCTTTTCTTCTTTTTTGCCCTGATCTTGCGCCTGGTCTATGCGCAGGGAGTGATTCTCACATCGGTGTTCTACCCGGCATCGGTTTTCTGGAAGATCGCCGTGTGGGGACTCGTCCTGATTCTCTTCTATCTGCTCTATCTGCGGCGGGCGTACCGGTTCAAACCGAAGTACGAGACGCCCAAGGCCGGCGCTGCGAAATCTCTAACGAGGAATGGGTGACCCCGGCGGGCCCGTTCAGGCTTCGACAAGCTCAGTACGAACGGTTTAACCGTCAAGGAAGGTCTTTCTTCTTAATGTGCCGCATGAGGACTGGGAGAAACCAATGGCCTTACAGGGGACTTTAAAAGATTTTAGTATTACCGAAATCATCCAGCTGATCGGACAGCAGCTGAAGACGGGCATTCTGAAGATCAGGCGGGGAAAGAACCTGGTTGAGATCTATTTTGTCGACGGGATGATCGTCCACGTCTATTCGAACTACCGCGGCAAGAAAGATCTCATCGGAGAGATCCTGGTCAAGGCCCAGCTCATCACGGAAGAGCAGCTTGAGCGGGTCCTGAAGATGCAGAAGGAAACGCTGAAATATCTGGGAGAGATCCTGGTTGAATTACAGCTGTTGAAAAAAGAGGATGTGCTGAAGGTCATCTCCACGCAGATCTATGAAACCATTTATGACCTCTTCTGGTGGGAGGATGGCCAGTTCAACTTCGATCTGAAACTGGTCGAGAGTTACAAGAAGATCCCCTTCGCGCTGAGCACCGAGTCAGTACTGCTCAACATCCTCCGCATGGTGGATGAGTGGTCGGAGATCGAGAAGAAGGTCTTTTCCCCTTACCTGGTGTTCAGGAAGACCCTTGAGCCGAAAGAAAAAAGGGAGGAGGAATCCCCCTCTCAGGACTATTTGAAAGAAAAGCTGACCTCGGAACAGGAGCTGATCTATAACCTGATCGACGGAAAACGAACCGTCCAGGAGATGATTGACCGCAGTCTCCTCGGGAAGTTTCATACCAGCGACATCCTCGTGAACCTGATCGGGATGGGATTGATTGACGTCGTTGGGGTTCAGACCCCCAGCCTCATCAAGAAAGTGAGCAGGATCAATTTCAGAGAACCGCTGGCCTATGTGACCTATGTGGCGTTTGTGGTGGTCGTTTTTGCGGCCCTCGGGTATTTCAAACCCGACTATCTGCAGCATCTCTGGAATTCGAAAGTGGAGAGGGCCAATATTGAAATTCCCGCCCAGCTCGTCCATAAGATGCAGATTCAGCGCATCAAGAATGCGCTGGAGGTGTACTACCTTGAAAAGGGGAAGTATCCGAGCGGACTCGATGAACTGGTGTCAGCCAGTCTGCTCAGGAGAGACGATGTCTTTTATCGGAAAGGGTTATCCTACCAGTACGAACTGAAGGACGGAAGATATCTATTGAAACACTGAACCGCATCCTTTTTCCTTCGCGGCCTTTCAATCCGGTCCGTTTAAATGAAAAAGCGATAGATCCCTGCTGTGGCACAGCCACGGTCCTGTTGCATTCGGAACCGGTCAGGGTTACGGTTAGCAGGATCGAAGCTTGTGAAGAACCGGTCACGGTAACGGCTACGAAGCCCGTTTCGTTAAAAAAGGTTACGTTTATCGGTGTAGAAGCTTGTATCGAGGCTCGCGGATAAACCGGCAACGGTTACGGCTACGAGGCTCGTTTCGTCAGAAAAGGTTACGATTGTCGGTGTAGAAGCTCGTATCGAGGCTAGGCGTAAACCGCCAGGGGCGAGGGTTGGGAATTTCTTGACGGGGGACGTAACCGAATTGACGATACGGGCATCGTCACCGTTACCGTTGGACGACACCTAACATAAAGCGAGAGGTCTATGAAAAAGAAATCCCACTACGACAAGATTCTGATCCTCGATTTCGGATCCCAGTATACGCAGTTGATTGCGAGGCGTGTGAGGGAATGCGAGATCTACAGCGAGATTCACCCCTACAACCTGGACGTGGAGAAGGTGAAGGCCTTCTCTCCTCAGGGGATCATTCTATCCGGAGGCCCCGCGAGTGTCTACGGAGAGACGGCCCCGAAATGCGATCCCGACCTGTTTGCACTGGGTATCCCCATCCTTGGGATCTGCTACGGCCTGCAGTTGACAGCCCATCTCCTGGGAGGGAAGGTGGTCCCTTCGAGCAAGAGAGAGTACGGAAGGGCCAGGATCACCGTCAAACCGGGCGGGAAGCTCTTCAAGGGGATCGGTCGTTCCGGGGTTTCCCTGCCGGTCTGGATGAGCCATGGAGACCATGTGAGCGCCCTGCCTTCCGGGTTCCGCTCTCTGGCGTACTCGAGAAATACCCCCTTTGCCGCCATCGAAGACCCCCACCGGAGCATCTATGGGCTCCAGTTTCATCCGGAAGTGGTCCATACGAAGAAGGGAATCGAAATCATCCGGAATTTCCTCTTTGAGATCTGTCGTTGTTCCCGTCTCTGGACGATGCGCTCTTTTCTGGAGCAGACAGGGGAGGACCTCAAGAGAAAGATCGGCCGGGGGAGGGTGATCTGCGGCTTGAGCGGCGGGGTGGATTCCACCGTGGTGGCGGTTCTTCTTCACAAGATCATCGGAGACCGGCTCCAGTGCATTTTCGTCAATAACGGTGTTCTGAGAAAGAATGAAGCTTCTCAGGTCGTGAATTTGTTCCGGAATTATTTTAAAATACCTCTTAACTACGTTGATGCGGAAAAGCATTTCCTCGACCGCTTGAAAGGGGTTGCCGATCCGGAAGAGAAGAGAATCAGAATCGGAAAGACCTTCATCTCCGTCTTTGAACGGGAGGCCGGAAAGATCGGGAAGGTCGAGTTTCTTGCCCAGGGGACCCTCTACCCGGACGTGATTGAAAGCGTTTCGGCGAAGGGACCTTCTGCAACCATCAAGAGCCATCACAACGTGGGCGGACTGCCCAAGAAGATGAGGCTGAAGCTGGTCGAGCCCCTTCGGGAACTCTTTAAGGATGAGGTCAGGCAACTGGGCAGGGTGCTGGGGCTACCGGAGGAGATGATCCGGCGCCAACCTTTCCCCGGTCCCGGCCTTGCCATCCGGATCATCGGAGAGGTGACCAGGGAGAGACTGGATGTCCTGAGGGAGGCGGACGAGATCGTTCTGGAGGAGATGAAGAGAGGCGGCTGGGTGGACAAGGTCTGGCAGTCCTTTGCCGTTCTTTTGCCGGTCAAGACGGTGGGGGTCATGGGCGACGAGCGGACCTACGAGAATGTGGTCGCCCTGAGGGTCGTTTCCAGCCAGGACGGGATGACCGCAGACTGGGTCAAGCTGCCCTACAGGATCCTCGAGGATATCGCAAACCGGATCATCAACGAAGTCAGTGGTGTGAATCGGGTGGTTTACGATATCAGTTCCAAGCCCCCGAGTACGATCGAGTGGGAATAAAATGCATTTCACCACAGAGGCACAGAGGACACAGAGGAAATGTCTTTTGATTTGCGGGGAGACGACCGCAAATCAAAAAGGCTCACCGTCTTCCAGGAGCATCGGTTGCCGGTCGAATCTCGGAAAGCAGGGATCTTTGATCCAATCTGCCGCCTCCCGATTGGATCAAAATTGAATTCCCTCTGTGCTCTCTGTGCCTCTGTGGTGAGGCAGGTCTTTATTGATTTCGAAGTTCGGATTCGGATTACCGATGGCACATTCAAACTTCATTCATCTTCATCTTCACAGTCAGTACAGCCTGCTGGACGGGGCCATTCGATTTGACGAGGCCTTTGCCCTGGCCAAGAAGTATGGAATGGACTCCCTGGCACTGACGGACCACGGAAACATGTTCGGGGCCGTCGAGTTCTACCAGAAGGCGATCAAGCAGGGGATCAAGCCGATCGTGGGATGTGAGATCTATGTGGCCCCGGGAAGCCGGTTCGACAGGAAACCGGGGGAAAGGGAGGAGGGGAACTTCCATCTGACCCTTCTGGTGAAGAACGAAACCGGGTATTTCAACCTCCTGAAAGCTGGTCAGTCTGGCCCAGCTCGAGGGGTTTTATTACAAGCCCAGGGCGGATAAAGAGCTCCTGGGCCGGTATCACGACGGGCTGATCGCCCTGAGCGGCTGCATGAAGGGAGAGGTCGCCTTTCATGCGGGAAAAGGCGATTTGAAAAAGAGCGCTCCAGTGCGCCGAGGACTACCGCAAGATCTTTGGCCCGGACCGCTTCTATATCGAGATTCAGCACAATGGGGTTGAGGGTCAGCAGCTCCTGAACCAGCGGCTGATCGCGATCGGACGGGAACTCGCGATCCCCCTGGTGGCGACCAACGATTGCCACTACCTCCATAAGAAAGACGCCAAGGCCCACGAGGTTCTCCTCTGCATTCAAACGGGGAAGACCCTTCAGGAAACCCAGAGGATGCGGTTTGCATCCGATCAGTTCTACTTCAAATCGCCCGAGGAGATGGCGGAACTCTTTGCAGATTGCCCGGAGGCTGTCTCCAATACGGTGAGCATTGCCGATCAATGCAACCTGAAGCTCCGGTTTGATGAGAAGCACATTCCGAGGATCACCGTCCCGGAAGGAGAAACTCCTGAGAGCCACCTGGAAAGACTGGCCCGGGAAGGCCTGGAGAGGCGCCTTTCCCGTCATGAAGCGGAGGAGGGGTACCCGGAACGGGTTGCCCGGTACCAGGCCCGGCTTGAGGAAGAGCTGAAGATCATCATAGACATGGGTTTTCCGGGGTACTTCCTCATCGTTTACGATTTTATTCACTATGCCAAAAGCCATGGAATTCCTGTGGGGCCGGGAAGGGGATCCGCGGCGGGAAGTTTGGTGGCCTACTCCCTGAATATCACGGACCTTGACCCTCTTGAATATGATTTGATCTTTGAACGGTTCCTGAATCCCGGCCGGAAGAGCAGCATGCCTGACGTGGACGTCGATTTCTGCATGGATGGAAGGGACGAGGTCATACAGTATGTGGCCGAAAAATACGGTAAAGAGAATGTAGCCCAGATCATCACCTTCGGAAAGATGCAGGCCAAAGCGGTCGTCCGGGATGTGGGCCGGGTCCTCGGGATTCCCTATGCGGAGGTGGACAGGATTGCAAAACTGATCCCGAACAAGCTCGATATCACCCTGGAACAGGCCTTGCAGCAGGAGCCGGCCCTGAAAGAGGCGATTGCGCGGGACTCCCGGATTGCCTCTCTCTTTGAGATTGCGGAATCGCTCGAAGGACTGGCGCGGCATGCCTCCACCCATGCCGCAGGCGTCGTCATCGCCAACAAGCCCTTGATGGAGTATCTCCCGCTCCACCGGGGCCAGAAGGGCGAGGTGATGACCCAGTATGCGATGAAGCAGGTGGAGGCCATCGGCCTCGTCAAGTTCGATTTCCTGGGGCTCAAGACCCTGACGCTGGTGGACCGGGCCCTTAAACTGATCGAGAAGCATCGCGGGGTCAAGCTTGTCCTTTCGGAGATTCCCCCGGATGATCCCGAGGTTTACGCCCTGCTCGGAGGCGGGTCGAACCTGGGCATCTTTCAGCTGGAAAGCTCGGGAATGAGGGACCTCCTCCTCAAGCTCAAGCCTCAGAGTTTCAAGGATATCATCGCCCTGGTGGCCCTCTACCGGCCCGGCCCTCTGGACAGCGGCATGGTGGGCGAGTTTATCAAACGGAGACACGGTCAGGAGTCGATCCGCTATGAACTCCCGGCGCTGGAAGAGATCCTGAAGGATACCTACGGCGTGATCGTCTACCAGGAGCAGGTGATGCGGATCGCCAGTGCGCTGGCCCACTTCAGCCTCGAGGATGCGGATAACCTCCGGAGGGCCATGGCCAAAAAAGACACGGGGGAGATGGAGAGGCAGAAGGAGAAGTTTCTCGAAGGAACGAAGAAGAACCGGATCCCCGCGAAGAAGGCGGAGAAGATTTTCGAACAGATGGAAACCTTCGGCCGGTACGGCTTCAACAAGTCACACAGCGCCGCCTATGCCCTTCTCGCCTATCAGACCGCTTACCTGAAGACCCATTATGCCATCGAATTCATGGCCGCCCTGCTGACGAGTGAAGCGCAGAATGCCGACAAGACCGTCAAGTACATTGCCGAGTGCCGGGAGATGGGGATCGAGATCCTTCCCCCGGATATCAACGAGAGCTACAGAGATTTTACGGTCTTTGAAGGAAAGATCAGGTTCGGTCTGACGGCGGTCAAGAATGTGGGAGATGGGGCCATCGACGGGATCCTCCTGGAGCGAGAGGCGGAAGGAAAGTTCAAATCCCTTCGGGACTTCTGCCGCAGGGTGGATCTGAGGAAGGTGAATAAGCGGGTGATTGAGAGCCTGATTAAGTGCAGCGCCTTCGACTGCTCAGGGGCCCGGCGGTCTCAGATGATGGCGGCTCTTGAGGAGATCCTCGAACAGTCACAAAGGGCGCAGAAGAAGAAGGAAGAGGCCCAGTTCACGATGTTCCTTCCGGGGAAAGACTCTCCCGAGGAATCCTACCCTGAGATGGACGAGTTCCCGGAGAAGCAGCTCATTGCCTTTGAAAAGGAGACGATCGGGTTCTACGTCTCGCGGCACCCCCTGGTAACCTATCAGGAGGAGATCAGACGCATCACCCTGGACGATTCGTCCACGCTTGCCGACCACACGAATGGTTCCGAAGTCAAGGTCTGCGGCCTGATCAACAGCCTGAAGGAGATTACGACCAAAAAAGGGGAACGGATGGCCTTCCTGACCCTGGAGGACATGAAAGGGTTTGTCGAGGTCATTCTTTTTCCCGAGGTGTACAAATCGGCCGTGCCTCTCCTGGGAGGGGGGGACCCGGTGCTCGTTCGGGGTGTCCTGGATCTTTCCGAAGACCAGGTGAAGATCAAAGCCACGGAGATTCTCCTCGTCTCGGCAGCTGCGCCGTCTTCCATGTCCGTTCTCCATCTCAGAATTCCGATCGGTTCACTGGATTCCGGCGCAGCTGACCGGATTGAAGGAGATCCTTACCACCCATCCGGGAGGAGCCAAGGTGCGCCTTCATCTCATGGATGAAAGACGCCGGGAAACAGTGATCGCCCTGGGGGAACAGTATCGGGTCAACCCCTCGGCGGAATTTCAGAATCATGTTCAGCATCTTCTTGAGTCTTCTTCCATGTCGATTGAGTGAAGGGATAGCCCATGGCGAGACATTACCTGGACTTTGAAAAGCCTCTCATTGAGATTGAAACCGAGATCGAGCAGTTACGGAGATTTTCCGGTCAGAGACACATCCATTCCCATGATCGTCTGAGAAGTCTCGAAGAAAAGCTCCATCAGCTTCAACGGGAAATCCTGTCCCATCTGACCGCATGGCAGGTGACCCAGCTGGCCCGACATATCGACCGGCCCAAGGCCTCCTTTTACATCCGGTCCCTCTTCGAGGATTTCGTTCGAGCTTCACGGAGACCGGGTCTATGGCGAGGATCCGGCGATCAGCGGCGGGCTCTGTCAATTCAACGGCCGTCCGGTCGTGGTGATTGCCCATCAGAAGGGCAGGGACGCCAGGGAGATGGTTTTTCGAAATTTCGGGATGCCCCATCCCGAAGGGTATCGGAAGGCACTGCGTTTGATGAAGATGGCAGAGCTCTTCGGAAAACCGATTTTGACCATGATCGATACGCCGGGGGCTTACCCGGGCGTGGGGGCCGAGGAAAGGGGACAGGCGGAGGCCATCGCCAGAAACCTCAAAGCGATGATGATGCTCCGGACCCCGGTCATCTGTGTGGTCATCGGCGAAGGAGGAAGCGGAGGCGCGCTCGCAATCGGCGTCGGGGATCGGATCCTGATGCTGGAGAACTCCATTTATTCCGTTATCTCTCCGGAGGCCTGTGCAGCGATCATCTGGAAAGACGGCGCAAAGGGCAAGGTCGCTGCGGAATCGCTGAAAATGACGGCGAAGGACCTGCTCCGGCTGGGAGTCATTGACGAGATCGTTCCGGAACCAGCCGGCGGAGCGCACCGGGATCCTTCAAAGATGGCGGAGGTTTTGAAAGAAGCCATTGCAAAGAACCTCGGGGAACTGGATGGCCTTGGCACCAAGGATCTGCTGAATCTGCGGTATGAGAAATTCAGAAAGATGGGCGCCTTCCTGGAAGGCTAAAAGATAACTCACTGCATTTCACCACAGAGACACAGAGAGCACAGAGGGAAATGTCTTATGATCCAATCGGGAGGCCCTCCTTCACTAAAGTTTCGGAGGACCAGCGCAGTTTGCATACGCTTCTGCCAGATTGGCTCCCCGATATAACTTGCCCGCCGGAGCCTTGGCGCAGGCAGGTGACGATTGGATCATAGGCTCCATCGCTTCGCGAATCGAATTACATATGCCCCAAATCTGCTATGAGACCGGGTCAGGTTTCTGAAAGGGCAGAACGCTTTTTCTTTGGCGGTACCTCCCGCCAAAGAAAAAATTCATTCTCTGTGCCCTCTGTGCCTCTGTGGTGAGACATTCTTTCACCTTGCGCTTGTTATGCCCAATCGAATTCAAATCCTTCCGGAACATGTCTCCCAGGTGATTGCAGCCGGCGAAGTGGTTGAACGACCCGCTTCCGTCGTGAAAGAGCTGATGGAAAACGCCCTGGATGCAGGGGCCGGCCAGGTGATCGTCGAACTGGGGGGCGGCGGGATTCAGTTCATCCGGATCAGGGATGACGGAGAAGGGATGGAACCGGAAGATGTCCCACTGGCCCTCCGGCGCCATGCCACCAGCAAGATCGAGAAGGCGGAAGACCTTTTTGCCATTCAGACCTTCGGGTTCAGGGGAGAGGCCCTTCCGAGCATTGCCTCTGTTTCGAAGATGACCCTCCAGACCCGGGCCAGGCAGTCTCTGGCAGGAACAAGGGTCGTCTGCGAGGGAGGAGAGATCAGGAGTATCGGTGAAGCGGGTTGTCCCACCGGGACGGAAGTCGAAGTCCGGGAGATTTTCTTCAATGTTCCGGTGAAGCGGCGATTCATGAAATCGATCAGGGCCGAACTTCACCACACGTTGAATCACTTCCTTCATTTGAGCCTTGCCGCCCCATCGGTCTCCTTCAAATTCATACACGACGGCCGGACGCTTTACGATCTGATCAAGACGAAGTCTTCCCATGTGCGGGTGGAAGCGATCCTGGGAAAGGAGACCCATGATCACCTCCAGCCTTTTGTCTTCGAGGACGGCGAGATCAGCCTCTCCGGGTTTGCAAGCCTTCCCTCTCTTTCAAGGAAGAGCGGGGAGGGCATCTATCTTTATGTGAACCGGAGATACGTCAAAGATCGGATGGTCTATAAAGCGATCGTTGAGGCGTACCGTCATGTCATTCCCGCAGGCACCTTCCCGGTGGTCATCTTGAACGTAGCGGTTCCACCCTACGCGGTCGATGTCAATGTTCATCCGACCAAGGCTGAAGTCAAATTCAGGGACCCGGAACGCATGTTCAGAGCGGTTTTCGGGGCCCTTCACTCCCTTCATGAGCCCGATTCCGAAGGTGACCGACCTCATCCCGGAAGAGATCCCTGGGCCACGCCGTCCCCAAAGGGGACCTTCCCGCCGGATTCCTTGCCGGCCCGTTCTTCTGCCCAGTTCTCGTTTTACGAGAGCGGCGAAAAGAGTTTTTCGGTGGTGAGAGATGCCTTTACGGCCCCGGAAGAGAAAGGGGAAAAAGCCCGCGTCCGCATTCTGGGGCAGATCCAGGGGGCTTATCTTCTTGGGGAGATCGAGGAAGGACTCCTCCTGATCGACCAGCACGCGGCCCACGAGCGGATTCTCTTCGAGAAGTTCAAGAAGCAGGTTGAAACCCGTTCTGTTCCGCTGATCCAGTTTCTTATCCCCGTCGTCGTGGACCTCACTCCGCAGGAATCCCTTATACTCTCTTCCTGTCTGGAGGATTTCCGGTCCATGGGTTTTGAAATCGATCAGATCGGAGAAAGGGAGTATGCGGTTAGGGCCGCCCCTTCTTTGATCGAGGAAGAGGACCTCAAGGGATTGATTCATGAGATGCTGGAAGAGATGGCCCTTGTGAAGAGAGAGGGAAGGGGCGATGAACTGGGGCATACCCTCCTGATTCGTCTTGCCTGCCACCGGGCGGTCCGGGCCCATTCCGTCCTCAGAAGAGAGGAGATGGAAGAACTGATCAAAGACCTCTCGGCCTATTCTTTTTCCGCTACCTGCCCCCACGGAAGACCGATCTTCTTCATTCTTACCTCCGACGATCTGGCCCGGCAGTTCAAGAGAAAGTAATGGTGAGAATGCAATTTCCCCACCGACTTTATCGGGAGTTGCATTTTATCCCAGAATAAACTATTCTTAAGACGAATACATCATATTCAGGGGTAATTATGGCCAAGACAATTACAATTCGGCTTGACGAGGGTATTTACGGCATCTTTCGGAAGCTGGCAGAGGAGGAGAACAGGACCCTGTCGAATTTCATCGAGACGGCTGCACTCCGGCACATTCAGGAGACAGAGTATGTGGATGAATATGAGATGGCGGAGATCAGGCGAAACCGCTCGTTGAACCAGAGCATTAAGAGGGGTTTGGCGGATGTCAAACATCAGAGGGGCCGGTTTGCCGAATAGATATCGGATATTCGAAACCCAGGAATACCTGGACTGCCTGCTCAGATTCTCTAAAACCGACCTAACCTTCATAAAGAACAAGGCCAAAACTTACATTTATCCTCAGTTACGTCAAGAACCCCATTTTGGTCTCAATATTAAGAGGCTGACAGACTACCATCCGGAGACATGGCGATACAGGCTTGGCCGGTTTCGTCTGTTCTATTCCATCGATGACGTCAAGAAAATTGTGCACGTCCTGACGATTGATTTTAGAAAAGACGCTTACAGGTAATCCGCTCGCCCGCTTTCCTTCAAGGGTAAGCAGAGATGAAGATTCTATCCTCGCAGAACGAATTAGCCTGAAAAAATCATGACAGAAAGGCACTGGTGAAGATCGATGAAAAAAGCTCTGATTACAGGCATAACCGGTCAGGACGGGTCCTATCTGGCCGAATTCTTACTTGAAAAGGGGTACAGCGTCTTCGGGATCGTAAGGAGGTCGAGCACGGTCAACTATGAACGGATCAGCCATATTCAGGACCAAATCACTTTGGTTCAGGGCGACTTGCTCGATCAGAATTCGCTTATCGAGGCATTGAAAGCTTCGGAGCCCGACGAGGTGTACAATCTTGGGGCCCAATCCTTTGTCCCGACGTCATGGAACCAGCCCGTTTTAACGGGGGAATTTACCGCTCTCGGCGTCACACGGATCCTTGAGGCGATTCGAACGGTGAATCCGAAGATCCGCTTCTATCAAGCCTCGTCGAGCGAGATGTTCGGAAAGATACGGGAATCACCCCAGAATGAAAGAACGCCCTTCTACCCGAGAAGCCCCTATGGCGTCGCGAAAGTCTATGGCCACTGGATCACAGTGAATTACAGGGAAAGCTACGGGATGTTCTGTAGTTCCGGCATTCTCTTTAACCATGAATCTCCCCGGAGAGGGTTGGAGTTTGTCAGCCGCAAGGTGACGAATGCCGCTGCCAGGATAAAACTCGGGCTCCAAAAGAAACTGGTCATGGGCAATCTTGATGCCCGTCGGGATTGGGGGTATGCCGGGGATTATGTCGAGGCCATGTGGCTGATGCTTCAGCAGGATAAACCGGATGATTTTGTGATCGCCACAGGGGTCTCCCACTCCGTCAAGGACCTTATCCAGGTGGCTTTTGGTCATGTTGGGCTGGATTGGCAGAAATATGTGGAGAGCGATCCCAAATTTCTTCGACCAGCCGAGGTCGATCTCCTATTGGGGGATCCGAACAAGGCAAAAGCCAAAGTCGGCTGGCAGCCCAAGGTGACGTTCGAAGAATTGATCAAGATGATGGTAGATCGGGACCTGAACTGCAATCAACCCGGCAGCCGGACCATGAAGTAGAGTATCGTCCCCAAATCCGGAGATAGAAGGTGTTATTACAAGTGAAACGGACGTTGACTTCTTCAATGAGAATGCCGTGTTCCCTGCGAAAAAAAATCCTTGAAATGCGGTGAACAAAGGCTTTGGCCTGAGTTACATGTCCCTGCACGGAAATCCGCCCCTTTTTCCTCTTGTCTTTGGTGACTTCGCAAAGCAAGTGAAAGTGATAGGTTTTTGAGCGCCAAGAGCCGTGTCGAGAGGTACTTATTCTCGATGGTTTAGACGGTTAACTGCTTGAAATTAGAATAGATCGCATTGTCGTGGCGTGGCCAAAGATTTTTGTTGACTTTTGTAAGAAAAAGGTTATAAAAATGCAACGCAAGCATTGAATAATGCAAAATTCGGGTTTCCATTGTGAGCCTTTGAGTTACTGAAGGCCTCTCGTTTTTCAGGCCAATAGGTCTCGATGGACGACCGATCCATGACGAAAACTATTCTTGGATGGGGATCACAGGCAAAATCTTCAGAGGTGATCGAAATATGAATGAAATTGAAATGCAAATGAACGGTTTTAGACATCAGGTGAGGCTAATATGAAAAAGGCCCTAATTACCGGCATAACAGGCCAAGATGGCTCCTATTTGGCTGAGCTGTTACTCGAAAAAGGGTACGAAGTCTACGGAATCATTCGGCGTTCCAGCTCCTTCAATACGGCGCGTATCGATCATCTCTATCAAGACCCTCACGAGCACGGGGTCAGACTTAAATTGCTTTATGGGGATCTCAACGACTCAAGCTCCCTCAACAAAATCATCCAGCAGGTTCAACCTGATGAAGTTTATAATTTGGGAGCGCAAAGTCATGTCCGTGTCAGCTTTGATGTGCCTGAATATACAATGGAGGTGACTGGTTTAGGTACAGTTAGATTATTGGAAGCGATGCGGGAGACAGGCGTTAAATCCAAATTCTACCAGGCTTCGAGCAGCGAGTTATTCGGAAAAGTGAAGGAAATTCCCCAGAATGAAAATACCCCTTTTTATCCTCGAAGTCCTTATGCGCGTAGCGAAAGCCTGCGCCTACTATATTACCGTGAATTACAGGGAAGCCTACAATTTTTTTGCGTGCAATGGAATTCTGTTTAACCACGAATCGCCGAGACGGGGAGAAACGTTCGTCACAAGAAAGATCACCAAGGCCTTAGCCAGGATTAAGTATGGGCTGCAGGACAAGCTTTACCTCGGGAATCTGGATGCAAAGAGGGATTGGGGGTATGCCAAAGACTACGTCGAAGCCATGTGGCTCATGCTCCAACAGGACGAACCGGACGACTATGTCATCGCCACCGGAGAATGCCATTCCGTGAGGGATTTCCTGGAAGAAGCGTTTGGTCATTTAGGCATGGATTGGCGAAAGTTCGTTGAGATTGACCCCAAATACTTGCGACCGACGGAGGTCGATTTGCTGCTGGGCGATTCTGCCAAGGCTCGAAACAAAGCTGGGATGGGAGCCGAAAGTCAACTTCTCGGAGATGGTGAAAATGATGGTAGACCATGACCTCAAAGAAATAGAACGATCCCTGTTCGGTGAATTGAATATCAGGAAATCCCGAGCGAACGACAAAACTCCGAAGGTTTAGCCGGCGGGGAGATAGAGCTTACGGATCAATGTTAATCAAGAACGGTCTAAGCTGGCCGGAAAGTTCTGTGAATGCCGGTCATTAGGTCTGCATTGGAACTATGGAGGAGGGGAGGCTGAATGGGTTACTTCTCAAACCGGACTGTGCTTGTTACAGGGGGCGCAGGGTTTTTGGGAACTTATGTAGTGAATAGGCTTCACGAAAAGGGAGCGAAGAGGGTTTTCGTACCGAGAAGCCAGGACTATAACCTTGTCGAGAATGAGGCAGTTACGAGACTCTACAACGATGCTGCCCCGGATATCGTTATTCACCTGGCGGCGACGGTCGGAGGGATCGGGGCCAACCGGGCAAATCCTGGTTTATTTTTCTACAATAATCTGATGATGGGCGTCCAGATGATGGAGCAAGGCCGCATTTTTGGACTGGAAAAATTCGTAGCTGTGGGGACGATTTGTGCCTACCCGAAAAACACACCAGTCCCGTTCAAAGAAGAAAACCTGTGGCATGGCTATCCAGAAGAGACGAACGCACCTTACGGACTGGCAAAGAAAATGCTCCTGGTTCAGGCCCAGGCTTACAGAGAGCAGTATGGTTTTAATGCTATTTATCTCTTGCCGGTGAATCTCTATGGGCCCGGCGATAACTTTGATCCTTCGTCGTCTCATGTGATTCCCGCGCTCATCAAGAAATGTGTCGATGCGATACGAAATCGAGAACGAGAGATTGAGGCTTGGGGAACCGGGAAGGCAACAAGGGAATTCCTTTATATTGAAGATGCGGCTGAAGGGGTTGTTTTGGCCACGGAGTATTACAATGGCGCCGAGCCGGTAAATCTCGGAGCGGGTTTTGAGATTTCGATCAAGGAATTGACCTTCCTGATTGCAAAACTAACTGGTTTTCCGGGAGAGATCGTGTGGGATGAGACAAAGCCTGATGGACAACCCCGGAGAATGCTTGATACATCAAGAGCTGAAAGACTCTTTGGGTTCAAAGCAAAGACATCCTTCAAGGAAGGATTAAGAAAGACGATCGATTGGTACTTCAACTATACTCAAACTGAGAAACCGGCAGGAAGCACATGATCTCTTCTTCATTTTGGATTCAATCTGCGCCATGATGGAAGAAAACAAAAAAAGCGATATCTTTGGCATTAGGAAGCTGGAGTCCAATTTGATTACCTTCCCGATACGTTTTCCAGTAACGACCCTTGTTCTCCTCACGATTCTGACGCGCGTCATTGTATTCTTCCAGCTTGAAGTGATTTCGAGCGATGGAATGCTTTATATCCAGACTGCGAAGTTGTTTTCAGAGGGAAAATACAACGAAATCTACCTTCCTTTTATCCTTTATCCGGTCCTGATCTCTTTAGTTCAGAAGGTCGCAGGCGGTTGGGAATTGAGTGGACGACTCATTTCCATTGTGGTGAGCACTGCGACGGTTATCCCGATCTTCCTCCTTGGCCGCCGCTTATACAATGAAAGAGTAGCCTGGGTTTCGGCATTGTTTTATATTTTTCTTCCGAATGTCTTGAGGTATAGTACGGACATCCTGAGGGACCCTACAGCATGGTTTCTCATGGTCCTGACACTCTGGCTGGTGTGGGTTGGAAATGAAAAAGGGCGCCCGGTCTTTTTCGGTCTCGCAAGTCTAAGCGCAGGACTGGGAATCCTGACGCGGCCCGAAGGTTTCGTGATATGGGGTGCCTTAATCCTCTACATTGCTTTCTGCAGGAGGGAAGGGCTTTCTCTTAAGATGAGGGTCCTAAACGTTGCACTTCTCGGGATTGTCTTTCCACTTTTGGTCATTGTTTTCATCGTACTTGTCTGGAACCTTTCCGGCAGATTGGAACTGAATGCGCTGCTTGGACACCTATTTTTCTTGGTTAAGACTTATACTATCATGATTCTTAATCTACCGGAGCCTGTAAGGGCCATTGACGAAAAAGCCTATGGATCTTTACCCATAATTTCAGAGAGCTTCCGCGAGTTAGTCCGTTCATACAAGCCTGTGATGGTAACAAGCGAGGTCGCCTACAAATTGATTAAGTGTGCGAATCTGCTCTGCATTCCGATTGTTTTCGCCCTGTGGGTGAGAGTGAAGCGTGGATTTAATGGGGCCGACCGGTTTCTCCTATGCGTTTGGGCCGCCCTGCTGGGTATGTCCCTGCTGTATGCATGGGAAACCCAATATTTCAGCACGCGTCATGGTCTAACGCTTGTCTTTCCAGGTTTCTTTTTTGCCAGTCTCGGCATGATTGAGATTGCGGAAAGGCTTTCTCGGGTCGCAGACCATGTCTCATGGAGACGGGTCTCTATTAAGAAAGTATTTGTACCCGTTCTCACTTCGTTGGTCATCTTTCTGTTTCTTATTCAAGTTCAAGACTTCTCAACAGCCCGAAAAAACAAGACTGAAATGAGAATAGTGGGTGTCTGGCTTAAGGAGCAGGGTTTCGGTGGTTCGGTGATCATGGGACCAACTCGGCTCTCCCGCTTGGCTTTCTATGCGGAAGGAAGATTCATAGAAATGCCAGGCTCCTGGGAAAAAGCGATTGAAAGCATACGTCAAATTGGAGTCCAAATTGTTGTGGTAGACTCCTGCGCAATAGAAAAGGATTGTCCGGATTTAAAAGCGAACTTACTGCGAACAGGAATGGCTCAGCTTGAGGGGCCCCGATATGAAATTGGGAATTGTGCAGTAGAGATCTACAAGGTTCGATAGGGGAGTCTTGAACAACCGACCCGCAAGAGTGACGCCTCTACTCGCAGGTTTAGGAATGGGATGGGGGAACGAGCCCTCGGGCTTATGAGGATGGTTAATGGAACATGACTCCATGGCGGAAAGGAAGCCACATGCGTGTTCAGAACGAGAGCAGTACAATTTTTGAAGACGATGTAAACCTATACGACCTCTGGAGAAGAGTCGTGAAAAAGCGAAAGATAGTCATTGGCTTGTTCATTATGGCGATCGTCTTTTCGACGGTCTTAAGTCTCCTTTTGCCACGGGTCTACAGGGGAGAGGTTATTTTGAAAGTGAATATAAAGGATTCGATTTCCTCACCAAAGGAATTGATCGATCTATTTGGAAAGATTGACCGAGAAAGGATTAAAAGGATTTTCGCGAAGAACCATGAAACAGTGAGAAAAGTGATGATGAGTGAAATCAAAGGGTCCGCTGATAAGTTGAAGGTGACCATTGATTCACGAAACCCGGATAGCATTCAAGATTCATTGATAGAGATTGCTGAATACATGAATAATTCCCCGGAGACAAAGTTCCTTACGGATTTGTCGCGAGAGAGGCTTACCAAACAACTTGAGGAGATTTCTCAGGTTATCCTACAATCGGAGGTTCTTGTCAGGGGTCTTGAAAAGATGCTTAAGGAAGGGAGACTTTTGCCTGTAGGATTTAACCCAATTGATCTGAGTCGAAAAGTATCTGACCTTAGAATGGAAAAACTGTATATAGAACAGACGCTCACGAATCTTAAGGCGATAAAGATTATTGAACCCCCCTTTATTTCACGAGAAGCCTGTAAGTCCAAGGGTAGGAGCAAACATTGGCATAGCAGGCTTATTAAGTCTTCTGGTGGGTGTTTCATTAGCTCTCCTATTGGAATCCGTAGAGAATAAAAAGAATAAAATGTAGGAACACCATTGAAGGAAGTCTTTTCGCATTGGTTAAAAGGCGGAAATGGATCTTTCTAATGATCCACGGATGGAATCTGTACGGTTCATTTGTATCCGGATTAGGGTGTGAAGGCTCCGTTATTGGTCAGCACGCCACCTTGGAAGGGTGTTTGAATGAACCGGTTTAAGGTGAATCTAATATCCAATTTTCTGGGCACGGGATGGTTTGCACTTATGCAACTGTTCTCGATCCCGCTTTATATTCATTTTATGGGTGTCGAGGCCTATGGATTGATCGGGTTCTATGTAACCCTGCAAACGACCCTTCGGATTCTTGATTTTGGACTCAGTCCAACAATGAACCGTGAAATGGCTCGGTACTCCGTGCAAATGGACAAAGCGAATGAAGTCCATGACCTTGCACGTACCCTTGAAGCAAGCACTTGGGCCCTCGGCTTGGTCGTGGGTTTTCTAATCTGGATCAGCGCCCCGTTTATTGCAGCTCAATGGATTAAATCGAAGGCTATTCCAATCGATGTGATTGAGCACGCGATCATGAGCATGAGCGTCTTGGTGGTATTACAAGGGCAATTCAGTCTCTACCAGGGAGGATTGTTGGGCCTACAGCGGCAAGTCCTGTTGAATAGCATTAAGATTACCACCTCCACTATTAATACTGTTGGAGCAGTGTTGGTCTTGTGGCTTCTCTCCCCCACCGTACAAAGTTTTTTTTGGTGGCAGATTATCAGCGGGGTCATGCAAGTCATTTTGATTAGGATTTTTTTCTGGCGCTGCCTCCCTCCACCGAGCCGTTCTCCCCGGTTTGCACTTAGTCCGCTTCGAAACGTGTGGCACTTTGCAACCGGAATGAGCGGTATCACCCTTGCCGGGCTGATATTGACTCAAACGGACAAAATAATTCTCAGCAAACTGCTCAGCTTAGATTTGTTCGGCTACTATATGGTTGCGAGCACCTTTGCAAACTGCGTGATCATAATCAGCAGCCCGGTATTCAATGCGGCCTTTCCGCGTTTCACAACTTTGGTCGCTATCGGTGATGAAAGAACACTGAAGCAATTGTATCATCGAATTGCTCAGGTTTTGGCAGTGCTTACCTTGGCGCCTGCAGCAGTGGTGATGCTCTTTTCTCTGGACATCCTATCCGTATGGTCAGGCAATATTGAGACCGCGCGGCATACTGCTCCGCTTCTAAGCATATTAGTTGCCGGGACAGCCCTGAATGGACTAATGCATCTGCCCTACGCGCTTCAGTTGGCATATGGGCGTGTTGACATTGCTTTGTACATTAACACGGCTTTTATTATTACGCATATCCCAGCACTTGTTCTCATGACGAAACATTATGGTACGATGGGAGCAGCGGTCACGTGGGCCGCGCTCAACACAATTTATGTCATGGTCGGCATTCCCATAACTCACCGGCGTGTTCTAAAAGGCGAGACAAGACAATGGTTTGTGCAGGATCTTGGTCTCCCTCTGGCCGGAGCGGCAGCGGCAACCTGGATGGGACGTGAACTTATCAGCAGTCCCATGTCTCCTCTGGGAACTGTTGTCAGTTTGACGGTTGTGACGCTATTTGGCGTGGCATTGGCCTCCATGGCGGCGCCACAAGTTAGAACCTGGATTGTGAGCCAATGCTCAAGGATTTAGAGGTCCGTGGTCTCTTGCCTGTCGAAAAAAGGAATGTGGTCCCCAGTGTCTAAAGAATTGTGGACCGATTAATAAGTTGGATCGGTAGGTCTCACGAAGAGGCGATCATTCATGGGGCTGCAAATTCTCTGGGGACTGATTATTTCTATTGTCCCGATTGGACTTATACTGATTCGGCGAAGGAATCTACTTCTTGCATGGATTTGCCTGGTGACATGCGTAGATGTTTTTAAGATGCTGAATGTCAGTGCTGCCACGGTTGCTGGCCTCATTCTCATTCCATACACAATTAGATTTGTGCGGCCTATACTTCAAACTCGTCCAGGCCAATTGCTTTTTGCGCACTATGGGTATTTAGGTTTATTGGGTCTGGTGTTTGGGTTCCTGTTCCCATGGCCCGACGCGTTGGGACGACCGCTGAGTCTACAGGCGCCTGGCCGGACTATCCTCTACTTAACACGACATACGGCAAATCTGAGTCTGGCAATTTTTGTGGCTCAGCAGACTGTCAAGTTGAAGCACCCGAGTAAGGTGTTTAAGTATATTTTGCTGGGTGGCATCATTGCTGCAGCAGGAGGAATATGCGAATATCTCTCTGGATTGGACATGTTTGCACTGTTGACGGAAGGAGTCTTCAACCCTACTTATCATGCATTTCGTGTACGTGGCCTCAACTTTGAGCCGAGAGGGCTGGGTCTGACGGCTGCATATGGTTTGTTATTATGTATGCTGGTATCTTCTCGCCGGGCCTCGTGGAAAGCAGTTTCGGTACTTTTAATAAACGTGTGTACCTTATTCTTGACCGTTTCCACGTCAGGCTTGCTTGCTGCCACAGCTGGGATTGTGAGCTTGTTTTTGTTTGACCGTCACTCGCGCGGAGTTCTTGTTGGAGTGATGGCAGCCGGGATCGTAGTTCTATTGATCCCAATGATGTTCGAATCGGGGGTGTTTGCAGATTGGAGTTCCCTGTTAACGGAACGGATTGGTTCCACCATTCGTTTTGGAGAAGCTACTAACTGGATGGAAGAGTTTGTTTTTAGGGCAGAAGTGTTTGATGCTGTTGCGCTTTTGTTTTTGGTTGCTAACCCGATTTATATTTTGTCTGGCACTGGCCCGGGCTTAATTTCGATCCCAGCAACTTCATATCTCCCTGAAACAGTATATTATACGGAGTTTTTCAAGTCCACTGGGATTAATTTGCCACCGACAATGGGGGGATTGCTCGAACTGTCCAACGGCGGATTAATCGGCCTGCTTTTGTGGATTGCTTTTTTGGCAACATCTCTGTGCGCGATTAGGTATGTCATCAAGAACAGCGAGGCTTGGAAGAACGAGTGGAAGATCGCCAGAGGGGCTTTTCTTGGGGCGGGAGTGATGTATGGGGTGGCAGCCGGTTTTTTATCTTCATTTTGGCCGATATTCATGGGAATTGGGCTTGGGGCCGCCTGTCTTCGCCACATCCATCGGAAAGAATTGAACGAGGGGGTGCAAAGTTAGATTCATGTCAGCTATAATGACGTTCATGGTAGCCGAACTGCGAAGTGTGACCAGGTTCATTTTTGGAAAAATCCTGCCGAAGTTTCCATATCCAGTGCTGTGTGGACCCCTGAGAGGAATGCGTTTTGTTCTAGGCTCAGCGGCAGGAAAAGGAGGGGGAGGAAGTGTCTACTTCAATATGGTCGAACGTGGAAAGACCAGAGCGTTTTCAAATATCCTCGGAGCTGGAAGCGTGGTATTTGATATTGGTGCCAACGTCGGCTATTACACCCTCCTCAGTTCGAAACTTGTTGGTAAAGAAGGGATGGTTTTGGCCTTTGAGCCGCTTGTGAGGAATCTTTTCTACTTGTATCGGCATGTCGTCCTGAATAGGGTAGAGAATGTCCTGATAATTCCGATGGCTTGTTCAAATCGACTCGACATTGCCAATTTTTCCATGGGTGAAAATTGTGCGGCGGGGCACCTCGAAGGTAATACGATGGCCGGCGAAACAAGATGGGGCATGAACAGAATGACCTTCCTTTCTACCGTGACAGTGGATCACGTTGTGAAACACACAGGTATTGCACCCGATGTGCTAAAAATCGACGTAGAAGGTGCTGAATTCGAAGTCTTGCAAGGGGCATACCACACTTTGATGGAAAAAAAGCCGGTCATCTTGTTCGCTGTTCATTCATCGGAGTTACTGTTGGCTTGCACAGACTATCTGAAGGGGATCGGTTACGTCGTCAAGACGGTGTGCGGGGATGACGAAGGAGATATGGAACTCTTAGCGACGAGAGCGTAATGCTCGTCCTGAAGGAAACTTGCCTGAGAGATGAAAATGAGAATCGGAGTCAATCTATTGTACTTAATTCCTTCTGTGGTAGGTGGAACAGAAACCTATGCTATTTCCCTTCTAAGGTCATTGGCTTCGGTTGACCAGGAAAATGAATATTGGATATTCGTGAATAGAGAATCTGCCGAGATGGACCTTCCTGAATCCCCACGTTTCCATCGCGTAATCTGTCGTGTCTCTTCGACGAATCGGTTCAATCGTTATGGGTGGGAACAGTTCATGCTTCCGATGCAGCTGCGATCTCATCGAATAGACTTAGTCCACTCCCTTGGATACGTTGGACCTTTGCTGAGTGTCTGCCCTTGCATTGTGACGATACCCGACCTTAACTACGTTGCCTTAAGAGATACCCTGCCTTTAGGAAAACGTGTCGCGCTGAGATTTTTCTCGACACAATCAGCTCGGAGATCAAATCATGTCATCACGATCTCAAATTTCTCGAAAGACAAAATCAGCGGCCTGCTGAGGATCAATCCTGATAAAATTACGGTCACCTATCTTGGCCCTAGGATTGAAACCGCTTCCCTCGCTACCGACAACTGGTCAAGACTGAAGGATCATTACGGAATTGAGGAACCGTATGTGATTGCTTTCGGAGGGAAAGCCCTTCATAAGAACATCTTACGTTTGGTCCATGCTTTCTCAGAGATAAAAGAGCAATTTCCCCATCGCCTCATATTGATCGGGCATGTTCCAACGAATGTTCAGCTATCCTTAGAGATGGCGCGCGAAGGAATGACTGGGCGAATCATCGCCACAGGGTATGTTCCCGAGGAAGAGATTCTACCGCTACTGAGCCATGCAGATTTATTCGTACTCCCCTCGTTATATGAGGGGTTCGGCATGCCTGTGGTGGAAGCACAGCAAGCCGGCGTCGCCGTCGCGTGTTCGAACGCGGGTTCGCTTCCCGAGGTGGGAGGTGAGGGGGCACTCTACTTTGATCCGATGTCTGTTGATGACATGATTCGCGTCATGAGGCTTTGTTTGCAGGATGATGACTTGCGCTCCCGGTTGGTCAAAAAGGGGCATGATAATTTACGCCGGTTTTCCTGGGAAACCACGGCCAGAAAGACTTTGGGGGTGTATCAAGGTGTCCATGCCGGTTTTCACAGAATGGGTTGACTGCGGGGGGGGAATCGTTACGGGATCGGAATTTGTTGTGTTATTGATGTGTTCTATTCCGTTTCCTGAAGGAAGAGATCGTCGAGATGCATATCCTGATTATAAGCTGTGTTTTTCCTCCGGAGCCGATGGTATCAGCCATGACGAGTTCGCAGATTGCAGAAGGGTTGCACCGGCGCGGTCATCAGGTGAGGCTCATAACTCCATTCCCGAGTCGGCCGGCGGGGCACCCATACCCGGGTTATTCAAGGCGGCTGTTTAAACGATGGAGGAGGGAGATTGGATTTGAAGGAGTCCGATGTTTTTCGTTTTTCTCGTCTAAGTCTGAACTGCTGGACCGGTTTCTGGAAAATGTCTCTTTTGGGTTGACCGGCGGATGGGCGGCATTGACCGGCCCTCGATGTGATGTTATCTACTCGAATACCTGGCCGATCTTTGCGACAGCAGTGATGGCCCTTGTTTCGCGCGTAAGAAGAATCCCGATGGTCGTCAGTATCCAAGACGTCTATCCAGAATCTCTGGTGTCACAGGGACGCATTAACCCGAAAGGCCTGATGGCCCGGTGCATGCGAGCGGTTGACGGAATCGTCGCACGCCATTGCCGTACCGTCATTTCGATCTCGGAATCCTTTGAGGAGATCTATCGGAATGGACGCAGGGTTGATCCGGCACGATTAAAGGTGGTTCCAAATTGGGTCAATGTCCAACCGTTTGATGTTTCGGAGGATCAGGGTCTGGCATTCAGGAAGTCGAAAGGCATCCCCTCAGATGCCTTTGTGATTACGTATGGTGGGAATATTGGCAGGGCTGCAGGAGTCGAGACCCTCATTCAGTCGTTTTGGTTTCTAAAGGACGTGACCAATGTGTACGTTGTCATAGCGGGGGAGGGGAGTCATTTATCAGGTTGTCGGGCCCTGGTGAACGAAATCGGCTGTGAGCGAATCGTGTTCCACACCCCTTGGCCCAAAAATGAGACTGCCCCGGTCTTAAGAGCGGCGGACGTGCTGATTCTAACAACCCGGAAGACGCAATCATTGTCTTCGCTTCCTTCCAAACTTATTTCGTACATGTTGGCCGCGCGACCCGTGATTGCATTGACGTTGCCCGAGTCGGATTTGGCGAAGATGATTTCGAGAACAGGATGCGGCTGGACGGTGATGCCCGATCAACCGGAAGAGTTGGGCAGGAAGATCCAGGAAGTCAGAATGATGCCTGCAAACGAGCGTAATCATGTGGGGCAAGCGGGTCGGAAATTTGCGGTGAGAAACCTTACGGAAGAGGTCTGTTTGCCTAAGGTCATACGTATCTTAGAGGATGCTCCGCTGTCACGGATTTGATGATGCTTGAATCCAGATGGTCTTTTCCCGTCACGATTCGACCAATGATGCCAAGTGATTTGCAGCAGGTGGTCGAGGTCCATCTGGGAAGTTTTGAAGGTTTTTTTCTGACCTTCCTGGGGGCTCGTTTCATCAGGTTGCTTTATAGGAACATTCAAGAGGATTCTAAGGGAATCTTTTTCGTTGCGGAATCACAGGGGCGGATCGAGGGTTTTGTTGCGGGAGTAGTGAAGCAGGGTGGATTCTATCAACGGATGGTCAAGAAACGGAAATGGGCATTCGGTGTCGCAGCCTTGGGAGCCTTGATAAGACGTCCCGCGATTGCAGGCAGACTCATTCGGGCTCTCAAGAAACCGTTGGAGTCGAAGCACGCTTCTGCCGAGGCGTGTCTCATGTCCATCGCCGTGCGGCCGGGATCGAAAGGAAGAGACATCGGAAGAAGCTTAGTCCAGGCGTTCTGCCGGGAATTGGCAGACCGGGGGGCGTCTGCCGTGTGCCTGACTACCGACAAGGATAAGAATGACGTTGTGAATCGTTTTTATGAAAAGCTGGGATTTCGCCTGGTTCGGTCTTATCTGACGCCGGAGGGGCGAGGGATGAATGAATACTATCTTTCTCTCAGAGGAGACCATAAGGGAAATGATGCGGCGCACCTTTCTTGAGTTTTCGCCTCCGTTGATTGGCGAGGAAGAAATTGCTGAAGTCGTGGATACGCTTCGTTCCGGGTGGATTACGACTGGTCCTAAAGTAAAGCGTTTCGAGGAGGAGTTTGCACAGTTTATCGGCGCGCAAGCAGCTCTTGCCACGAGTTCGGCCACGGATGCCATGCTGATAGGACTTGCAGCTCTGGGGGTGGGACCGGGATGCGAGGTGATCACTTCCCCGATGACATTCTGTTCTACTGTTCATGTGATCGAGCATATGGGGGCACATCCCGTTCTGGCGGATGTTGAGCCGGACACCCTCAACTTGAGCCCTCCGCTTGTGTCCAAGGCCATCACTTCTCGATCCCGGGCCGTGATGCCAGTTCATCTCTACGGCCATCCTTGCGAAATGGATGGATTGATGGAGATTGCAGAAAAGCACCAGATGCATGTCCTTGAAGACGCTGCGCACGCACTGCCTTCCCGATACAAAGGCAGAACGATTGGGACGTGGGGCAAGCTGACTGCATTCAGCTTTTATGCGACGAAAAATCTTACGACGGCAGAGGGTGGTATGTTAACGGGCGACACGGAAACCGTGGAGCGAGCCCGCCTCTGGAGCTTACATGGAATGAATCGGGATGCATACAAACGATACAGTCAAGAGGGAGCGTGGTATTACGAAGTTGTTCTGCCTGGTTTTAAGTGTAACATGACCGACATCCAAGCAGCTTTGGGTCTTCAGCAACTTAGGAAGTTGCCAGCGTTCCAGAAGCGACGATTTGAGATCGTTCGACGCTATCATGAATCCTTCTCGCAAATGGAAGAAGTACAGATTCCCACCGAGCGACCTGAAGTGGACCATGCATGGCACCTCTACGTCTTGCGAATCCATACGGAACGGCTCAGGATTTCCCGGAATCAATTCATTGAAGAACTCAAGTTGCGAAGAATTGGGACAAGCGTACACTTCATTCCGATTCACCTTCATCCCTTTTATCGGGACAAATATGGATTTAAACCGGAGGATTTCCCTGTGGCATACCGCGAATACCAGCGAATGGTTTCATTGCCGCTTCATGTCAAGATGACTGACCAGGATGTGGACGACGTCATTCAATCCGTGTCGGACATCGTGGATCGGTTTAGGCGGTAAAGAATGGGAAAGCGTCTGTTCGATTTTGTGGTTGCTTTCATTGGTTTGATTCTCCTCAGTCCGGTTCTATTGCTGATTGCCGTTTTGATCAAAATGGATTCGCCGGGGAGTGCCTTTTTCCTGGGGGAACGGGTAGGGCAACATGGTCGCCCTTTCAAAATCATGAAGTTTCGTACGATGGTGGAGGATGCGGTTCGGTTAGGACCGGGGATCACGTCGTCAGAGGACTCACGTGTCACTCGGGTAGGACGGTTCATTCGCCGCGCGAAACTGGATGAATTACCGCAGTTATGGAACGTGGTTATTGGCGAGATGAGCCTGGTGGGACCTCGGCCGGAGGATCCTTGTTATGTTGCTCGCTATTCCCCTGAGCAGCGGGAGGTTCTCAGAGTTCGTCCTGGCATAACAAGCGCTGCCTCGCTTGAGTATCGCAATGAAGAAATGCTGCTTTCCGGACCGGATTGGGAGAGGGTCTACCGGACTCAGGTATTACCTGGAAAGTTGGCCATTGAACTGGCCTATCTTTCAAGAAGAACACTGGCTACGGATGTTGTGCTTGTTTTGAGGACTCTTGCGTGCATGTTCCGTTAGGTCGAGGGGCCGGACGAAAGGGATAGAATCGGAGCGGGGGGCGTTGAAGGGTGAGGAATCGTTTGCAGTGAGGGGAGCCATGAGACATGTGATCAAAAGAAGGAATTTTTGGATCGTTTTCGTAGCCGATATTAGTCTTTTGACCTTGGCTTATTTCTTATCGTATCTGATTCGATTCGAAGGAAAGGTCCCTTCAAGCGAAATCCTGAACTTTGCGAATACTGTTTGGTTTATCGTCCCGGTTAAGTTTCTGGCCTTGGTTCTTTTCCAACTCTACAAAGGAATGTGGCGCTACACGAGTATCAAAGACCTGGTCAATCTCATTTGGGCTACCTTTGCAGGCTCCTGTGCGGCAGTGGTGATCATTCTCTACATCAGCCGGTTTGAGGGCTATTCCCGGAGTGTCTTTGTCATCGATGCTGGGCTGACCTTGATTTTTGTTGGGGGGGTCCGTCTGGCCATTCGTGTGGCTCTCCTGTTCAACCCATTAAACATCGGGCAGGGAAATGGTTTTCGCTTTTTGGGGAATCATCAGGAAAAATCTAAGAAGCTGCTGATCATTGGGGCTGGTGACGCAGGAGAGAGGATCCTACGAGAACTTCAAAGGGGGTCACAAAATGAATACACCGTCGTCGGGTTTGTCGACGATGATCGTAAAAAGCTGTCCATGCAGATTCACGGGATACCCGTGCTTGGCTGTATTGATCAGCTTTCGGCAATTGCCCCGGCTTACGGGATTGATGAAATTCTGATTGCTGTTGCTTCTGCTCAGAGGGGCCAGATCCGCCGGATTGTCAGTGTCTGTAGAGAAACAGGCCTGGCATTCCGGATCATCCCTGCGATCAGTGAACTTCTCGATGGAAAATTGAGTGTGCAATCCATTCGTGAAGTCGCTTATGAAGATCTCTTAGGAAGACTGCCTGTCCGGATCAATCAGGCGGGAATTGGCGAGTATCTGAGTGGCAAGTCCGTTCTGGTGACTGGGGCCGGGGGATCGATCGGCTCGGAACTCTGCCGGATGGTGGCTCGTTTCTTTCCGCGGAATTTAATCCTCTTTGATCGGACCGAAAACAATCTATTCCAGATCGAGATGGAAATGCAGAGAGAATTTCCGAACCTCAAGTGTGAATCGGTGCTGGGAAGCATCGTCACCCGATCTGTTCTTGAAAGGACTTTCATGCGATTTCGACCTCAAGTTGTCTTTCACGCAGCAGCGTACAAGCACGTTCCGATGATGGAATTGAACCCCTGGGAAGCGATCTTCACCAATGTCAAAGGAACAAAGAATGTGTTTGAAGTATCCAGAGCGTATGAAGTAGAACGTTTTGTATTTGTGTCTACGGATAAGGCAGTGCGGCCTTCGAACGTGATGGGGGCGACCAAGCGGGTCGCTGAACTTCTGATGCAAAGTTACAACGGCTCCTGTCACCCGACTCGTTTCATGGCCGTGAGATTCGGCAATGTGATCGGAAGTTCGGGAAGTGTTATTCCGGTGTTCAAGAAACAGATCGAAGAGGGAGGGCCGGTCACGGTCACTCACCCGGAGGTTACGCGCTATTTTATGACGATTCCTGAAGCCGCTCAGCTCATCCTGCAGGCCGGAGCCATGGGGGAAGGGGGAGAGACTTTTGTTTTGGATATGGGGCAGCCTGTCAACATTCTGGACCTGGCGCACGATCTCATACGACTCTCCGGCTTCGAACCGAACAAAGACATTGAGGTCAAGTTTATTGGCCTTCGGCCCGGCGAGAAACTCTACGAGGAGTTAATTACAGAAGGGGAGGGGATCAATCCCACCAGTCATGAGAGGATATTCGTCCTTCGGAAAGAGCCCTGCAACCTTAGAACACTGAACGAGAGAATCAATGAATTGCTTGCCTTGGCTAATGAGCAGGATGCTCTCGGAATCAAGAACAAATTAAAGGAAATTCTTCCTGAGTACACCCCTTACCAGCAGGTCGGAGCTACAGAGAAGATTCGCCCGATCATGATTCTGAAAGGAAAGAGGCTCGTGAGCAGTTAGACCGGGAAGGATTTAGATGAGAACGGGCTGGACTCGAGATCTGTTTTTTTGAATCCCAAGGTGGCCTTTTAAATCGAGTAGGCGGGGCCTCTCACTACCTCAAGCCATAAACGGAGAAAGAACAAATGACACCCAAAGAAGCAATTCAGCGAACTATTAGACGATTCCCTTTTAAAGGGTACATGCTGCCAGGGACAGAAGAAAAGGGTTCGTACTTGAATATTGCCAATACCGTACGGCGTTATCTACAACCTGGAAGCAAAATATTGGATTTTGGCTGCGGGCCGTGTGAAAAGACAGCTATCTTGCAGTTTTTGGGCTTCCGATGTTCAGGTTATGATGATTTGCAGGACGATTGGCACAAAAAGCCGGGGAATCGAGAAAAGATCCTATCTTTTGCCAGTGGTTGTGGCATAGATTTCAGGCTGGCAAATGGTTGTGCGTTGCCATTCGATAAGAAATTCTTTGATATGATTATGTTACACGATGTCTTAGAGCACCTTCATGATTCCCCTTGTGATCTGCTGAATGATTTGCTTGAACTTGCCAAACCTGAAGGCCTCTTATTTTTAACGGTTCCCAATGCAGTGAACATCAGAAAACGAATAGATGTACTGTTAGGAAGAACTAACATGCCACATTTTGAGGGGTATTACTGGTATCCTGGCTTCTGGAGAGGCCATGTGAGAGAATACGTCAGAGAGGATCTGGTCATGCTCTCGAAATATCTCAACCTGGAAGTGTTAGAACTTCGTGGGTGTGACCATATGTTGCAGAAGCTACCTGCTGCGGTTCGGCCTGCATATCTTCTTTTGACAAAGGTTTTTACAGGGTGGAAAGATTCTTGGTTGCTTGTCGCAAGAAAAAAACAAGATTGGGTACCAAGGAAGACTTTGCCTCAAGAAGAGCTTGCTTGCATCCTCGGAAAGAGTACATCCTACAAGTACAGCGAGTAGTGTTGATTGTTTGACCGAACGGGGGAGAAGGGTTACAAATTATTCTGGGTTGATGGCTGACACTTTTGTTATGATTCATAAGCCGAAGGAGATGCATAGAAGGATGGCCTGTTTGAGTGCCTGCTCACAGAGGTTGTTGCCCAGGGGCGCCCGCGGGATTCGCAGAAACGGGGTCAATGGCTCCTAATGCTGTGCCATGCGCTGCCGAATGGGTCAGAAAACCGCCTTGTAAAGGTTTGGAAGCTCACCCAACCGCTGACGGGAGTGCAGCATTAAGATGAATATGAAGTTCCAAAACAAAAGGCAGGGTTCGTTTCCGAACCCTGCCTTTTTTCTTTACATGCCAGATTCAAGCCCTATGGATTGAGGGGCTGTGGTGCTGCGACAAGATACACAGCCATCTGGGCGCGGCTGATTGGATCATCCACACAGTACTTCCCGGTTCCACAGCCGGCTGTAATGCCGTCATCCGCGAGGCGTTCGACGAATCCGCAGAAAGGATGGCTGGCCGGTACGTCGGTGAAGCGTCCTGTGCCGGTATTGGGCGGATTTCCGAGGGCGGTTTCGATAAAGACCGCCATCTGACCCCGGGTGACAGGAGCGTTGGGGCAGTAGTTTCCGTTCCCGCAGCCTGCGGTAATGTTGTTGGCTGCAAATCGCTCGATGTATCCGCAGGTTGCCGCCCCCACTGAGGCAGCGTTCACATCGGTGAATACGGTGCCCGTGCAGTTGTTCGGTCCCTGTCCGAGAGAGGTCACGATGAAGACCGCCATCTGTGCCCGTGTCACAGGGGCATCGGGGCAGAAGCTTGTCGGTGTGCAGCCACCGGTGATTCCTGCACCGTAAAGGGCCATGACGTGATCGAAACATGGGATGCTCGGCATCGACATCGTCAAAGTCAGGTGGCGGTGGCGGCGGAGCCGCGGTGATCGTCAGGACTGAAAGGCCTTCTGTGATGAAAGGCTGTTCGAATCGGTGACCCGGATAGTGAAAGCATAGGGATTGGCCGTCGTAGGAGTGCCGCTGATGACCCCCGTGGCAGCGGTCAAGGTGAGTCCGGGAGGTAAAGCGCCAACGACCGACCAACTGTAGGGGGGGGTCCCGCTTATCGCCTGCATGGCCAAAGCTATAGACCTGTGCCCACTCTTCCCGACGGGAGCGGACTGGTCGATATCAATCATCGGGGCCGGTGGCGGACGGTGTGGTATTGATTGTTACACTGAAGGCCTTCTGCGATGAAACGCTGTTGAAGTCGGTCACCTGAAGGGTGAACGAATAGGAGTTCGCTGTCGTCGGAGTTCCACTGATGACGCCTGCGGTGCTGAGGCTCAGCCCCGGAGGCAGTGTCCCTATGGCGACCGACCAGACGTATGGAGTGCTTCCGCCTATTGCCTGCAAGGTCAGGCTGTAGGCTAGAGCCGACCGTTCCCGCAGGGCAGGGGGCTGGTCATCCTGATTTTTGGTGTCGTTGGAGTCGGAGCGAGGGGAACGAAGGATTGCAGAATCGCGCCATCGCTTCCAACAGCCGTAAAACCACTTGCTCCGAAGGCCACTCCAAAGAGGCCGATGGGGTCTCCAGAGATCTGTGGAGTCCAGGCCAGCCCATCCGGCGATGTCAGAATGGTGCCAAACCCTCCCACAGCCACGAAGCTGTCAACACCGAATGATACTCCAAAAAGGTCATCCGCGGACGGTGCCGGCTGCACCGGAGACCAGGTTGCTCCGTCCGGAGAGGTCAGAATCGTACCAAATCCTCCTACGGCCACGAAAGTGCCGGCACCAAATGCCACCCCAAAGAGGTCTTCCGCAGTCGGTGCCGGTGGGCGCACGAGGGACCAGGTTGCTCCGTCCGCAGAGGTCAGGGTCGCACCAAATCCTCCCACGGCCACAAACAGGTTGTTTCCGTAGGTGACTCCAAAGAGATCTTCATTGACTCCTGATGTTTCCCGGGTCCAGTGGTTCCCATCCAAAGAGGTCAGGATCGCACCGAAACTTCCAACTGCGACAAAAGTGAGGTTGCCGAAGGTGACTCCATAGAGATCCTCCGTCCCGACTGTTGTTGGAATCCAGTCCACCCGTCAAGGAGTCCACGACGGCGCCGGCGCTACCTACGGCGAGAAATTTGCCCAAGGCCATAGGTAATCCCAAAAAGATCACCTGTGATGCCTGAAACTTCGGAGTGTCCAACCCACCGTATCCGTAGAGGTTAAGATGGTTCCTGCGCTGCCTGCTGCAGCGAAAGTGGTCCCTCCGGCCCCTCCGGATGCCACTCCGAAGAGCGAATCGTTCAGGATCGGAGAGTGCAAGGCCCAACCCACTCCATCGGAAGACGTCATGATCGTACCAGAACCTCCGACGGCTGCAAAGATGGCGGCTGCCAAAGGCCACGCCTGAGAGGTCTTCCGTGGTTGGAGACGTCTGCGAAGTCCAGTTCGCTCCGGTGGCGGAAGACAGGACTGTGCCAACCCCGCCAACGGCGAGAAAGGTGTTATTGACAAAGGCAACTCCGAAAAGGTCCTGCGAGGTTCCGGATGCCCGTGAAGTCCAGGTGGAACCATTTGCAGAGGTCATGATGGTGCCGGTCTTCCCCACAGCCACGAAGCCTGTGCCTCCGAAGGCGACTCCAAGGAGTTCCAATCGTCGGTTCTACCGGCTGGGAAGTCCAGGTCACGCCATCAGGAGAGGTTAGAACCAGTGCGAGACCCACCGCGACGAACGTGCCATTGCCAAAAGTCACTCCGGAGAGTGTGTTGCTGGCCGGATGGTCAAAGGGAAATGAGTTGTCGGCCCACGTGACTCCATCGGTAGAAGTCAGGATCGTGCCAAGAGCTTCCAATGGCCACAAACTTGCCGTTGCCGAAGGCCACCTCGAGAGGTCCTGGTGACTCCTGACACTTGGGAGGTCCAGGCAGTTCCATTTGCAGAGGTTAAGATCTTGCCGCCTGCTCCTACCGCTACAAAAGTCCCGTTTCCGAAAATAACTCCTGAGAGGTCCTCAGTGACCGGCGATGTCTGAATCGTCCAGGCGGCGCCATTTGCTGAGGTTAAAATCGTGCCGGCGCTTCCCACAGCGACAAATGTTGCGTTGCCGAAAGCGATCTCGGACAGAGAGTTCCCCTGTGGCTGAGGGTTCGACCAATACCAGGTGTCAGGGGCAGCTCCCTGAGACAGAGCCGGTAAGCCAAGTGGAACCAAGAATATCAAGAAGAGACAGAAAGCTAACATGCTCTTGAAATTTCTTCTCATTGGTAAACCTCCTTTCTCAAAGAATTGATTCTAACGAATCACAAAGGGAATCATGGCAGTCGCTGTGACCGCATTACCCCGGGTTTCCATAAACTCCACCTTCGCGAAGGTGTTCATGGGTGTTTCCGCCTTGATCAGCGCGCCGAAGCGACGTGCCACGCTCTGCATAATGGGTGTACCGGCAGGAACCACGTAGGCGTGGTTGTACCGGCAGTAAGGCGGCACTCCCAGGGCCCTTCCGTCCCATTCGACAATCACGGCATCCACAGGCAGGGTGGTCCTGATGTTGTTGTAGGCTGCATCAAGGCACCGCAAAAAGATGGTCTGCCCTACCTGGGCATTGATGGAGACCTGGGATCCGGACTTGCCGCTGTTCTGCCCGGGCGGAACAACGATCCCGGGAGGAATCTCGCCAGTGCCACCGGGCAGCGTCGGAACCCCAACGCCCGTGATAAACCAGTAGTCGGCGTGGAAATCATTGAAGGCGAAGAAGTTGGCTCCACCCTTCACATTGGCGTGGAAATTGTCGTTGATCCCCGGTACCGATCCGTGAATCGGGAAGGTCTGAAAGGCATCCGAGGCCAGATCACTCCAGACCGAGTCACGGTCGTCCGGCACCCACAGGGCCTCCACATCGTAGGGAACTGTAAAGGCATGAGGATCGCCCACACCGTTGTCGCCGGCTCCCGCAACCCCGTAAACGGGATCGCCTCCGACGAACCCGGGGAACTTTGCCTGGATGGCCGGGGGAAGGGTAAGGAGGTTGGCTGCGGTTCTGAATCGACCGTCCGAGCAGGCGCCCACCGGGATGCTGTTGAGGGTCACGGTGGCGGGGATGAATCCGGTCCGCCAGTCGCTTCCCACAACGGAAGCGAAGTAGGCATCGGGCGGCTCGATGGGGAGCATGCTGAAGAGCCCGAACTCGAAGTGCTGCACCGTGTTGCGATGGCAGTGGATAGAAATAGGTGCCGATGAAATTGGGCTGCCACTGGTAGGTGTAGTTGCCGATTTCCATCGAGGCATGACCCACGCCGTCATTGATAGGGGTGGGCTCGATCCCGTGCCAGTGAATGGTGTGAGGGGGCGGGCCTTTGCCTGCGAGCTGGCCATGAAAGATCGATCCGCGCGGGACCCGACAGATCGGACCCGGATAGGTGCCTCCATCGCCGAAGTCCTGGTCTCTGACGGTCATGAAATGCACTTCTTTCTGCCGTTCCACGTGGTGATATCGAGGCCGTTGAGCAGGTCAAACCTTCTTGTACGGGGCGTGGACACGTTGCCCAAGACCCAGAGCCTCCATCACTTCAGGGACAGGGTTGGTGGCGGCGACACGTTCGGGCAGGGCAGGGCTCGCGCCGACCGGCCGGGGGTCGAACATCTTCACGAATTCGGCTTCTTCCCCTTCCACGGTTATACGGTCAACATGAAAAGCTGGATTTGTAAATGACATGTTCTATCTCCTTTCTTCTCAAAGTGTCAGTGGCTGGTGTTAGTGATGGTGAAAGTACTTTACTGCTGCTATTCACTCTCACCCTCTTCATTGCTATCACTATATCACCGTCACTATCACGTTCATTTGTTAGTGTTCCCACCATGGAGGGGGCACGGCCGGTGCAAAGATACCGACAGGTCCCGGACCATTGATCAGCGGCTGGTTGGGGAAGTTCATGGCGCCCGGGGTGTTCCGGTCTCCGATGACATTCATTCCCGAAATCAGTCCCATGTTGTAGTTGCCGCCCTGGGATGTCTGGCTCGGCTCCGAATGGTCGTGCATGGGGTAGGTCAGAGGCGACAGCTGAACACCGAGGGAGATGGGATTTCCGACCACGTCTCTCGCTGTCTGGTTTCCCAACACTTGAAAAGGCGTTGCCCCGGCAGGTGCAGGACCCGGGATGAACGAGTTGATCTCTTCAAAGGGAGGCCACGTTGTTCCACCGCTGACGCCGGCGGGCAATCCCGGATCCGGCCTTCCGATGCCCCGGACATTGGGGACATCCGGTGGTCTCATGTAGGGGTTTACGTAGTCGACGACGCCCATGGGATAGAGGTTGAAGACGTCCACCCAGATGGGATTTGACTGGACCACGCCGTTGACGGAAGTGATATACATGTGGTTGGCGTGGATGTGCATGGAGTGGGTCCACAGTCCTGCATTGAGAAGGCGGATGACACAGGGCTCTCCCACTCGCCTGTTCGGGCAGAGGTACGGACTGTTATGGCCGAAGTGTCCTGACTGACCGCTGATCGTAAAGTACTGGGGAATCGCGTTTGTGGTCGGTTTCACCGGGTCGAATGGGTCATGAAGGAACCTGTTCACAAACTGGTCCGCAGGGATAATCTGGCCCGCAGGCAGACTTCCCACCTCGGCAAACAGGTTGGGACTGGCCTGGTGAAGCAGCCAGACATAGGTCCGGAAGGGCGGGGTATTGGTTGCAGGGTCTGCATCCTCCCAGGCCATACCCGGAAACCAAGGGGTCGGGCCGAAGTCATCGAAGAGCTGCTGAACACCTGCGGTCGGTTTGCTGTAGGGAGTAAATTTATGACCCGGCGCCGGCGCCTTGGGCATGACGATGAAGGTACCGTGAAGGCCCATGACCCGGTTCACAGGGGTGTTCAGATTGTCGAAATAAAGATGGGTTCCCGCATTTTTTGCAATGAAGGATTTTCTCACGGTCTGACCCGGGGCGATGACGCCGCTATTGAACATTCCAGGCAGGTAGAAGGCGTGAGGTTCGTCGAGATCGTTGGTGATGTTGATCCGGACAAGATCTCCCTCCAAGGCAAAGATAATCGGTCCGGGACAGTCCGCAGGAAGACGGTCCTCTTTGTAAACCCAGAAATAGCACTGTGCTGAATTGATGGTGTTATGGGTCGCCATGTCTTTGAGCGCGTCGGTAATGTGAAAGTTGAGAGTCTCGACGCGGGCCCCTGCGTGGGCTTTGTCTCCCAAGATTGAGGACATCCCGGAGCCCACGACCAGGGCAGCCATGCCCCCCAGGCTGTACTTAACAAACTCTCGTCTACTTACTTCTTTCATGCCTTCCTCCTCTCTTTGGTAGATGTCGTTCACTAACTTGCTTCATGCATTTTTCTTTCTTTTAGGTTTAGGGGCCCTGCTGCTATTGGCAAAGCCGGTTTTTTTGATGTGTTTCGGATCCGTTTCTCTATTTTAGTGGACACGTTTTGCTAAATTAGCAATTATTGTGCCATATCGTACTGTGTTGATATTGTTAATATTTGTATGTAAGAATGGGGGCTGTGCTCAGGGCAAAACACCAGCGGATAGGACATTTTGCCTTAAGAGGTACAGAAGCTGTAAAGGACAAAAAAATGGTTTTGGGCTGGCATCATTCTCCGGGAACACGGTACATCCATAAAAAAAGCAGGGTCATTTCTGACCCTGCTCTTTTTGGCCGGTGCGCCGGCAATCTACCGACTCACACTCTCTTACTCTTGAAAGTGGGGACAACACCCTCACAAAACGATGAAGAGGCAAGAAAAAAGGTACCCACAGTAATTACCCATGGATACCTTTTACAAGAGGTTCTTATCGGGTTATGGGGTAAAGCTACGATCCGCCGGCAGGGTACCTCAACGTTGCATTCCCTTCGGCGGCTGGGTGTGCTTCCAAACCTTTACAAAGCGGTTACTTAATATGTTATGGGTAATAAGCGACTTTACCTGGGGTGAGGTCTGGCATAGGGTTGGAACGTAGGTGGCTAGCCGCTTAAAAGTACCGCTATAAAGGTTTTCCAGCACACTCAACCGCCTCCGGTAGCTTTTCTATGCAACTGGGAGGGTAATTCTGGACAATTTTTAGTTTATTCGCTCAGGCCGCGGCGCAAGTAAAGCCGCGGCCTGAGGCTATGCAGACAATTATGCGATAGTAAAGGGGATCATGGCAGTCACTGTAATATCGCCGCCCCGGGTCTCCAGAAATTCAACCTTCACGGTCGAACTGATGGGCGCCGTTGCCTTGATCAGGGCATCGAATCGCCGGGCCGTGCTGATCGTAATGGGTGTATTGGCCGGCAGGGGGAAAGCGTGATTGTAAAGACCGAAAGGAGGTACACCCAGAGCCCGGCCGTCCCACGCGATGATCGTAACATCCACCGGGAAGGTAATCCTCGCCTTGTTGTAGGCGGCGTCGAGGCACCGGACCAGAATGGTCTGGCCGACGGTGGCGCTGACCGCGATCTGGCTGCCCGCCACGCCGCTGTTAAGGGCGGCAGGAATCAACCCGCCGGGAAGTCCTCCCCCTCTCGGTGCAGCACCGGCAGGATCGATGGTTCCAATCCCTCCTTTGGCAACGGGCACGGGAACGCCTGTAATGAACCAGTAATCGGCTGTGAAGTCGTTGAAGGCAAAGAATGCCCCTCCGTTGGCGTTGAAATTGTCGTTGGTGCCGGGAATGGAGCCGTGCTGGGGAAAAGTCGCAAAGGCACCGGACGCCAGATCACTCCATACGGAATCGCGGTCATCGAGGACCCAGAGCGCCTCCACATCATAAGGCACTGTAAAGGCATGGGGATCGCCCACACCGACATCACCGGCGCCTGCAACGCCGAAGGTCGGATCTCCTCCGACAAACCCTGGAAACAGTGCCTGGGTGGCCAGGGGGAGGGTAAGAATGTTGGCCGCAGTCCGCCGCAGTCCGTCCGCACAGGCCCCTACAGGAATGGTGTTGAGGGTGACCGTGGCAGGAAGGGTTTGAGCCTGAAAGTTGCTGCCCACAACCGAAGCAAAGTAGGCGTCCGGCGGTTCGATGATGAGCAGGCCGAAGAGGCCGAACTCGAAGTGCTGCATGGTGTTCCGGTGGCAGTGATAGAAGTAGGTGCCGATGAAGTTGGGCTGCCACTGGTAAATGTAACTTCCGATCTCCATGGAGCAGTGGCCCACGCCGTCGTTGATGGGAGTCGGCTCGATGCCGTGCCAGTGGATGGTGTGAGGCGGAGGGCCGGCTCCCACGGTCTGTGCGTGGTAGATCACCCCCCGGGGGACACGAACGGTGGGCGCAGGATACTGGGCTGCGCCAAACCCACCTAAGAGGCTGGCATCCGTGAAGGTAAAGAACTGGATATTCTTCACACCGTCCCATGTCGCTTTGCTGAGGCCCGTCAGCAACTGTCGCCGTACAGTTCGAGCGGCGATGGGAATACCGGCCACTCCTAAAGCAGCCATCACTTCAGGGACGGGATTGGTAGGCGTCATGGGCTCGGGCAGGGTCGGGGCGGCCCCAACCGGCTGAGGATCGAACATCTTCACGTACTCGTTCTCCTCGCCCAATACGGATATTCGATCTATATGAAGAGCGGGATTTTGAAATGACATGTTCTGTCTCCTTTCTCGTATTTGAGTGTCAGTGGTTGGTGGAAAGATCTCACTGACACGACACACTGTCACTGAAAATTTCTTTCTTAGCCCGTAAACCACGGCGGCGGCACTGCAGGCAGAAATACGCCCGGACCAGGACCGGGACCGCTGAGGAGCGGCTGGTTCGGGAAGCTCGTGACCCCGCCGGGGGTGTTGCGGTCTCCGGTGAAGTTGATGCCCGAGATCATTCCCATGTTGTAGTTGCCGCCCTGGGCCGTCTGGCTGGGCTCCGAATGATCGTGCATAGGATAGCACAGGGGTGACAGCTGCACTCCGAGAGAGCCTCCCGCCCCGTTTACCAGATTGCCCACGACCTGAAATGGCGTGGCTCCGGCCGGAGCAGGACCCGGCATAAAGGTGAGCAGCTCATTGTTGGGCGGCCAGGTGGTTCCTCCGTTGTTGGTGGCACGAGGTGCATCGGCCCTGCCGATCCCCCGGGCGTTCGGGACATCCGGCGGCCTCATGTATGGCGTCACATACTCGACGATGGAGAGGGGGTCGAGGGTAAAGACGTCCACCCAGAAAGGATTCTCCTGGACCACGCCGTCGAGGCTCGTGATGTAGACATGGTTGGCATGGATGTGCATGGAGTGGCTCCACAGTCCGGCGTTCAGGACGCGGATCACAATCGGCTCTCCGACGCGGTGATTCGGACAGATGTAGGGGGTATTGTGGGCGAAATGGCCGGACTGGCCGCTGATCGTAAAGAAATTGGGTACGTTGTTGGTGTTCCTGAGCGGAGTGAACGGATCGTGGAGGAACTTCTGCACGAACTCCGCAGAGGGCATGATCTGTCCGGCGGGCAAGCTTCCTACAGCCTGAAACAGGACCGGGCTCGCCTGGTGAAGAAGCCAGATATGCGTTCTGAAGGGAACAGTGTTGGTAACCGGATCGCCCTGGTCCCAGGAGAGGCCGGGCCACCAGGGTTGCCGTTCCGAAGTCGTTGAAAAGCCTCTGAACGCCGGGTGTCGGCACGGAGTAAGGCGTGAATTTATTTCCCCGCTTGGGCGCCCGGGGCATGACGATGAAGGCGCCGTGAAGCCCCATGACGCGGTTCACCGGCTCGTTCAAATTGTCGTAATAGAGATAGGTGCCGGCCCTTCTGGCGCCAAACTTTTTGACGACAGTAGCTCCCGGCGCAATAGGACCGCTGTCGAAAAGACCCGGAACGAAGAAGGCATGGGGCTCATCCAGGCTGTTGGTGATCGTGATGTTGATGATCGTTCCTTCGACGGTAAAGATATGAGGCCCGGGAACTTCAGCGGGAAGGGTCGTTTCCTTATAGACCCAGAAGTAGCATTGGGCTGCATTGATGGTGTCGTGGGTCGCCATATCCTTAATCGCATCGGTAATGGTAAAGTTGAGGGTCTGCACCGGGGCAGCGGCGAAAGCCTTGTCTTCGTAGATCCAGGGCATCTTGGCCCCCACAACCAGGGCCGCCATGCCCACCCATGCCGTACTTGATCAACTGGCGTCTGCTCACTTCCAGTTTATTCTTCTTGTCTTTCATATTCTCCTCCTTGAACGTGTCGAAATGGAGTATGGATCGATAGCTCTATCACCCGTCAGGGGTTCAATGGCGCCGGTGCTGCGACGAGAAAGACGGCCATCTGGCCTCGGGTCACCGGGTCATTGGGGCAGAAGGTGCCGGGCGCACAGCCTCCGGTAATCCCATCGGCTGCAAGTTTTTCGACGAACCCGCAGAAAGGATTCGCAGCAGTAACGTCGCTGAACTGGCCTGTGCATGGATTGGCAGGATTTCCAAGGGCTGCCTCGATGAATACGGCCATCTGGCCCCGGGTGATCGGGTCGTTCGGGCAGAACGCTCCAGCCCCACAGCCGCCTGTGATCCCGTCGGCCGCAAGCTTCTCAATGAATCCGCAGAGGGTGGCGCCAAGGGCCGTGGCATTCACGTCTGCAAAAGCGGTTCCTGAACAGGCATTGGCTGGACGGCCGAGGGATGTCTCAAGGAAGACGGCCATCTGGCCCCGGGTAATGGGGGCGTCGGGACAGAAATTCGGAGGGGCAGCTAAACAGCCTGCAGTTATGCCGGCGTTGGAGATCGCCTGGATCTGGCTCACCGCAAAGTGTGCAAGCGGCACATCCTGAAAGCCGGAAGTGACAGGGGCGACGAATGCAGCCGAGTCGATGACGCGATCCGGCGGGCCGGCAGGGGTCCCGTCGGCGATGGCCAGCCTGATCTGGTGGGCGGCTCCGGGCGTTACGGTTGCAGTTGCAGTCAGGACAGTGCTGAATCCATTGTACTGGGTTCCAAAAAGCCCGGTCGAGTTATTGTTGAAGAGCAGGGGAGTTGCCGTACCGTTCAGGGTATTGATGGAAACGGGGTTTGTCGTTCCCGGGACCAGTGCAACGTTCTGGCCGTCGACAAAGACCCCGAAGACGTCATTGAAACCGAGCGCGGCTCCGGCGTACTCATCGGAGGCAAAGACGAACTTGAAGGTTATGGTGGAGACATTGGCGGGTGGAACAAGGAAAAAGTCCAGTGTTGCCGCATCAGCCGTGACCTGCGGTGCAACGAGAGGATCGAGGGCGGCGAGGCCGAGCTGGGCGTTATCGAGTCCCGCAGAAGGATCGATGTTAGGCCCCACGGCATTCTGGATATCCCCCGTGCTGACGATGACACCGCTGTTGATCCCCAGACCATCCACGAGGCCGTTGGTAAAGCTGCCTACGCCGAACTCGCTTCCCGTAAAATCGGGGGGGTTGGCGGGAATGGGAGCAACGTTTCCCGGTCCCAACGAGCTGGCTTGCGAGATTTGCCGGGGTGATTGCGATCAGGTCCTGGAGGTCTGCAAAACCAATTGCAGAACAGAGCCCACAGGCAAAGAACACAAATACGACCGGAAAAACAATCTTTATGATACTTTTCATTGAGTCCTCCTTATTCCGGTGGTTTTGAGGTTGGAGAGCGCGGTACCTGCTACTTCATTCTCCAGCCCCATACATGATCAATCCGCGCGCGATGATTTCTTTAACGAAGGAACTTCTTTCTTCCAAGTTCACAGCCATCGAACGGCCGCTACGAACCTGGCAAAGATTTTATTCACCTCCTTTTTCTCTTTCATTGGAAATCAGCTTTCTTAATCCGAAATGGTATCACGAGAAAAGAAGAAGATGCCGTACTTCAGGGATCTAACAGCGAAGGATACGGCACTCTTCAGAATGGTTTTCAGGGAAGATAGCATGAGGTTCTTGAACGAGTGAAGAGGTTGAATTAATCAGGGGGATCAGACAATGGACAGAATGACTTCCTTTCTCACAAATCAACAACCCTTCCTGTTCCGGGTTGTTAACGCCTTGCAGCGGTGAGGCAGAAGCGATTTCCGACAACTCTATGCGAAGGATGCCCATTGAAGTTGCGAGGATTGCAAGAGAGATTGCCACGGCCAAGAAACTTTTGATCTTCTCGTCCTTGCTTTTCATCCGCCGCCTGTTCTTCCCTGCTGCTGCCTGCTGAGTTGCCGAATAAATGTTTTTACTACCCGACAATTAACAAGCAATTAACGTGCCTTGAAAAAACTTATGGATTTCACTGGGATTTCTAAAATCCGCAACTCATCTGTCAGGGCGGAATTCCCTATCGGATGGCAGCCTGCCCGAAAGCGCCCGCCGACGTGAAGCCGGGATCATCCAACTTCATTCCTTCTTTTATATTTCTCATGCCTCTTAGGATTTCCTGATCCCGGATTACACGAATTCTTGCATGGCAGATACAAAAAATAAATGGGGGAAAATACCCATTTTTGAGCTGAGGGAACTGTATTTCGATAGAACCTGCCCGTTTCGAATGAAGCCTCCTGAGACGGTTTGGATCGAAAGAGTTAGCGAGGGTAAAGATCTTCCGGGGAGAGCGGAAGACAACTGCTTCTTGACCTCAAAATTCCATTTCCAGATCTGGTAAATCGCCGGATAAACCAGTCAGTTCCAGGAGAAAGGATGTGAAAACACCGCCGATCATGGGGGCCGCAATCCGCTTCATCACATCGGAGCCCGCACCGATGGACCACATGATCGGAACAAGTCCGATGAACGTGGTGGCCACTGTCATGAACTTGGGCCGCAGCCGCTTGACGGCCCCATAGCGAATGGTCTCCTGGAGATCAGCCAGGGTCCGGAGACGTCCCTGCTTTTTTGCCTCCTCATACGCCAGGTCGAGGTAGAGAAGCATGAAGACACCTGTTTCGGCGTCCACACCCAGGAGTGCGATCAACCCGACCCAGACCCCGATACTCATGTTGTATCCAAGCAGGTAAAGAAACCAGAAGGCGCCAATGGCCGAAAAGGGGACGGCAAGCAGAACGATGAGCGTCTTGGTAACCGACCGGGTGTTCAGATAAAGGAGGATCAGGATCAGAAACAGGGTGAGCGGTACGACCACGATCAACCGATCCTTGACGCGCTGCATCGACTCATACTGGCCGCTCCAGGAGATGGCATAGCCCGGAGGGAGTTTCACCTTCTCCCTGAGCAGCCGCCCGGCCTCCTCGATGTAGCCGTTCTCGTCTCGCCCGGAGACATCGATATAGACATAGCCCGTCAGCAGACCGTCTTCGTTCCGGATCATGGAAGGACCGGTCGCCACCTTGACCGTGGCAAGCTGTGAGAGGGGGATCTGTTTCTGGCCGCCGAAGGCCGGGACCAGGACGCGACCGAGGGCCCCGATATCGCCCCGGAAGTCTCGCATGTAGCGTACATTGACCGGGTAACGTTCCCGTCCCTCAACCGTGGTGGTCACGTTTTCTCCGCCGATGGCCCTCTGGATCACTTCCTGTGCCTCGTCGACGCTCAGGCCGTACCGGGCCAGGGCCTCGCGGTTCCATTCGAAGTCGAGAAAGTAGCCGCTGCCGGTACGCTCCGCAAAGACGCTCCGTGTCCCTTTTACCGAGGGAAGAAGAGACTCGATCTGTGCCCCGATTTCTTCGATGGTATCGAGGTCCGATCCGGAGATCTTAAGCCCCACCGGGGTGCGCAAACCGGTGCTCAGCATCTCGATCCGGCCTTTGATCGGCATGGTCCACGAATTGGAAAGACCGGGGATTTTCAGGGCATCGTCCATCTCGCCGATGAGTTGCTCCTGGGAGATATGGTCCGGAGTGATATGCCGGAAGATCGTCTTGGCCCATTCCGGCGCCCAGGAAGAATACCAGGTATCCGCCCTGCGCCACTCGGACTTGGGCTTCAGAGTGATCACCGTCTCAATCATGGAGAGCGGGGCAGGGTCCGTCGAGGTCTCGGCCCGGCCTGCCTTGCCCAGAACACGGTCCACCTCCGGGAACTGCTTGATGATCCTGTCCGTCACCTGGAGCAGCTTCTGGGCCTCGGTAATGGAGATGCCCGGCATGGTGGTGGGCATGTAGAGAATAGACCCTTCTTCAAGAGGGGGCATGAATTCCGAGCCCAGTTTGAGATAGACGGGGACCGTGGCCACCACCAGGGCAAAGGCGCCCGCGATCACGACCCACTTCCAGCGGAGCGACCAGGCGGCCACCGGTTCATAGAGCCGGATGAGAACGCGGCTGACCGGGTGTTTCTCCTCGGAGTGAATTGTGCCTACGAAGACGGCGTTCGTTGCCCTGGACAACCAGTGCGGCCTGAAATTGTAAGTTCTTCATGTGGGTGAAGAGGAGCCTCAAGGCCGGATCGAGGGTGATGGCCAGGACCGCGGCAAAGATCATGGAGAGGTTCTTGGTGTAGGCAAGGGGCTTGAAGAGGCGGCCCTCCTGCCCTCCAGGGTGAGGACAGGGAGAAAGGAGACGGCAATGACCAGCAGGGAATAGAAGCTTGGGCCGGCCACCTGTTTCACCGCGCTGATGACGACGTCCCGGTAATCCCCCCGGCGCCCGGTCCGCTCCCATTCCTCCAGTTTCTTGTGGGTCTGCTCGACCACGACGATGGCGGCATCGACCAGTTCTCCCATTGCAATCGCAATGCCCGCCGAGTGACATGATGTTGGCCGTAATTCCCATCAGGCGGAAAGGGATGAAGGAGAGAAGGAGCGCCACCGGGATGGTGATGATCGGAATGAGGGCGCTCGGGAAGTGCCAGAGAAAGAAGAGGACAATGAGCGAAACCGTGATGATGACTTCAATGAGAGTGGACCGCAGGTTCTGGATGGAGCGAAGGATCAGATCGGAACGGTCGTAGACGGTGACGACTTTGACCCCCGGGGGAAGGCCGGGTTCGATCTCCTTCAACTTCGCCTTGACGCGCTTAATCACATCCAGGGCGTTCTGTCCCTGCCTCATGATGACGATCCCGGAGACGGCTTCTCCCTGTCCGTCGAGATCTGCAACGCCTCTTCGAATGTCCGGCCCCTTGACAACCTGACCGATATCCCTGATACGAATCGGTGTGCCGCTTTCGCTGGAAGAGAGCACGATCTCTTCGAAGTCACGAATGGTTCGTGCGTAACCCCGGCCCCGGACCATGTACTCGGTCCCGCCGAATTCGATGAGCCGGCCTCCCACCTCGTTATTTCCGCGGCGCACCGCCTCCACGACCCGGCTGATGGAGATTCCGTAGGCCTGCAGCCGGTTTGGATCCACGTTGACCTGGTACTGCTTTCCAAAGCCGCCGATGGGCGCCACCTCCGCCACCCCCGGCACAGCCTTGAGATAATATCGAAGGTACCAGTCCTGGTAAGAGCGCAATTCCGCCAGGCTGTGTTTGCCCGATTGATCGACGAGGGCATACTGAAAGACCCAGCCCAGGCCGGTTGCATCCGGGCCGAGTTCGGTCTTTACCCCCTCCGGAAGGCGGGGAAGCACTGAGGAGAGATACTCGAGGGTGCGCGATCTCGCCCAGTAAATGTCCGTTCCATCTTCAAAGATGATGTAGACGTAGGAGTAGCCGAAGTCGGAAAAGCCCCGGACTGCCTTAACGGAAGGGGCTCCTACCATGGCAGAAACGATCGGGTATGTGACCTGGTCTTCAATGATGTCCGGGCTTCGATCCCAGCGGGAGAAGACGATCACCTGCGTGTCGCTCAGGTCCGGGATGGCGTCGAGGGACATGTTCCTGATCGACCACCAGCCCGCGAGGCAGGCTGCAGCCGACCAGGGCGAAGACGATGAATTTGTTTTTGACGCGAGAAGTCGATGATGCGGTTGATCATTATCGGTTTCTTGGGTTACTTGAGTTGCTTGGGTTGCTTGAGTTACTTGGGTTCAACCCGATGACCCAATAAACCCGATAACCCAATAAACCCACATGGTTGTTTCAACGAGTTTGTAGCCGCAACCTTTAGGTTGCGTTCGACTTACAGGCCATTTTTCGCAGGCTGAAGCCTGCGGCTACACTGGGCAACTCAGGTTCGCCGGGTTCGTTGGATTCAACCCAACAGACTCAAGTAACCCAATGGACTCAATAACGCCTATTCTTCTTTTACGTAGTTCTTTGGATTCTTGTCGAAATTTGCCTTGCACTCGTCGGAAGTGAAATAGTAGGTCTTTTCGTTGTAAGCGCTCTTTCTTCCGGCTTTTGCTGCCTTGTTGATGGAGACATCGACCCCGCATACGGGATCCTTGCTCAGGGTTCCAACCATTCCGGCAGATGCCATTTCCAGCCGGCTCTCGGAGTCGATCAGGAAGGTGCCTGACATGGCGATACGCTCTCCAGGTTTGAGTCCCTTTACGATTTCCACACGGTTTCCGAAGCGCCAGCCGGTCTCAACCTCCCGGGGCTCAAAAACTCCGTCTCCGAGATCGACGAAAACGGTCTTCCTGATTCCGGAGTCGAGAAGGGCATCCGCGGAAACGGTGATGGCCTGTGGAAAAGTGATTTGGAACTCCATATCCACAAACATATCCGGACGAAGCACAAGTCCGGGATTCTCCGTTTCCAGACGCACCTTCAACGTGCGGGTGGCCGGGTCGAACTGCGGAGGGACATCTGTCACCCTGGCCAGGAAGGTTTTCCCCTGATGGGGAAGAGAGACCTTCGCGGTCATTCCGGGCTTGATGTAATTCGTTTCAGCTTCATAGACATCCGCTATGATCCAGACGCGGCTCAGGTCAGCGATTCGGAAAAGCTCGACGCCTCCTCCGAACCTCTGCTGGGGGGAGATGCTTCGGCTGATCACAATGCCTGTGACGGGAGACCTGATTTCGATGTCCGAGGAAAGTTTCTTCGTCCGTGCGATCTCCTGGATCTGGTAGTCTCCTACGCCGAGGCTGTAGAGCTCCAGTTTGGCCACCTCCATTTGATCTCTGATGCTGTAAACCGCCCTGCCGGACATGTTCGACTCGCCGCCGGGCACTGTCGGTATCATCGACATCGTCGGACTCGGGACGGTTTGCTGCGACGTCAGGGGTTTTTGGGCTGGGGCCTGCTGTCCGGTCGGAGATTGCACGTCAGGGGACTGCGGGTTCCTGGCCTTTCTGTCTTCGCTCTTCAAATTCAAGTGCGTAAAGGTACTGCTGCTGTCGAGTCAGGAACTGGTAGTTGTACACCGTGGCCATCAACTGGTCCTTCTTGACCAGACTGCCTGTCGTGCTTTCATGGAGATCGGATACCCAGCCATCGGAACTCGAAACGACACGATAGGTACGGTTCTCATCTGCCGCGACCCTTCCTATGGTTCGCAATTCATATTTCTGGGGCGCCCTCTCAACCTTCTCCACCCGGACACCGATCATCTGCTGTTTTTGAGGGGTCACCCTCACCGTGCCCGGGGGAAGAGAAGAAGTGTCAGTTTCAGGGTCAGTCCCCTGCTCGCCGACCACTCCGGCTGGTTTTGAGGCCGGGTTATGAATCTTCGGAACCCCGCCGCGGGTGTACCAGGCCCCTCCCAGGAATGCCCCGGCAACCAGAAACAAAACGAATAGAATGAGATAGGTTTTTTTCATCACAGCAACCGGTTCTCGAATTAGAAAGTAGGACTATTCTTAAAAGAGCTATATACATTTTTAATCTAACACACTGGTTTGTCTTAAGTAAAGTGAGGGAAAGCCTGCATTTTTATATTGAAAGGAATGCAGATACAGCGGTTTCAATCTTGTGTCGCCCGAACTCCGGTGTCCGGTCTGAAGGCCGGGCCGGAGCATTTGAAAGAGGAGAGATTCTCTGTTAACATAGATTCCATAACCTGGGAGGAATCCGGAAAATGACTGCCTCATCTTCGTCGACCTTCGGCACACGGTTTAAGGGGATTGTCCTTGCCGGCGGCGCCGGGACCAGACTTTATCCCATCACGAAGGCTGTGAGTAAACAACTGTTGCCTGTCTATGACAAGCCGATGATCTACTACCCCCTGTCCATCCTGATGCTTGCTGGGATCCGGGACATTCTGCTCATCTCCACACCGGAAGACATTCCCAGGTTCATGGGCCTTCTCGGAGATGGCGGGCAATGGGGAATCCGCCTCTCTTACGCGGAACAACCGAAACCGGAGGGCCTTGCCCAGGCCTTTGTCATCGGGAAGGAGTTTATCGGCAGCGACAGGGTCTGCCTGATCCTTGGAGACAACATCTTTTACGGACACGGGTTTCAGGAGATTCTGCAAAGGGCTGCGAAGACAGAAAACGGCGGGCTGGTCTTTGGATACTGGGTCAAGGATCCTGAGCGTTACGGTGTTGTCGAGTTCGACGGGTTCGGCAGGGTGCTCAGTATCGAAGAGAAACCCTCCAGAGCGAAATCGAATTACGCGGTGCCGGGACTTTACTTCTATGATAATGAGGTTGTAAAAATTGCGTCGAATCTTAAGCCCTCGCTCCGGGGTGAGCTCGAGATTACGGATGTGAATAAAGAGTATCTCGTGAAAGGAAACCTCAGGGTGGAGCTTCTCGGCCGGGGGTTTGCATGGCTCGATACCGGGACCCATGAGTCTCTCCTTGAGGCATCCAATTTCATTGAGACGATCGAGAACAGGCAGGGTCTAAAGGTGGCGTGTGTTGAAGAGGTGGCCTACCGGATGGGCTACATCACGAAAGAGCAACTGCGGGGTCTTGCGGAGCCATTGTGCAAGAGCGGATATGGTCATTATCTGCTTCAGCTCATCCGAGAGGAGTGCAGCGTGTGGGGCGATGTTTCGGACTGAAACACCCATCCCCACCCGAACCCTCCCCCTCCAGACTGTGTCGTAACTCGGAGTTCGCCTTTCGACAAGCCGCGAGCGTAGCGTAGCGATCAACATTGAATCCTGAATTGTCGTTAGTCCGAAACAGTATTCGCATTTCTTTCCCTTTGAACGCCGACTGCCTGAAATCGCTCTGCTCCGGCACGGAGACATGGGATACTAAACTCAAGGGGAGGAGTTTTCTCATCGTGAAAGTGGCCCTGGTTCATGACTGGTTGACGGGAATGCGGGGTGGGGAACGGTGCCTCGAGGTTTTCTGCGAGCTCTTTCCTGAGGCTGACCTCTACACCCTCTTATATCTTCGTGGTTCTGTTTCCCGGGTCATCGAAAAGATGTCCATCAAGACTTCTTTTCTTCAAAAACTGCCCTTTCTTAGAACAACTTACCGGAAATTCCTGCCTTTGTTCCCGATCGCTGTAGAAAGCTTCGACATGAAGGCTTACGACCTGATCCTGAGTTGCAGCCATTGCGTTGCAAAAGGAATTATCCCCCCGCCGGGGAGCCGCCATATTGCCTATGTTCTGACGCCCATGCGATATGCCTGGGATATGTTTCCCGACTATTTCGGAGAGAAGAAGAGCATCATGATCTCCGTTTTCATGCATTACCTGAGAATGTGGGATGTGACTTCGAGCCAGCGAGTCGACCGTTTTCTGTGCATCTCGAAGCATGTCCAGAACCGGATCCGACAGTACTACCGGAGGGAGGCCGAGATCATTCACCCTCCTGTCGATATTCGCCGCTTCAGGATCGGAAAAGAAAAGGAGGATTTCTTCCTGATTGTCTCTTCCCTCGTTCCCTACAAAAGGATTGATCTGGCTGTCCGGGCTTTCAACAGGCTGGGGACGCGGTTGAAGGTGATTGGGTCGGGGCCTGAAGAGAGGAGGCTGAGGGCGATTGCCGGCTCCAATGTTGAATTTCTGGGTTGGCAGCCGGACGCGGTCGTCTCGGATCTTTATTCGAGATGCCGGGCCTTGATCTTCCCCGGCGAGGAGGATTTCGGCATCGTTCCACTGGAGGCCATGGCGTGCGGCAGGCCCGTGATCGCCTACGGCCGGGGAGGGGCCTCAGAGACGATCCTGTCCTATGATGACCAGGGAGCGGAAGGAGGCTCGGCCCCAACGGGACTGTTCTTCAGAGATCAAAACGTCCCTGCACTCCTTGAGGCGGTGGAACAATTCGGCAGGCTCGAAGGGGAGTTCGATCCGTGCTGCGATCAGAAACCATGCCCTTCAGTGGGACCGGGAGATCTTCAAGGAAAGAATCCGAAGCACCTATGATAAGATCTGAAAAGTCCGATCTGGCGTCTCCTTCTCGTTCTTTCTCTGCTCCTGAGCATCTACGTCTTTTTCCGCACTTACGTTGCCTCTCTGGACGGGATGTTCCAGTACATACCCGTTGCAAAGGATTTTGCCGCGGGCCTTTATGGAAAGGCGCTTGGGCACGGGCAACAGCCGCTTTACCCTTTCCTGACCGCCCTCATGTCTTTTGGCGTATCCGATTTCGAAGTTTCGGGAAAGCTGGTCTCCACGCTTTGCGGGCTGCTGCTTGTTTTCCCGGTTTACTTCCTCGGCAAGAGGGTGTTCGATCGCCGGGTCGCCTTCTTTTCCGTTCTTCTCCTGGTGATTCATCCGTATATTCGGAGGTTTTCCGGAGACGTCCTCAAGGAATCGACCTATCTTTTCTTTTATGCCACGGCGATCTGGTTTGCCTGGAAGGTCCTCGATGAGGAGAAGAAATACCCGTATCTTTTCGTTCCGATCGTCTCCTTATTGCCCTACCTTGTACGGCCGGACGGCCTGGAAGTGCTTCTGGCCGTGTTTTTTTATGTCCTCTTCGTAAAGAGATTTCCACTTCCTGAAAGCAGGTGGAAGGTTGTTCTTCTTCTGCTCCTCGCCTCCGGAGCCATTCTTTTCCCCTATCTCCTTCAGATAAAATGGACTACGGGGGTCTGGACATTGAGCAAAGCCAAAGCTCTGGCTGGAATTCTCGGGTTGGGAGGAGATCAATTCGGGCCGTCTTTCGGGAGTCGACTCTATTACAGTCTTAAGACGTTGAACCTGGAACTGCAGGCAGTTTACAACCCGATATATCTCTTCCTCCTTGCGATCGGACTCTGGGGCAGTATCAGGTCGCGGTGGAAGGAAGGAGAGCTCTTCCTCTTTATTCTGGCTGTTCTTCATTATGGCGTCTCTTTTCTCGTGCTCTTGAATCTGACGGAATGGCAACGAGAAGGCAACGTCCGAATGGCCTACTTCAGCGGGAGACATCTGATGCCGCTGCTTGTTGTCTCGATCTATTGGGTCGGGAAAGGATTCTTGATTCTCCATGATGGATTGGTGGCAAAGATCGGACGATCCGTCTCTTCGGCTGACGGCGAAACGGTCAGGAAGACGACGGCAACGCTGCTGATTTTTTCAGCCCTGATGGCCGGTGTGATTCTTCCCAAGACACTCAAACCTCAACGATACGACCGAATCAGTGAAAAATGGGCGGGAACCTGGATCAAAAACCAGCCGGGCGAGAAGAAGACGATTTTTACAACCTTGCCGCGGGTAGCCTATTACGGAGAGGGGGATCTGGTTCTGATCCAATCAGCCAAGGAGGCCAAGGACAGGATCAAGGACAGTCCGATCCGTTCGGATGCCGTTTATGTGGTTGTCCAGGAGCACGAGACGGTTTCCGCTGAAGGAGGGGAGGGTTCCTGGCTGCAGGATTTGATGGAAGTCAAGCGTTTCGGCGGAAAGAGAATGGAGACCGTTGTAGTGTATCGAAGCGTCCGCCACTGAAACACCTCTGATTTCATTGGCTCTTGGATTGGTATTCGCCCCTTCCAAAACCAGGTTTCACCGCAGAGGCGCAGAGATCGCAGAGAAAATGTGCTTTTGATCCAATCGGGAGACCCTCCTTCACTAAAGTTTCGGAGGACCAGCTTAGTTTGCATGCACCTCTTCGGCCCTGACCCCAGGTTTAGCTCGCCCGTCGGAGCTTCAGCGTAGGCAGGCGGCGATTGGATCAAAGACCACTCCTTTCAGGAATCCCAATGCGTGCTACCTGCTTGTTTCCGGAAGGGATGAGCCCTTCTGATTTGCGGTCGTCTCCCCGCAAGTCAAAA
>CAVSVC010000027.1:0-27812 GCA_963731045.1 uncultured delta proteobacterium | reverse complement strand
AGGACGATCGATAACAGACCATCACCATCGAACACCTTCCCACCACGATCATCAGGATAAGGGAATAAGAAAGGGACGAAGCCGAGATATGATCCAGAGCAAGATATTTCGCACCGATCAGGAAGATCAGCCCAATGACTCCGAAGGCACCGATGCGGCTGTCCCTCATCACCTCGAGAATCCTCTCCCACGCGTTCCCCCACAGGCCAGGCCGTCAATCGTGTCCGCAAATCCGTCCATATGGAGGCCCCTTGTGACAAGACAGAGAAGACCGATCACGAGCCAGAGGACGAGGGCCTTAGGAAGAAGAAATGAAAATAGATATTGCACAAAAGCCACCAGAAACCCGATCACCAACCCCACAAGGGGATAGAAGGCCATGGCGCGGACCAGCGCCTTCTCGTCCGCACAGATGAATCGGCCGACAGGCAGGATGGTGAGAAAAGAAAAGGCCAGCAGAATGTCTTTCATTCGTGACCCTTTAAAAACAAGGGTATGCCTGAGACCATGAAGACTACCATGTCCGCCTGGCGGGCAATCCGCTGATTGACCATACCCGAGAGGTCTCTGAAGCGGCGGCTCAATGCATCCGCCGGAACGATCCCCATCCCTACCTCGTTCGATACAATGACGAACGAACTAAGACTTTTCTGTAGGACATCGGTCAATCTTGCCAGTTCGTCCATGATCCTTTGATCATCGTCCCACTTCAACAGGAGATTTGAAATCCAGAGCGTCATGCAGTCGAGCAGGATCACCCCTGCCTCAGTTCCATAGCGGACGATCTTATCGATGATCTCGACGGGTTCTTCGATCGTTTCCCACTCAGGCCCTCTCATCTTTTTGTGGTTTTCCACGCGTCGGGCCATCTCTTCATCGAGGGTTCGCAGCCGTCGCCAGATAGATCTTCTTTGAAAAATTCCTGTTCGCAAAATCCAGGGCATAACGGCTCTTCCCGCTCCGACATCCTCCGGTTATGAAGACTATTTTCTTGTCCATTTCTTCTCCAGGACCATGAGAGATTTCCGAAGATCCTCCAGCGAAAAGACTTCGAGGGAAAGAACGCCCTGGTAGTCACGAAGCGCCGAAAATATGAGCTCCAGGGATGACGCGGGCAAGCGGTCGATACCCAGATGATCGGTGCCGTCCTGAAAACCATGAAGATGGATGATAGAAGTGTCCGCGAGATATTTTTCGAAGTACACCTCCAGGGGATATCCGCTGATCAGGATATGTCCGATATCGAGACAGATCGAGAAGTCGAATTCCTTCACGATCTCTTCAACCCATTCAAAGGGATATCCCAGGGTCTCTATGGAAATACGTCTCGAAGGAACCCCACATTCGAGGATCTCCTGAACGCTTCTCGGATGGATCTTCGCCAGGCCTCGATCTCCGTTTCATCTCCGAGCTCGAAGTGGAGGGTGTAGAGAGAAGGATTGAAGCACGAGGTCCGGTCGATCACCTTTCTAATTACGGAAACGGCCTTCGACCGGTCGCCTTCGTTCCTGTGGCCGAGAAAGGCGTCGAGGGGGAGATGGATGTTATACGATATTGTTTCGTGGACAGAGAGCTGCGCTAAAGCCTTTAATTCATCCTCATCCGGCAGATTATTCTCCCTCTCGCCCTCAAAAAGGACCAGTTCGATCTCATCGAGAAAAGGGGCAAGCTTTGAAACGTTTGGAACAATCCGATCCGGAAAGATGTATGACGTCGTGGCCAATACAAAAGGAAACATCTTTTTGTAACATCCAGGAAGCAGAGGGGTTACCATTCCGGTCCTCATTCAGGGCAATGCAGACACTGGACCTCAGACTTTAGACCCGAAACTTTTCAACCGAGGAAACTAGCCCCTGAACCCTAAAAAGCATACGAAAGACCGCCGATAAAATTGCGCGTCGGCGACGGATAGAAAACAGAGGGGCCCGTCGTGCTCAAGACCCCGAATTCGGAGAATTTTTGATCAAAGAGATTATTGACGCCGAAGAAGCCGCTCAACTTTTTCCATGTATAGGAGACTCTCAAGTCTACCAGATAGTATGCGTCCAGCTTATCACTCCGGTTGGCAAAGTCACTGATGAGGTAGCGGGAACCAACCGCCGTCCCTTTGGCGCTGAATAAGAGTCCCTTCAACGCCTCGACATCCACCCCAGAGTACCTTTATGCCTTGGCACTGCGGGGATCTCGTTTCCTTCAAACGGTTCCTGCCGAAGGACGGGTCTCGTGTAACTATAGTTCGCCCAGACTGAAAGCCAGGAGAGAGGTTTCGCCCTGGCTCCGACTTCGATTCCCTGCCTCCGGGTTTTTGGAAAATTCTCATTCGTAAAGGTCTGAGGATTGAAAAAGATCTCATCCTTCAGATCCATCCAGAAGAGGGTCAGGTTGGCCTCAATCCGATCGTTGAAGGCATGACGAATCCCCATTTCATAATGGTCGCCGGTTTGGGGTTTCATATTCGGATTAACCCGGGCGGTGAGGTTGGGTGGAATGAAGACAAATTGGACTAGTTCGTCTGAGGCGGGGAATCGGAAACTCCGTTTGTAACTGATAAACAGAGACGACTTCTTGCCATAGAGGTAGTCCAGACCGACATTCCATGCGGGTTCCTGATCCTGGACCTTGTCTTTAAGAAACGGCTCCGCCTGAAAAAGATCATAGGTCACCCATTCACTCCGAAAGCCTATGGAGAGGAGGAGGTCTTCACGAATCGAGAATTCATCGAGCCCGTAGAGACCGACAGAGGTCTTCTTAACTTCCGAGCGATTGGGTCCGAAAGCGGAATCCGAAGAGTTGTCGGCGTCGGCCCGGTAGTAATCCAGTCCCACTGTCAGTTTATTCTTCAGATTCCATAGAGGTTTGTCCAATAGGTACCGCGGGGTGAATCCCCACGTACCAACCCTTCGGTCATCTTTGAAGGAAGACGAAGGGAAAAAGTCCTTCACCTCGCGGTGTCGGTAGGAGAGATCCGAGCTCAACTCACCGAAATCCCAGAGTTTGGCTCTGACCCCCAGAGCACCATACCCGTCATCGGTCTCGGCATTGTCGTCAGGGTTCGTGGTGCCGCGCCTGCCGAGTCTTGCGATATCCTGCAGGGTCAATCCACCCGGCAGTCCTGACTTGTCGCTGTGCAAACTCCCGCTCAGGTTGAAACTGACAGAGCTGCTCAGATCATATAGGATCTTTCCTCCAGCGTCTTTGGCTCTCAGAAACCCGTTCTCCCGGTACCCATCTGTAGTGCTATAGTCGATATTGAAAATGGCTGAAAGAGGCCCCCATTTACCGCCCGCTGAAGCGGCTCCTTTATAGTAGTCATAGCTTCCCGCCACGCCCTCTGCTCTCGCGGAGAAGGTCTTTTCCGGCTTCCTTGTGATGATATTGATGACGCCGCCGACGGCGTTGTCTCCGTAGAGGACACTGCCGGCACCCCTGACGATCTCAATCCTCTCAATTTGATCAATAGGGATCTGCGTCCAGTCGACGCCGCTTAGATCGATCTCGTTGGCCCTTCTTCCGTCTACCAGGACAAGGGTATTGAGTGGGGCTGTTTCTCCAAAACCTCTCATGTCCACAGAGGCTGTCTTTCCGTTTCCATAAAAGTCTCGCACAAGCACTCCCACTTCATTTCTGATTACGTCAACGGTGCTGCGGGCATTCGACTGCTCGATTTCCTCTCGCGTGACAACCGTCACGTTGGCCGGGATCTTTCGGATTTCCTCAATCTCCCGGGTGGCCGTCACCACGAGTTCCTCGAGAGTGACTTCCTCCTTCTGCGCGTAAATTGAATGCGGAATCAAGGTGAAAAGAATGGCTATACCAACAAATGAAATTAAAGCTTTCACAGCACCCCCCCGGCCACACTGGGCCTAAAAGTTTTGGCCGACCTTGACTGAAGGCGGGACAGCCGGAAGGGGAGGGGCCCGAAAAAAGAAATCCCCAGCCTCTGCATCGAAAGACTGGGGATGATACCCGCATGCACCCTTCATAGTCTTATCCTCGAAGACCTTTGAATGAAGGATATCCAGGCAGGTTTTCTGACTCTCCCGACCTTAACTTGCCTTCCCACCTTCCCCCAAAGGGCTTGGGCAGTGGCGTTTTGTGTTAAGGCACCTATTCCCAAAAAAACCGGAATCGGGACTACAGCGGCGGGTCCGTCCCCGACTTTCCCTTAAAGGGACTCACGGGGTTCCCTCACCTGGATATCAACCATTGATCTGAAAGTCTATCTAACAAATCTTCGAATGGATTGTCAAGTCCATTCTGCTCTGTAGAGAGTGAAGGCCCCTTGCCACGAAAATGCGGTCGGCAAAGGGTATCTCTCAAAATCCTTTCTTTGCTAACCTTCTTCCAACTTGGAGAGCTGCTTCCGCTGGGTGATGATCGGAACGATCAGCAACAGGAATGCGACGATCAAGAATCCCAGCGTGATCGGCCGGGTGACAAAGATGGAAAAATCCCCGCGGGAGAGCATCAGGGACTGTCGAAGGGAGGATTCCAATTCCCCTCCGAGGACCAGTGCCAGAACGAGCGGGGGAGCATCATAACGGAACTTTCTCAACAGGTATCCTATGATCCCGAAGATGAGCATGATGACGACATCCGCAGTGTTATTCCCGATACTGTACGCCCCGATCATGCAGAAGAGAAGGATCAGAGGATAGAGAAGATAATAGGGGATCCTCAGAACCATGACCCACAGAGGGATCAACGGGAGGTTCAGAACCAGAAGCATTCCGTTGCCGATATACATACTCACAATGGTTCCCCAGAAGACATCCGGAGCCCGTGTCATAAGAAGCGGTCCCGGCTGCAAGCCATGGATCATGAGGGCCCCGAGGAAGATGGCCATGATGGCATTGGACGGGATGCCGAGGGTCAGGAGAGGGATAAAGGAAGATCCCGCGGCAGCGTTGTTCGCTGCCTCCGGTCCTGCGACTCCGGCAATAGCGCCCTTGCCAAATTCCTCCGGATGCTTGGACACCTTCTTCTCGATGGCATAGGAGGCGAAAGAGGAGATGATGGCCCCGCCTCCGGGAATGATGCCGAGGAAGAAACCAAGGATGCTTCCCCGAATGATCGCCCCGATGGAATCGGCCCAATCTTTGAGGTTCGGGAAGAGGTTCTTGATCTTTCCCGTCAGGATCTCCCGCTTGATCTCCGTTTCAAGGTTTTCGATGACTTCCGCAATGCCGAAGAGACCCATGACCGTGGGGACAAGGCCGACTCCATCCAGCAGGGCCTGGACGTTAAACGTAAATCGGTACTTGCCGCTGATGGCGTCCATGCCGGCTCCGCCCAGGGTCAACCCGACAGCGGCCATCATCAGGGCCTTGAGCATGGAACCGCTGCTCAGGAAGGTCAGGACCATGATCCCCACGATCATCAGGGCGAAAAACTCCGGAGGCCCGAAACGAAGCGCGATGCCCGCCAGAAGAGGGCCGACGAACGTCAGCGCGATGACCGAAAAGGTGCCCGCAATAAATGATCCGAAGGCCGCTATCCCCAGGGCCGGGCCTGCCCTGCCCCTTCGGGCCATCTGGTATCCATCAAGACAGGTCACCACCGAGGCCGACTCACCGGGAATGTTCACCAGAATGGAAGTGGTGGAACCTCCATACATGGCCCCGTAATAGATGCCTGCCAGCATGATCACCCCTGAAACCGGCGTCGATTTGAACGTCGTGGGAAGCAGCAGGGCGATGGCCGCAGCCGGTCCAAGGCCGGGCAACACGCCCACCAGCGTTCCAATCAACACCCCGAAGAAACAGTAAACCAGATTCAGGGGCTGTAACGCCACTTGAAATCCATAGAGTACACTCGAAAAAACGTCCATGTCTCCTCCCTACCCTTTCTTAAAGTCTCAAGAAACCCAGTAACCCTCTCGGCAACTGAGACTGGAGCCAGGTTTCAAAGACCAGATAAGCAGCAACCGTTACCAAGACACTCACGAAGACCGTGTAGAGCCATTTCTTCTTCTCGACGATGCCCAGCAGGAAGATGAAGAGGAGCAGCGTCATCAGGATGAACCCGACGAGTTCCATCAGGAGCACGTAGACGAAGAGAGAGACCAGGACGAGAATGATTTTTGGAAGGTTCTGTCCGTGGAAGATGGCCTGTTGAGGCCCCTCTGTTTTCTTGTTCATCCATGCCCGGATGAGAACCACCGAAGCCATGACCGCCAAGACGAGATTGACCCAGAAAAAGAGGAAACCGGGACCGGGTTGATGCAATGTTCCCATACCCAGACGCCTGGATTCAATCATGACCAGGATTGAAAAGCACAACCAAAAGACTGAACTGATACGATCCGCCTTGCCCATTAGAAGACCTCCATGATTACTTAGAGTCTGTTTATAAATTGCCGCCTCAATCAGAATCGTCATTCCGGCGAAAGCCGGAATCCAGTCCTTTCAAGACCTTCTGGATGCCGGATCAGGTCCGGCATGACGGAAAAGGCTGTTTATGGACAGACTCTACTTAAATGTTGGAAAACCGGAATACCGGCAACCCGATGTCCCACCCCTCTTCGCACAGTCATCCCATTGTTGCAGAAAGAAATTCTGTGCTCACTATTTCTTCAAACCCATCTTTGCCGCCAAAGCGCTTGCAATTTCGAACTCTTCCTTCTTCAGTTTATTCAGCTCTGCAGGAGACTTATAGTCCACCACATATCCCATTCTTTCGGCTTTCGCCTTCAACTCCGGATTCTTGACCGCCTTTTCGATGGCCGCCACGAGCGTCTTCTTAACATCCTCCGGCAATCCGGACGGGCCATAAAAGGCAAACCATGTAGAGAGGAGGCCCTGTTTGTATCCGAGATCCGCAGCGGTCGGGATTTCGGGATAACCTGCCATTTTCTTACTGACCAGGAGAACCCTCAACTGCCCTGAATCGATATGAGGTTTCACTTTGCCGAAGGCATCGAAGGTCACCTCCACATGTCCCCCCAGGAGGGCTGTGATGACCGATTCTCCTCCCTTGAAGGGAATCATCGTGAATTCGGTGCCGGTCATGGCCTGCATGACTTCGAGGTTGAAGTGATCGATCGCTCCCACGCCGATGGTGCTCACGCGGAGTTTCTTGGGGTTCTTCTTGGCATAGTCGATCAGGTCGCCAAAGGTCTTCCACGGAGAGTTTGCCTGAACTGCGGCGGTCAGCGGAATAAAGAGATGTAAACCAAGAGGTTCTAAGTCCTTATCCGGATCGTAAGGAAACGTTTCGGGGTGGGTGATCCGGGTATAGATGAGACCCGAGGCGCTGACATAACCGATGGTGTAGCCATCCTTCTTGCTCTTTGCCACGGCATCGGTGCCAAGGATCGATGCCCCCCCGGGCTTCGCGACGATCACGATCTGGGTCCCCAAAAGTTTTCCCAGCTCATCGGTGATGATCCGTGAATTGATGTCCATGATCGACCCGGCCACATTGGGGATGATGAGCTGGATGGGTCGATTGGGATAAGGCTGTGCTGGAGCCGTTGGAACGCTGAAGCCTAATCCGCAGACCATGATGAACAGACTGGCAGTGATGGTCAAGCGCTTCATAATGATCCCTCCTCGTTCAGTTCTTCTTGCGCAAACCTGCCTTGTCCGCGATTTGAAGGGCCCTTTCGTACTCTTCCGCTATCGTCTTTTTAAGTTCCGCCGGAGACATGTATTGAATGACGAAATGCATTTTCTCGAATCGATCTCTCAGCTCCTGATTCTTCATCGCTTTTTCAACCGCCGGCACCAAAATTTTTCTCACTTCCTCCGGAATTCCGGAGGTGGTATGCATGCCGAACCATGTGAATCCCAGGTTCTGATTGTAGCCCAGTTCGGGCAGCGTCGGGACATCGGGGAAGGCCGGCATCTTGTTCGTCAGCAAAAGGACCCTCAGTTTGCCTGATTCGACATGAGGAACGATCTTGCTGATTGCATCGAACGTTACCTCAAGATGCCCCCCCAGAAGGGCCGTGATGACGGATTCCCCTCCCTTGTAAGGGATGTGCGTAAACTCCGCCCCGGTCAGGGATCGGATGATCTCCAGGTTGAAGTGGGCCGTGGAGCCTATTCCGACCGTATCGACCCGGAGCTTTCCGGGGTTCTTCTTCGCATACTCCAGAAGATCATTGAAAGTCTTCCAGGGGGAGTCGGCCCGCACCGCAACGGCCAATGGGACAATGAGATGCATCCCCAGGGGCTCCAGATCCTTATCCGGGTCAAAGTGAATCGTTTCCGGATTGAGAATCCGGGCAAAAACCGTCGCCGCATTACTCGTGGCGCCAAGGGTGTAGCCGTCTTTTTTGCTTCTTGCCAGGGCTTCGACTCCCACGACCGATCCTGCTCCCGGCTTGTTCAGGGCAACGACCTGAGTGCCGAGAATCCTCCCCAGTTCATCTCCAAAAGCCCTTCCGGTGATATCCACAATCGACCCTGCGACATTGGGGATAATGAGCTGGATAGGCCGGTTCGGATAACGTTGGGCCAATGCCGGTGAGACTCCAGACACCCATCCATACGCGATCATTGAGAAAACGGCAACGAGGATAAGGCGCTTCATCTTTCACTCCTTCTGGATAGAGGCTGGTCTGCTCCTATCTCACACGGTTTCCGTTCGGTTCAATTCTTCTTGCGCAGGCCTGCTTTGTCTGCGACTTGGACCGACCGTTCATACTCTTCGTTGATCATCTTCCTCATCTCGGCAGGAGACTTGTAACTCACGATGAACTGCATCTTTTCAATTCGGGCTTTCAGTTCCGGGGCATTGATCGCCTTTTCCATGGCCGGTACAAGTATCTTCTTGACATCCTCCGGGATGCCGGCGGGCATATGAAAACCAAACCAGGTATAGGACAGATCCTGCTTGAAACCCAGGTCCGTGAATGTGGGAACGTTCGGAAACTCGGCCATCTTATTGGTCAGCAGAAGGATTTTCAATTTCCCCGCCTGGACGTGGGGGACGATCTTATTGATTGCATCGAACGTTGCCTCAAGGTGTCCTCCCAGAAGGGCCGTAATCACCGACTCGCCTCCTTTGAAGGGAACATGGGTAAACTCTGCGCCGGTCAAGGACCGGATCACCTCCAGGTTGAAGTGGGCCGTGGACCCTATCCCAATCGAATCGACGCGGACCTTTCCGGGGTTCTTCTTGGCGTAGTCGAGCAACTCATTGAAGGTGTTCCAGGGGGCGCTGGCCTGCACGGCGACGGCCAGGGGGACGATGAGGTGCAGGGCCAGAGGTTCCAAATCCTTATCCGGATCGAAGTGGAAGGTCTCAGGATTGAGGATCCGTGCGTAGACAAAGGCGGCGTTACTCGTATACCCGATCGTATAGCCGTCATTCTTGCTTCGCGCCAGAGCTTCCGTGCCTACGACCGTAGCGGCCCCGGGTTTGTTGAGAGGAATGATCTTTCCTCCAAGAATTTTCCCCAGCTCATCGGCCAAGGCCCTTGAATTGATATCCATCACCGATCCCGGAACATTGGGGATGATGAGCTGGATGTTGCGATTGGGGTAGGGCTGCGCTACTGCGGTTGAGAGGCTCATGCTCAATCCCAGCACGGATAAAAGCAAAGCAAGAACAAAAACAGGCCGTTTCATCATAGATCCTCCTATAACGGGCCCTCGTTCGCGGCCCGCTATTCTGCCCTGTTACTTGGTCCGGAGCCCGAGCTTGTTGGCGATGGCAAGACCCCTCTCATACTCATCAGCGATATTCTTCCTCATTTCCGCAGGGGATTTGTACTGAACCACGAATTGCAGCTTTTCGATTCTTGCCTTCAACTCCGGCTGTTTAATGGCCTTCTCGATGGCCGGAATCAACACCTTCTTAACCTCTTCCGGCAGTCCGGAAGGCCCGTACATGGCAAACCAGACCGATGGGAGCTGCTCTTTATATCCCAGATCGCTCATGGTCGGGACGTTGGGAAATTCGGCCATTTTGTTGCTCAACAAAAGGACCCGCAGCTTCCCCGACTCCACATGAGAGGTAAATTTGTTGGCTGCATCACAGGTCATTTCCACATGGCCTCCCAGGAGGGCCGTGACGACCGATTCTCCCCCTTTGAAAGGGATATGCGTAAATTGTGTTCCCGTCAGGGATTGGACGACTTCCAGGTAGAAATGGTTGGTGGAACCCACCCCGATGGTGTTGACACGGATCTTTCCGGGATTCTTCTTTGCGTAATCCAATAGGTCCTGAAAGGATTTCCATGGAGAGCTCGCCTGCACCGCAAGAGCCATCGGAACGTAGACATGCAGACCCAGGGGCTCCAGATCCTTATCCGGATCGTAGGGCAGGGTTTCAGGATTGAGGATCCGGGCATACACGATTCCTGAGTTCCCCGTATAGGAGAGGGTATAGCCATCCTTCTTGCTTTTGGCAACGATATCCATACCCAACATCGTTCCCGCGCCGGGTTTATTGAGCGGCACAATCTGTGTGCCGAGAATCTTCCCCAGTTCTTCAGCCAGTGCCCTTGCATTGATGTCGACAATGGCGCCCGGGACATTGGGGATGATAAGCTGGATCGGACGATTCGGGTAGGACTGGGCACACGTTGTAGAGACCCCTGCGGTGAGTCCGAATACAATCAGGAGCGGAACGACGACAAAGGCCGATCGCTTCATAGGTTTCTCCTTCCACATCACCCTGAAATTACTCTTTATTTGCGCAAACCCACTTTCTTTGCTATCGCCACTCCTCGTTCATATTCATCAATCGCGAGCTTTCTCTGCTCCGCGGGAGATTTGTAGGTCACCACGAAATCCATCTTCTCGATCTTTGCCTTGAGCTCCGGATTCTTGACTGCCTTCTCCACGGCTGGTACGAGGACTTTCTTGACCTCCTCCGGAAGGCCGGCCGGTCCATACATCCCGAACCAGGAGGTGAACATTTCCTGCTTATAACCCAGCTCGGTAATGGTCGGCACATTGGGCAGGTCCGGAACCTTGCTGGTCACAAGGAGGATCCTCATCTTGCCGGATTCGACGTGAGGTTTGATCTTGCTGACCGCGTCGAAAGTCATTTCCACGTGTCCCCCCAGCAGGGCGGCGATTACGGATTCGCCCCCTTTGAAAGGAACGTGGTTGAACTGAGCCCCGCTCAAAGATTCGATGAGCTGCAAATTGAAATGAGAAGTGGACCCGATGCCGGTGGTGCTGACGCGGATCTTCTCCGGATTCTTCTTGGCGTAGTCGATCAGCTCTGGAAAGGTCTTCCACGGTGAGCTTGTCTGAACGGCAATCGCATTCGGAAAGAAGAGGTGCAGGCCTAAGGGGTCCAGATCCTTATCCGGATCGTAGGGTACGGTCTCCGGATTCACAACCCGGGTGAATACGATCGAGGCAGAGTTTGTATAGGCGAGGGTGTAGCCGTCCTTCTTACTCCTGACGACAAAATCCGTGCCGAGGGTGAATCCTGCCCCCGGCTTGGCGACGGGAATCAGTTGCGTCCCCAGTATCTTCCCGAGTTCTTCACCTGTCAGCCTGCCTGCGATATCCAGAATGGACCCCGCTGCGCCGGGGATGATGAGCTGAATCGGGCGGTTCGGGTAAGGTTGGGCAAAGACCGGGTTTCCCATGCTGATTCCGAGAGCAACTACGAGCAAACCAATGGCAAACCCTGATCGCTTCATGGATTTTCTCCTTATAAGGGAATGCTGCTCTGCCGTGCAGGATTCTTCCAGACCGGACCCCACTTCCTTTCACCGGTTCCATCGCGCGAACTTCCGTACGTCAGGGCGCGGAAGTTCGCGCGGGTCAGACGAAACCAACAGGATCACTTAAGCATCCCGGCTTTTTTCGCGACCGCCATGGCGGTCACATATTCTTCCTGAGCGATCTTCAGCTGCTCGGCCGGGGGTTTGTAATCAACGATAAATTCCAGCTTCTCAATCTTTGATTTGAGTTCGGGATTCTTGATGGTCTTTTCGATCGCAGGAACCAAAACCTTCTTGACATCCGCTGGAATCCCGGCCGGGGCATACATGGCAAACCAGCTGGCGGGCAGCTGCTGCTTATAACCCAACTCCTGAATCGTGGGGATGCTCGGGAATTCAGGCATCTTATAGCTGGTCAGGAGCATCCGAAACTTTCCGGCTTCGGTATGCGGTTTGATCTTGCTCACCGCATCAAAGGTCAGTTCGACATGTCCTCCCAGAAGGGCGGTGATGACGGCTTCTCCGCTCTTGAAAGGAACATGAGTGAATTGAGCGCCTGTCAAAGATTGGATGATCTCCAGATGAAAGTGGACCGTGGATCCGATGCCGGGGGTGCTGACGCGGAGCTTGCCCGGATTTGCCTTGGCATAGTCGATCAACTCCTTAAAGGTCTTCCATGGGGAACTTGTCTGGCAGGCAAGATTATGGGCAAAGAACAGGTGAAGTCCCAGGGGCTCGAGATCTTTGTCCGGATCGTACCCCACGCTTTCAGGGTTGAGGACCCGGGCATAGATGATCGCCGGGTTGTTGGTATAGAGAAGCGTATAGCCGTCCTTTTTGCTCTTGGAGGCGATATCCGTCCCCACCGTGAATCCCCCTCCAGGTTTGTTTACGGGAATGAAGGGTTGCCCGAGAGCCTTTCCCAGATCATCCGCCAGGAGCCTGCCGGTGATATCAATGATCGATCCGGGAGTGCCCGGAATGATGAATTGAACAGGTCGGCTGGGGTAGGTGTCTGCAGCCGTCGAAATACCGATCATGAATCCGAACACCATCAGGAAAAGACCCATGATAAGAATCGATCGTTTCATTGTCTTGCCTCCTTTTGGTAATGACATGCTTTCAATTTGACGCCATTGTAAGTTTCTGACGGGGCAGTGTCAAGTAGGATCCACCCGTCAAATCTCATAGATTTCCTGCGGTGCCTTATGCAAACAGTCGCTGACGCCCGACTCCGTAATAAGATAGTTATCACAGACCCAGACCCAGACCCTGTCCGATCCGATAATGGGGTGAACAGTGATATTCATCCCGGGTTTGAGCTTCATGGGCTCATCGTCCCGAATCGCCGGCCTTTCAACAAGGTCGTAGCCCTGTCCGTGGGCAAAAAGCCTCGTTTCAACGAGCTGGCCGTGCTTGACCAGGAAATCGTTGTTTGCCCTCCAGATCTCACCGGGATCCGCCCCCGGTTTGAGGAGTCTGAGGGTGTTCTTCTGTGTCTCCTTGCAGAGGTCGTAGGCCTCTTTCAATTCGGAAGGGGCCTTCCCAACAAAGTAAACCCTTCCGGCCTCCGCATACATCCCGCCGGGGCCGTTCACCTCGATCATCAGGGTGAACTGGTCTCCTTCCCTTACCATCCGATTCTGGAAATGACGTTTCTGCATGGGGACAGGTTTTCCCACCGGACCGGACCCGCCGATCACGAGCTGTTCTTCACTGCCCAGGTCCGTGACCTTGTGGACGATATCGGCAATGATTTCGAAATCCCGTCTCCCGGGCCGGATCGCCTTCTTGGCAAATGCCAGGGCCTCATCCTGAAGGGCCACGGTTTTCTTGATGAGGGAGATCTCTTCGTCGCTCTTGATGGCCTTGATGTGATCTACGAGGTCCGTCGCGTCGACGAAAGTCGCCTCCGGAAGGTTCTTGAGCAGATGGTCGTGAAACATGGCGGACATGGTGGCCTTCCCGACGATGCCGATCCTGGCCTTTTTCTTGACACGCATCGTCTCTACGGCAAGTTCCGCATCGTAGGTGTTGCTGTACGAGAGACTCTTGAAGTAGGGGGCCGTCAGCCTTCGTTTGACCCCTCTCATGGTCCACGCCGGAGGACCGAGATCCCCGGGCGGCTTGCCTCCGCAGGTGATGGTGGTCATTTCATCGTCGACCGGAAAGATGATGGCCAGGGCATACCCGTTCCTGGCCGGGATGTCCGTAAACCATTTCACGTATCCTCCCAGCCACTCGTTGTCGTTCTGCATCACCAAGAAGTCGATGCCCTGCTCCTTCATCTTTTCCCGGGTTTGTCTCCACCGCCTCTCCAATTCGCCGTCCGAAATGGATTGAGTCAGGATTTCTCTGGGATCATCCATGGTTCTTTCTCCTTTCTTGAATTGAAAAAAGAGGGGCAAACCCCCTCTCTTCAAAGAGTTTGTTCCTTCGCCAGATCGGAAACCCTCTTATTTGCCTCCAGAAGATGTTCTTTCATGATCTTTTCCGCCGACTGAAAGTCCCCCTTCACCAGCGCCTGATAGATCTCCTTGTGGTAGTTGACGACCTGTTGCAGATGGTCGACTCCCGGATTGACTTTGAGCAGGAATGAAGAGGTCACATTCATAATCGACTTGATAATCATCTCAAACAGGGTGTTCTTCGAGGCCCTCGCGAGCAGGAGATGAAATTCCAGGTTGGTTTCGAGAGGTCTGTTTCCCTTTGCGGTCTCTGCTTCCGCCTCCTCCAGATTCTTTCTAAGGGTGTCGAGATCTTCCTGATTGATCCTGCGGAAGACCGACTCGAGAATGACCATTTCGATGCCAAGCCGGGTCTCGGTCAACTCTTTCAGCGTGATATTGCCGATCCTGATCATGTCCGAGATCGATCTGGTGATGACGGCGCTGTCCGATTCCTTGATAAAGGCCCCGCCGAAGCTCCCCTGCTTGATATAGATGAGACCGCCCTGCTCCAGGGTGCGAAGAGCTTCCCGAACCACCATCCTGCCTGCCTTGAACTGAGTCGCCAGCTCTCTTTCGGAGGGCAACTTGTCTCCCGGCTTGAAAAAACCGGAATAGATCGATTCCCGGATTTGGTCTGCGATCTCTTCGAAGACCCTCTTGGTCTTAAGGGGTGTGAATAACCGGGCCGTTTCTTCCATCGATGGTCATATATAATACCTATGGCTGCTTGTCAAGATAGGAATCCCCAAAAAAAGCGTCCCTTCAGTTACGGGTGGAATAACAAAGAGAGATCAGGCTGGGAGGGGCTTTCGGAAAAACCTTGGAGCGGAACCGCCTTTGTAGAAATTCATGAGTGAAATGGCAAGAAAAACGTCCGCAGCCCGCTATCGCTTGGCAGCCCCTACCTGCCAAATAACCGCTTACCAAGGTTTTGGAGATAGTCCCTCTCAGCCTGGGAATATTCAACATGCCCAATTCCACCCGTAACTGAAGGGTTACTAAGAAAAAGAGAAGGGAAACAGACTTTATTTAGACCGCGACGGGACTCACCCCGGAGGGAGAGGAAGTTCCGGGGGAAAGATCCGCCGGTTTGCCTGAGAAGGGTTTGGACTGCCTCCAGGGTGGGGATTCCCTTCCTTCCCCCGAGGTCGAGGCACTTGAGGGAAGCCACGGCGTTTGAGAACCGCAGGATCTCCTCCACTTCCCAGTTCTTCAGGAGGCCGAAGATGAACCCTCCGTGGAACACGTCTCCGGCACCTGTCGTGTCAACCGCCCTGACGGGAAATCCTTTCACATGGACAATTCTCCCTTCAACCAGCGCCATAGCCCCTTCGCGGCCCAGCGTCGCACAGACGAAACCGGTTGTGTGTCTCTGCATTTCCACCAGGGCCTTTTCGCGATCTGCAATTCCGGTAAAGAGGGTGGGGAAGCGCGACGACGTGATCACGAAGTCGATCTCTTTGATCAACTCCGGGGTGAGCGGCTCCACCTTGTCGATGTCGATGACCGTAGGGATTCCTTCTTCTTTGGCCCATTTGATGCATTGAATCGCCGCGCGGATGTCGTGGCCATCCAGGTGAAGAAGATTCCCGGAGCAGACGTCTTTCCGAGAGATCTCCCCTTTCCGGTACATCAGGCCTTCGTCCCGGTTCCAGAGGATGGTCCGCTCCCCGGAGACGCCGTCAACGAGGATGACCGCACACTGATTGGAAGCATGAGGTTCGATCGTGACGGAAGAGACATCGATCCCTTCTTCGCGAAGCGAATCCAGGGAGAACCGCCCCATCTCATCCCCGCCCACTTTTCCGATGTATTTCGTCCTGATTCCCCACCGGCTCAATGCCGCCATGGCGGTTGCAACCTGGCCCCCGCCCTGCCTGGAAAAACGCTGGAGCTTCATTTTTGAATTCAACGTCGGAAACTCAGGAACGACACAGAGGAAGTCAACGGAGTTGAGGCCCATCCCCACAACTTCAAAAGACCTGTTTTCCGGGAAGGAGAGGTTGAATCGCACTTTCTCTTCTTATAAGTTTTTCAGACGGATTTCAAGATTGAGGGTCTGTTCCCTGTTTGCTGTCCCGGGGTCGGACTTAAGAGTTGACGAAGAGGCATGAAACATAGTATAAAAAAGGCAATTTTGGAGAGGAACGAGATGGCGGCAAATATCGCGACGGTCATCCTGGCAGCCGGGAAGGGAACCCGGATGAACTCCGATCTGGTCAAGGTTCTTCATCCCCTGCTCGGTCTTCCGATGCTTTCCTATTCGATCGATCTTTCTCTCAACGGGATTGGAGCGGAAAAGACGGTTGTGGTCCTGGGATTTCAGGCAGAGCGGGTCAGAGAGAGGTTTCATGACCCCCGGCTTCTCTTTGCCCTTCAGGAAGACCAGCTGGGCACGGCTCATGCCGTTCTCCAGGCGGCGCCTCATCTTCAGGGTTTCACGGGGACGGTCGTGATTCTCTGCGGAGACGTCCCGCTGGTCAAGAGTGAGACGATCCAATCCTTTGTCCGGGCCTTTCATGATACGGGGACGGCTCTTTCGGTGTTGACGGCGATCGTGGAGGACCCTTTCGGTTACGGGAGGGTGGTTCGCAGCCCGGAAGGGTGGCTGGAGAAGATTGTTGAGGAAAAGGACGCCACGGAAGAGGAACGGCTGATCCGGGAAATCAATACCGGCATCTATTGTGTTCGCGCCCCGCTTTTATTGGAGGAGCTTACAGCCATTGGAAAGAACAATGCCCAGGGAGAGTACTACCTGACGGACCTGGTTGAGATCCTGAGGAAGAAGGACTGGCGATGTTCCGCGCACGTGGTGGCGGATCCTCTGGAGGTGATGGGAATCAATACGCGGATCGATCTGGCCAAGGCCCAGGAGGTGCTCCGGCAGGAGAAACTCCGGTCACTGATGATATCCGGGGTGACCCTGATCGATCCGAAGACGACCTATGTTGACGAGAAGGTTGAAATCGGAAAAGATACCCTCCTTTACCCGAATTGCACCCTACGGGGAAAGACGAAGATCGGCCGGCGCTGCGTCATTGAGACGAATGTGTGGATTTCGGACTCGACGATTGCCGATGAAGTCACGATTCGTCCGAACTGCGTGATTACGGAGAGTGAGGTTGAAACAGGTGCCTCCATCGGGCCCTTCGCTCATCTGAGACCGCTGAGCCAGGTGAAGGCGAAAGCGAAGATCGGAAACTTCGTGGAAGTGAAAAAATCCGTCATTGGAAGAGGTTCGAAGGCCAATCACCTGAGCTATGTGGGGGATTCCGTCATTGGGGAAGGGGTGAACATCGGGGCCGGGACCATCACCTGCAATTACGACGGCGCTGAAAAACACCAGACGATTATCGAAGACGGGGTCTTTGTGGGATCGAATGTGGAACTGGTGGCTCCCGTGAAGGTGGGGAAGGACGCCGTGATCGGAGCGGGCACGACCGTGACCCGGGATGTTCCGGACGGTTCTCTCGCCATCAGCCGGACGAAACAGAAGAACATCGAAGGCTGGGGAGCGAGGATGAAGCTCCGGAAGAAGAAACCGGAGAAGGAGAAGGGCTAACCATGTGCGGTATCGTCGGATACGTCGGCCCCAGAGAGACGGCCAAGGTCCTTATTGATGGTCTCAGGAGACTCGAATACCGGGGATACGATTCCGCCGGGATCGCCGTCTTTCAGAGAGGAAAGGTGGAGGTCCGGAGAAAAGAAGGAAAACTATCGAAGCTCGAAGAATTGATCAAGGGAGAAGCCTTTGATGGAAACGCGGGCATCGGTCATACCCGGTGGGCCACCCACGGAAGGCCTTCCGATACCAATGCCCATCCCCACAAAGCGGGAAAGATCACGGTTGTTCACAACGGGATCATCGAGAACTATCTTCCTCTCAAGGAGGAACTCAAGAAGAAGGGCCGTATCTTCCATTCTGAGACGGATACGGAGATCATCGCCCATCTGATCGATGAGAGGATCAACGAAGGATGTTCCTTTCCGGATGCGGTGAGAGGGGCTCTCGGCCAGATCAAGGGTTCTTATGCGCTCGGAATCCTTTACGAAGGGGCTGAGGGGTGCTTTATCGTCGCCAAGAAAGAAAGTCCCCTGGTGATCGGTCTTGCCGAGGGTGAATTCTTTGTTGCCTCCGACGTTCCACCCATTCTTTCTTACACCAGGGATTTTCTTTTCATGGAAGACGGCGAGATGGCTCTCCTCTCCACGGAAGGAGTGAAAGTCTTCAATGCCAGTGGAGAGGCGATTACGAAGGAACCAAAACGGATTCACTGGGACCCTCTCATGGCTGAGAAGGGCGGGTACAAGCACTTCATGCTCAAAGAGATCTTTGAGCAGCCCAGGGCCTTGATCGATACGATCCGGGGACGGCTGCTCGAAGAGGAGGGGGACGTTCTTCTCGAAAACGTCCCGCTGGATGGGGCCGCGGTGAAGAAGATCCGGAAGATCTTCCTGGTGGCCTGCGGAACTTCCTATCACGCCGCCCTTGTGGGCAAGTTCCTGATCGAAGGGTTCTCCCGGATCCCGGTAGAGACGGACATCGGGTCTGAATTCCGATACCGAAACCCTGTGATTGGAAAGGGGGATATGCTGATTGCCATTTCCCAATCCGGGGAGACGGCGGATACCCTGGCGGCGGTCAGGGAAGGGAAACGCAGGGGAGCCGGAACGCTGGTGATCTGCAATGTGGTTGAATCAAGCCTGGCCAGGGAGGCGGACGGTGTGATCTATACTCACGCCGGGCCGGAAATCGGTGTCGCCTCCACAAAGGCTTTTGCCACCCAGCTCGTAGTTCTTTTCCTCATTGCCCTTCGCATGGGCAGGGCCTCAGGCCACCTCTCGGCGGAAGAGGGAAAGACCCTGATCGGAGCGTTGATCAAAATTCCCCATCTTATGGAGGAGATGCTCAAATCCTCAAAGCAGGTGGCCCAGATTGCGAGGAAGTATCTCTATGCCCGGGACTTTCTCTACCTGGGAAGGGGGATCAATTATCCTATCGCCCTGGAGGGCGCCCTGAAACTCAAGGAGATCTCCTACATCCATGCCGAGGGCTATGCGGCCGGAGAGATGAAGCATGGACCGATCGCCCTCATCGATCGAGAGATGCCGGTTGTTGTCCTGGCCACCCGGAACGAGGTCTATGATAAGGTCATTTCCAACATCGAGGAGGTCAGGGCGAGAGAGGGAAAGGTCATTGCCCTCGTCTCCCAGTCGGATCAGGGAGTCACGCAAAAGGTGGACGACGTGATCTTCATTCCCGAGACCCTGCCTTCCCTCACCCCCATTCTTCTCACCATTCCCCTTCAGCTTCTGGCCTATTATATGGCGGATTACAAAGGGACCGATGTCGATCAGCCAAGGAATCTGGCCAAAAGCGTCAGCGGTGGAGTAAGAAGAGTCCTTTCGCAACACCAGGAAGCCCCGCCCTTTATGTGTTTACCGCTCCGATGATCTCAAACAACCCTCCTTCCATAACACGCAGTCTTCGTGTCTGGAAGAAGTTTTCTCGTGCAGCCCATCCGGACTATCAAAGTCGCAGGAGAAGCTCTGCGTTGCCGTGTGCGATTTTCTCTTTATCGGCAGGGCTCACCGGGAGTTGATCGAGGAATTGGCGCGCTTCCGACATCGAACCATAGGGATAGTCGGCTGAGAATATGATGCGGTGGGCACCGATCTCAGAGAACAGGTTAACGAATGCAGGCGTGAAGTTGAAACCACTAATTGTGTAGTAGACGTTCTCTCGCAGATAAGCGCTGATCGGACGCTGCAGCTTCGTCACTGCCATCGTCATTTGGCGATCCATTCTGGGAAGCATGAATGGAAGGGCTTCGCCCAAGTGGCCAACGATAATTTGCAGGCGCGGGTATCGGTCGAATGCTCCGCTGAGAATGAGCCGGAGGGTATGGACTGCGGTTTCGATGTGCCATCCCCAACCTGAAGTCGACAGGATGTTCGTCACCCCTGGTGCGAAGTCTCCGCTGTAAGAGGCCTGGATTACCGGCCGCGGAGGCGGGGTTGGATGGAGGTAAATTGGGACCTGGAGTGCTTCGGCACGCTCCAGGATCGGCCAGAAGAACTTGTCGTCAAGGTAGCGGCCCCGGGTGTGACCGTTGATACATGCTCCCTTGAAGCCGTGCTTACTGACCGTGCGGTCCAATTCCTCAACGGCAGTTTCCGGAGACATGGTGGGCAAGCTGGCGAACCCGGCGAAACGCGTCGGGTGGCGTCGCACCGCGTCTGCGAGGATGTCGTTTGAATCACGGGCCACTTTCACTGCCTCGGTTGCGTCGAGTTGTTCCACGCCGGGGGCGTTCAGCGAAAGTACTTGAACATCGATGCCTGCTGCGTCCATATCCGCGATCCTGCGTTCCCCGAGATCGGCCGCTATATTTTGCAGCTTGGCCGCTGACGGCGTCACTGCGGTCCCTATAGCGTTCACGAAGGCAGGGGTCACGAAGTGCTCCTCAACTGTAATTGTCCGCATCTTCGTTCTTGCCACTTCTGCCGCTTCTGCCTTAGGTACCTTCACCAAACCTTGGGCAAGACCAAAAAATAGAGTTCCAGTAACCGCTGTGGCATTCAAAAAATCTCTCCGATTCATCTCTTTTCTCATAAACATACACCTCCTTTTTGGGTATTTAAAAGCATTCATGGTTCTCAGCAAAGAATAGATCTCGTAAACGATAACAAACTACTAAATTGCATTGTACCGAATCGATCTGTTGCTTAATAACAGGGATTCAACTTTTGTGGCGCTGCAATAAGAAATACGGCCATTTGGCCTCTGGTTACGGGATCATTCGGGCAGAACGTATCGGCCTTACAACCTCCTGTAATCCCATCTTCTGCAAGCCGCTCAATGAATGCACAGAAAGCGCTTCCCACCGAACCATTTGTCACGTCGGTAAACCGGCTTTCCTTGCAAGGATTGGGAGCATTTCCGAGGGCTGCTTCGATGAATACGGCCATCTGGCCGCGGGTGATGGGTTCGTCGGGGCAGAAGGACAGGCCCCCCAGCGGATTACACCCCCCCTGTGATCCCCTCGTCATGGAGTCGCTCGATAAATCCGCAGAAAGGATGATCAACAGGCACATCGATGAAGCGTCCTGCGCAAGCAACGGGTGTGTACCCAAGAGATGTTACGAGGAAAACAGCCATCTGCCCCCGGGTGATCGGATCATCGGGGCAGTAATCTCCGTTCCCACAGCCCGCCGTCACGCCGCTGTCCTGAAGAAGGATTATCGGCTCCTCTGCCCAATGGCCTGATGGAATATCTCCAAAAATGAATTGGTCTGACTGAAGGATTGTTCCGTAATCTCCTACGGCGGCAAAGCTTCGATCGCCGTAAGTCACCCCCCAAAGATTGGAACTGGAATTAGACTGTCTAACAACCCCGGTTACTCCATCAGATGAACTTAGGATCTCACCGTCCCTTCCTACAGTAACGAAGGTGCCATTTCCATATGCCTTCGCCGGAAATACACCCCTTCCCCGCCATTCCCAGCTTGCTCCGTCGATTGAGGTAAAAAAACCCGGCTGCTGTCCTCCCCAACAATAAAGATTTTCCGAATCATAGCATTTGGAACCAGCTGCGAGAAAAAATCCCCTCACGAAAGTCACTCTGCCGAGGAAATCATATCTATCGACAAGTCCTGACCCCTTCGTCCAATTCACCCCGTCGGTTGAACTTATGGTCGTGGCGCTCCCTGTGACAGCAACGAAAGTTCCATTCCCATAAGCTATATCATGAAAAGAATTTGTGACCCCAGGGCTTTGAGATGTCCATATTATCCCATCCGGTGAAGTAAATATCCCCATACCGACTATGACAAAGAGGCCATTTCCGTACGCTACTGCTTCATAAGCTCCGGAATTTCCAGCCGTTATACTCGTCCAGTAATTCCCGTCAGGTGACGTAAGAATTGTCCTTCCTCCTCCGATAGCAACAAACAGACCACTTCCATAGGCAACTCCGTAAAGCCCATATTCCGTGCCAGGAGCAATTTCTGTCCAGTTTACTCCATCAAGAGACGTGACGATGATGCCTGGGCCCGGGAGGATGATGTCTGGGCCTGTATATGAAGCGGGCCCCCCTCCCACAGCCACAAATCTGTTGTTACCGTAGGTGACATCTCTCAGTGTGTAGTCTTGAGGCGAGGGGTTTCTCGAATGCCAATTCGCAAGAGGGTCCGGCGGCGGAAGATGCGGAAAAGTCTCACTCACCGAAAGGACCAGATACCCTCCTGTAGGATATCGACCATCCGCACTCACCATAAAGTAATATGTCTCACCGGCAACGGCGGGGAAGATCACCCTTGCGTCGCCACAGGCGATTTGAGTCAGTGATCCCCGGCTGCCTGTCCAAACGGACAATACGTTGGAGTAATCGCTCCCGAACGTTTTCGCTTCGATCCATAAATCGGTGCCGGGCGTGACAGTGTACCAAACCGTCGGACCCGGACCCCACCCGCAACAGAGACACGAGGGGGTGGGATCGTCAGGAGCGAGAGTCGCTCCGAAGGTTGCAGAGTTATCCGTGAAGGGTAACCCCGAAATGACCGTTGCCTGGTCAAAATCGTCATTTTCCGGGGACAGACTCCCGTTTAGAGAGAAGACCAGATCGCCCCCCATTGCTCCGATGTACGCGCCCACCATGAAGTAGTACGTTTCACCGGCAACGGCAGGGAAGATCACCCTTGGTGTGACAGGGCCGCCACAGGCCATTTGAGTCAGTGATCCCCGGCTGCCTGTCCAAACGGACAACACGTTTGGATAGCCGCTCCCGGCGGTGTTCGCTTCTATCCACAAATCGGCCCCCGGCGTGACAGTGTACCAAACCGTCGGACCCGGTTCCCACCCGCAGCAGAGACACGTAGGGGTAGGATCGTCAGGAGACAGGGTTGCTCCGAAGGTCGCAAGGTTATCCGTGAAAGACAACCCTGAAACGGGCTTTGCGTTGTCAAAATCGTCATTTCGCGGGTTCACACTCCCGTTTACAGAGAAGACCAGGTTTCCTCCTCCCGGCGTTCCGTAGTACGTGTTTGCACTCACCATGAAGTAGTACGTTTCACCGGCAACGGCCTGGAAGATCGCCTGGTAAAAACCGAAAGCGGAATCGACCTTCACCAGTGATCCCCGGCTGCCTGTCCAGACGGACAAGAAGCTTTCATAATCGCTTCCGCCGGTATTTGCCTCAATCCACATATCGGTCTCAGGTGTCACTGAGTACCAGACTGTATAACCGCAATGGGTGCAGGGTTGGGTGGGATCGTCAGGAGCGAGAGTCGCTCCGAAGGTTGCAGAGTTATCCGTGAAGGGTAACCCCGAAATGACCGTTGCCTGGTCAAAATCGTCATTCTCCGGAGGGAGACTTCCGTTTGCAGAGAAGACCAGGTTCGCTCCCCCTAATTCGTGAACATTCCCGCTTACCATGAAATAGTATGTTTCACCGGCAACGGCCTGGAAGATCACCCTCAATGTGGCGACGTTGCCGCAGGCAACCTGGGTCAGTGATCCCCGGCCGCCTGTCCAGACGGACAACGTAAGAGGGTAACCGGTGGCTCTCGCATCTATCCACATGTTGGTCACGGGCGTAATAGAGTACCAAACCGTCGCATCGACACCCACCCCGCAGCAAAGACACGCTGGATTCGGATCGTCATGAGCGAGGGTTGCTCCTGAGGTTACGAGACTCTCCGTGAAGGGCAACTCTGTAATGACTCTTGCATGATCAAAATCATCGTTTTCCAGAGGGAGGCCGCCAGTCAAGGAGAAGACCAGGGTGCCTCCTATCGCTCCAATGTCTGCGCTCACCATGAAGTAATATGTTTGACCGGCAACGCCGTGGAAGACCACGATCGGTGTGGCAAAGTTGCCACAAGCGACCTGAGTCAGAGAACCCCGGCTGCCTGTCCAGACGGACAATGAATTTGAGTAATCCGTTCCGCCGGTATTCGCCGCTATCCACATATCGATCCCGGGTGTGATGGCATACCAGACCGTGGGGCCCGTTTGCTGCGAACACCCTGGGAAGGGATCGTCAGGAGCAAGGGTAGCCCCCACCGTATCGAGGCTGTGGGTAAAAGAAGGGAGGGTATCGATCGGGATGGCACTGTCAAAGTCGTCGTTCGCCACCTGGGCCTGAACCATGGCCGCTGCTGTGACCAAAAAGACCACAACAGACAATGCGATCTTCGCGCTGTGAGACCACCAGTCCATTCTCATTTTGACTCTCCTTTCCTCGGGCTGCGAACTCATTCCCGGTGTTAGGCAGGCTGGCACAACTCCTACTCCTCCCCATGGGAAGCACCCTGCTTTCTATCAGAGTCCCGCTCCCTTCCGCGGAATCGTCACTCACGCGCCACGTTATCACAGGAAGAACAAGAATTATCGACGATTCTTCTTTCGGACCGACTTTCAGGTCAGAAGATACAAATATCCAAACAAAACCTCCCTGGTGAACTTGTCAACCTGGTACGGGGCGACACCGGGGGGAATTTCCCTCCTGACAGTGTCGAACCGAACACTCACCCTACAATATTAACCAGCGTTGGTTTCCGACCGCCCTGGCCTCAAGGAGCAGATTTGTCCGGGTCCTGTTTTCTTTCGCCCGACCTCTCAATAATAGGCCCGGTCTGTCTTCTGCGACAATCCGCGTCCACAGATTACCATGGCGGCCGGCTTTGTCAAGAGAAAATTCGGGTTTTCCTTCGGTTGAAAATTGCCGATTGACAATTGATTCCTGCCAATTGATAATCTCTGGGATGTCTCTGCTCGACGAACTCAACCCCAATCGCAGAAGGCCGTTCAGGAGACGGAAGGACCTCTTCTCGTCTTTGCCGGGGCGGGCAGCGGTAAAACGCGAGTTCTGACCTACCGAATCGCCCACCTGGTCCACGAGAAGGGAATCCCGCCCTGGAGTATTCTTGCTGTCACGTTCACCAATAAGGCCGCAGACGAGATGCGGGAAAGGGTGGAACGGCTTCTCGGAGGATCGACCCGGGGGGCCTGGATTTCGACCTTCCACTCCGCCTGCGTCCGGATCTTAAGACGGAATATTGAGCTCCTGGGCTTCAAGCCGAATTTCGTCATTTATGATGACCAGGATACAGGACCGCCACCTCAAGACGATTATCCGGAACCTCGGAATCAACTCCAAGACGTTCCATCCGAGGAAGGTACAGACGGCCATTGACCATCTCAAGAACAGGGGGATCAGTGCCGATCAGTTCACCCCCTCTGAGTTCAATATCTTTCAGAAGAAGCTGGCCCAGATCTTACCGCCTCTACCAGGAAGACCTTCGAAGGAACAACGCCGTCGATTTCGGGGACCTTCTCCATTTCGTTACCATTCTCTTCAAACGCTTTCCCGAAGCGTTGAAAACCTATCAGGATCTTTTCCGGTATGTGATGGTCGATGAATTTCAGGACACGAATCTCATTCAGTACGACCTCATCAAGCAGGTGGCGGGCGGGCACCGGAATATCTGTGTGGTGGGTGACGGTGGCAGATCCATCTACCGGTGGAGGGGGGCGGAGATCGGTAACATCCTCAACTTTGCCAGGGATTTTCCTGAAAGCAAAGTCATTACCCTGGAGCAGAACTACCGATCCACGCAGAATATCCTTCTGGCGGCCAATGCCATGGTCTCCCGAAACCGGTTCAGAAAGAAGAAAGTCCTCTGGACAGAGAATCCCGAGGGAGAACTCCTCACTTTTTATACGGGAGAGGATGAAGGCGATGAGGCCCGTTTCGTCGTCAAGAGAGTCCTTGAAGAGTCCTATCCCTCTTTTTTATCCGGAGGGGGAGAGTCCGGCCCGTCCGGCAGACCCCTTCAGGACATAGCGGTCTTTTACCGGGTCAATGCCCAGTCGAGGGCCATCGAAGATGAACTGGTGAAGAACCGGATCCCCTATACGGTGGTGGGGGGGATGAAGTTTTATGAGCGAAAAGAGATCAAGGATATCCTGGCTTATCTAAAGGTGATCAGCAACCCCGCGGACGGTCTCAGCCTGAAGAGGATCATCAATGTTCCTTCCAGGGGAATCGGAGAAAAGACCCTCGAAAAAATAGAGACCCTGTCCAGGGAGAAGGGTTTCTCTTTCTATGAGGGCGTCCATCATGCCCTGGCGGAAAGGTGGTTTCCTTGGAGCAGCCCCACGCTAAGATCGAAGAATTTGTCGAAATGATGGACGAGCTCCGGAAGGACAAGGAGGTTCTTTCCCTCAGTCAACTGACCCAGGCGGTTCTTTCCAAGACCGGATACGTACGGCGGTTGAAGGAAGAGAGAACAGACGAAGCCCTTTCGAGGTTGGAGAACGTTGATGAACTGGTCAATGTCCTGACCGAGTTTGAACGGGATGGGGAAACCGCCTCACTGGAAAGCTTTCTGGACAAGGTTTCACTCATGTCCGACGTGGATCTCTATGAAGACAAGAAGAACCGGGTTTCCCTCATGACGCTCCACTGTGCGAAAGGGCTTGAATTCCCGGTTGTCTTCATTATCGGTCTCGAAGAGGCCTCCGCATGCCCGCAGCAAATGAAATCCAAGCCCCCGAAGAGGCTTCTATGTGGGGATGACCCGTGTTGAAGAGAAACTTTTTCTCTCCAGGGCGGAGAGACGGTCGAGATTCGGCGTGGGGAAGTCGAACCCCGCTTCCCGTTTCCTTGAGGAGCTTCCTGAAGAGCTGATTCAGCAGGAGGTCAGGAAGGAGGCATCCAGGTATGCCGTTTCGAGGGATCCGGAATGGGAGCGATCATTTCTGGCAGGATGAGAGGCCGGTCGATTTTCATGATCAGGAACCTCCTCCACCGGCAGAGAATGAGATCGTCCTGCTGCCGGAAGGGTTTATGCCGCTTCGAATTGGGATGAGAGTCAGGCATGCCAGGTTCGGGGAGGGCAGGGTCAGGGCCGTGGAGGGGATGGATGAAAACCAGAAAGCCACCATCTTCTTTCAGACTGCGGGCAACAAGCGGTTGAAAGTCCGGCAGGCCGTTCTGGAAATCCTGGAATAACATAGAACATAGAGCAAAGGGCATGGGGTGTAGGGTACAGGGTGTAGGGCACAGAGTCCCTCCGGATTCATTTGATTTTCACTATGCTCTCTGCCCTATGCCCGATGCGGGGTCAAACGGGAGGGGTTCATGAAGACCTACTTCATTCTGTCGGCGCTTGGAAAGGACCGGCCGGGGATCGTGGCCGACGTTTCGGAAGTGATCTACGATTGCGGGGGAAACATCGAAGACTCGAGCACGAGCCCGCTCCGGAACCACTTCGCTCTTCTCCTCCTCTTCTCCACCGAGCGGGAAGAGGTGAGGCAGAAACTCTCGGCCGGGTTGAAGAGATTGGAGTGGGAAAAGAATCTGACCGTCTTCTTTTCTCCGATTACGCTGGAGGAGGTCTATCCCGGACCGGGCGAGCAGACCCAGGGCTTCAAGATTACGACCTCGGGGATCGACCATGCGGGGATTGTTTTCAAGGTCTGCAGGCTCCTGGCCGACCTGAAGGTCAATATTGCAAATATGGAGACCCGTCAGGTTCGTTCTGCGGAGAGCGGGACGCCCTTCTTCGAAATGGATATCGATATCGAGGTCCCTTCATCGATTTCCGAGCAACGGCTGAGAGAGGGCCTCCATCATCTGGCTAACGAACTGGTGATCGATCTGGTTCTGAAAAAGGTGTAATTGAATTAGACCCTCGGCGGTCCTTGTTTTTGCTTG
>CAVSVC010000026.1:0-53974 GCA_963731045.1 uncultured delta proteobacterium | reverse complement strand
CTGGCTAACGTCACATTGGGGATCTAACCCACCAAGAAAACATCCCTTGACCCAGAGAAACGATGTCCGTTGTCAAGAATAAGGGTCTGACCCCATTACTTCTCGGGACAATCATTCTATTTCTCGCCCCTATACGAATGAGACTAATAACATTTTGCCATGTTCAAGTCGAGAGCGGCAGGGTTAGGGAATCAGTCCAAGATGGCTGCTTCCTCGGGCGAGAGCCGGTTTCGCTTGGTATAGATCACACGCAAACACGCAATCCATTGCTTGCCGTTCATGCCCTGATGTGTTATATTTAACACATCGTTCTTGGAGCAAAGCAGCCGTTGAGGCAATCGTTTTCATTCATGCTGTCCGCACGATTTCAGCCTTCCTATTCTGTGATCGAGTTCCAAGTTCCGCAAGCGTCCTATATTCGCCAGCCGGCAGGGTCGCAGCCTATCCCATGATAACCGGTGCCAGGGACTACTGGAAAATCCGGTAACCCTATCCAGTGTTCTCGACCTGAACCCCAGTAAGTGCCTCTTGGGAATGGAGAACTCTCAGGGATTCATACAGCCATTACAACCGGAGGTTCAGCGAAGATAATGAAGAAAGAAAGAGCCGACCTGTTTTGTTATGGAATCGCTGGCGTATTCATCTTCCTACGTGTGATAGCACACCCGACCGCCGAATGGAGGGTATATTATGATTTAAAAGATGAGCAAAGATGAAGAAGTGTATCGAGCCATTTTACATTCAGTCATTTCACAGATATAAGAAGAGGCTAATATGAAGGTGAGAATGTTCGTTGCGTTTTTAACGGTAATGGTTTTTGCGGCAGGGGTTCATGCTCAGATCGTTGCAGACCCTATATTCGGAGACGTTCCGGTAGGTCATTGGGCTCAATCCTTTATTGAGCGCTTCGCAGAGGATGGAATAACAGCGGGATGTGGTTTGAATCCTGCCATCTATTGTCCTGACGATCCGATCACAAGAGGAATGATGGCGGTGTTTCTGGAAACTGCCATCGATAAATTACGGAACGAAATGTATAACCTTCCTGCCGGAGACATTGGCGCACGGGGGGAAACTGGTCTTGCTGGTCCTATTGGCCCTCCAGGTCTACAGGGAGTGCCAGGTCTGCAGGGCCTTCAGGGAACCACTGGTCCAAAAGGTGATAAAGGAGATACTGGCTTGACCGGCCCCGCCGGTCCTATCGGCCCCCCAGGTCTACAGGGCCTTCAGGGGATCGCCGGTCCTAAAGGTGAGATGGGTTCGGCTGGTTCTCAAGGAATCCCAGGTCTCCAGGGAGCCCCCGGCCTACAAGGAAAAACTGGTCCGCAGGGAGCACTAGGTCTACAGGGTAAGAGGTGTCCCGAAAATAAGTTTTTGGTTGGTTTCGACGAAACCGGAGGAATTGTCTGCAAGGGGTTGCCTCATGGGTTCGAGGTGAAGTAATTGAGTTAACACTGGGGGCCTTTTGCCTCCAGTGTTTTTAGGAGCATAACGTCCCACCTTTGCGTATTGCGACGCATTCCGGCCACCGAATCCGTTTCATTCCATGTTAAACCAAACGACAGAGATAAAGCGAAAAGGCTTTACCTCCACTGCCTCGGGTCTTTCTCTATTTCTATAAGTCAACGCAGTCAACGGCGTTTCGTTTGGTTCGGTCCCCCCGGTTCCGGGGTATATATGAATTTATGGACGTCCTGAAATCCATATTTATAAGTCGCCCTGTGGGGGACGTTGAGCTTAATCTTTCCTCTCATCCAAAAATACTTTGATCACAGTGTCACTTGCCATTGACATCTTCACACGTTTTGGAATAGCCAGTTGTTTCTCGCCTTGAATGTTCATCTTAGGCATGGGGGCATCGGCGATGATTTCTATCAGTGCTGCCGCACTACCATAGACGAAAAGCCGCCTATCGATGTCGAAGAAGTATAATGATCTCCCTTTCATTGAAACCTTGTAATCCCCCTCCAACTCTGAGGAGACTCTCAGACCGGATATGTCGGTATCCACGTCGAATTGGGCGCAAATACGTCCGGAGATCTCCACGTATCGCGTAAGTGTCATCCGGGACCGCCCTTTCACTTGAAGAAGAGATCCCATGGCATTGAAGGGCATTTGAACGTCTGCATCCACAAATTCCCCAACATTGAGGGGTTTCCTGGGCAGGGGGAAGAGCATTCGTAGAAACAGGTCCTGAGAACTATTCCCAAAAGAAGCAGACCCGTCTTCTTTCATGTCCTGGACCACGATTGGCGGCATCGTGGACTCCATGATCTTGGGTTCTTTCTCCTTTCCCATCGTCATCTTCATGGTTACCTTTGAATCTTTCAACACCAGCTCAGCGGTGCCATCTCCCTGGCTCTTTACCAGCAGGGTAGCCTTGGCGGAAAGGCTTTGCTCCGTATCAGGCACTTGTTCTCCTACGCCTAATCCAACGGTAAACTTGTTCTTAGCTTCCTGCTCATACAGATAGTTATGGACGGTCTTTCTGGAGAAGTCCCAGCGAAGTATCGGAGCTGTCGAGGGCGGTTTTGCTTCATGGTATCTCTCTTTTTTCAGCTCGTTCAAGAAGCGCGAGTTACGTTTGTCCACGTTCGATTTGCGAGTGCACTGCGTATTGGTCATGCCGGCGACGAGGATTAGCGCCACGACGAATAAGCGCAACGCGACGCTCCGCGTAGGGGAATCAGGTACCACCAAAAGTTTCCTCCAGGATTGAGTCAAAACACTATCCTTGACCGGCACGTGGCCTGCAAGCCCCGGTCTTCAGGCCGGGGTGAAGGGGCACAATAGTAGTGAGAGTACCTTACCGGGAAGCCTCGCCTTTTAGGGCGGAGAGCTTCAGTTTCGGCTGCCTAAGGTCACAGCGGGACTCCAACCCACCAAGAAAACATCCCTTGACCCAGAGAAACGATGTCCATTGTCAAGAATAAGGGTCTGACCCCGTTACTTCCAACCGCTCACTCATCTTCTTGACCAGACTTACCCAGCACATCCATGGCTCCATGGATGACAGACAGGACGTCAATCTGGTCTGACTTGATGTAGTAAATGATACGGAAGGAACCTTCGATCACTTCTCGAATCGGGTCAACATCATATTCGGGGACTCTGCGGCCTGCGAAAGGGAATCTGGCAATTTGTTGAGATCTTCGGGTGAGCCGGTCCACCATGCGCCGGGCATATTCGGGCGAATCCTGAGCAATGTAAGTATAGATAGCGTCAAGATGTCCTTCTGCTGTATCGGTCCAGTGGACTCTCATTCTGGTAAACCGTACTTCGCCCGGACCTCTTTTACGTCTTTGGTCCGGCCTGCTTTGCTGTCGGCCAAACCGCGCTCAACCGTCTCCCGGACATAAATCTCCCGCATGAGATCATCCCACGTTGCGTTCGGCGGCATCTGATCGATAATTCTATGGGCTTCATCCTTTTTCATGATTATCGGCATAGGTATCTCTCCTTCTTTCTTGTCATAGAATAGCACCAAACCAAGTGGACTTCAATTTGTCCCAAGCCCAAGGCGGAGATCAACGAGAGGCTGGGTTATGGTCGTTTCGCTGCACCGCCTGGTTATGCAAGAACGTCATTTTCGATGACCGGCCGGACGTTTCTTTAACGGAATAATCTCGATCAATGCCCGTAGGACCTTGTTTACCGCCTGAGAAGTGGGGAAGTACTTCCTTACATCCGGTTCCAGCATAACCGCTCCATCTTCAAGCTTGAAGTATTGAACCAAGTCCGTGCCGTCTTCCTTGTGAATTATGACCTTGTGACCCTCCCGATATGCCTTGTAGTACTTGCCCCGCACTCCTGCCTTCATGGTGGAGAAATCGTATTCCGGTCTCATGTCTTCTATCGTTGTTGGCTCTCTGGTTTCAGCCTTCTTCATAATGTTTCCTTTGACAGCCGATGTTGACGGCAGCTATGATACGTATTCTACCTTGTCTGTCTGTGTGAATCATAACGCTCCTCTGCATCACCGATGAGGTGTCAATGTCTGGGAACGTAAGCAGGAAAGGGTCGGTGAAGATTGTCTTGCCTTCATCAAAACCCACTTTGTGCTTCCTCAGGTTTTCTCTTGCCTTGGCTTCATCCCATTCAAATGCCAGTTTCATTCGATCCTTCCATAGCTCATTCTCTCTTTAATTTTATTTTAATACATAACGTTCGCCATCAGCGGGAGCCGGATTTACGGCGATCCGCTGCATGGCGTTGTTAGGCGTCGGCTCTCATTTCCCTTTTCAACGCCTTTTTCACCACTTCCGCAACCGTGTCTTTGCTGATTCCGCGCTTCTTACAATAAGTTGACAGAATCCAAATAGAGAGTTTCTTTGTCCCTTTGCTTGAATTGCACGCAGCGCAACAACGGGCAATATTTTCCCGAGTGACGACACTATCGTCGTTGATAATGTGCTCCCACGTTGCCACAGCTTTCCGCGGGCCACGTGGAGGCATCTGCTCGACCATTTGGATGCCACAATAGACGCAAGTCTTGTCTCGCTCCTTCACTTCTCTTTCAAGCCAGTCAGGGATGCCCCAATTGTTCATGTCTTTTCCAATTGCACGCCTAACGGTACGTGTGAGCGGCGCGGGTAGCAAGCTTAATGACCGAAGCGAAGCGCCCCAGCTATATTCGCATCCGCTCCACACGTTTGTTCGCCATATCTACGTGTCGAATACCTTCCAATTGTCCTTATATGGAGATAGTGGACCATAGTTGATTGCCGGCATGTTGCTGGGGTTTTCCGGATTGCGGTACGACGCACCGAAAAACCGATCGATGTCGTTCAAAATCTCATGACCGGGCACGATGAAAAAGTCTTCGTGCTTGTCCCACCCGTTGAGTATGATAAACACGTAGATGTGGGTAGGGTTGATAGACTCCTTTCGAACCGGAAAACAGTTCTTCTGCCTGAGTGTCTTCACCTGGACGTTGTATGACTTGTCGGTCTCGGGGTTGTATACGAACACGTCTACAGCCTTGGCGTTTCCCAATGTCACAGAAGCCTGATACCCCCTCTTGAAAAGCTTGCCTACTGTGAGGAACTCGCCAGCCATCCCTGACAGCTGACCATCCGCCCTTGGCTTCCCCATGTTCCTTCATTCTCCTTCGGCGAGCAATTGATCATACAAAAAAATGTCTGTATAACACTGGTTATAATTGAGTTTTACAGAATTCCTACGACACCCCTACAAACCCTGCGGTGAGACTTGCTTAATGTCCTTCCCAATCGGCCGGGTTAAGATCCCACCCGGGTCCCCGTCTGCCTGTCTTTTCCGACAAATCTGTGCCCATTAAACACCGAGGCTTCCGGTTTGTCAAGCCAAAAAGGGACAAAACTGAGAAATGACAAAATCAGGGTCTGAATGCGTTGCAAGAAAGAGAATAATGGGTCTCTCTCCGTGCGCCTCGCGTTCTCCTTGAGAGCCGGATTTTATTTTTCTTCTCCTCTATATTGCGCCTATTCGATCAAACCCCACCCCCACCCCTTCGACTCCGCTCAGGACAGGCCTCACCCTCCCCCTGATGGGGAGGGGAATGTTGTTGGCCTGGTCCTCGTTCTGAAAGGAAAAGGTTTTTTTTGCCTGTTTTCATTTAATCTTTCACTGATCACTGACAACTGATTACTGATAACTGGTCACTGATCACTGGTCCCTGACGGCCATGATTGATCGTTCCGGAAGGATGTATTAAAAATAGTCTGCGATGCGATTTCTGTTGGCCTTTTTCCCTCTTATCTTTCTCTTCACGTTGACGGGGTGCGGGGACCTCCTCTATCTCTCCAGGCTCGGATGGCATCAATCCTATATTGCATTTCACAGTGTCCCCGTGGAAGAGGTTCTTCGGGACCCAAAGATCCCTCCCCGGATGAAAGAAAAAATTCTCTTCATCCAGGAGGTGAAGCATTTTGGAGAAAAAGAGCTGGGTCTGACCAGAACAAAGAACTATTCGACCTTCTTTGAAACCCCGAGCCCTATTCTGCATATCGTTACCGCCGCGGAAAAGGATCGGCTTCAGGCCTACACCTGGACCTTTCCCGTCGTAGGCAAGGTGACCTACAAGAGTTTCTTTACCCGGGAAGGGGCCCAGAAAGAGAAACGAAAGCTTGACGAGGAGGGATATGATACGGTTGTCCAGCCCGTGGAGGCCTACAGTACCCTCGGCTGGTTTCGCGACCCGGTCTTTTCCCCGATGCTCGCATGGGATGAGGCTATCCTGGCGAATCTCATTCTTCACGAGATGACCCATGCCACAATCTATTTCAAGGGCAGGACGGACTTCAACGAACAACTGGCCACGTTTGTGGGGAACCAGGGAGCGATTCATTTTCTGAAACAAAGGTACGGATCCGGATCGAAAGAAATGGTCAGGGCGGATCAGATCCAAAAGGATGACATTCTCTTCTCAGACTGGATCGATCGGGTCTACCGGCGGTTGGCCGATTTCTACCGTGAAGAGATTTCAAGGGATGAAAAATTGGAAAAGAGGAAAGAGCTCTTCCGATCTATTCAGGAGGAATTTCGATCGATCAAGCCGGAACTGAGGACAGGCAGCTACGACGATTTCGGCAGGGCGGATCTGAACAATGCCGTCCTTCTGGCATACCATCGATATGTTCAGAAGCTCGATCTGTTTCAGGCCCTTTACGAAAGGTTTGGAAGAGATCCCGGAAAGGTCGTCAAATTCTTCAAGGAGATACTGAAATCCGGAGAGGATCCGTCTTCGTCGCTGGAACGGGCAACCTCCGGTCCGTCACCCCTGCCGACGCCGGAATGACCGCGGGCAGGGACACTCACAATCCGCGTTTCAACTCCGGATCATCGCTCCCTCTTACCGGCAATGAATTCCTCCACCATCGATTTGGCAATGTGATCGGGAAACTGGACCGGCGGATGTTTCATGGCATAGGCGGAGATAGAGAGCAGGGGACCTGAGACGGACCGTTCTCTGGCAATCTTGCAGCACCGGACGGCGTCGATGGTCGTGCCGCCGCTATTGGGGGAATCCTCCACGGAGAGCCTCATTTCCAGGTTCAGGGGGATTTCTCCGAAACCTCTCCCTTCCATTCGGAGGAAACAGACCTTGTTGTCGTTCTGCCAGGGGACGTAATCCGAAGGACCGATGTGGATGTTATCCGGGTCCAGGCGGACATCCAGTTGGGACTGGATGGCTTCGGTCTTGGAGATGCGCTTGTTTTTCAGCCGGCTCCGATTGAGCATATTGAGGAAATCGGTGTTTCCTCCCGTGTTGATCTGGTAAGTCCGGTCCAGCCGTACTCCCCGGTCCTCGAAGAGCTTCACCAGTGCTCGATGAATGATCGTCGCGCCCATCTGGGACTTCACGTCGTCGCCGACGGCAGGAATTCCCTTTTCTTCGAACCGTTTGGCCCAGGGAGGATCGGATACGATAAAGCTGGGCATGCAGTTGATGAGACTGACACCCGTATTGAGACATGCCTCTGCATAGAACCGCGTCGCCTGATCGGATCCCACGGGAAGATAGTTCAGGAGGATTTCCACCCCGGAGTCTTTCAGCACTTTCTCGACGTTGCAGGGTTTTTCATTGGAAATAAGGAAGACCCGGTCTTCATGATAATCCTTCATGTGCTCTGAAACTCCGTCGAGCACTTCCCCCATGGAGACGATGACCCCGGAATCATTGAGGTTCGGGTAGATCACCTTGGTGCAGTTGGGTTTTGCAAAAAGGGCCTCGTTGAGAGGCTTGCCCACTTTTCTCCGGTCGATATCGAAGGCGGCGCCCACCTCGATACTCCAGGGTTTATAGCCTTCGATTTCGAGGTGCATCAGTCCAAGCGCTTCAAACTTCGGGTTCTTCATGCTCCGCTCCCGGTAGAACTCAATTCCCTGAATGAGCGAGCTTGCGCAATTTCCAACGCCCACGATCGCGATCCGAATCGTATTCTTCTTCATAAGCCTTTAGCCTTTCCACAACACCTTTCCGGTGTCTGTCTAAGTCTTTCTAATTATCGTATTTGATATCAATTGTCAAGACATTTGGGAACATTTCACTTCAGCTGCCTATGCACCAGTTGTTGAGGGTCCGAGCCCGGAAAAACCGAAAGCCGGAAAGAAGGTAACCCCTCAGTTACCGGAAATCTTCCTCCCAGCGGTATACATCGGTTCCCCGGGGGCGGGCCGATCATCCGGAGCGTTTCAGTGGCGGACCCTCTCCCAAAAAAGCATCGTGTTCCAATGGGCTATAGGTGCCGCTTTCTGCACGGTCACCTCGTTGCCTCACCTGTCAATCAATCCGCCTTCTGAAACGCGAGGACGGATGGGACCGACTCCGGAGAACATCCCGTCTCAATATCTTCGCACGTAACTGAGGGATTACGGAAGGAAATCCAATTTCCTTGACTTGTTTCTTCCAATCTGTTATTTTTTTCAGAAAATTTGTCCCCTTGGAGCATGACCAGAAAAGCAAAAGAAACCTACCTCCGCCATCCCGTGCAACACTTGGACCTCCAAAAAGCCGAGAGCCTTCTCGATCTGGTCCGGGCCTTTGAACGCACTTCTTTCCAGAGCAGGAATGTCTTCAAATGTTTCGATGTGTACCGGAACATGCTCAAGGATCCGACCTGTATCATTTTTCTGGGTCTGTCGGGCGCCATGATCGCGGGAGGGATGAAGAAGATTCTCCGGGACATGGTCGAAATGAGGCTGATCGATGTCATCGTTTCCACGGGAGCAAACATCTTTCATGACATTTTTGAGGGTTGCGGTTACCGGCATTATGTCGGATCGGAGGAAGGGGATGATGACGCCCTCCGAAAACTTCGGATTGTCCGCGTCTACGACGCCCTGATGGACGATACGGAGATCAACCGGGTCATTCAGTTTCTCTCGAGGGTCCCGAGGGATCTTGAGGGGCGGGTGGTCTCTTCCCGGGAATACCTGGAGAAGATTGGGAAATCCCTGAAGAACCGGGGTTCTATCCTGAAAACAGCCTCCGATCACGGGGTTCCTGTCTTTGTGCCCGCCCTGTGCGACAGTTCTATCGGCATTGGTCTGACCTTTCTCCATGGACGGAAAGAAGCCCCTGAGAAAAGGCCTGTGATCGATCAGATCCGGGACAACTACGAGATTGCCCAGGTGAAAAGACTGGCTTCCTCGACCGGGGCTTTCTATGTGGGCGGAGGCGTTCCCAAAAACTACATCCAGCAGCTTGGGCCGGTAAGCGAACTCCTCTTTCGAAAAGAGAGCGGTCATCGATATGCCTTCCAGATAACCACCGACGATCCAAAATGGGGCGGGCTTTCCGGATGCACGTTTGAGGAGGCGAAGTCCTGGGGTAAGATCGAGAAGGGGTCCGCTTATGCCGCCGTCTACATGGATGCCACCGTTGCCATTCCCTTGATTGTCGGGGCCATCCTCCAGGAGAGGAAGATCTACGAGCGGAGAAAGAGGCGCCGTTTCGTATGGGAAGAGGGCAACCTGAAATCCATTCAATTCGTATGACCCCACCTGCTGCTTTTTAGACTTTTGGTTTTCTTCTTTCCGGTTTGCTCCGTCGCGATAGACATCGGTTGAAAATAAGGGTCTAAGTGATTATATTATCGTAGAAAATCTCTGTACAGAAGGAAAGAGTAATGTCTGATTCCGAAGATAAGATTCCGGATCAAAAGGAACTTGAGAAGGAATTGAACGATTACCTTGGGAAAAAATATGGGGACCGGATTCGACTGGTGGTGCCCATGCTCTTCCCGAAGCAGCAGACCGAAGAAACGCCCAAAGATGAAAAGGAGGGCGGGGTTCGGAAGAAAAAGATCCAATTCGATCTCAAGCCCGAAGAGCTGGAGGCCTTTCTCAACGACTACATCATCCGCCAGGAAGGTGCGAAAGAGATCCTGGCGACGAAGATCTGCACCCATTTCAACCGGATTAAGTTCACTGAAATGACAAGGAAAAAGAACCGGTACGAAGGGGTGGGGCACATCAAGAACAACATCTTGATGATCGGACCTACCGGCGTCGGAAAGACCTATCTCATCAAGCTGATTGCCAGGAAGATCGGGGTTCCTTTTGTCAAAGGAGATGCAACGAAATTCAGCGAAACCGGTTATGTGGGCGGGGATGTGGAGGATCTTGTCCGGGATCTGGTTTATGAGGCCGACGGAGACCTTGAATCCGCCCAGTACGGAATCATCTACGTCGATGAGATAGACAAGATCGCCTCTTCCAACAATATTGTCGGGCCGGATGTCTCCAGGACAGGGGTCCAGCGTGCCTTGCTGAAACCGATGGAAGAAACGGAGATCGATCTGAAGGTGTCCCATGATCCCATCTCCCAGCTCGAAGCCATTGAACATTATCGAAAGACGGGAAAGAGGGAGAAGCGGACCATCAACACCCGGCACATCCTTTTTATCATGAGCGGAGCCTTCAACGGGCTGGAGGAGATCGTCAAGAAGCGGCTGAACCGGGACGGCATCGGTTTCGGGGCGGAAATCCGGTCAAAGGATGAGGGGGCGGAGTATCTGAAGCAGGTGAAGGCGGAAGATCTGATTGCCTACGGGTTCGAGTCGGAGTTCATCGGAAGGCTTCCGGTCACGGCCGTTCTTGAGAGACTGGAGGTGGAGGACCTCTATTCGATTCTGAGAAATCCCAATAATCCGATTATCCTGGGTAAGAAGACCGATTTCAAATCTTATGGAATTGATGTCCAGTTTGAAGAGGATGCCCTTCATGCCCTTGCGGTGAAGGCCCATGAGGAAAAAACGGGGGCGAGAGGACTGGTGAGCGCCATCGAAAAAGTCCTTCTCAGATTCGAGAAACGTCTCCCCTCTACAGAGATCAGGAACCTTGTGGTTACCTGCGCGGTTGTGGAAAACCCCGACCGGGAACTGGAACGACTCCTTCGGAATTCTTCGAGTCCGGAGATTCGGGAGAGGTTTGAAACGCTTCAATCCCGCGAAAAGATGGTCCTGAAGGAATCGATTCGGAGTCGGGAGGGGGATTTTAGAAGACGCTATGGAATGGCCCTGTCCGCGGGCAGGGTCGATCTCATTGCCCAGCGGATGATCGAAAAAGGGTTCGATGTCAATACGGTATTTGAAGAGATCGCCGAGGTTCAGTCGCAGGTGGATGAGTTCGAATCCAGTTTTGCCCGACGGCACGGCCTTCGAATCCAGTTTCAAGAGGAAGCGGTATGCCGGATCACGGAACTGGCCCTGGAGGGGGACGAAAAGGCCTCTGCTCTCTGTTCAAGGCTTTCCAAGGACTACGAGCACGGGATGAAACTCATCCGGGAAAAGACCGGGCGGACCGAGTTTCTCCTCCCCCGGGAAGCGGTCGATGACCCGGAGAAATACCTGAGCAGGGCCATTCGTGAAATCTACAGTAAACAATCCGAACAGAAGACCGAGGTTAGCGAATAATGGCAGCCAGAGACTATTATGAGGTATTAGGCGTCAGCAAGAACGTGAGCGAAGAGGAATTGAAGCGGGCCTTTCGAAAACTGGCCATGAAATATCATCCGGACCGCAATCCCAACAAGAAGGAGGCCGAAGAACGTTTTAAGGAGATCAATGAGGCCTATGCGGTGCTGAGCGACAAGGAAAAACGGAAACAGTACGATCAGTTCGGCGCGGAAGGGTTTCGTCAGAAGTACACCCAGGAGGACATTTTCCGGGGGTTCGACTTTGACGAGATTCTTTCGGGGATCTTTGGGGGAAGAGGAAAGAGGGATTTCCGTTCCACCGGGAGGGGCGGTTTCGATTTCGGAGATATCTTCGGCGGGGCCGGTGGTGGATATCAGAACATGGGAAGAACCGCCCAGCGCGGTGAAGATGCCGTCTACGAGTTGACGCTTTCTCTTGAAGAGGCCGCTGCCGGCGGAGAAAAACGGATTTCCTATCGAAAGAACGGGAAGACCGAGGATATTTCCGTAAAGATCCCCCGGGGGATTCCCTCCGGGAAGAAGTTGAGGCTGGCGGGAAAAGGAATGTCCGGGAAGAACGGAGGTCCTGCCGGCGACCTTTACCTTCAAATCTCCGTTGCGGATCATCCGACCTTCAAACGGGAGGGCGACGACCTGACCGTCGAAAAAGAGGTCACCTTTTCCGAAGCGGTACTGGGGACGACCATTGATGTCCCCACCCTGGAAGGGATGAAAAAGGTGAAGATCCCTCCTGGAACGCAGAGCCACACAAAATTGCGTTTAAGAGGCCTCGGCATTTCCCGATTCCAGGGCGAGGGAAAAGGGGATGAATTCGTCAAGGTGATGATCAAGGTTCCTAAGAAACTGAGTGAAAAAAGCAGAAAGCTCGTCGAAGAACTTGCCAAAGATGGCATTTGAGCCCGTCCGGATTCCTGTCCGGGGCAGGCCGGTCGGATCCTGTGTGTCCGGTCATGTCTCCTTTCCGGCCGTTTCCAATCCATTCCCCGATGTCTGAAGGGTTACGAAACCCATGTATCCCTGCGTTATGTGCGGCGGTAATGAAACGGGGTGTTCCCCGGAGTCGACCCGATCCGTCCTCACGTTCCAGAAGGCGGATCGATTGACAGGTGAGGTAACGAGGGGATTGTGCTGAAAGTGGCACTCATAGCCCATTGGAACATGGTGCTTTTTCTTGGAGAGGTTCCGCCACTGGAACGCTCCGGGCGATCGGCCCGCCCCCGGGGAACTGTCTCGGGCAGGCGGTGCAAAGATCTCCGGCCTGAGAGGTGACGAAAACCATTCATCTTTTCATTGACTTTTGCGGCTATCTGGTAGAAAATTAAATTCCGGTGCTACCAAATTCAGAGGAAGAGCGAGGGAGAGGGGCCATGGAGAAGATTCTTGAAGAAGTCCCGGTGGAGAAATTGAGATGGCGATGCGATCCGGCGTCGCTGCCCTTCGAAACGACCGAGGGGATTCCGGCGTGCGACGAGGTCATCGGTCAGGAGAGGGCTCTGGAGGCAATCCGGCTGGGGCTGGACATTGAGGGGATCGGATACAACATCTTCGCCACAGGCCTCGCAGGAACAGGACGCTTTACAACGATCAAGTGCGTCTTCGAAGAACTTGACATGAAGGGAAGGATTCCCAACGATCTCTGCTACGTGAACAATTTCAAGAATCCCGACATGCCCCACATGGTCAGCCTTCCCCCGGGTCAGGGAAACGCCTTCAAGAAAGAGATGGAGACCCTGGTGGAGTCTCTGAAGAAGAAAATTCCCCTGATCTTCGAGAACGAGAACTACCTCAACAAGAAGAAAGAGGTGGTTGAAAAGTACCGAAACAAGCAGGCCGACATGTTCAAGGAGTTTGAAAAGAAAGTGAATAAAGAAGGGTTTGCCCTGGTCCAGATTCAGATGGGGCCCTACTCCCGCCCGGGGATTTTTCCTCTTATCGAAGGCAATCCCATCAATCTCGACCAGGTGGAAACCATGGTCGAGGAGGGAAAGGTCACCCGGGAAGACCTGGAAAAGATGAAGGCCAAACAAGCCGAACTGGTCACTGAATTGGAGACGATCTTCAAGGAGACCCGGAAGTCGGAGAAGGAGATCAAAGAAGAACTTTCCGCGTTGGACCACGAGGTGATCTCTCCGGTCGTCATGGATACGATTTCCGACATTAAGGAAAAATTCTCTCATGAGAAGGTCCAAGGCTACCTCGACGAAGTTCAGGAGGATATCCTGACGAACCTGGGCCGCTTCCGCGAAAAGGAAGAGACCCCTTCGCCGATCCCCGGGCTGGTGATTCCCCAGCCGGCCGAATCTTTCAGCGAGTACCAGGTGAACGTTCTTGTTGATAATTCCGAGACAAAGGGAGCCCCCGTTATCGTAGAGATTACCCCCAACTACCGGAACCTTTTTGGAACGATCGAGCGGGTGATGGATCGGTCCGGGTTCTGGAAGACCGACTTTCTTCACATCAAAGCGGGCTCTTTCCTGAGGGCCAACGGGGGCTATCTCATCTTCAATGCCCTGGATGCCTTGATGGAGCCCTGGGTCTGGCCCGCCCTGAAACGAACGTTGAAGAACCAGGTGATCGAGATCCAGACCTATGATCCTTTCTATGTGTTTTCAACCTCGGCGCTCAAACCGGAGCCGATCGAGTGCAACGTGAAGGTCTTCATGATCGGAGATGCCTATCTCTACCACCTTCTCTACAGCCTGGACGATGATTTCAAGAAGATCTTCAAGGTGAAGGCCGACTTTGACTCGGTGATGAAAAAGGATTCCGACAAGGTCCAACAGTACGCCGCCTTTGTCAGAAAGATCTGCGATGAAGGAAAGCTGAGACCTTTCGACCGGTCAGGGGTGGCTGCCGTTGTGGAGTATGGTGTGAGGATGGCCGGAAGGCAGAAGAAGCTCTCGACGCGTTTTCATCTCATCGCCGACCTCTTGCGGGAAGCCAATTACTGGGCGGGCAAAGCGGGATCGGAGGTCGTGAGAGAAGAGCACGTGGATAAGGCCATCGAGAAGCGAATCCACCGGGTCAATCTCATGGAGGAGAAGATTCAGGAGATGATCGATGACGGGATCATCCTGATCGATTCGGACGGGACGGCCGTCGGTCAGGTCAACGGCCTTTCGGTTTACAGTATGGGAGATCACGCCTTCGGCAAGCCTTCCCGGATTACGGCAAAGACCTCCATGGGAAAGGCGGGGATTATCAATATCGAAAGAGAAGTGGACATGAGCGGACCCATCCACAATAAAGGGGTCTACATCCTGAGCGGCTACCTGAGGGGAAAATACGCCCAGGACAAACCGATTACGATGAGCGCCAGTCTCTGTTTCGAACAGTCCTACAGCGGTGTGGAGGGAGACAGTGCTTCTTCGACGGAAATCTATGCGCTCCTTTCGAGCATTGCCGGCATTCCTCTCCGGCAGGATATTGCCGTCACGGGTTCCGTCAATCAAAAAGGAGAGATTCAGCCCATCGGCGGCGCCAATGAGAAGATCGAGGGGTTTTTTGATGTCTGCAAGGCCAAAGGATTGACGGGAAAACAGGGTGTCATGATTCCCCATCTCAACATCGATGACCTGATGCTGCGCAAAGACGTGGTGGCGGCGGTGAAAGAGGGGATGTTCCATATTTATCCGGTGAAGACGGTGGATCAGGGGATTGAAATCCTGACCGGATTGGAATCCGGAGAACCGTTGGAAAAGGGGGGGTTCAGAGAGGGGACTGTGAATGACATGGTGGACAGGAAGCTGCGCGATCTGGGGATGAAGATCAAGGAGTTCGAAGCGGGAGGAGAGGGAGGAGCAGCGGAAGACAAGAAGAAGAAAAAAGAGAAGTCCGCCCGTCATGTATAGAATCGTTTTCGAAAAGAAGATGGATGTCGGAAAAGAAGTCGTGATCGAAGGGCCTCCTCTGGAGGCCCTTCTTTTTCAAGGGGGTCGAACGGGAGGGCTGGTGACGCTGACCGACGGGGAAGGGAAGGATTTTCGGGGAAGAATCCTCAGCCTTTCCGGAAGCCGGGCAACCCTTGTCCTCTTTGACGTCTTTTCTTCCCCGACCGAACCGGCTGTCGACATCGTCCTTCTTCAGGCCCTTCCGGAAAAGGAAAGGATGGAATGGATCATCCAGAAGACGACGGAACTTGGAGTTTCCGCCATCGTCCCATTTAAATCCGCCAGGTCGATCTCTCTTGAAGAGAAGGAGGCAAAACAGAGGAAGTCCCATCGATGGCAGGAGATCGCGGTCAAAGCGGTCCGGCAGTCGAGAAGGGCGAAGGTGCCCACGGTTGAGACTTACCGACCCTTTGAGGAGGCCCTGGAATTCTGTCAAGGGGAAGGCCTGAAGCTCATCCTCTGGGAGAAGGAAGGCGCGTCTTTGAAACAGGTCCTGAGACCGTCCATGAGGATCTGCGTCATGGTTGGACCCGAGGGAGGATTTACTGCGGAGGAGGTCGCTTCGGCGAGGGACCGCGGATTCATTCCCGTTAAGATGGGTCAACGGATCCTGAGGACGGAGACGGCGGCGATCACCCTGGTGGGAATCCTGCAGTACGAACTCGGAGACATCGGGTAAGGAACCCTTCCCGTCGGCCTTTTTTTCTAATAGAGCAAATACTTTAACCGTAGTCTGCAGAAGTCTTCAAGCCGGGCCTGCCAGCCTTGCACAACGGAGACGGGGTCCTGCCCACCCTTAATCGCCTGCAAAACCTCCCTGGCCCCGATCATTCCCAGCGTCTTATCGACCAGGAATTCCCGGGGATAGAGCTTGTGGAGGGCGCTCACGATTTCGATCCCGAGCGCAGGGGAGTCCAGCGCCTCCCGATCGACCAGAGAAACCCTGACGCCGTAACAAACTTTATCCTTAAATGGATTGGCGTTAGGTGTGAAGTCCAGAGGCTCAAATCGAACACCCTGGATCCGGCGGTTGTTCAGGTAGCCGGCGAGTTCTTTCCCGTCGATCCAGGGCGCACCGAAGAGTTCGAAAGGACTGTCTGTCCCGCGGCCCACGCTCACATTTGTCCCTTCAATCACGGCCACACCCGGATAAAGGGCTGCCTGGGTCAACGTCCTGAGATTCGGCGAGGGTTTCACCCACGACAAACCAGTCTCGTCATGCCACTCTGTACGCTTATAACCGCCCATTTTTATGACCCGCAACGTGGCGCCGATCTTCTTCTCTGCATTAAAGAGCTCGAGCAAGTTCACCCACCGTCATCCCGTGCCGGATGGGCAGAGGGAAATAGCCGGTGAATGATTCCATCCCTTTCTCCAGGACGGGTCCCTGGACGGACGATGCCGTAATGGGATTCGGCCGGTCGAGAACGTAAAAAGGGATTTTCTTCTTTGCCGCTGCCTCCATGACGTAACCCAGGGTCGTGATGTACGTGTAGAAACGTGCGCCCGCGTCCTGAATGTCAAATACGAGCGCATCCAGACCCTTCAGCATCTTCGCCGTCGGCCGCTTGTCCTTCCCGTACAGACTGTAAACAGGCAGGCGAGTGGAAGGATCGGTTGATGAAGGGATGTGCTGATCCACCTCGCCGGAAAGGCCGTGTTCAGGGCTGAAGATTGCCGCCAATTTCAGCCTGGGCGCCCTGCGCATGAGGTCCAGAGTACGCTGCCCTGACGAGTCCATCCCCGTATGATTTGTTATCAGCCCAATGCGCAACCCGGCCAGGGAGGCAAAGCCCTCGGCTCTCAAAACATCGATTCCGGTTTGCACGCTGCCCGTCCGGACGTCCTGCGAGGGGTCGTCTTTGACAAGGTCACCCTTTCCGTTGAGGGAGGGCTCCGAGCGAGAGGGCCGGCCGATTTCCCGCGATACGGGTTCGGAGGCCACCAGTGCTGCCATCTGCGATCTCAGGGGTTTCACATTCCCTCGGCCGTCGGGGTGAACTCGGCTGGTCAGAAGGATGACGTAGGTTTCTGCAGCGGGGTCGACCCAGATCGAAGTTCCGGTAAAACCCGTATGACCGTAGGAGCCTGCCCTGAGAAACTCCATCCCATTGGAAGCCAGGGGCGAAGCTATCTCCCAGCCCAGACCTCTTGACACGGTCTTGGTTGGGAGGCGTCTGCGGAGTGGTCATCTTTTCGACGGAGGACGGGTTCAGAACAGACATCCCTCGGGTGGACCCGCTGCCGAGAAGCATCCGGCAGAAGATGGAAAGATCGTCAGCGGTTGAAAAAAGTCCGGCGTGACCGGCCACCCCCCCCATACAGGAAGCCGTGGGGTCATGTACTTCTCCCCGGAGCATCTTCCCGTTTTTCCTGGCCTGATACTGGGTAGGGGCGATGCGGGCATGCAGCCCGGGCGATGGGTTGAAACCCGTGTCCTTCATCCCCAGGGGCTTAAAAATATTCTCGGAGCAGTATAGGTCAAGAGGCCGGCCGGAAACACGGCGCACAAGCTCTCCGAGGATCTGGAAATTGATATCGCTGTAGATGAACCTTGTCTTCGGGGGACAGGCAGGTTTTTCTTCCGTAATCATCCTGAGGACCCCCTCATAACCGGATCCGTTCAGCCTCGGGTCCAGTCCGGGCCTGAGCCCGGAATAGTGGGTCAGCAGATCCAGGACGGTGATTCGTTCCTTTCCGCCTGATGCGAACTCCGGCCAGGAGTTCGATACGGGTTCGTCGAGCCGCAACCTGCCCTTTTCAATGAGCTGCATGACGGCAGTCGTCGTTGCGACCACCTTCGTAAGAGAGGCAAGGTCGAAGATCGTGTCAGGGGTCATGGGGAGCCTGTCCGGGATCACGGCACGATATCCGAAGGCCTCATGGTAGAGGATCTTCTCCCGGTCCCCGATCAGAATGACCGCTCCGACGATTTTTCCGGCTCGAAGGGCCTGCTCCGCGATTTGGGGGATCGACGCAAATCGATCATTGGACAGGGCGGGAGTGGAGGAGGTGTGATTCCCGGCGGTTGAGACAGCCACCAGGACCTGTACGGACAGAAAGCAGACGATCAATGACAGGAGGATCCTGGTCGGTTGCTTCATGAGGGATCTTTATTCTCTCCGCGTCTGGGTTTGGATGGGAGAGGCGTATTTCTCTCCCATCGCCGCGATCTTCTTGAGTCCTTCTTCAGAATAGTTGTTTTGAGGGTTCCAGAGCATCCAGCCCTGGGAGCCGAACTCTCTGGCGGCATTGATCTGGCCCTGCATCTCTTTGGCTTTGAAATACCTCCTGTCGAAAGCATAGTCTCTGAAAGCCTGAAGCCACGGCCGGAAGCGCGTAGAGGGAAGACGGGTCCGTTCCTGTGCCCGTTTGAGGGTAAGGTAAACGATTTCATAGGGGTTCGCAACAGGATTTCTGTAACCGGGTATTCCGTATTGAAATCCGGAAGGGTAGAGCATGGGACAGAGATAGTCAACATGGGAGGCGAGGTCTTCCAGTTTTTGGCCGATATCGGTATCGTTCAGGTTCCAGCAGACATAGCCGAAGATATCTGCCGAGAGAAAGACATTGTAAGGCATCAATCGTGCCTTGGCCTCCTTAAGAAATCCGGAGACGGCCCTGACCCTGTTTTCCTCCGTGTTCGGCATGGAGAATCGAGGCGAAGACGCGTCGGGAAATCGGACGTAGTCGAATTGGATCTCGTCAAATCCTTGTTGAGCGGCCTCGACGGCGATATTCAGATTGTAGTCCCATACCTCTTTCTGATAGGGGTCCATCCATGCGAGATTTTCCCGATCCCGCCACATTTCTCCGCCCTGCGTCTTCACGGACAGATCAGGCCTTTTGGAAGCGAGGAGATTATCCTTGAAAACCACGATCCGTGCGATCGTGTAGATGCCCCGGTCTTTCAGCGTTCTCATCAGGCCGTTCATGTCTCTCACCGTGATGATCTGCTGGGCGCCGACCTCGGCCGCGAGAGGGATTGAACTCTTGTAGGGAATCATCCCTCTGTCCCCTTTGACATCGATCACGAGGGCATTGACCTCGGTTTCCTCGATAAGCTTGAGGGCGGATTCCCGAATAGCCCTGTAGCCTATTCCGTAGAAAGAGAGGTAGAGGGCTTTAGGGTTGAAAGGAACGAGCCCGATTTCCTGGGGAGTGGCGCTCAAAGGAATGTTGATCGTTTGCCGCGCCTTCATGTATCCATGGGCCTTTATCTCCACACTCTCCCCTGTGTTCTTCATGTGGAACAGGCCGTTTTCATCGGTCCGTTCAATATCCTGGTTTGATGTGACAATGGCACCCGCAACAGGTTTTTTTGTTATCAGATCGATCACCTTCCCCTTTGTGAATGCCAGGGAGGATTCGGGGGCTACCCCGAAAAGAATCGCGAAGAGCAGCAATACAATCCTTCTCACGTTTAACCTCCTTATTAAAAGATAAATTCAAAGGCACTCATATTCCAGCGAGCCTCATGCTGTTCCGGGCCCGTTCCGGAAAATCCCCTGCACGGTTCCTCCTCACAGCCCATGCCGGAAAAGAGGGTCTGCGTTCGTGATCAGATAGCGGGGAAGGGCCATTGCGTGATCCGACGGACCTGACATGGCGCCGATCGATAGAGAGGGCGGCCACATATCCCGCCATCATGGCCTTATTCATCAGTTCGTCATCGTAGATCCCGAACGGCCATGCGAGGACATCCACCTTGACCTGGAGTTCTCTTTCCAGCCTTTCCTTTGACTTCTTGAGCTGGGTGTCCACAAAACTTTGGTATTCCGTTGGCTTGAGTCTCTTCTTTTCGTTCTTGAAATTGGGGTGCCAGAAGGTGTGAGACTGAAGGTCGAAAAGTCCTGTCTCTTTGAGTTCCCGGACTTGATCCCATGTCATGGCATAAGAGGCGTTGGATATGGCAGAGGGATAGAGGAAAAGCGTTGCAGGAGCCTGATATTTCTTCAGGAGAGGTAAGAGGTCCGTGTAGACCGATTTGTGTCCATCGTCTACAGTCAGTACGACCGACCGGGAGGGAAGGGGTTGCTTCTTCCCGAGTTGGAAATCAAGTAGTTGCCTGAGCCTGATGACGGTAAAATGATTCTCCCTGAGGTATTTCAGCTGAGAGTCGAAAGAAGGCGTGGTCACCGTCATGCTGTCCGAGGCAACAGGTCCGAACCGGTGGTAGGCGAGAATCGGTACCCGACCCTCCCGGGGTTCCCCTCGGGGATCCCCTAATTCTCCCCTCGCGGAGGGCGGCCACAGCAGGAGAAGAAAGAGCAGGGAGAGGGCCAATGAAAAGTAAGTGAAGCCACCGGTTCCTTGCCTCTTGCCTTTCCGGGCCTGACTCGCGGTCCGGTTTCGTTCTCGAATTTTGATTTCCGGGGAAAGGCTCTCGACATGGGAATCCATGCTCCGGGGTGCACCTCTTTGACCAAGCTTCGCCGCAGAGAGAGGGCTCATCCGAGACTCCTCCTCGGTTTGATCCTCTTTCCCTTCAGATAGTTTCCCAAAGCCTCATCGATGACCTCTTTGACGCTCTTTCGTTCCCAGTACGCGGAAGCCTTGATCTTCTCCAGATAATCATTCCTCAAGATGAAGGTGGCCCGGGTCCACCCACTTTTCAGGCCTTTTTGCGAGGTCTTCAACAAAGCCATCGCGATGCTCTCCTCACTCGGTCTCGTCTGTATACTTTGTTTACAGAGTATACACACCATGCGTTCTTGCATTTCGCGTGCCACACTCATTGGTAAAATCTCCAATAAAATCTAGAGGGTTCGTGTCAAAGTCCGGCTTGAGAGTGCCAAAAGGCGTCACTCAACTGATCAATTGTCATTCGGTTTGCCGGCCAAAGGAGTCTTCTCATCGCCATGACTGGTCCCAATCCAACAAACCAGGCATGGACAATCCCCATTTCATTCTCTATAATTCGTCAGAACCAACTAAGATCCATGAAGACCCTTCTGATCCAACCCCCTATTCGGGATTTCTACCAGACCGCGATTCGAAGTCAGCCGATCGGATTGGCCTATCTTGCGGCTTCGCTCCAGTCTCAGGGCCACGAGGTGGAGATTCTCGACTGCCAGACCGGCAAGAAGCGGTCTGTCTCCGTCCCCCCCGAGCTTTCCTATCTTCGGGCCTTCTACCCTTTCGATGATCGAAGTCCCTTCAAGCTCTACACGGGTTTTTATCATTTTGGAATGGATTGGGAAGAGGTCAGGGACAAGATAGAAGCGTCAGGAGCCGATGTCTTCGGGATTTCGTCGTCTTTTACTCCTTACAGTGAAGAAGCATTGAAGGTAGCCCAGATGGTCAAGGAAGGGGGACGTGGCAGGATTGTCATGATGGGAGGATCCCATGTGAGTTGCGATCCGGAAAGCATCCTGAAGAATCCTTGCGTTGATTATGCTGTCTTGGGCGAGGGAGAATTCCGGGTTCCGTTCATCCTCGGCCAGATCGAAAGAGGAGCCCGGGACGGCTTCAAAGAGATGGACGGGATCGGATACCGATCGAACGGGGAGATCCGAATCAATCCGCTTCGAAGCTTCATCCGTGATCTCGATGCCCTTCCTTTTCCCGCAAGGGAGCTCCTCGACCTGGACCGGTATCAAATGGCAAAAAAACGTTCAACGATGATCATCACCAGCAGAGGATGCCCTCACGGATGCGCCTACTGTTCCGGACGTCTTGTCATGGGCGGGACGTTCCGGGCCCGGGCGCCCGAATTCGTCGTCAGGGAGATGCTGGAGTGTCAAAGGCGGTTTCACATTGAGACCTTCGATATCGAGGATGACAACGTCACGTATGACAGGGAACGCGCCGGAGAGCTGCTGAGATTGATCATCCAGGCGTTCGGGGAGAGGAAGGTTTCCCTGACCGCCATGAACGGAATCTCGGCCGCCTCTCTGGACGGGGAACTCCTTCCGTTGATGAAGAGGGCGGGGTTCGAGACGGTCAATGTCTCTTTTGTCAGCACGGACCTCTCGACAAGAAAAAAGATGAAAAGACCCGTTGGATCGATTGATTTTGATCAGTTCTTAAAAGAGGCGGAACGAGCAGGCCTTCATGTGGTCGCTTATGCCATATTCGGAATCCCCGGTCAGACCATTCAGGAGATGGTCGAAACCTTGATTTACCTCATGGGTAAAAGGGTCCTGATCGGTCCCAGCGTCTACTACCCGGTTCCCGGGACCGCTCTGTTTGAAGAATGCAGGAGCCACGGGATTCTTCCGCCTCATCCGTCTCAGTGGAGATCGACTGCCATTCCCATTGAAACTGAGGAGTTCAGCCGGGTTGACCTGCTGACGCTCTTTCGTCTCGCAAGGGTGATCAACTTCATGAAAGGGAGTATGGATAGGGGGGTGATAGACGAAGGTATGACGGTGAGAGACCTTCGGCAGGTATTGGAGGAGAAAAGGGGGGTCGGAAAAAAGGCCATTGAGCCTGAGAAAGAGGCTGCGATTCATGCAGGGGATTGCGTACCTCTTTCGCAATGGAATAAGGATGGCACCGCAACATGGATCGATCTGCTGTTACTCCTTTTCACGGAGAGGGCGTTTTTCGGTCTGAAAAAAAGTTCGGGCGGAAGTTTTTCCGTTTTCAGAGAAGGGGGGACACGGGCGGTTCTGGACGCTTTCTTTGAAAAAGGGGGAGAAACGCCTATTCTTGGAAGTCGGCAGGCCATTCCTTGAGAATGCTGCGGGATATCCGTAGCTTAGAAGGCCTCCGGATAGCTGTGCTCTCTCGGGCAACTCAAGGATATCCGAATTCTCAGCCGTGGGTGGCACCGGTCTGACCAGCGGAGAAGGCCTGGTGAAAGGGGGGTAATATTAATCCGATTCAGCTTGAAGAAACTTCTCGATTCTTCTTCTGATTTCGTCTCTTGCCTTTCGGAAAGCGACCAACTTCTGCTCAACCGTTCCCTCTGCGGATATGGGGTCTTCAATAGGCCAGTGACTTCGTTTACTCTCTCCCGGAAAAGCGGGGCATGAAGCGGCGGCGTAGTCACACAGCGTAATGATGTAATGAAAAGACTGACCGATAAATTGATCGACGGATTTTGAAGTCTGCGGTGAGATGTCAATTCCTATTTCATTCATGACCCGGATGGTTAAAGGATGAACATAAGAGGGCAGGACTCCTGCACTGACGGCATCCCATTTGCCGGGGCCAAAGGCTTTCAGCAGTCCCTCCGCCATCTGGCTGCGGATAGAGTTTCCCGTGCAGATAAAGAGGACCCTCTTGATTCCCGGCATTTATCGTTTTCTCCTGACAAGGGGGCCGGGAGGGTAGGAGGCCTCGATCATGCTTGCCATTCCCCCCCTTACATTGAATTCTCCCATGACTTGAGCCCTTACAGGTTTGACAGCCTCAACAAAATCCTTGAGGATCCGGTTTACCGCGTTTTCATAAAAGATGCCGAGGTTTCGATAGGCCAGGGTGTAAAGCTTCAGAGATTTCAATTCAACGCACCAACGCTTCGGGGTGTACCGGATAGTGATTTTCCCGAAATCAGGTATACCGGTTTTGGGGCAGACCGATGTGAATTCCGGGATGGAGATTGTTATCTCATAGTTTCTGAACTGATTCTCAAAACATTCGAGCCTGGGAAGCGGAGCGTCAATTCCGGACCGGGCATGAATTGTTGTATATTTCAACATTTTCCCTTCCTCACCTTTTTGATCAATATTAAACCAAAATGACGACATAATCAATTTATTCCACAGGGACCGGAAGCCGGGAAGCGGGTGGCAAGCTTTTGGCTACCCCTGTTTTATCGCTGAACCCGGGCAGTTTAAGGATAAATCCCATATGAATTTAGGTATATTTTTGATTTAAGCGTTTAACATACTGATATTAAACGATAAATTTTAAAATAAATAATGCTTGACAACGGCTTCTATTTTGAATATATTAATCATAGAAGGTAATTGAACAGGCGGTGTGGTATTTAAATAGATGGGCCCGTCCAATGGGATAGGGTAGGAATTCAGAGGTTAAAACAGCCCTTTCCAGTAAACGGATGGAAGGGGTTTTTTAGTTGACCAAGAAAAGGATGACTTCAGTGAGACAAAACAAAAAAGTTGACAAAGAATTAGAGGGTTTGAATCTTGCTCCGCTGGATGCAACGGCTTTCATCGGTGAAGGCGCAAATGGAATCTCACCCGTTCCACCTTCTACTTATAAGGCCGAAGAAGGAGAGGAAGAGCTGGAGATCTTGGGGCTTGAAGAAGAAGAGGCCGAGAGAGTAGAGGCTGATCAGGCCCTTGAAGATGAGATAATATTTCATCCTCAGGATATTACATGGGAATATCTTAAAGGTCTCGAGAAAATTTCTCTCCTTACCCCTGAAAAAGAGGTCGAGCTCGCCAAGAGGATCAAGGAAGGTGAACGGCAGGTCAAGCTTCTTGAGGTAAAAACGAATCGACTGAAGGTCCATGCCCAGAGCAGTTCAAGCCAGAAAATGGGGGTCAAGAAGCCCGGCAATGGGAATCGGGCCGCCTTAAAGGTGAAAGGGAAGAACGGAAAAAAGCAGAAAACCGACTCCTCTGAGGCCCGGGAGAGAACGTTGCTCTACAAAAGAGCGCTGAATCAGTATCAGCAGGCTATTTTTGAGACCCAGCGGGCCAAGAACGAGTTGATTCAAGCCAACCTCAGGCTTGTCGTCAGCATTGCCAAGCGGTATACCAATCGGGGACTCTCCTTTCTGGATCTGATTCAGGAGGGCAACCTTGGCTTGATGCAGGCCCTGGTTAAGTTCGATTATACAAAGGGATATAAATTCAGTACATATGCTTCCTGGTGGATCAGGGCGGCTATCCTGAGGGCTTTTGCAGAGAAATCAAGGACAATACGAATTCCGAATTATCTATTTGAAATCAAAGGGAAACTGATGAAGTCTTTTAAAGCCTTGATGAAAAAATTAGGTCGGGAACCGACTTCTCAGGAGCTTTCAAAGGATAGCGGAATCCCGTTGCACGATGTGGAAAAGATCCTCAACCTGACAGAGGAGCCGATTTCTCTGGATATGCCGATTGGAGAAGAGGATAGCACGCTCGAAGATCTTATTGCCGATGAAAAGAGCCTCTCTCCGAGCGATTCCCTGCTTGAGAAGGATTTGATCCATCATACACGCAAGTTGCTTTCCGGGCTCTCCCCCAGGGAAGAAAAAATCCTCCGGTTGCGATTCGGAATAGGTGAGGACGGTGAATGCACTCTTGAGGAGATCGGGAGGCAATTCGGCCTGAGCCGGGAGAGAATACGGCAGATCGAAGCCAAGGCGATCGAGAGGTTGCGGGATCCAAACCGCCACAGAGAAATCAGAGAATACTTTGAATAAGACATCTTGCCCTTTCCGCCGAAAGGAGAGGGCAAGATGTTAGGGCCGTGTCGACCCGGAGGGGCCGGTTACAGTTCAGTCTTCGATCGTAATGGCTTCTACCGGGCAGTCCTCTGCGGCCTCGCGGCAGGTCTCCAGAGCCTCGTCGGGTATCTCCTCCGCCTTTGCTTTCGCCTTATCGTCCGCCATTTCGAAAACTTCGGGACACGTTTCCGCACATAACCCGCATCCAATACAGGTTTCCTGATCCACGATCGCTCTCATCCTACCGGTCTCCTTTCAGAAATTTATTCCCCATTATTCCTAATCATTTTTCACAAATCAAGTTGCCCTCCGGAATTTATAATAGAGATATCCCAGGACGGCTGCCATACCGATCAGCATCAAAACCGAGATGATTGTTTCAATCGAATCCAGGTGCGTAGCGACCTTCTCATAGGTGGATCCGATCCACCATCCCACAAAGCCAAGAAAGAGGCAGCGGAAAATGGAGCCAAGAAACGTGTAAATCGTAAATGGTCTGAGCGGGATTCGGAGCAATCCCGCGAAGACGGAGACAAGGGAAATGGGAAAAACGGGAATCGCGCGAGAAAGGAATAGGCTCAGGTTTTCCCTGCGCCCCTGGAATCTCTTCTCCAGCCTTTCGATCTGATTCCAGTCCACGTCCAGAAATCGCTGAAATCGAAGCACCAGGGCTTTGCCCCCGTAGTAACTGATCGTATAGCCGATATAGGAGCCTATGGTTGAGGCCAGGGTCCCTGGAAGGACGATAACCCAGAGGATCTGAATGAAGAGCATCCGGGACAGCAAGTCCGGGCTGAACAAGGATGGCCCCTGCCCCCATGATGATCATCGGAGAAGGGATGGGAACGATGATCTGCTCAATCATGACCCCGATGAAGACCGAGACCTGGCCATGGGCCCTCATCAGTTCCATAATCCATTGTGTCATTTCTGAGATCAAGACTTCCTCCCTGATTTTCGATACTTCATAACCCCGGAACAGAGTTCCGTCAAGTTGGGGGATGTTTCCCGAATGCAATAAATCCTTGGGCAGGGGAAGTTAAGGACTCATGGTTGTTTCACATGCGTCTATCCCGGCAGGAAGAAAGTTTGGATGAAACAGTGGAGCGTGGGGCAGGACAACCCGGGGCAGGGAGATGGGACCTTAGAAAAGAGAACTCGCTCACGGGACGCGAGAGGAAATCCGGGAGACCGTCCCTGAAGTTCTGCTTTTCTGTCGCAGATCTATTCGGGTATCAATGTTTTTTTCGAGATTTCATGAGAGGGGGATCAGGCAGCTGCCCCCCTCTCGTCTTCTCTCAGCAACTGCAGGAGCCGCATTCTCCTTTTCCTGCCTTTAGACTGGAAGAAATAGAAAAACCGCCTCCGTGGGGCGTGGTGACATAATCGACCTTGACAGGTTTTACCTGCTCAAAGAGGTCTTTTCCGATGACATAAGTAATCCCTTCCTGCGTAAAAACCTGGTCATCTTCGCTTGGTTCATCCAGAACCAGGCCCAGCGAGGGCCCTGATCAGCCACCTTCGTTATACGCAACCCGGATGGCGGAGATCTTCTCCTGATCTTTGAGGGCTTCCTTGATCATTTCAGTGGCTTTTTCTGTCACGTCAAACATCCATTCCTCCCGTAAAAATGTGATTGGCCCGGAATCCCCGGTAAGAGATACCAGACTAAAATAATATAACACACCTCATCCGTGATTGCGAAACTCAGCGTCGATTCCGGGGCCCAATATCATAGACCAGGTGTTTCTTTTTGGGGACGGAAGGCGGGATTGAGCATCGGCTTCAACCGTTTTGCGTCGTAGCCGAAATGGATCAGGAGCTCCTCTGTCGCCTTCACGAGCATCTCCTGATACTTTTTGACATCATAGGCGTCATCCGGACCCACCAGAGGGAAAGGCTTTACCCTCTCTTCTTTGTCCTTGGATTCGGCATCTTTGATCACATACCGGACCTTCTCTCCGGGATGGATGGGGATTCCGACATCCTCCAGTTGCTGGGCGGCAAGAGCGGTAAGACTATCCACTTTGTAGGCATTGGGCTCCTTGGAAATCCTCTTTCCCACAGCCAGGTCCTCTCTCTTTGCCTGTCCCTCCTTAAGGATCAGACTATATTCGAGGAGAATATCCAGGATTCGAGGGATCTTCGATCGATAATCCTCCATATCGACTGTCTCCGCCAGAACCTCGATCATTTGCATCTGGGCTTCATGGATCAGGGGGGGCAGATCGCTTCGCCGGAACGATAACCCCCTTGCCTTGATCTTTCCATGTTTGAAGAGACCGAAATAACGATTCGCCACCGGGCTCTCCGGATTTCCCTTTGAAGGAAGAAAGATCATCCAGCGATAAATTCCCTCTAGGCTCATGATGATCCCGGTGGCTTCGCTGATCTTCCGGCAGAGTCGAAGGACCTCCTCTTCATTCAATCCTTTCTTGCGGATCCAGAGGGAGTCGGTGATGGCATGGAGAAGTTCAAACCCTTCTTCCTCGCAAATTTCCTTGGCCTGGAGGAGCTTTTCTCTTCCGAAGGCGGTGACCGCCTCGTGGGCTTCAATCCTCCCGAAACGGGCGTTCCGGTACCCGAGATACCCGAAGCACGTCACAAGCATCCACTTGAGGGCCGTCTGCTTCCGGTTGTAGAACTCCTTTTTTTCTTCTTCTATTCGTCATTCTGCTCCTGACTTCTCCGACTCCATCGGCGGAGAGGTCAGGTGCGCCTTCGACTTCGCTCCGGACAGGCTTCTGCTTTCCGCTCTCCCCCTCACCCCGACCCTCTCCCGCCAGGGGAGAGGGGGGAAGAGGTGAGCCTTTTGCCATCTTCTTGAGCCAGGTTCTTCTTTCTATAATCGGTCTCAACGTCTTGGGGACGATCCCCTCCTTCTTCTCGCAGAGGCTATACCCGGCTTCCGGCACACGATGGTTCTCGCAACATCCGCAGAGCACGGTCTCCGGCGAGATGTTGTGTATGGCCATGATCGTCGGATACATCGAGGCATAGTCGATTTCCGCCACATCTTCGAAGATCCCCAGCTTCGGCTGAAAGACAAGACCCCCCTTATCCGCAACGAGCAGATCCCAGGCCGTCTTGAACTGCTCCGGCTCCCCCTTTCTCCATGGGATGAGGATGCCTTCCTGGAAAGCCCGGTCGAGCTGCATGGAGGTGATGGCTGTTCCGGGAGAGGTACGGGCCATCCGCTGAACCGGGATCTTGGACAGCCGCGCCAGTTCGATCACCCCTTCCATACCTGATTCCCCGTAAATAAAAGAATTCCTGCGATCGATGTGCCACCTTCCGAGAAAGAGGTGGGCCGGGGCGCGATAATAGGTCCTGCCATACGAGAAGTAGGAAAACCCTTTCGGATGGGCCTGCCTCGTTACGGGATAAGGTTCCCGGTCCCAGGGAAGACGGGATTTCCATCTTCTTTCAAGTGTGAAAAGAAAGGGCAGGAGAGAGGCGTCTCCACCGTCGCTCAGAATCACGTCAGGATCGAAACGATTGAGGAATTTCCGGATCTCTTCAATATCCATGTCCTCCATGTCGAGACGATACCCTTCACATTCCAGAACGAGAGCCCGCCGCTCTTTTGCCGGTAAGAGCGGGTCTCCGTCCGTCCGGAGTTCCATGACCCGAAGATCGGGGAGGTCTCCATCGTCCAGCCATACGGACTCCGATGGATCAGGGCGGATCTTAAAGATTCGACTGTTTTCACATTCAGCCACACACCAGCCTGTGGGGAAAAGTCCCTTCTCATAGAGATAGACCTGGGGCAACGGGATATCGCAGTTGTAGAAGGTGATGCTCTCTTCCCACGGCGGGAGAATTTGGGGAAGCCGGGCATAATCATCGCCGCTTCCCAGTTCAATCTCCAGCACTTCCACTTCCTCTCCGCTCCAGAACTCCTTCCTGTGCGTCCACTGGTATCCGGTGGCCCACTGCCTTTTCTGGAGAGAGTGAAGCAGGGCCGAGAGGTCCTGCTTCACCCCCCGGGCATAGAATCGAGGTCGAAAAGGGGCTTCGAGCCGGTGGAGCGACCCATCTTCTCCTTTGATCCAGAGGATCAGAGAGGACTGCAGAGGATAGAGATCGAAAAGCCGGCCCCGGATTTCCACGCAAACTCCAACGACGCATCGCGCATAGCGCAAAAAAGGACTGAACCTTTCGACTCCCGGCCCGAAGGCCGAGGCTTGCTCAAGGTTCACCCTGAGCTGCGCCTCCTTCTCCGCTTCAAGGGCGAGGTTTCGCGCGGTCGCATGGGTGAACCTTCTTTCTATTCCTCCTGCTTCCTTTCCTCTATGGCCCTCAATCTTGCTTTCAACTCGACCAGGGCCTTTTCATGTTCAAGAAGCATAGAGATGAGCATGGTCTCAAAGGGCCAGGGTCTTGACGCATAAACTCCGGCCTGCACATGAAGCCTTGCTTCCTCGAAGAGCCGGTCGAGAAACTGCTGGTCCTCTTTTCTCAGCCCTCTTCGGAACTTCCTCCATTCCTGGACTTCCTGTTCGATCACCTGACTAAAAGGAAGAACGGTCCTGCCCATAAATAAAAACCTCTGCATAGCGCATAGCGCAAGGGGCATAGCGCAATTCCATTATTCTATCCCCTGTTTTCAGCACCTGGCCACATGATTCCTTCGGATATGATATCTGCCTTTCAGGTTTTTCAATCTGCGATCTGCAATCTAAAATCTGCAATCTGAAGATCGGATGGTTCCTTTTCCAAAATCATCCTGGGTCCCTGATCATCGAACTCGATCTTCCAGGCCCAATCGGAAAAATGAAGGAGTCTTCTCATGAGATACGATCTCTTCGAATGAGCATGGATCGGAGCCTGGAAGATGAGAAGAGGGATTCCTTCCGCCGCCATCCCCTCCACTCTTTTCAGCGCCCTCTCGAAGAGAGGGCGAACCTCTCTTTCCGGCACATCTTCATCCAAAAAGGTGCTGAGGGGCCCCAGAAAAAGGATCCATGTTTTTTGCCGGGAAAAGGGGGGATTCACTTTCTTGAGCAGAAGGGAGAGTTTTTCTCCCATGAGCGCGGCCATCTGGTAACAGGTAAAGGCCCTGGCGATTCTGATCTTTTTAAGAAGTTTTTCCGGAGGGATCGAGACACTTCGTGCAAAAAAGGAGACCGCATAGGGATCGAAACGATTGGCCCCGTCCAGCAGGATGACCTCTATTTCTCGACTTGCCATCCATCCTGCGACATAGGAAGAAAGTCTTCCGACTCCGTCTCCCCCAACGAGGACTTTCTGCGGAAAAGTTTTTTGAGCGGACAGCTGAGCTACGGTCAATTGCGACAGGACTTCATCGAACCACCCATCACCCTTCCCATCTCCGCAATCCCAATGCTTCAACATTTTCTGAATACTCCAGTCACTTTCCCGAGAAGGGTAATCTCCTCCGAGCCTTCCTCAAGCCGGATCGTTTCCCAACGCTCGTTGTCCGGCTTCAATTCGATTCTCCCTTCCTTTTTGAAGAACCTCTTCACCGTCGCTTCCTCGCCGATCAGAATCGCTACAATATCCCCGTTCTCCGCCGAAGGTTGGGATCGAACCATCACGAAATCCCCGGGAAGGATATAGGGAGACATGCTTTCACCACTTATCTTCAGCAGAAAGGTTTCTCCTTCTTTTGTCCATTCCAGAGGAAGAGAGAGGGTTCCCTCTATGTTTTCGACGGCCAGAATAGGTTTTCCTGCTGCAATCCTGCCCAGAATGGGGATCTCCCTGGTCAAAGGGCTTCTTGCATGTTTTTCATGAGGCCCCTGAGATTCATGGTCCGGGTAGACAAGAAGTTCGAGTCCCCTGGACACGGATTCCCTCCGTTTCAAATAACCCTTTTTCTCCAGCGCCTTGAGATGGTCAAACGCCGCCCGGGGATAGATGTGAAAGTGTTTCCCGATCTCCCTGACGGAAGGGGGATATCCCCTCTCTTTGATAAAGGCCCTGATGAAGTCAAAGATTTCTCTCTGCCGGACCGTCAGGTTCATGATCGCCTCCAGCCAAGATATACTATACATTTGTTTAGTTGTCAAGAAGTGAAACTCTCCGTCCTAAAGGGCGGGGCCGTTCGACAGGGCTCACGGCCCTGAGTGTGTCGAAGGGTTTCCCGGTACGAATCACTCGCTTCTATCGATCCCGAAAGGGGTTTATTGTATTTGACGGGACATTTAGGTTAAAATAAACTCAATTTCTGCGATTGAACATGCCCATGTGGAAGCACGTGAAGGAAGATATTAGAACGATCAGGGAGAGAGATCCTGCTGCCAGGAATTATGTGGAGATTCTGCTCTGTTATCCGGGTCTTCATGCCATCTGGCTTCACCGTATTGCCCATTTCCTCTATCTCCACGAGTGGTACACCACCGCTCGACTCCTCTCTCATTTCAGCCGCTGGATGACGGGCATCGAGATCCATCCCGGGGCAAAGATCGGAAGGCGGGTCTTCATTGACCACGGAATGGGGGTAGTCATCGGAGAGACCACGGAAATCGGCGATGATTGTCTCATCTATAAGGGGGTTGTTTTCGGAGGCACGACTCTGGAGAAGAAGAAGCGGCATCCTACCCTGGGAGCCCGTGTTGTTGTCGGTTCGAATGCAACGATTCTGGGAGCGATTACGATCGGCGACGGGGCAAGGATCGGGTCCGGTTCGGTCGTTGTGAGACCTGTGCCGGCCGGCGCCACCGTGGTAGGTGTTCCGGGCCGTATTGTGGAATCCTTAACCGTGGACAGGCTGGACCTCGATTTTGAACACGGGAATCTTCCCGATCCCCTGTCGGATCTGATGAAGATGCTCCTTCAACTTCACGGCAGGCTGGAGGAGAGGGTGAAACGTTTGGAGAACCAGGACGGGAAAGACCGTTCCCGCTGAGGAGCAGAACATGGCGAAATACCCGGCATTCCTGCTGGAGCATTTCCAGAGCCCAAGAAACGTCGGAGAGATTTCCGATCCCGACGGCGTCGGGACGGTGGGAAATGCTTCCTGCGGTGATATTATGCAGATGTTTATCAAGGTGAATGGAGACCGGATTACGGAGGCAACGTTCAAAACCTTCGGCTGCGGGGCAGCCATTGCCACGAGTTCCATCCTGACGGAAAGGATCAAAGGAAAGAGCCTTGACGAGGCTTTGCAGATATCGGAAGAGACCGCCAAGGAAGTTCTGTCCCAGCTGCCGAAAGAGAAGTTTTCCTGTTTCACGCTGGCTGCGGATGCGTTGAAGTTGGCCATCGAAGAATGCCGCTGCAGACAATCGGGGAGACACGATCACAAGGCGTTCAGTTTGACGGAACTGGAACAGGAATAGGCTGGTGGAAGGGGCGTGGTCAGCGCGAGGTCCCCGGAGGAAACGCTTCCATCTCAGCGGACGTCGTGCTTCTTAGTACCCTTCCTCCTTGCGGTCTCTGCCAGACCGGTGTTCCCTGGAGTTCGAGATCCCAAGACCCAACCTGATCTGGGCTTAAAGAGGAGGGGAGACCATTCTCGGTCAGAGGGTTAGATCCTGAAGGAATGGGTGTGGCTCGGATTTCGGGAGAGGCGCCAGGGCGGACCCGATCAAGACGCGGTGAAACAGGTGAAACCAGGGATGATCGAGCTTGTCCTTTCTTTTTTTCTCTTTCTATTTCCGATTGCAGGAAAGGCCCAACCTTCTCCCTCTCTTCCCGCGTACGTCTTTTACACGGAAGACTGTGCCTCCTGTGAAGGAATCCTTCGGAACTACCTTCCGACACTCAAGACGATCTATCCTCTTCTGGATGTCAAACTCTTTGATGCGAAGAATCCTTCTCACTATAACGCCCTGACAAGGCTCGAAGAGAAGTTCGGCCGGAGGGGAAATGAGTTTCCCGTGTTGTTCATGGGGGACCAAATGCTTTCCGGAAGCCAGGAAATTATGGAAAAGCTGGAACCGCTGATCCTGGATTATCAGATGAAAGGGGATCTGGTTCCGTCCCTCCCTCCAGTTGAGGCAGCTCCGACCCCGCCCCCATCTGAGAAAGCCTTTTCCGTGGACCTGGCGTATTTCTATCAGAAAGGATGTCCCAAGTGCGAACGGGCGAACACGCTCCTCAAATACCTGGCGGGGAAGTATCCCCATCTCAACATCCGGGAGATTGACCTGAATACGCCGGAGGGAAAACGCCTCAATGAGACCCTTTCGAACCGGGTCCATCTCCCTGACGAGAAACGGCTCGTCGCTCCGAGTGTCTTCATCGGCACTGATTATGTTCCCCCGGAAGCGTTTACCGAATCGAACGTGGAGGGGCTGATCCGGAAGTACGAAAAGGAAGAAAAGCCTTCTCCCCTGAAGGTGGAACAGGGGGAACTCCGGAAAGCCGAGACGTCGATGGTGGAGCGCTACCGGTCGCTCGGGGTGCTGACCATCCTTGCCGCCGGCTTCATTGACGGCCTCAATCCCTGCGCCTTTGCAACACTCATCTTCTTCATCTCCTATCTCACCCTCGTAGGCCGGAAACGAAAGGAGATTCTCGGGGTCGGCCTTGGGTTTTCAGGGGCTGTTTTTGCGACGTACCTTCTGATCGGTCTCGGTTTGCTCCGGTTCATCCAGCATCTCTCCTTCTTACCCCTCTTCTCCAGGGTCGTCTATTTCATTACGATCCTGCTTGCCCTGATTCTCGGGATCCTCAGCCTCTATGACGTCTTTCAGCTGAAGAGGGGGCGTTCCTCGGAGATGAAACTTCAGCTTCCTGAGTTCTTGAAAAAGCGAATTCATCAGACGATCCGGGAGAAGAGCAAATCCAGCAGGTATTTTCTTGCTGCGGTTGCAGCCGGTTTTGTCATCTCTCTTCTGGAGTTCACCTGCACCGGCCAGGTCTACCTTCCCACGATCCTCTTCGTCATGAATATCCCCTCCTTAAGGGGAGGTGCATTTTCTTATCTCATCCTTTATAATATTTTCTTCATTCTGCCCTTGTTGATCATTTTTGGGATCGTTTACTGGGGTGTCACCTCTGAGCAGCTGGCTTTCTTTCTCCAAAGAAGGGCCATGGCCATCAAGCTCATCACCGCGGCGCTTTTCTTCGGGTTGGCCGGTGTGCTCATTGTCAATTTTATTTAACCTGTGTTTCCATGCTTGATTCAAAGGAGGATCGATGAAACGAAATACCATTATCCTGGGAATAATCCTTGTCATCCTGATCGCGGGGGGCGCTCTCTTCTACTTCCTCTATCTGGGCCACCCGAGTCGTCAGACCCTTGCGCGGGTCAATGAGGAAAAGATCACCGTGGAGGAATTCAACAAGGAGCTTGAAAAGCTGGAGGAACCTCTGCGCGAGATGAACCGGGAAGAACCCCAGGGACTCCTCGAGGGGATGGTCATCCACAGGCTCCTCCTGCAGACAGCCAAGAAAGAGGGTATCTCCGCTCCGGCGAAGACCTACAAGGATGCGGCAAAGGAGGGACCGCCGGCATCGCCGGAGGAAATGGTCATCATCGAACTCATGAAGAAAAAGATCCCGCAGCAAGCCGAGGTGACCCAGGACGAAGTCAAGAGCTTTTACTCGATCTTCAAGGACCAGATGGAGGGAAAACCGCTAAAGGAAGTGGCCCCCCTGATTGAACAGATGATCCGGGAAGGAAAGCAGAGACAGGCGGTTGAGGAGTTTGTCAAAGAGCTCCGGACGTCGGCCAAGGTGGAGATTGTAGAAGACCGCCTGAAGAAAATGACCGCGAAACCACCCGAATCGAATAGCGCGGATGAGTTCAAGAAGGTGCTCACGGATGGGAAACCTGCCCTGGTAGACTTCGGCGCGAACTCCTGTGTTCCCTGCCGGCAGATGAGGCCTGTGCTCAAAGAGGTGGAAAAGGAATATACGGGAAAGGCCAGGGTTCTGATCATCGATGTGTACAAACACCAGAGCCTTGCCCGCGAGTACAAGATTCAGCTCCTTCCGACCCTGGTCTTTTTTGACTCCAAAGGGAAAGAGGTCTTCCGGCACATGGGGCTGATGGAGAAAGAGAAGATCAAGGCCAAGTTTAAGGAACTCGGTGCAGAGTCTTAACCCGCTTGCCCGGGTTCATGAGGTCCACATAGAGGTCCGAATAGATTCGGCGAAAGAGGGGGTTCGTGTAACGAAGGACTTCCACATGGCGAGCGGGAATGCCTCGGGCGTCAAGAGCGGTCACAAGGGCCTCTGCAGCCCGAAGATGACCTGCAGCCGCCGCAGCGGACAAGACCATGGTCGATCCGGTCTTGGGTGTAAGAGGTTCTTTCATCTTCTCAGAATGGGAGCGCGACGGATCGTTGTCATGCAGATCCGAATCAGGATTTCTTCAAACTCTTCAGAATTTCCCCGGATTCAGGAAACCGGTTTTCCTTCTTCTTTGAGAAGATCAGTCTCTGATCCGCCATGATTTCAAAGACCCCTCCCCCGGATTTGATCAATTGCACATCTACTCCCAATGCCTTCTTGATGTTTTCCGCCATACTGGCGGCCTGGGGATAGTAATTTCACTCCCCACAGTATTCGATCGAGATCTTCTTAAACATGGGTCCTCCTTTTCCATGGGGGATCCCTCATTGTCCCCCTCTCCCACTTTGGCATATCCTATACTGAACAATGGGAAATATCAACCCGCCCCTGAACGTATCCCTTCAGTGACCTGGAGGGCATCCTCGATAATCTCATCGAATGGCTCAGGGGTTGAATTGCTAAAGACATTGTAGGAAATGGACGATAAGTAAATCTAAGGGTAAAGCAATGAGAAGTTTCCTGATCAACAAGAACCTCTGCTTTTACTACTGGCTGCGGAATCGGGTTGGGAAGAGAAGGGCCTCACTGGTGGCAATCGTCATCGAAAAGACGATCCTCGTCTTTGGAAGAGAACCAGGGAATCTGTGACTTATTCGCGTCGTTAAAGAACCCAATCTGTGACTCATCATGTGCTACGAACAAGGTCGGTATCAGCATCCGCAATCGGCCCTATCCCATCATAACCCCGAATCCGGAACCCGCAAGGGTGGTTGGAACGAAGGACAAACAGAGGATACCAATGGGCACTTTCGAATGTGTCGTTCTGCTGATCATCGCTGTCACGGCCCTCCTTTCAGTAGGGGATGCCGGCATGTGCAGGGGCTGGAGGAAAAAGGCCCGTTTCGTTTATCACCCCTTCCTCTGGATCTCCGCACTTGATTCGAATCAATACCGCAGCGGCTTTCCATCGACTCCCCCCCCCGGAATAAGCAGAGGGGTTTTTGGAAACATTTTACTAACCAAATTCTCCAAAATGATGTATATTACAGTCCATCGTTTAAAAACGCCGAGGGAAGGGTGGGCAAAGAATCCGCTTCTGACCGGCCCCTCTCTTTCTCTTTCCGGATTTTTCCAGGAGTGCTATGATCAGGTCTGCCGATATCATCGTAAAGATGATCTTCGGGTCCCACCTCTATGGGACGGCGACATCCGAATCGGATCTTGATTATAAAGGGATCTTCCTGCCTTCGAAAGAAGAGATTCTTTTGGGCAATATTCCCAAGGGGTATAGCTATTCCACAAGGGCGACTGACGCGAAGAACACCGCTGATGACACCGATGTGGAACTGTATTCTCTGCATTACTTCATCAAACTGGCATGCGAGGGCCAGACCGTTGCCCTGGACATGCTTCATGCCCCCGACGCTATGATTATGGAAAGCTCCGATATCTGGACATCCATCGTCGAGCCAAAGGCACAAGTTCTATTCGAAGAGTCTGAAATCGTTCATCCAATATGCCAGGCGTCAGGCAAGCAAGTATGGCATCAAAGGGTCCCGGTTGAATGCGGCATCGGAAGTCTTGACGTTACTCAGATCCGAAGACCCAACGAATAAGCTCCACGTTATCTGGGATAAACTACCACGTATGGAACATTGTTATGAGGCCGGAAGAGACCCGAACGGAACAAGGCAATACCAGATGTGCGGCAAGATGTTTCAAGAGACCACTTCGATAGGTTACATGATTCCGGTTCTTGAAAAGTTCTATGACGAGTACGGAAGCAGGGCACAGTTTGCCCTCGGAGAATAGGAATATCGACTGGAAAGCCGTCTCCCATGCTCTCCGGGCGGCCATCCAGGTGAAGGAAATTCTCACACAGAACAAGATCACCTTCCCGTTGAAAGAAGCTCCATTCTTGTTGCAGGTTAAAGATGGCAAGCTTGATTATGTGTCTGAGGTCGCCCCCGTTTTTAGAATCACTCATGGAAGAAGTTGAAGGGTTAGTTGCGAGGAGCGAGCTCCCGGAGAAAGCGGATAAAGCCTACTGGAACAAATTTGTTTGTGACACTGTTGAAGCCAAACGATTTCGAAAAAAAAAAAAAAAAAAAAAAAAAAATACTGACGGCATTACAGCAGGCTGCGCGTCCGGGAAATTCTGTGTGGATGATCCGATCACACGCGCCCTCAGATTGGCTGTTTATCTTGCCACACTGCCAAAGCCTGTGGTGGGGCCATAAGGTTATCGGGGAATAGTAAAATTAGGCAAAACCAGAGGCAGAGTCAGAAATGGCTCTGCCTTTTTCATAAACAATGGCACTGCTGTCCAAGAGCGGTTGGATTCGCCGCGGTGGGGACCTCTCACGCTGAAGACTCACATGGGCAATGGTCCGAGGAGATGAACTTCCTGAAGTTGTAAACGGAGCAGTCGATTACATTTCTGGGTATCTCGGTTGGAAAGAAATATCTTGTTCCCTAAAGAAGACGAATTGAGGTCAGAGAAGATATACGTTTATCCGTGGAGTATTTATTACCATGGAGTCAGAGTTACAGCGGCTGAACTTATTTTCATCAGGCCATCAGATCTGGTGGTATTTTACATCACTGCGAAATCCTGTTACACCGGACAACCGGCTCCGGCGAACTGCGATTTGCGGGCCGCCCGTGCGAGTGTTGTCCTAAGATGGAAGTGTGGATTGGTTTGGGGCGCGATTTCGAGAAATGGTGCTAAGTTCTTCCTCCTAAAGTCGAGTTTTCACAGCATACGCCGAAATGTGCAGATTTGGATCGGAAATGTGTGCCACTGGGAAATCAGCTGAAATGCCGTAGCAATCAACGCTGAACGCAAGGTTTGTACGCGGAAACGTCTTGTAAGAATTCTGAAAAAGTGGAACCTATTGAGTGTTCAACGAAACGATGATGCGCAGCAAGAATCAAGATGATGAAGTTGGCCGCGTTCTGTTTCGGATGGGAATTGGAGCAACTATCGGAGGGATAATCTTTTTTGCGGCATTCATGGTTTTATGCCCATGCGACTGGATTTACTGAAGATAGAGTCAATCCGTATATCCAAGCTGCCCCCAACATATGCCAGTCTTGTGTGTGCATGGTATGGTATCGTAATAGGCGCAATCACTTCTCTCATAAGTCGACGGTGGAAGCAATAAATAAGGTCGGTCCAACAAATGCACCAACTTGAGGCGGATTAACTGCGTCAGGTTCTACCCGGTACTCTCTTTCATCGAAAATCAGCACTCTTTGACGCTGCCTACGTTCAATGCTTTGTAGGTGCTACTTGTTACGCATAGGCAGGCGAAATCCAAAGGCTCGGAGCTGGGCAAATCTGGCGTCTTTTACACGCCTTCGGCGTTCTGAAGGCACTGAGATGCCCCTTATTCAGAACTGAGAACGGTCCTTCCCTTTACCCGCATATCCGGAGGCACACCTCTCCACCGCCTCGTAAGCGTCAAGACAGCAGCATTTTGTACCCGAAATCCCAGGGAATCCCCCAAAGAATCATCGATTTAGAAATGAAGTTCGGCAGGATATGGCATTGGTCCCCTAACAAGGATGGAACACTGACTTTGGAAATTAAATACTCAACAAATTGAGTGTTTCTACGTATTGTCTTTTTGCCACACTTTTCATATCCTGAATGATAGTGATTATCGAAATCCCTGCCAGATGGGCATGAAATAAGATATTGCTCCCAAGAGGTGTTGAGATTCTTATGGGAAAGGCGAAACAGGGTTTGATGACGTTGGCTTTATTGAGTATCATCTTTACAATTCTTGCTCTTACAACTCCAGATCACACAGACTGCAGTTACCTTTTGCCCGATGAATTCTTAGACCTTGCATGGGTGACGCAGGATTTGATTTCACCCATTCTTGATCTCGATCTGAATTCTCATCCCACTCTCCTACGTTCTTTGGAAACACCATATTTCCAGGAAATCTCCCTTCTTGCCACATGCCTGCGCTGCTGATCTCCTGCATTCCTCATGAGCCGACTTGTATTCAGCGGATTCAGATTTTGGTGTTGTAACGGAAACTGAATGCCCTAAGAGGCTGATCGGTTGAGGGAGGTAAGAAATGAATACGAAGCATGTGGATCCTGAAAAATATGGGATGGTCGTCTGCCCTTCTTGTAACAGCGGTGGATACATTCAGAGCCCGATACGTCAATGTTGTCCAACGTGTGGGGGGTTTTGGGTTCATCAGGAAAGAAGAGGACGCGCTGAAACGCAAAGAGAAACCAATTTGGACGACCGCTTTGCGGGACAGTGGAGGTGTAAAATGATTCAGGTATGTTATTACAAAGACTGTGGGGCTATTTATGGTGAGAAACAACCACTGTCGGATAAGCGCAAAACACATGGTCTATGCCCAAAGCACCTTCAAATCTCTTTGAACGAGATAAAGGCTGAAGTGGAAAAACTCATGCCTACATCTGGAGGTTCGAGGGTTTTGATCGTTCGAAGATAGTACCCTTTTTCGGAGAATGTTCAAAAAGACGTTACATGATCGATTCCCATTAGTTGACATTTATGAAGCAGTTGATGGGGAAGAAGCATTACTACAAATTGAGGCTCTCCGTCCCAATCTTATCTTCATGGACATTAGATTGCCGGGAGAGAATGGGCTTGGAGCTGACCAAGAGAATAAAGGCTCGGTATCCTAACGTAATCGTGATGATTCTTACCGGGTATGACTTACCGCAAAATCGGGAAGCCTCCGTTGGATATGCTGCATTATTTTTTTTCAAAAGCTTCAACAACCTCAGAGAATATATTCACACTGGTTGAATCTATATTACCGACTCGTGTTTAGGATGGTATTCTTCTCTTTCAATCCGAAATCCTCGGTTCTCACCAGAGGGGGATCCTCATCCTTTGCGCAGTCTTCAGACACGGGGTTGAAAAACACCCGTATTTTTGGCATACCCACCGCGTTCCGATGAAGAGCCGGGACGGGGACTGTATCTCCCAGCCAAGAGTTAAGGGGAACCGTCCAGATGGCCCAAAAGAAGCACAAGTTTCTGTGGACAGATGAAAAGACAGGTGACAAGTTCATATTGTCTCCGAATTTCCGGTCACTTGGTACAAATCCGGAATGAGCGCAGCGGCTTCACTCCGACTAGTCGTCTGATCCTGCAAGAACTCAACAAAATCCAATACCCAAAGGGTTGGGATTCCTTTATAATTGTAAATTAACAGGAGTTGCAGCCTGATCGGAGGGACGAATCATGAGAATCGGTGCCTTTGAGGTCGTGGATCCCATCCCGGAACTGAATGCGCCCTATGTGTTTGCCATCCTTCGGCCCTGGATCGACGTAAACAATGTTGGAACCCTGGTCCTCAATGAGCTGGAAACCCGATTCGAAGCTAAAGAGCTGGCCAGCTTCGCCAGACCGGGCCATTTTTTCGACTTTACCCGTTATCGCCCGACCCTTTTTCTTGAGGAAGGCCTTCAGCAATTGTCCATCCCCAATGTCACCGTTCGTTATGCCAGAAGAGAAGGAGGAAATGATTTTCTCTTTCTCAACCTCCTCGAACCTCACGGTCTGTCGGAAACCTATGTCGATTCGGTTTTGAGGCTTCTCAAAAGATTCAAGGCGAAGAAGTATATCCTTCTGGGGAGCATGTATGACATGGTCCCACACACCAGACCCTTGATCGTCAACGGGAGAGCAACCGGCAGGGAAACCCAGCAGGATTTATGGAAATCGGGGACTCTGCCGAGCAATTACCAGGGGCCGACAACCGTGACGACCTTGATCATTCTCAAGGCTTCAGAGTTCGGCATGGAAACGATCCGCTTCATTGTCTCTTTGCCCCAATATGTTGTGCTTGAAGAAGACTATGTGGGAAAGGTCCGGCTGATGGAGATATTGAATCTGCTCTATAACATTCCGATCGATGAGAAGGACTTCGCAGAGGCACTTGATCAGCGCAGATTGATCAGCCAGAAAGTGGAAAGAACACCGGAATTGAAAAACCTCCTTCCTCAACTTGAAACCATGTATGAGGCCCGCGTCAAATCGATGGAAGAGGAGGGGATGCCCAAATTCTCTTCCGAGATAGAGGAAATCCTCTGGAGAATAAAGGGGAAGGATTCAGGGAAAGCTTAGCCGCCAACGTTAAGGTTGAGATTCAGGTTTAGGATCGAAGCCAGGCAAGACAGGATCGCAACCGTTGGAGATGAATTCTCAGGTTAGGCCGTGTGAGAAGCTAAGGATGATTCCGGGGACTTTTCGTGAAAGAAAAAACCGGAAGTAACGTTATTGAGATCCGGGAGTTCCGCAACCGGAGGTATGTTTTTAAGGATCGGATCGAAGCGGGCAGGGTTCTTGCCGGAATGCTGGAGGAGTACCGTGGGAGCGATGCGCTGGTGCTGGCTGTTCCTGCCGGAGGTGTTGCGGTGGCGGCCGCTCTGGCGGAAAGCTTGAAGCTTCCTCTGGATGTGGCCGTCGTCAGCAAGATCACCCTCTCCTGGAATTCAGAGGTGGGTTACGGCGCCGTGGCTTTTGACGGGACGATGAGGCTGAACGAGGAATTATTGGGCAGGATGAGACTGAGTCCGCAGGAGATCCAGGAAGGGATCGAGAAAACCCAACGGAAAGTCGCCGGGCGGGTCAAAAGTCTTCGGGGAGATCGCCCCATGCCCGACCTGACGCACCCAATCGTCCTGGTGGATGACGGCCTGGCCTCGGGATTCACCCTGATCGTGGCCATCGAGGCCCTGCGCAATTCAGGGGCTCGAGAGATCCTCCTTGCCGTTCCGACAGCTCACGAAGAATCCCTCCAGCGGGTCCTTGGAAAAGTCGAGGCGATTTACTGTCCGAACATCAGAGGGGGACTCTCCTTTGCTGTTGCCGAGGCCTATGAAGATTGGCGCGATCTTGACGAAGAGGAGGTCATCAAAATTCTTTCGGATCTGCAGTCGAAGTGAGCCTGTCTTATCGTGATCAAAACCCGCCTCACACCTTGATCCACCGCCGCTGGATACCGTAGTAGAGCAAGAAGTCCCGTCAGGTAGGCTGCCCCCATATTCCACATGGCAGTGCCCGTAGTCACAACGAGCACGAACAGATTCTCCCTCTTCAACTTGATATCTTTGATGACCAGGGAAAGCTCCACTCCGGCGAGAAACAGGATGACTCCCAGAATGGGCCGGGGAAAGATCTGAAAGAGGAGGGTAACGGAATCGCTCAGGAAGAGCCCTGTCAGAAGAACCATGATGCCCAGCATGACAAGTGCGCCGCCCGTTCGGGCCCCGAACCGGATATGGCCGGCCATGCCTCCGGCGCCATGGCAGACCGGCACTCCGCCGACGAAGGTGCTGAACAGGTTCATGACCCCGTGGTCAAGGGCGATCGTTCTGGCGGTCACTTTACGATCGGGGAAATGAGTATTATTCTCTGCAGTGGTGCCGAGGATCGCGTTACCAAGGGTCAGGGGAGCCTGCGGAAGTCCGAGAAGGACGAAGCCTGAAAGGAGTTCCTGCCAGCCGATCCGGCCGAAGGTCCATTCGGGCCACCGGAGTCCGATGGAAAGTTGCGAGATTTCCTGTAAGAAGTGAGGCCTCTGAAGAAAGGCGACGACGACCCCATAACCGAGCAGGGCCAGCATGGCGGGGAAACGCCGGTTGTTGAGCAAGAGAATGGTAAGGAGGATCCCTCCGAGAGCGTAGAGAGGTTGAGCGCTCATCATCCGCAGGCCCTCGAGCATGAAGCTCAGTCCCAGCCCCATCATGATGCCCCTGATCACGGGCTTGGTGGTCACCTTTTCAATCCATCTGATCGCCCCCGTCATTCCCATGAGAAGCCAGAAAAGGCCCGTGAAGATCCCTGCCCCCCAGATCATTCCCGGCGTCATGGCTTCAGGATGAGAGATGGCCATTCCCCCGATGGCCTTCATGGGCTGAATCGGCATGGGAGTTTTGAAATAGAGACCCGCAAAGATCTTGAGCATGCCGAAGGAGACGAGAATGCCCACGGGGTCCATTTTGTTGAGGGTTATGTAACCGATCACAAAGGGGATCAGGGTGCCCAGGTCACCGAAGGCTCCGGCCAGTTCCATTCGATTGTAGTCATTCCCACAGATCCGCACAGTCCATCCCCATCCTTGCTCCTACCATATGACAACACACCACTTGTCAAACCTAATCCCGCTGTTACCGGAAATACTCCTTCCAGCGGTGCACATCGGTTCCCCGGGGGCGGGCCAATCACCCGGAGCGTTTCAGTGGCGGAACATCTCCAAGAGAAGCATCATGTTCCAATGGCTATGAGTGCCGCTTTCAGCACGATCACCTCGTTACTTTACCTCTCAATCCATCCGCCTTCTGGAACGCGAGGACGGATCGGACCGACTTCGGGGAACATCCCGTCTCAATATTTCGCACGTCACTGAGAGATTACTGTCAAACCCCGGTCCTTCTTGAATTGGTTTTAGGTTTCCTTTATGATTAACCTTGATGAAAGGATTCTTTAATCAGCTACTGCGAGTCGATCTCACCGACCGAAAAACCGCCGTCGAACCCATTCCGGATGGAGTTCTGAAAGCCTATCTGGGAGGAAAAGGCCTTGGGTCTTACCTTCTTCTCAAAGAAAATCCTCCGGGGGTTGATCCCTTCTCTCCCGAAAACCGGCTGATTCTGACCCTGGGGCCTCTTGCGGATACCCCCTTCCACGGGTCGAGCCGCTATGCCGTCTTTACCAAATCGCCCCAGACAGGCATCTATTCCGAGTCCTATTCCGGAGGAAAGATGACGCTTTCCCTGAGCAGAACGGGCTATGATGCCATCATCATCCAGGGTAAATCCAAATCCCCCATCTTTCTGGAAGTGACGGATCGGGGAGTGTCTTTTCACGATGCTTCGGACCTCAGGGGGATGGAGACCAATAAGGCGGAAGAGGCGATGCTTGAAGCCGTTGGGGTCAAGGGCGCAGGCGCCATGGTGATCGGGCCGGCCGGAGAGAATCTGGTGAAGTTCGCCATCATTGAGAGCGAGCGCTGGCGGTCTTTCGGAAGGGCTGGAATCGGGGCCGTCATGGGATCGAAGGGATTGAAGGGAATGGTCTTTCACGGGACGAAACGGAGAGACCTCTCAGACTCGTCCGCCTTAAGAAATCTCGCCCGGGCATTCAAAGACAGGGTCAAGGATCACGAGACCGTTCATATCTACAAGAAATTCGGAACACCCATGCTGGTCTCCATCATGAATACGATCGGCGCCTTCCCCACCCGGTACTGGTCCCAGGGTACTCTGAAAGGATGGGAGGGGCTCAGCGCGGAAAGCATCCAGGAACATTGCCGGGTCAAGTCCACGGCCTGTCCCCGGTGTTTCATGTCCTGCGGGAAACTCTCCGAGATCAAGAAAGGGAGACATCAGGGGCTTCGAATCATGGGGCCTGAATACGAGACGATCTATGCCTTCGGGGGACTCTGCATGGTGGGCTCCATTGAAGAGATCATCTACCTCAATGACCTCTGCGATCGGCTGGGGATGGATACCATCACGGCAGGAAACCTGGCGGCCTTTGCGATCGAGGCCTCGAAGAAGAAGAAGATCAAGGAAAAACTCGATTACGGCGATGTGGACGGGATTGCCGCGCTGCTGAAAAAGATTGCCTATCAAAAAGGAGTGGGCCGGATCCTGTCGGAGGGGGTCCGGCACGCCGCCGCCGTATGGAAGATGGAGGATCAGGCCATTCACGTGAAAGGACTGGAACCCGCCGGTTTCGACCCGAGGGTCTTAAAAGGAATGGGCCTGGCCTATGCCACCTCGGATCGGGGGGCCTGCCACCTGAGGGCCACCTTCTACAAATCGGAGCTTTCAGGACAGATCGATCCGAATCAGGTGAAGGGCAAGGCAAAACTCTTCGTGGATTACGAAGACAAAATGACCCTCTTCGACGCCCTGATCCTCTGCCGTTTTTATCGGGACCTGATCACCTGGAAAGATCTTCAGGAGATCACGCGGCTTGCCTGCGGCCTTTCGTTGAGCAAGAAAGGGTTGAAATCCATCGCCTCCGGGATCATCAATCTGGCCCGGGCCTTCAATCAGCAGGAAGGCGTGACCCCGAAGGAAGACAAACTTCCCCGCCGATTCTTTCGCGAAGTCCTTCAGGGAACGGAGAAAAGTCATGGAGCCCGGGGATCTTAAATTCATGTTGAAAGAGTACTACCACTTGAGGGGATGGACCTGATGGCTGCAAGCGTTCTATTTCGTCTTTTGGCCTCAACAGGGACGAATTGACCTGAAGGAAATGGAATGGTTTACCGGAGTCTGAAAGCCAAAATCCTCGTCAGCGTGATTCTGGTGGTGATGGTCATCGAGGGGGTTTTTGTCTACCTCAATATCCGGTCCCTTTCCAGTCAGATGATTGAGAAGACCGAAGAGGAAGCGTTTAATCTCAGCGAAACGATCCGCTTGAGCATCCGGAATGCCATGATCAAGGACCGGCGGGATGAGTATCAGCGGATCATCGAGGATGTGGCCCAGCGGAGGGGGATTGCCGAGGTCCGGATCTTCAACAAATCAGGGGAGATCACGGCCTCCTCCGACCAGACGAAGGTGGGCACGGTCGTCGACAAGAAAGCTGAGGCCTGCTACGGATGTCATCGCGAAGACGAAGCCAAGGTTCTTCTTCCTTCCGACAGCAAGACCCGGATTTACCATACGGAAAAACAGAGGCTCCTCGGACTGATCAATCCGATCTACAACGAACCTTCCTGTTATCCCTGCCATCCCAGGGGGACGAACGTCCTGGGCGTGCTCGATACCCTGATCAGCCTCGAAGGCTTTGAGAAGGAGAAGGCCCAGATCTACAACCGGATGGTGGTTTCCGGAGTCATCAGCGTCGTGATCCTCAGCTTTCTGCTGAGCCTGCTCCTGAGCCGATTCGTAAACAAACCCATTGACAGACTTCTGACCGCGATTAAGAAGGCTGCAGAGGGCAACCTGGACCAAACCGTTGCCATCCGCTCCCGGGATGAACTGGGTGAGCTTTCAGATTCTTTTAATAACATGATTTTAGAACTGAAGCGGTCCAGGGATGCCATCGAAGAATGGACACAGACTCTGGAAAAACGGGTTCAGGAGAGGACCCAGGAACTTGAGCGGGTCCAGGATCAGCTGGTCCACGCAGGAAAAATGGCTGCCCTGGGGGAGCTTGCCGCCGGGGTGGCCCACGAGATCAACAACCCTTTGACCGGTGTTCTGACCTTCAGTTCCCTCATGCTCAAAAAAGCGGATGAGAACCATCCCTGGAGGAAGGACCTGGAAACGATCGTCCAGCAGACCTCGCGGTGCCGTAATATCGTCAAGGGACTTCTTGACTTTGCCCGTCAGAGAAAACCCGATAAGAAGAAATGGGATATTCATACCCTGATCGAGCGTACCTTGACGCTTGTTGAAAAGCAAGCCCCATTTCAGAATATCACGATTCTGAAAGAGTTCGGCCCCCAGATTCCGCTCCTGTTCATCGATGGGGACCAGGTCGAGCAGGTCTTCATGAACATTCTCCTCAATGCGGCGGATGCCATGACGGAAGGCGGGACCCTGACGATCAAGACGGGATGGAGAGACGGAACGGCCGAGGTGGTTTTCAAAGACACGGGTCCCGGTATCTCCAGAGAACATCTTCCCAGGCTTTTTGATCCTTTCTTTACGACCAAGCAGACAGGAAAAGGGACAGGGCTGGGTCTGGCCATCAGTTACGGCATTGTTCAGAGCCACGGTGGAAATATCCAGGTGGAGAGTGAAATAGGGAAGGGGGCGACTTTTCGGGTGACCCTTCCGGTCGATCAGGAGAATGGAGAAAAGACGAAATCGAGAGACAGGGAGAAAGGTGAAACCTGACCCGCAAGATTCAGGGTGAGGTTAGAGGACCCAGGCAAAACCGGATCTCGTGTGTTCAAGATGAACTCTGAAGTTGGTCCCTGTCACAGCGTTTGACAGAAAACGCATCGTTATGACCCGCCGGGGGAAATCTCTCTCTATTTTATCTTCTTCAGAAATTCCGCCATCAGGTTTTCAGCATCCTTTTCTCTTTCAAACCCTGCGGCTCCGAGGAGATAGGATCCCTTTTGGAGGCCGATGATCTTTCCTTTGTACGGATCCTCTCCTCTGAAAGCGCCGGGCCCCCATTCGGGCAAAGGATCCGCTAAGATTTTCCCCTTCGAGATCAGGTAGTCTCTATGGGCGGCAAGGGCTTTCATCGCTTCCCGGGGGTTTTCGAAGACGGCCAGGAAGAGTTGAAACTCGTTGCTTTCGGAGAGATAGGTTGCCTGGAATCCTCTCCGTAGAAACTGAAGACCCAATAGGCTTTCGGACAAGTATTGGAGCGAGCCCGGTTTCAAATGGGTCAGTGGAAAATACCCGATCTCTTTTGGGGGTGCCGAGGGTGGAGAAATCTTTTTCGAGACGCTGACGGCCCACTGCTTCAGCGTATCAGGGTTGGGTTCCGTTGCCTGGAGAAGGACAAAGTACTTTCCCTCACAGAAAAAAGCGGACCGCTCATCGAGATAGGAGTCCAGGCCGAATCCTCCGGGCCGGTCTTCCGTTCTGAACCGCGAGAAGATCCCGAAGGCCTGCAGGACGTTCCCCATGTCATAGGCATCGATCTCGATCTGATTTTCACGGCTGTCCCTATGCTGATAGATGGCGAAAAGGGACTTCTGATAGCCGTACTTGAAGAAGAGCTCCGCCTGACCGTTGATATGCTCGAACAGGGTTTTCTTGTTAAAGGGCCTGGGACCTTCGATAAGCTTCCATTCGGCCGGAAGACCTTTTTTAGGAATGAGGGATTCAATAGTTGTCGCCCCGAAAGACACGTTCCCCAGGATAAGCACCAGGGCAGATAAGAAAACGATAATCAGGCTTTTTCTCATAACAATTCGTGATTCTCCGGTTTGTAGCCGCAGGCTTCAGCCTGCGATCGAAATTTCGAATTTCTTCCCGCAGACGATTAGGCCGGGTAACTCCCATCCGCCGTGTGTACCTTTGACAGAATCGACAGGGCCACCTGCATCTTTCCGCGGATGTCGATCCCCCGCCTACACTGGACCAGACAGGACGAGCAGTCCAGACAGCGTTCCGTTTGCGCGAGGTTTGCCAACCCACGGGAAGCCTCTTTGACAAGGTGATCGTTCTCATAGCCGTCGTGATACATGACCAGCCTCAACATATCTCCGTATACCACTCCGTTCGGACACTCACCGGTACACCCGCCGCACAACGTGCAGATTCTACCATCGAGAAAGGCCCTGTACTCTTTCAATTGATGAAGGTTCTGCTCCGAAAAGGAGGTCTTCATCACGGCAGCACATTCCTCGATCTGTTCAACGGAGGTGACACCCGGAACCGCCGTCGCCACGTTGGAATCCGTCAGCACATACCGGAGCGCGGCCTGATGGGGGGTCAGTCCCTCCAGCTTTCCCTTCTTGTAGCCCCCTGCCTGGGTTTTCATCGCCACGATGCCGATTCCCGCACCGGCGGCAGCGGCGATCGCTTCTTTCAGTCCTTTGGAGTGGGTAAAATTGTAAGAGACCAGCGCCACATCGTGACCTCCGGACTTCGCCGCCTCTTTCAACAGGGCGGCCATGTTCGAGTGAGCCGAGAACCCGGTAAACCGGACCTTCCCCTCTTTTTTCATCTTCCCCATGAATTCGAATAATCTGGGATCGGAGACCTCTTCGGCCTTGTGATGGCCATGCCAGACCAGGGTATCCACGTAGTCCGTCCGGAGCCTGCGAAGGCTTCTCTCCACCGAGGCCCGCATCTTCTTCTCATCACCGGGGTGGACCTTCGTCTGGATATGAACCTTGCTGCGTCTCCCTTCGAAGACCTTCCCCACCATCTCTTCGTTGTTTCCCCTCATGTAGCAGTCCGCCGTATCAAAAAAATTGATGCCCAGATCGAAAGCCCTTTGAAGCACGGCAGGATCGCTACAGTTCATCACCCCCATGCTTACAGCCGTCACCTTCAATCCCGTTCTTCCCAAAGTCCGATATTCGACAGAAGGGGTCTTCTCTGCTCCTGCCAAAGAACAAAGGCCGGGTAAAAGAGGGGCCGCAGCAGCCCCGACCAGGGCAGAGGACATTCTTTTAAGGAATTTTCTACGTTCCATCTTCTCCGAAGACATGACAGGAATCCTCCTTTTTGATCACGAACAGACAATTATTACTTTCCTGCAGACGTTTTTCAATGAGCCCGTGGAAGGATGACAAGAATGCTGAATTCACGCCATCGAGGTCAAATAAGGATCGAATTTTTACATTTTTGCATTGGCATTGCAAAATATCCGCAGTTGGTCTGCAAGAAATCATGAAAGAGCCCTGAAGACAATAGAGATGCCCCTGGGAAGATCCTTCCTCTCTGGTTCTGGAGGACGTCCCAGGGAGAGGAGGTAGACCTTCTGATTGAGCAGGGGGGCCGTTTCATCGCGGTGGAATGTAAATATGCGGAAAAGATATCGGAGCGAGATACAAGAGCGCTCCAATCGCTTAAGAAGGCCTACGGTTCGGAAAGCTTGATCGCGGGCTATATTGCCTCAAGATCCTCGCGGCCTTATCCGATCTCTTCCGGAATGAAATCCGTTCCAGGGAGCTTCATCAGCGATATTCTTTAGAGGAGGGAGTTCTTTTCCTCGAAGTCTGTCCAGTTCTCTCAAGTTTCTGGCTTCCTGCTTAATCTCAATCAGAGACATCTGGAGACTCATCTTTCGGACCCTCATATCTTGCTGAAAGATCCGACCATCAATGGACGCTGTCCTCGGATTGAGCAATTTTGGCGAACTCTGCCTCAACATGTTTGGGCTCGTCGAGTTTGTAGATCCTTGCACGGTTCAGGTCAAGCTCTTTCAGCCCTGTCTCTTTCATTACAACCTCTTTGATCTTCTTCTCATTCAGGTCACGTGGGTCTACCCGAACAACCGTTACCTTCCCATATTCTCCGGGGCCAGACGAACGTCTTGAACCACCCGGAAAGTAAATGGCACCCGTTGAGAAATCGACCACGAAGGCCACGACTCCCGGAACAATGAAAACCAGCAGCCACAATGCATCCATGATGACTGTTCCCCCATCCACCGTCCCCGTTCTCTGCCCCCGTCTTTCAGGATAGAGGATCGTTCCGCAGCCATATAGCTGAGTGATCAACACAACCGAAACGACAACGCAGATAAGACTGACGAACAATTTCCCAACTTTCATCATAGAACCCTCCTCTTCGTTTTATAGATTTATTTTCCTTTTCCTTCCCCGGTTTGTCAACACAAAAACTCACCTGCTGCGTTAGCGGAGCAGAATTGTCCCCATGGAAACGGAGCAGATACTCGTGGGGCAGAAGCAGTTACAGAGGTGGCATCTGATGAAGATGGGGAGGGACGGCAGGATCACCTTAAAAGAGGTGCCTTTGAGGCAAGATAGGATAGGTAATCTGCGGTCTTGGATCTGAGTGATCAAGCAAGAGAAGAAAGCAAGGACAGACTCCGTTGATCTGCCTGCCCTTGCTTCTTTTCAGATGTGATTCCTTATTTCGCTGGAACAATCGCTTCCTTAAAGGCCTTGGCAGGTCTAATCTTCACCACGGTCTTTGCTGGAATCTTGATTTCTTTACCAGTCTGCGGATTCCGACCTATACGGGCTTTCCTCTTAACAAGTACCGATTTGCCAATGCCCGGGAGAACGAATGCCCCCTTCTTCTTGGTTTCGGCAATGGCCAGTGCTGCGTATTCCTCAATGACGGAAGCAGCGGTCTTTTTGGAAAGCTCAAATTTCTCAGCAAAGTAACTAACGACTTGTCCTTTGGTTAAAACCTTCTTTGCAGCTGCCATATTGTTAGCCTCCTCCTAAGAAAGTGATCTTTGAATAAATTTCAATATACAAAACAACCGCTTTAGAATCAAGCAGAAAAAGAGGTCATGAAAACGAGGTCAATCTTCAACCCTCTTGTCCTTTTTGAGGCTCCCCTGAACACAACTTCTCGGGATTTCAGGTACAAAATTTGCCGCCTTGACGTTTATGAGGCGGTGGAGAGGTCCGCTTCCCGGTATGCGCTCTAAGGAGAGACGGGTTTTCCATACTGAATAAGGGGCCAGTTCGGTGCCATCAGAACGCTGTAGGCGTATAGAAAACACCGAATTTGCCCACCCGCATGCTCACACTTTCACCTGGCTATATGTGACAGACTTCACCAAGTCCGTATTTTGGGGTAAGGCCAAAAAGTGATGATTTTCGCTGGAAAGAGAGCGTGACGCTGAGGTTAACCGGCACGGACCTTTCTTGCGCGTCCTGTTGAACGCCCTGTAAGGCGCGTGGTTTTCTGTGCCACATCGATCAGTGTAAGAAGTGCCTTGTTGACAGCCTCTTCGTTGGGGAATGCTTTAGCTACTTCAGGCCTAAGGACAACGATATTCGATGATTTGCGCAAGCGGCTCGCGTACTTCCCTCGTACGAAGCCCCCAGGGAAATCCGACGATTTGTATTCTGTGCGTAACTCGTCTCCTTTTCTTTGTTTAACCTTCTTCATAGATCTTTCGCTCTCCTTTGCTCGCTAAACGGCCACTTATGATTCGAATCGTTTCATCCTCCTCAGTGTGGGCCACAACAAGCAACCTTCCTCGGTCTGAGACTCCGAAGGTGACGTATCGTTCTTCGGTTATTGAGTGATTCGGATCAGCACCTGTTGCCGCCATGGGGTCACTCAGGGCTGTTGCGGCTTCCTCGAACGAGACTTTATGTTTTCGTAGGTTTAACCTTGCCTTCTTCGGGTCCCATTCGATTTGCATCTTATTATACCCTAATTCCTTTATTAATGCGCTTAACTCTCTCTGTTCTTATCTGTTTGTATTGGGACCATGCACTGTTCCCGGCGGGTCTGCCCAATCAACTGGAAGGTGTACACTCCCGGAGCTGTCAAACTCCGGGAGTCCCGTCAAAGCCGAGGGTTTGTCTATATGCTAATTATTTTACTCTGATCAGTTTATCTCGGAGTCCCTCTGGAACGTCTTTAATTAGAACAATCGAAAGGTTTCTCTTTTCGCTGGGAACCTCAGTGGTTTTAGCTGCCAGCGTTAAATTCACATCCTGAGGATCAAGTGTCCACATCGCACCGGTCAGCGGGTCAACGATGACAAGACCGATGAGACCGCCGAAGAGAATATTTCCGAAATACCATCCGTTTAGCGTTGAAAGAATCTCTACTGTCTGCGTTTCAAAGCCCTCTTTCGTGGCCTCGATTCTGTAGGTTTTACTCTTAAAATAGCCTCCTTTTGAGGATAGCGTGACGATTGTTGGGGTTTTACCGACAAAGATGTCTTTGCCCTCTTTGAGATCTATAATTTTCACATCTGCCTGGTCAGGAGTGGTTTTAATCATTATGGGCCAGTTTGATTTGCTCACAATGCTTGCGCAGCCAATCAAGGTGAAAATCGCTACAATCAGAAACAAAAAGATTTTGAGACTTCCGACTTTACCTTTCATACTCCTCCTCCTTTTCGCAATAACGTTTTTGTTTGGAAATTCTACTCAATTCTTCCATTCACCTCCTTTCTGGAAAGTCTTCTATTTGATACAAGTCTTCCCTTGCTCACAATCACATCTACCGAAGGACTCTCCGGCATCTTGTTTTGGAACTTCCTTTGCGTAGCCTTCGGTATCTTCGGGGTTCGCAACTCTGTAAAGAATTCTCGACTTCCAGTTTTCAAAAAGTCTGCATTCATGAGTTCAATGCCAGGGCTCTTTAAATCAAATGGCTTTCGTCTTCTTCCGCCATTGTTGAAGCCTTGGGATAGGTTAAGACCAAGGCTATTGATTTGCGTTGGAAAGGTTATACCTTGAAATAAAAATGAACAATCACTGTTTCAGGAAGTACTCTACAGATTCTGGACGACCTTGTCAACAGTTTTCTCTGGGTCGACTTCGGGAACGAATCCTCGGTTGTTGCGGTCGAAATGCCGTCCTCTCTGTCTCCTTGCGCCTGTCCACCTACAAGGAGACGAACGTGGGTAGGGTCAAAGGGGATTGATTTTCGCCGGAAAGAAAGTATAACGTCATGGGTCAGGCGCGCCATCGGCATAAAGCGT
>CAVSVC010000025.1:0-74809 GCA_963731045.1 uncultured delta proteobacterium | reverse complement strand
CTTGCCTTTCACAATCCCGGAAACGTAATCCCTTTGGCGAGTTTCCCAGGTCGAACCCCTCGATTCTTCTGTTGTGCCTTTCTCCTCCAAGAAGCGTCGTCCCCGAAGGGTACAAGACGACCTTTCGAAAGGCCTCCTCCACGGTCTCAACGGGAAGGATTTCGTCGCTCCCTGCGACAAAGCGTGGACAATGACGGAGGTCGCCCTGAGAACGTGATGACGACGACGGAACGACTTGAAAGGAGGTCCGGTGCGGGGGGGGAAGGAATGAACTGCACATGGATCTGCATGGAGATGAATTATCATACCCTCCCGCCGATTGCAAGTAAGGGAGCGGATTTCCCTTCCGTGGGTGAAATCATCGGATCTCAAAGACTGGTAGCCGCAGCCTTCAGGCTGCGATTTCACGCAGGCTAAAGCCTGGGGCTACCGATTTTGGTTACAGTTTATGGTTAGTGAGAGGATGCCTCCGGCTGTAAAAAAGCTTGCTTTTGGGAAAAAGTATGTTATGAAAAAGGGAGTATATCAATTAATAGCCCATTCGCTTTTTTGATTCCTTTCAACTGGATCCGGAAAGAGAAACCCTAAAACCCACGCAGGTCGTTTTGATCGCCGCGGGATAGAGGAGTCGAGCGGAGCATGGTGCAGAGAACGCATTCATCCTTATTCTTCTGCTTCTGACCTGGGACACCCTCCCCGCTGCCCCCAAAGAGGCTGGGAAGAATTCCAGGTTCCCCCTCCCCCTTCTCCGAAGGCATGTTCCCCTGCAGCAGCTGCCATGGTTCAATGGAGGTGAACAGGAAGAAACGGGAGTTGAAGGACGAGCATACCTCCGTCCAGATACACCATGCCGAAACCATGAGGTGGTGTCTCGATTGCCACGATGCAAAAAATCGGGATAAATTGAGGCTTTACAATGGAGAGCTCCTCGATTTCACCGAGAGTTACAAACTCTGCGGTGGGTGCCGCGGGCGACCTTCAGAGACTGGAGAGCCGGCATCCACGGGAAGAGAACGGGATACTCCTCAAGGGTTCGGGCAGAGGACCTACCTGCTCTGCGCTCAGCTGTCATAACCCTCACGAGCCTAAATTCAAGCCCTTGAAACCGGAGCCCGCCCCTTCGGTCAACGAACTAAGAAAATGAGAAAAAAATCCTACACCCGAAGAAGAATCATCCGGACTCTTTCCCATCACCGCCATGGCGGGGATGTCTCTTCCTCTTCTCGCCGCCTGCACAAAAGAAGAGGCGGAAGACTCCTGCAAAAGCACTTCCACGAGATGACGGCGGAAGAAAAGAAACAGACCATTGCCAAGTTGGAGCAGAGATACTTCAACGATACGGAAAGAAGTTCCAGATCAGCACCAAGGAAGCGCTTCCGAACACCCTCTGGGGTTACGGACTCGAATCTGTCCCGATGCATCGGATGCCGGCGGTGCGTCACCGCGTGCGTAAAGGAGAACAATCGATCCCGGCGGATACCCCTCAACTCCAGTGGATCAGGGTGCTCCAGTTGAAAAGAGGAAACCTGACCAACCTCGAAGAGTCCGAGCACTACTACAACCCTCCACTGGTTCCGGAAAAAGGGTTCACCTATCTTCCCGTCCAGTGCCAGCAGTGCGAAAATCCTCCCTGTGTCAAAGTGTGCCCTGTCCATGCCACGTGGAAGGAGCCCGACGGCATTGTGGTCGTCGATTACAACTGGTGCATCGGTTGCAGGTATTGCATCGCAGCCTGCCCCTACAAAGGAAGGGTCTTCAACTGGGCGGAGCCGAACCTCCCCAAGGAGGAAGTGAACCCCTCTGTTCACTATCTTGGGAACAGACCCAGGATGAAATGCGCTGTGGAAAAATGTACCTTCTGCATCCAGCGGGTCCGGAACGGAAGATACCCGGCCTGTGTGGAAGCCTGTCCCACGGGAACGAGAAAGTTCGGCAACCTTCTCGATCCGGACAGTGAAATTCGATACATCATCGGCCGGAAGCGGGTCTTCCGGCTCAAGGAAGAACTGGGCACCGAACCCAAGTTTTATTACTTCTTCGAAGCCTAAGGAACGGTTATGCGAAGTCTAAGCGAGACATTGAAGGATACATGGGATTTTTACAGGAAGACCCTGACCCTTGTTGTCAGAGGTGACAAGATATACTACGCGTGGTGTCTTCTGCTCCTGGCGGTCATCATCGTGGGTTTTTTCGCTTATCTGAGACAGCACGATGTCGGGCTGATCGCCACCAACATGAATGACCAGGTGTCCTGGGGCCTTTATATCGCCAATTTTACCTATCTGGTCGGGGCGGCCGCGGCCGCGGTCCTGCTCGTTGTCCCCGCTTACATCTATCAGTTCAAGCCAATCAAAGAGATTGTCGTCCTCGGGGAGCTCTTTGCCGCCTCATCGATCGTCATGGCGATTCTCTTCGTGGTGGTCGACCTCGGCAGACTCGATCGGGCCTGGCACTTGATACCCTTTGTCGGATTGATGAATTTCCCCCAATCTCTCTTGGCCTGGGATGTCCTGGCCCTGAATGGCTATCTCTTCCTGAATCTTTTGATTCCCATCTATCTCCTGGTCAAGTTTTACTACCGGCAGAGTCCGAACTGGAAGTTCATCCTTCCCTTCATCCTGCTTTCGATCCCCATGGCGGTCGCCATTCACACCGTCACCGCCTTTCTCTATAACGGCCTTCCGGCGCGCCCCTTCTGGAACGCATCCATTCTGGCGCCAAGGTTCCTGGCCAGTGCCTTCTGCTCGGGACCTGCCATCATTATCGTCATCTTTCAGATCATCCGAAAGGTTTCCGTACACCCTGTCGAGATAGAGAACAAGGCGCTCTTCAAGATCGCAGAACTGATCGCCTATGCCATGTTCCTCAACCTTTTCCTTCTCTCCGCCGAGGTATTCAAGGAGTACTATTCTCATACGGTCCACATTGCCTCCTTTCAGTACCTCTTCCAGGGACTCCACGGCCACGACCTCCTGGTTCCATGGATCTGGTCGGCCATGGCCATGAACGTCATCGCCTTCTTCATCTTCCTCATCCCCAACACAAGAAGAAATCTGCTCACGCTCAACCTGGGCTGCGCGCTGGTGATTATCGGCGTCTGGATCGAGAAGGGACCGGGATTTGTCATCCCCGGGTTCATCCCGGACCCCCTGGGCGAGATCCACCAATACATGCCCCAACCTTCTGGAACTCCTGGTTTCATTCGGGATCTGGGCGGTCGGCCTTCTTATCTTCACCCTTCTGATGAAGGTGGCCCTTCCCATCGAGACGGGGGAATTCAACCACCTCGGTTATGCCGATCGAACCGTGGGAGCGGAAAAAGGGCATTGAGCCCGCAAGACAAATTCCCTTCTCTCAGGCTCCCTCTTTTTAGGCTTCCCCAAATCGTTGAATTCAGCAGATCCGTCCAAAACATTTCCGAAATCTAAGCGTTGCTTCCAAACCCTCTAAGAAGAAGAGTTCCATCAAACCTTCTTGACAGGGAGAGAACAATTTATTAAGATACCGTTATCCTTGAGTGAGAATAACGCCTGAACCCTTCCTTTCTCTCCCGAAGAAGGGGGCGGCAAAAAGGAAAAAGGGCAGTGAAGCTCCTCTATAAAATCTGGCTGGATCAGAATGGAAAGGCCTTCGGTGACGGCCCCTATGAGCTTCTCAAAAGAGTTGAGAGCACCCATTCCCTTCACCAGGCCGCCGGGCAGATGGAGATGTCTTACAGCAAGGCCTGGCGCTTGAGAATCGACAATGAAGGAGACTCGACTTCTTCTTCTCGAGCGCAAAGCAGGCGGCGAATCCGGAGGGGGCTCGCAGATTACTCCGAGGGCGAAAGAATTCATGACACGCTATGGGCAGTTTCGGAAGAAGCGAAACAATCCCTTGAACACATCTATGAAAAACACTTCTGTCCACATGGAAAGGAAAGCAAAGAATGAGAAGACCCGTTTTAGCGATGCTGTTCTTGTTTCTTGTTTTTGCCCAGAATGTTGATTCCTCCCCTTCGAAAAGACTCCTTATTTTTGCGGGGGCGGCAAGCAAACCCCCCACGGAAGAAGCCACCAAGATCTTTCAGGAAAAGTACTCCATCTCTGTCGATGTGGTCTTTGGAGGCTCGGGCTTTGTCCTTTTCCCAGATGAAATTGTCCGGGAAGGGCGATCTCTATTTCCCGGGATCTTCCGATTTCATGGAGATCGCAAAGAGGGATGGTTTTGTTGTTACCTGAAACGCAAGAGTCTCGTCTCTGTTGTTACCTCTATCAATGTCCAGAAAGGGAGATCCAAAGGGAATCCATTCTCTCAAGGATTTGACAAGGGAAGGACTCCGCATTGCTATCGCCAATCCAGAAATGGTATGCGTGGGGAGCTATGCGGTGGAAATCATCGAAAAGAATCTGACCCCTTCGAAAAGGACAATCTCAGAAAGAACATTGTGAATTATACCAACTGTTAACGTCATCACGCTGAAGGCGGTGGACGCCGTGATCGGGTGGAGAGTCTTTCAGTATTGGGATCCGGAGCGGATACAAACGGTCTACCTGAAACCCGGGGAGATTGCCGGAGAATTGGTTACATCCCAATCGCCGTTTCGAAGTTCAGCCAGGATCAGGTACTGGCTCAGAAGTTTATCGGATTTCTTCTGTCGGCGGAGGGAAAGGCAATCTTCCGGAAATACCATTACCTGATGGACCGTCAGGAAGCTCTTGCCTTTGCAAACCCGAACACTCCGGTCGGGGGAGAATATTCCCTCCCCGACGCATGGAGACTTAAAGGTGTGAGGGAGAAAGGGAAATGAGTTTTCGATTCACTATGGTCGGGGCTGCATGGGCCCTTTTATCTTCTACCTGGGCTCCTCCTTTCCCTCTTATTCTTCATCGACGGCAATCAGTTCTGGGGGGTTCTCGTTCACCCCTCTACTCTTCTCCATCCGGTTGAGTATTGTTGACCACGGTGGCCACATTCCTGGCGATCCTTATTGCTCTTCCGGCAGCCTATGCCTTATCACGCTTCGAGTTCAGAGGGGAGGGCCGATCGATACCTTCCTCGAGATTCCCATGATCATGTCCCCCATTGCCCTCGGCGCCTCCCTCCTCATCTTCTTCAATACGCCAATGGGAGGGTTGATACAGCAGAAGGGCTTCTTCTTTGTGTTCGAAGTGCCGGGTATTGTCCTGGCCCAGTTTGCCACGATAGCAGGCCTGGCAACACGCCTGATCAAGGCCTCCCTGAATGGAAATATCCCCGCCGCGGTATGAGGCCGTTGCCCGCTCCCTGGGCTCCTCCGCCTGGGAGGCATTGCTCCGGGTTGACCCTCCCCCTGGCCGCAAGGGGAATTACGCTTCCGTCATTCTGTCATGGGCCAAAGCCATCGGCGAATTCGGGGCTACCGTTACCCTCGCAGGGGCCATGCCGCGAAACGGAGACCATGCCCATTGCGATCTTTTCCGCGCTGGCCTCAGCCAATCTCGATAAAACCATCGTCCTGATCCTCATTCTCGTCCTTCTGGGTCTATGCACCCTGTACGCCGTTCGTCTGGCAGGAGTAAAGCGCCGATATGATTAGAATTCAGGGACTCACAATCCGTCAAAATCCTCAGAATCTCGGATCTCGACATCGAGATCGGCGAGAAGGAGTTTCACTTTCTTCTCGGACCTACAGGAAGCGGGAAGACGTTGATCCTGGAATCCATTGCAGGTTTCAACAGGCCCGGGAAGGGCAGGATCTGGGTCGGCAAGAAGAAGAGAGACCCAATGCTTGCCTCCGGAGGAAAGGGAGATCTCCTACGTCCCCGCAGGATCTGGCGTTATTTCCGCACCTGAAGGTCAAGGACAACGTTCTTTACGGAGTCAGGGCCCCAAAGGCTTGATGTCAGGGCTTCCGAAGAGTATCTCCGGACCCTGATTCACGTGATGAAGATTGAGCACCTTCTTGAAAGATACCCGAATAACTTGAGCAGCAGAAGAAGAAGAGGACGGATCGCTTATCCGGGCCCTGGCCACTCGGCCCAAACTTCTCCTGCTTGACGAACCGCTCTCGGGTCTGGATCCGTCGATCAAAGAGGAAATCCGAGACTCCTGAAGAACCTTCACGCGTCCTTTCATCCGCCGTCCTGTCGTGACCCATGATTTCGAGGATGCCCATCTGCTCGGGGATCAAATCACGATCTATATCAATGGCAGGGTCGAGCAGGCAGGAAGCAAAGACGACGTGTTCCTGAGACCCAACTCAAGGGAGGTGGCCCGCTTCCTCGGCATGAAAAACCTCTACACGGCAAAGGTGTCCGGAAGGGTGGAGTCTCGAAGCGATTGGTTCTCGAAGTGAACGGGCATCTCTTTTCCGTGCCGGGGAATAACTGCGGGAATACCTTTCAGGTGGGGCAGGACGTAGACCTCTATGTCCGGCCCGAGGAAGTGATGATCCTTCGGGAAGAAAAACCCATCAGAGACGCCCTGAAACAGAACATTCTCCAGAAAATTGTCGACATCACGGACAGAAGAAGGGATTACGCAGTACTACATCCAGACTCAGGAAGGCAATCTCCCCTTCGAAATAGCAATCCCTATTACGCCTTTCGAAACCTGAACCTCTCGCAAGGAAAGACGGTCAGCATCAGCCTCCGAGACGAATCCCTGTGGGTGATGCCATGCTCTCTGAGCCCAGATGCTTCAAAAAGTGAATCGTCTGAACCCGGGCCGACCGGTCGGAAAGACTTCGAGCAAACCTTTTAGGGTATCCGCACGCTCAAACCGATCAGCACGAAGTGCAGATGCTCCTCATTCCTTCTCATCTTCGATCCGGATTTCGATCCTTCTGGCCCCATCGCAACCCTTCAACGAACTGACCATTCCCCTGACGGCTTTTGCAAGGAAGCCTCTCACGAAGGGATTTAACGGAATGGCCTTTCCGTCCGCAAAGAGAAAGATGGTCTTCTTTTCCTTTGGCTGGAGATACTTCTTCTCGATGAAGTCGGCGAGACCTTTCATATCGTCAAGACCGAAGACAGGAACACCCATGTCAAATGTCTGGTCTGAAACGATCGCAATGAGTTTGTCATCCTTCGTACAGAGGAGTTCCGTCTGTTTCTCTTTGCGGGAGATCTCGATCTTGGGGTGAACCTCCCGCTTAAACCCCTCTGAGAGGATCAAGTCCACATCCCGGATCAGTTTCTCCCGGATCTCCTCAAGGGCCTGGTCCTCCTCCGCATCCCGGATGAGCGCAACTTTGTTCGGGGACGAAATCACAACCGTATGGGCTCCTGCCTTCTTGTGCCGCCAGCTGTCCTTGCCCTCCCGGTCCACTTCAAACCCATGCACATCGTGTTTTACGGTGGCGATACGGTAACCGCGCCGGACCAGTTCCGGCAGGAGCTTCTCAATCAGCGTCGTTTTTCCGCTGTCCGACTTTCCGACAATCGAAACGATAGGAATCATCAATCAAACCTCAAAATGAAATTTCCGTAAATCGCAAAGATCGTAGAGGCGATCAGTCGATTTCAATCCCTAGGCTTTTCTAACGTCGCTTATGCACCGTTACGCCTAATTGCCTCGTCCTCAGCGTCTTCGCATTCGAAATCTCAGAGGCTTCGGTCCAGCAGCTGGACTTTGACCTTCTCCCCCGCTTTAACCACCTTCTGATCTTCGGGAATGACCACCAGGCCGTTTGCCTTAACCATGGATCTCAGGATCGCAGACCCCTGCTCTCCCGTGATCGTCACCTGGTAATGGTTCTTTTCAAAAGAGACAAAGGCCCTGACGAAGTGGCGTCTGCCGGGCTCTTTGTGAATATCCTCTTTCAGGATGGCCTCGATTACGGGCCGAAAGAGGTGACGGTGCCCCATCATTTTTAGCAGGGATGGCCGGACGAACTGTTCAAAAGAGACCATGGAGGAGACCGGGTTCCCTGGAAGGCCGAAGACCAGCTTTCCTTCAATCAATCCGAAAGCGAGGGGCTTCCCGGGTTTCATGGCCACTTTCCAGAAGACCATTTCCATTCCCAGGTCACTCAGGACATCCTTTACAAAGTCATAATCCCCGACGGAGACCCCTGCCGAAGAGATGAGCACATCGGCCCGGAGTCCCTGGCGGAGTTTCTTTTCGATCTCTTCTTTCCGGTCTTTCGCGATTCCAAGCTGAATGGGAATCGCCCCGCAATCCTTCACCTGGGCTGCCAGGGCATAGGAATTACTTGAAACAATCTTCACCCCGTCCAGGGGTTCGTCCACATCGGCCAGTTCATCGCCTGTGGCCAGAATCGCCACCTGGGGCCGCTGAGAAACATGGACGAAAGACCGTCCCAGAGAAGCAAACATCCCCACTTCAGCCGGCCGGACCAGGTCTCCTGTTGAGATGACCCGGTCCCCCTTCTTGACGTCCTCTCCCGCCCAGCGGACATTTCCACCTTTTCCGAGAGGTCTCAGGATCAATGCCGCGCCGTCTTTCTTTTCCGTATCCTCAACGGGAACAACGGTATCCGCCCCTTTCGGAATGGGAGCCCCGGTCATGATCCGGATGGCCTGCCCGCTCCCGACGGATTTCCTTGCAATGAATCCCGCAGGAAGGTCTTCAATCACCTCCAGCCGGGCAGGATGATCCGGAGAGGCACGTTCAATGTCCTCCCACTTCACCGCATACCCGTCCATTGCGGAATTGTCCAGGGGAGGAATGTCCCGGCCCGCATAGATATCCTCCGCGACAACCCTTCCCAGGGTATCCAGGAGTGTGACCTTTTCCGAGCCCAGAGGCCGAACACGCGACAGAATACGTTCTAAGGCTTCTTCGACAGTAATCATTATCGTAATATAGCACAAATCCGGTAGGACGCAAGACGGTGATGAAAAATTTGAATCAATGGACAACGGAAAGGCCTATAGGGTATGATAAGGAGGTCGGTGTTCAAAGGAGACCGGCCTCATTATGGCACTCTACCGGAAGTTCTGCTACTGGCTCACACACCATGAATTCAAGAAGGTAAGAGGGACCCTCGGGTCGGAAGGAACCGGTTTGGATGCTGAAACCCGCATTCCATGCCGCGCGTTGAGGCCCTCTGCAGAAATCAGCTACGTCGATCCCAAGGCATGGAAGGGGTTCTGTAAAAGACGGACTTCATGGTACCTAAAATCGGATAAGGTGGGAAAATTTCTGGTCGTGAGTCGAAAGGCGATTGATCTCCCGGATATGGGAGAGCCCATCCTCATCACCGAATCGAGTTTTAAACCCGAGCGGCTCCCCTCTCCCAAAGAGATTGCCAGATTGGTGGAGTCACGGAAATACCAGAAGAAGAAGCCCCGTGTATGGGAGAAAGTCGACCCCTTTGAGAAGGAATCCTATCGAAGGTCTTTCGAACACTGCCAACCTGATCAGCCTTTCGATTTCGACGAAATCTTTCTCCGTCACTCGGCCAACCATGCCAACTTCGTGGACCCGAAATTCTTTATGACGAAAGACGGTGTGAAAGCACCCTACTCGATCTCTGACAGCATCCACGTCTGCTCCTCCTGCCTCGAATTCTTCGATATCCTTGGAAGTCAATGGCCGGTCAAATATGTCATGGCCTGCATCGGCGCCGTCCAGTTCGCTCATCTTCCCGCAAATCACTATCTCAAAGTCGAAAGGGAGAACCCCTGACCGGCATGGTCCCGTTGTCCAAGATAACGGATCATGTATGGTAACGACGCCTTGAAGTTGTCCTCTTTGCGGCAACCCCTTTAGCACCAGGGTTTCGTAAATCGTCTTAACGGGTAGTTCCCCTTCACATGTTCGTAGAGTTTGAATGTTTTATCCGGTCGGGGTCCTGGAAGATTACAGCCCGGGGAAAATACCGTATCGCATCCTGGCGGAATGGCATAGTAAGTATACCGTTCTATCTATACGGCATCACCGTTCACAACCCATTCCACGAAGAGACCTTGCCATATTGCTTTTTCCGATCAGAAGACTTTTTCGTATTGATATTATTGATTTGACATATAGGTATGCTTCATGTATATTTTTTTTGTTTTTTATCAGCCAAGCTGAAGAGGCGATCGTAAGACTGGTTCGAATCATAGAGAAGAAAGGAGAGGGGTGATCGATGGAAACCAAGAAATGTGCTTTGTTTGTATGCCTGTGTATCGGACTTGCCTTATTGGCAGCAAATGGAACGGTGTGGGCCGCGGACAAGGAGCTGGAGAATGAAAAGATTGCGGTAAAATTCGAAAGAGAAGTGAACCGAGGCGGCTACAAAGTGGTCACCACACAGGATTTGAAAGGCTGGGTTGACCAGAAGAAAGAGATGCTGATCGTGGATACCATGCCGGCAGACAATTTCAAAAAGCAGCACATCCCCGGTGCCGTTAACTTTGAGCTTCAGAGACCGGAGTTGACACAGATGAGCGACAAGATGCAGGCTGACTTCGAAAAACTGCTTGGACCGAACAAAGATCGAACGATCGTCTTCTATTGTGGATTTACCGACTGCGAGCGAAGTCATAATGGGGCCATGTGGGCAACGAAGTTTGGCTACAAGCACAGCTTACAGGCAGCCTGGCGGCATTAAAGGCTGGCTGGAGGCAGGCTACCCAGTAGAAAAATCACAGTAGCGAAGCTCTCCGCCCTAAGAGACTGTGTCGTAATTCGGAGTTCGCGCCTTGAGTCACGCTCAGGGCGAACGGCTAAGCAATTAATTTCTAACGTATCGTGATCCGTTCGTGGTGAGCTTGTCGAACCATGAACGGATTGTGACACAGTCTCTAAAGGGCGGGACCGTTCGACAACGTTATCACGTAGTCCGGTCTTCCACCTTCAGCGGAATGTCTCTCTTTTTTGCTGTAAAGGGTAGGAAGGCAGTGCGATGCCTCCCACCCGCACTCTCTTCTGTCTGCTTCTGTATCTTCCCAGCTTCAACCTATCCTAACGGAGGATTACTTAATCGGTGAAAGGGAGGAGCTTGTCATCGGAGCCAATACTCTGTTGTTCCGCCTGTCAGCGAAGGGACCTCCTCAATGTTATTTTTCAATGGTTTAATCCAGAAAATTATGTTAAAAGATTTAAATTGACTTCACAGGCGCAGGTGGAGTCCTTCGATCGACCTCGGAAAGGACAACCGAAGTTTAACGGCGGAAAGATCTCTGCCAAAAGGAAAACTGAAAAAGTGAGGAGGTTGGAAGAATGATGAACTTGGAAATACCGGGATGGGGGAATATCGACATTGAAAACGTGGTCTTCGATCTGAACGGGACGCTCGCGACCGACGGGAAGATGTCCGCTGAAGTACGGGATAAGATCAACGCCCTCTCTGAAAAAGTCAAGGTTTATATCCTGACTGCGGATACACAGGGAACGGCTAACGACGAGATCCGGGATGTCGACGTATCCTGGGTAAAGGTTTCGGGGGAAGACACCGCAAAGGGAAAGATGGAGTTTCTCAAAACGATCAACCCCGAACGCAGTGTCGCAATCGGAAACGGGGACAATGATCATCTGATTCTCAAAGAGTCCGCCCTCGGGATTGCGATCCTGGGCGAGGAGGGGTTGTGCACTTCGGCCATGCGGGAAGCCGATATGGTCGTAAAGAGTATTTCCGATGCCTTCAATCTTTTCCTCAAACCCAAGAGATTGATTGCCGCCTTGAGGAAATGAAGGTCCGATGCTTTTTTTCGATCTCGGAAAGCTACCCGGCCAGGAATCCATGCTCGTTTTTCACGCCCTTGCCCGAATGGGCATTGAGGCCCTCGTCCTTGTCTCTCCTCAAAGTCCCCTTGCCAGTATCGGATACTTCCAGGACGCCGCTCAGGAAATTGACATTCCTTATTGCAGGGCGGCCCGAATCCCTTTGATGAGGAGAGAGGTGGGAGGCGGCGCAACCTACCTCGACGAGAATCAGATCTTTTACCAGCTCCTCTGGAAGAAAGAAAACCCTCTGTTTCCGCTGGCTCTGGAGGATATCTTCCCCTGGTTCTCCGAATCCCCTGTCGAAACATACCGGGCCTTCGGAATCCGGGCGGAGTTTCGGCCGGTCAATGACATCGTCACGAAGGAAGGAAGAAAGATCGCAGGACAGGGTGGCGGGAATGTGGGGGAATGCATGGTCTTCGTGGGGGGAATCCTCCTCGATTTTGATACCAGGGCCATGAGCAGTATTTTGAAGGTCCCGGACGAGAAGTTCAGAGACAAGGTCTACAAGACCATGGAGGAAAACCTCACCACCATGAAGAAAGAACTGGGGAGTGTCCCCCCCAGGGAAGAAATCGTGGCCGTCCTCAGGGAAAAGTTTGAGGAAAAACTGGGGAGACTGGAGCAGGCCTCAATGAACTCGGAGATCAGGGGAAAGATGACGGAACTGGAATCCTGGATGACCTCTTATGAATTCCTCCATCAGAAGACCCCGCGGGTCCCGAAGGGTGTGAAAATTAAAGAGGGCTTGGAACTTCCCTACGGCATCCCGTTCGCTGCAAGTAAAAGAAATTATTGAAAAAATAGATCCTTACCATGACGAGAAGAAGATTCAATCCCTGGAAGTGGAATTGGTGAGCCTGTCGAACCACCTGCCAGCCCTCTAACGTCTTCCCGCTGTTCAACCCGGGCTACAGCTTTTTTCCTGAGAAAATAGGTATTTTCATCCATTTACTAATCACAGGCGCTTTGATAATCTGATAATAAGGCACATGCGGGAGTGAGCTTCCATCAAAACTTCCTATCATGGCTTATAGAAAGGAGGGGAAAGAAATGGCTGAAATCAAAATGCCCCATGCGGCCCATGAGGAACACCTTTGCCTGCTCCAGAATGTCGGGTATCTCAAATCGAACCTCGAAGACTACAAGAAGCTTGTGAAGGACGCCAAATTTGTCTGCAAGGGATGCGGCCGAACGGCTGCAAATGAAAAGAATCTTTGCGCCCCTGAGAAATTGTGATTCCTCCTCCTCTTCAACCCCTAACCCACATGGATGTCCCCGCCCCCCGGGGATATCCATGGGATCCTTCAATCCGGCTCATCTGAGATCGCTTCGGCCCCAAGAAGGGCGTGTTTCATTAGCCTGCTAAATCCCGAGATAGGCTTCCTTAACCTTTGGATTTCCCAGGAGTTCGCGCCCCTTCCCTTCCATCACGATGCTGCCATTCTCCATCACATAGGCCCGGCTGGCAATCTTGAGGGCCTGACGGACATCCTGGGACACCAGGAGTAGAGACATGCCTCTTTGGTGCAATCCTTGAACGATGAGATAAATCTCGGAGGCGATTCTGGGCGAGAGTCCCAGGGTCGGCTCGTCAAGCATGAGTAGTTTGGGTCCGGCCATCAAGGCCCTGCCAATCGCAAGCATCTGCTGCTCGCCGCCGCTTAAAGTGCCTGCCAATTGTTTTGCCCGTGTCCTGAGAATCGGAAAGAGATGAAACACCTCCTCAAAAGGCTCTTCCCTTTCACCCTCCTGCAGGTATGCCCCCATTTCGAGATTCTCCCGGATGGTCATTTTCGGAAAAAGTTTCCTTCCCTCCGGCACGTGTATAATTCCTCGCTTGCAGATTTGGTCCGTTGTTTCTCTCTCAATCGTGGTTCCGAGGAAAAAAATCCTCCCGGTTCGAGGACGGTGAAGACCTGAGACGGCCCGGAGAAGCGTTGTCTTCCCCGCCCCGTTGGACCCAATGATCACGAGCAGGTCCCGATCATGCATTTCGATCGACACCTCAATCAATGCCTGAAGTTCATCATAGAAGACGTTCAGTCTTTCAATCCTGAGCAGCATCTGTTCCAAGATAAGCCTCGATCACCTTGGGATGGTTGGCGACATCCACAGGAATCCCGTCCGCCACCTTGACGCCGAAATGAATGGCAATGATCCGGTCACAGGCCTTCATGATCGCCTTCATGACATGTTCAATCATGAAAACGGTGACATCCATCTCATCCCTGATCCGGAAGATCAGATCGATTGCTTCATCGATCTCTTTCTGGTTGAGTCCCGCAAAAACCTCATCCAAAAGAAGAAGCTGAGGACGGATGCCGAGGGCTCGGGTAACCTCCAGACGTTTGCGGTCTGCAAGTCTTAACGAGCCGGCATGAAAGTCTTTTTTGGAGTCCAGACGGGTAAACCCGAGCAGATCCAGTGCCTTCCTGCGCGCCTCTGCAATGTCGGTCTCTCCTTCTCCGTAGAGAATGCCGGTAGCCACATTGTCCAGGACGGTTAATTCCTTCAAGGGCCTCACAATCTGAAAGGTTCGGGCGATACCGAGTCCGGCGACCTGATAAGGTTTGAGCCGGGTGATCTCCTTGCCGTTAAACCGGATGCTCCCCTCCTCCGGCCGGTGAAAACCTGAAATCAAATTAAAGAGGGTCGTCTTACCGGACCCGTTGGGTCCGATGAGCCCCACGATGGACCCTTTCTCAACTTCGAAGGTCAGATCTGAGAGGGCGACGAGACCTCCAAACCGCTTTGTAATACCGGTTCCTTCGATCATAAGGTATTCCCCAGGTATTCCCCGCAGAGAAACATCCCGCATCACCCCGCCCTTCAGAGACTGTGTCACAATCCGTTCATGGTTCGACAAGCTCACCACGAACGGATTACGATACGTTAGAAATCAATTGCTTAGCCGTTCGCCCTGAGCCGTGAGCCTGCCGAACGGTCGAAGGGCGAACTCCGAATTACGACACAGTCTCTCAGGCCAGGGGCACAATATGAATGAAACTACCTTACCGGGAAGCCCTTCGCCACGATCAGGGCCGTGCTCCCTGTCGAACGGCCCCACCCTTCAGGGCGGAGGCTTTACTCCCTTTTCGTTTCTTCAAGAAGGCCACGATCCCATCGGGCATAAAAATAATGACGGCCATGAACAACATTCCATATATGATCCGCGCAAATTCAGGCTGAACAAAAATGGAGAGAAGCTCGTTAATGATGGAAAGAACGACAGCCCCGATCACAGGTCCCATCCAGGACCTCCCCCCCCCGAACAAGGCCATGAGAACGATCAGAATGGAGATATTCATATCAAAGACGATATCCGGATGGACATAAGAAATGTAGTAGGCATAGATTCCGCCTGCCACGCCCGGGAAGAAACTGCTGAGAACGAAGGCCTTTATCTTCAGGTCTGCCGCGTGAATCCGGAGCGTTTGAGCCACATCCTCGTCCTCCCGGATGGCGGCCAATCCCAGACCAAGCTTGGCATTCTGTATCTTCCGGGCCACCCAAACGGTTGTGAAAGCTAATCCGAAAAAGATCTCATAGAAGATGGAACGGGAAAGTTGAATATCCATCGGCAGGAGCTTCAAGTGGAGACCTTCGGATCCCCCTAAGAAGGGCCAATTCTTCACGACGAGATCGATGATGAAGGCAAAACATAGGGTGACCACCGCAAAATAGGGACCCCGAAGTCTCAGACAGGGATAGCCAACGATCCAGGCCACCGCCGACGCAAGAAGACCTGCGGGAATGGCTCCGATAAACGGAGTCAACCCGAGGTGCTGAAACAACATCGAAGAGGTGTAGGCGCCGATCCCGAAGAACGCCACATGACCGAAACTGAGGTAACCCGTGAAACCGCCGATCAGGTTCCAGCTTTCGGCAAGAATGATGTACAGGAAGACCTTGAAGATAAAAGAGAGGAAATAAGCGGGCGGTTGAAACAGGGGAAGAGAAGCCACCAGGACAAGAAAGGGAATCGAGATAAACCGTCCGAGCATCTTCTCCCGCGCTTTCATCTTTGAAATAGACCTTCCGGTTTGATCAACAGGATCCCCATTAACAGGCCGAACAGGAGAACGTTAACCCACTCCATAGGAAAGAAGGCGCCACTGAGCCCGGTAATCAGGCCGATCAGCAAGCCGGCGATGGCCGAACCGATGATACTCCCCACCCCTCCGACAATCACAACAAGAAAAAGAAAGATCAACCAGAGATTGTGGGCGGGCGGGTTAAATGAATACATATAGGCCATGGCCACTCCCCCCGCACCTGCGGAAGCGATGGCCAGCCCGAAAGCGATCATGGAAACCCTCTTCAGGTTGATTCCTTGAAGTGCCGCCCCTTCCGGGTCCTGCCATGTCGCACGCACCGCCTTTCCGGTCCGGGTGTGATAAAGAAAGGAGTAAATGGCGGCGATTCCTGCCATAGAAAGGACGAAACCGATGAGGTTGGAGACTTTAATGATAATATCGCCAAGGAAGATCGCCTGACTCGAATAAGGAGTCGTAATCAGCCTCTCGTCCGGCGACCAGACAAAGAGCATCAGGTTCTCTAAGACAATGGCAAGACCGAAGGTAAGGATCATGGAGGCAACGACCACGTCCCGGGACCGGGTAATCGGCTGGACCAGAAACCGATGGACCAACAGACCCGTTACGAAGAGGAGCGGGAGGCTCACGACAAGAGACAAAATGGGATCAATCCCGTAGAGGGTCAACCCCCAGTAAGCAATATACGAGGCCAGGATTCCGAAGGCCGCATGAGCAATATTGATCACCCTCATCACTCCCCAGGTGAGGCTGAATCCTACGCCAAAGAGGGCAAAGATACCCCCCATGAGGAGACCGCTCACCATGGACTGGAGAATGACGGCGGGATTGAACATCTTTCGCTCTCACCGGTTAAGATGGTGGCGCTCCATCATGACCCATTACTTCCATGCGGGTTTCGGAAAAACCGCTTCGTGGGTCCGCATATCCGGAGGCCAGATGAGTTCCACGTTCCCGTTGATCACCTGGGTGAGATAGACGAAGGGCTTAGGCAACCCCTTCTCATCAAACTTGAAGTTTCCGGCAATCGTTTTCACCTCGTTTGTCCGGAGCCAATCCCGGATCCCGGTCTGATCAAGCGTTTTTGCTCCCTCCAGCGCCTGTTGCAGAGTTTGCATCCAGGCATAACCGAATCCGAAATAGAGGGGAGGCTCATCTTCCTTGAACTTCTCTTTGGCAGCTCGAATGATCCTGTCGTTGCCCGGATACTTCAGTTTGTAATGCCAGCTCGTCCCCGAAAAGACAAAATCCCCGTCCTTGCCCAATTCCTTGGTCCATTCGGGAATGACGCTCCCGATTCCCTGAACAATGGCCCTGGGAGAATAATCGAGGGTTTTGCAGGTCCGCAGGGTCATCACGCCGTCAGGGAACATCCCATTGGCGAAGAGGAGGTCGGCTTTCATCTGCTTCGCCTTCGTGATCATGGTATCGGCCGTGGTCAGGGGAAGGTTGTATTTCTCATCGATGACAATCTCAATCCCGAGATCTTTGCATCCCCTGTAGAGACTATCCACGAGAGAGATCCCGATCGGATTGTTCATCGTAAAGACGGCGGCCTTCTGGGGGCGCCGATCTGCGGGGACGGTCTTCATCCATTCAAAAAAACCCAGATACCACCACTCCCCCATGAGGGGCGGGCTGCCGAAAGAATAGGTGTAGCCCTGGGAGAATGATTTCATGTGTCCCCCCATCGAGACGTAGACCCTCTTATACTTTTCAGCGACAGGCATGACGGCCGTGCACGCCGTACCCGGATATCCGCCGAGGAGCAGATCCACTTTATCTACCGTGATCACCTTCTCGGCCAGATTCACGGCTTCCTTAGCGTCACTCTTGTCATCATAGATCAGGAGTTTTACCGGTCGGCCCAGGACCCCTCCCCTTCCATTGACCTCATCGGCCCAGAACTGGTATCCTCTTTCCACCCATTTTCCCGTTGCGGAGAATGTCCCGGTCAGAGGCAAAGACCCGCCGATGACGATCGGTTTTTCAGCAGCAAGGGACCCACTTGGCAGGAAGAAGCAAACGGTGAACAAAACAGTTGCGGCCCAAACGAAATCTCTTCCCCAGAACCGTGTTTTCATCTTCATCCCCTCCTTTAAATCAGCTGTCGAGATGCTGAAGAAGTGTTTTCGCAGGCTGCTCAAAAATGCCCAGATGCAAGGCGCCCGAAATCATGAGGAATGAGGTACCTTAAGGTACTACCATAGGGTACCTTAAGGTGCCGCAACGACAAAGGATGAGGGCAACGCCGCAAATGGGCGTTTTTCAGCAGCCTGCTAATCCTCGACGATGGCTACCGGGCGTACCCATCCTGCACTGGCTCGCTTGATCTTGACCGGGAAGCAGCAGACGGTGAACCCGAAGGGCTTCCCGATATCAGAAAGATGGGCCATCTTCTCCATATGACAGTAGCCTCTCTCGATCCCTGCAAAATGAGCCTCCCAGATGACCTTTGGATCTCCGGTCTCCTTGAATTCTTTAGCCAGAGCAGGCAAAGGTCTGTCCCAGCTCCAGGCGTCGATGCCTGTTACGCGAACCCCTCTCTCTGTCAGGAAAAGCGTGCTCTCACGGTCCATGCCTCCGCCCTTGACGAGGTACTCGGGCTTGCCCCAGGCAGCATCCGCTCCAGTCTGAATCAGGACAATATCGAAGGGCTTGATGTCGTACTTGATCCGTTCCAGCTCTCTCTTCACATCCTTTGCCGTAATCCGCTCCCCATCCGCCTTATGCCGGAAATCCAGAACAACACCGTCATTGAAGCACCATTCCAGGGGGATCTCGTCTATTGTCAGGGAAGGTTTTCCACGGTCCATGGTCGGATGATAATGATAGGGAGCGTCCAGATGCGTGCCCGAATGGGTGGTTAAGGTCAAGAATTCCACTGCCCAACCCAGACCGCCCGGCAGTTGCTCCTTCGCCACCCCCGGGAAAAAATCCTTCATCTGCTCACCGCCCTGGCTGTGATTCACATAGTCGATCTTAGGAATGGTCAACGGTGGATCGCTGGGCAGGTCCGTCTCGATGCTGATGCTCAGGTCGATGAAACGTTTACGGCCCATCTTCGTCCCTCGCTTTCAGATAGCGGTCCGGATACCGTACTTTTCAAGATACACTTTTTTGAAGACGGAAATCAAGGGGTGTCGCTGCAAGTTCATGTCCGTCCTCTACGATCATGTCCAGGTCCGTGCTGATGGAATCAATATGCCAGGACCTCCGCGAGAAATACCGGACCGTAAGCCCCCCTTCTCTGGACCCTTCTGAAAGCTCCCATGGTTCCATCAGGTTAAATCGGCTCCCGCTGTAGAGCTAAGCACATTTCTTGATATAGAGATACAGCCAATTACGTAGGGCAACTGGGGTGAAGTCTGTATCTTCTCGCAAGAAACCCTGTATTTTAATCTGACCTGCAGAAACGGGCTTGCGTCAAATTTTTTATTGGTTAACCTGAGAATCAACGTAGTGCAAGTCATGACTGATCAAAAAGGAGGAACCGGGGATGAAACTGGCCAGGACTCTGTTGATCGTTGGAGTGCTCTGCTGGGCTTCTTTATCTTTTGCCCAAGAGGATGTTCAAAAGCATCGTTCGTGCGCTTATTGTGGAATGGACCGGAAGACATTTGGCTACAGCAGGATGCTCGTTGAATACACGGATGGAACATCCGTAGGAACCTGCAGTATTCGCTGTATCGTTCTGGACCTGACTCAGAATCTGTCCAAACTCCCGTGCTCCTTGAAAGTGGGCGACTATCAAACCAAGAAGCTCATCGAGGCCAATAAAGCATTCTGGGTAGTAGGCGGCAACAAGCGTGGAGTCATGACACGAACGGCGAAGTGGGCCTTTGAAAAGGAATCGAGCGCAAAGGAATTCATAAACAGTCATGGGGGCGAACTTGTCGCTTTCCATGACGCTCTGAAGGCCGCCTATGAGGACATCTATGAGGAAGTAAAGAAACGCTTGAAAGGGCCGAAGAAAGAAAGGCCAAAAACGGAAACCCGTGCAATTCCCACAGCCGATAGCCTTGGAACGGGTTAGCGCTATCCCGCCAGCGGCGGAAACACCCCACTACCAAGCGGTTCAGAAAGGTGGAACTCAAGGACGGGCAAAGGCGACCTGGTGAAACGCGTCAGCGTTTACCAGGTCCGCCTTAAGCCCTCTGTCAGCTGCTGAGTTTGTCAGTACGTAGTCTACTTTCCTATTCGATTCGATCCTGTCTGGTCTTGACTCGGCCCTCTTGTCACCTCTGATCCTCGGCACAAGGATGACGGCTGCGCCTATTTGGGCACCTCCGCCACCGAAATGCCCAGTGCGTCGGCCACCCCCTTGCCGTAGGCAGGGTCGGCCTTCAGGCAGTTGCCGATGTGGCGGATCTGGACCTCCTTAGGCGCACCGCCGATGGCGCGGGCGGTGTTGGCAAAGAGGACCTTTTTCTGGTCGGCCGCCATGATCCGGAAAAGGGCTCCAGGCGCGGAATAATAATCCTCGTCCGTTCGGTGATTCCAGTGGTCTGCGGCACCTTCGAGGCCGAGAGGCGGTTCGGAGAACTCGGACTGCTGCTGCCATTCACCGTAACTGTTGGGCTCGTAGCCGAGGGTGCTGCCATAATTGCCATCGACTCTCATCGTGCCGTCACGGTGGTAGCTGTGAAACGGACAGCGGGAGGCATTGACCGGGATCAGGTGGTGGTTTACGCCGAGCCGGTACCTCTGGGCATCGCCGTAGGAAAAGAGACGTCCCTGGAGCATCTTGTCGGGTGAAAAACCGATACCCGGCACGATGTTGGCCGGGTTGAAGGCGGACTGCTCGACCTCGGCAAAATAATTCTCCGGGTTGCGGTTCAACTCGAGAACGCCCACCTCGATCAAGGGATAGACTTTGTGGGACCAGACCTTGGTGAGGTCAAAGGGGTTGAAGGAACATTTTGCCGCGTCTTTCTCCGGCATCACCTGGATGCACATCTTCCAGCGGGGAAAGTCGCCGCGTTCGATGCTCTCGTAAAGGTCCCGCTGGTGGCTTTCCCGGTCCTTGCCGACGATCGCCTCGGCCTCTTCATCGGTCAGATTCTTGATGCCCTGCTGGGTCACTAAGTGAAACTTGACCCAGTGCCGTTCGTTCTTCGCATTGATCATGCTGAAGGTGTGGCTGCCAAAACCGTGCATGTGACGGTAGGTGGCAGGAAGGCCCCGATCGCTCATCACGATGGTGATCTGGTGGAGCGCCTCCGGCAGGGATGTCCAGAAGTCCCAGTTGTTGCGGGCGCTGCGCAGGTTGGTGCGGGGGTCCCTCTTCACGGCGTGGTTGAGGTCCGGGAATTTAAGAGGATCACGGAGGAAGAAGACCGGCGTGTTGTTGCCCACGAGATCCCAGTTTCCCTCTTCAGTATAGAACTTGGTCGCAAAACCCCGGATGTCCCGTTCGGCATCGGCAGCACCACGCTCGCCCGCCACCGTGGAAAAACGGGTGAAGGTTTCGGTCTTCTTTCCCACTGCAGAAAAGATCTTGGCCTTGGTGTAGCGGGTGATGTCGTGGGTAACGGTGAAGGTCCCATAGGCGCCCGAACCCTTGGCATGCATCCGGCGCTCGGGAATCACCTCCCGGTCAAAATGGGCGAGTTTCTCCAGGAACCAGACATCCTGAAGCAGCATCGGTCCGCGGGGTCCGGCGGTCACGGCATTCTGGTTGTCGACGACGGGTGCGCCGGCGTTGGTAGTCAGCTTTTTTGGTCCTTTCATAAAACCTCCTTTCGATTTGATTGGGACGACGTTAACACTGCCCGCATTGGCAGGGAGTCTTTGAGGGGGCACTTTCCATTCCCGCACTTTTCGCTGTTTGATGATCCATTTACGGTTCTTCTTTACACTTCGGAATCATTCCTGATTACGATTCACTATAAATGACATTCCCGAGATCTGTCAAGTCCTTCTTCAAGAACGGCAGCGGGAATCGTCTCGAAGCAAATACCCCTCCGGAAAGTTATGAATGGAGATGCCGAGGGCAACGAGGAGCCCCGTTCTCTCCAGGGCCTGAGGCGTTTCTTTTTTGACGAGATCGTGTGTTCCTTTCCGGTGGTCGTACTGGCCGATATAGTCATGGGGAATCAGAAGATCGATGAAGAAATAGACCCCCATGCCCGCAAGAAAGACAAGATTGGCCCATAGAAAGCCGAGCCCTTCTGTCGCAATGGCCTTCGGCAGCAGCTCAACAAAGGAGACCAGGATCATCACTCCCACGGAAAAACCCAGCGTAAACCCGACAAAGTTTGGGCCTGGTTTCTTAATCACTACTCCCAGAAGGCTTCCGAACGCGGTGGAGAGCCCTGCCCCCGCCGCCAGAAGAAACGCAATCCACATAGCAGTCTCCGTAAACTGGGATAACTGTTATTCTTAAGAATAGATCGAAGGAAGTCAATATATTTCTTCAGAAGCGAACGATCGGTAAGGGTGGGATGCGGAAACAAGTTCGAAGGGAAAGACCGGTATTTTTCGGAGGTGTTAATTTTCCCTTGACAGCAAATTCAAAATCGTTTAAATAAAACGTGTCGTAGATAAAAAAGACGGAATTAAAAGCCACGAAGGCTGGGGATCAGAAGATCCTATCTTTCGTGGTTTTTTTTTGGGAGATTTCAATGCACATACCCGACGGATATCTGGGTCCTCCTACTTACGGGGGGCTCTGGGCAGCCATGATTCCCGTCTGGATGGTTGCCTCCAGACGGATCAAGGACGAAGTGAAGGATGTCCAGATTCCTTTCCTGGCCATGGCTTCCTGTTTCAGTCTGCTGGTCATGCTCTTCACTGTCCCGCTGCCCGGAGGAACAACCGGACACATTACCGGCTCTCCCCTTGTTGCGATCTTTCTCGGCCCATGGGCGGGGACGCTCGCAGTCTCCGTCGCCCTCGCGATCCAGGCCATCCTCTTCGGAGATGGTGGAATCACCGCCCTCGGGGCCAACTGTTTCAATATCGCCTTTGCTGAATCGTTTGTGGCCTATGGGATCTACCGGATCATCACGGCAGCGGGTTCGAAGGTCTCAGCGTGGAGGCTCTTCGTCTAAGCAGGGCGAAACCCCTGTGCCATTCTCTTTCAAAATTACCGGCGCGGCAGCCGGCGCCTACATCGCCCTGAATGTGGCGGCCCTGCTCACAGCCCTGGAACTGGGCCTGCAGCCCCTCCTGCACAAAGGCTCGGGAGCCGCTTCCTATTTCCCTTTTTCTTTCAACGTGACCCTCCCGCGGCCTGGTTCCCCATCTGACCGCAGTGGGAGGATTGGAGGTGACGATTACGGTGGCCGTTCTGATCTTTCTTCAGAGGATTCGACCCGAAATACGAAAGGGGTTCAAATCCGCGTTGTTCTCCGTCTTGTCGTGTCGCTCTTTCTCCCGATTGCAAGCGAAGCCCACGATTTCTGGATCGAGCGAAAAGCGGGAGAGTTCACGGTTGTATTCGGACATGGAACCCAGCGGGAGGAATACGATTCATCGAGGATCAAACAGGTGAAGGCTTTTGATACGAATGGGAAGCCTATTTCCGTCTCCCATGAAAAGAAGGGGAAAGAGGTCTTTCTCGGACTATCAGAGCCTCCCGCACTCATTCTTGTAGAAATCGACAATGGGTATTGGTCCAAGACCATCTATGGCTGGAAGAACCTTCCGAAAAGGAAGGCCAGCCGCGTCGTGGAGGCAAACCGATCTTTGAACTACTCCAAAGCGCTCCTTTCGTGGAGCGGCGAAGACCAAAAACTCCTTAGAAGGTGCGGCTCTTGACATCTTCTTCTGAAGGACCCCTTTCAGATGAAACCAGGCGAAGACCCTGCCCATCAAAATCCTTCTCCGGGGAAAACCTCTGGGAAAGGTTGAGGTCTCCGGTAACGATCACGCCAAGAAATCGGAACAACAGACGCTGAGGGAATCATAAGAGTACCCCTTTCCAGAGGTCATCAATTGATCACGGTCACCCACAAAGAGCCATTGAAGGACGATCCCGATGCGGATACCCTGAGCGTGACGGCCACGCTGACATTTGAGGTGACTCGATGAGAAGACCCGTTGCCACCATCCTGTACTTTGGAGGGTTTCTGCTCTGGATGGGACATTCCGCATCGGCAGTACTGGCTCACAGTATTCAATATGAAGTGCAGCCAAAAGGGATATCCGCAAAAATCTTTTACGCGGCCGACGACCCGGCCAGTTATTCCGAATATGAAGTCTATGGACCCGGGGATGCCGAGGCTTACCAGATCGGACGAACGGATAAAGCCGGCATCGTCTCGTTTCTCCCTGATCGCCCGGGAACCTGGAAGATCAAAGTGATGGGCGAATCTTCCCATGGTTTTCACGGCGTCACCATCGAGGTGAAGGTGGACCAGGCCTTTCAGCTCGAATCTTTCAGCTAAGCCGCTGGTAGCCCAGTATACGAAAGTCATCGTCGGCGTATGCCTCATCTTCGGCCTGTCAGGTCTCTACGCGCTGTGGCGGTCCAGGGGGAACCCCCCCCCCTTCCCCGATGACCCGGAGGGTGGCTGGGAAACATACGAAGAAAGAGGAAATCAGGAATGAAAAGACTCGTGGTCGCGATCGCCCTACTGGTTGTACTTTTGCCCTGGAAAGCCCTGGCACACCACGGAGGAGTCAGCCTCGCCCTCGGGCCTGGAAGCCCGATTGAAACGAACTCTCCCCTGACTCTTCCCCAGGGTGGCGTGGTGCTCTCATCACGAGTGGAACAGGTCGAGTTCAGGAAGTACAGCTTCGCAGAACCGGAGAATAAGGACTCCTTCACGTTCCTGAATCTTGGCATATCGTATGGCCTGACCCCCTTTCTCACCGGAAGCCTCTTCTTTCCATACAACATGAAGAAGCAGGATTCGCTTGGCTCGAATGAGGGATTCGGCGACTTGAAATTTTCGTTCAATCTGGGCCTCAACTACACCTCTGAGAAGGGATTCGACCTGAACCGTGCAGAAGACACTGCGGTAACCCTCGAAGGCACCAGGAAGACGTATTTCTCCTTCTTCGGAGGATTTACGCTTCCTACAGGCAAGAGCCATGAAGAACTGGGTGGAGAGATCGATCGCGGCATGCAGCCCGGGTTCAGGAGTCCATCCTATTCCTTGGGAATGGCCGCGACCCGGCAGATCGCCGGGCCTTTCACTCTGGCCATGGACACCTCCTATGACATCTTCACGAAAAAAGATCACTTTAAATTCGGAAATGAATGGAGGGTCAACCTGGCAGGAGTCTGTGGAGCTCTATGGAAAACCCGAAAAATTCATTTCCAAAATCGATGGGATCCTCGAACTCAATCTCCTTAACATTGCCAGAGACGAAGAAGGCGGAGAAAAATTGAGGGCCAGCGGCGGGACCATCCTCTATCTGTCGCCGGGAGTCCGATTCTCCTTTCCAAAGCTATGGAACGCCAATCTCGGACTGATGGTCAAATTCCCCTTTCTGAAGGATCTGAACGAGAAGAGTGAACAGCAGGGTTCCGAAGGAAAAGAGAAGTATCGGGCCATTGCCACGCTCTCTTTCTTCTTTTAAAGTTAGTGCCTGATGAGAGACCAAATTCCACGGTTCCTCCTGGATAAGCCGTCCCCCTTCAAACCGGAAATACGGAAGGGCGGTCCATCCTCTTCCGCTTTTCTGGATAAAGCCGTTTCCAACCTGGCGGGCTTTATGCGGACAAGCTATATCCAATGGGAAACGGCTTCCCGGCAGGGCCTCTTTCAGAAGCTTGATTCCAGGATCAAGGTACTCTTCCTGATTTTCTTTGTCGTTGTCATAAGTCTGAAGAGCAGCCTTCAGTCGGAATTCGCCATAGCTGTCTTTCTCTTTATCCTGGTCGTCTCATCCCGGATCGATCTCGTCCCCTTCTACCGGAAAGTCCTCTTCGTGGGCCTTCTCTTCGGATTTCTCGTCCCCCTGCCCTCGTCTCTAAACATCTTTTCGAAAGGGGACCTTCTTATCCCGCTTCTGCACCTCCCCAGGTCCTATGACCTGTGGATCTATCACATTCCGGAAACGGTCGGCCTCACGAAGGAAGGGCTGTACGGCGTCTTAATGCTGGGGTCCAGGGTAATCAACTCCTTGACCGCCGTTTCGCTCCTACTTCATACAACCCCCTTCTCCGAGGTGATCAGAGCACTCAAGGTCTTTAGACTTCCCGATACGATGTTGATGGTCGTCAGTCTCACCTACAAATATCTCTTCATCTTCTTGGGCACGGTTGAAGAGATGCATCTGGCGAGAAAGAGCAGGCTTGCGGGGGCCGAAAAGAAGTCCGAGGCGAGAAAATGGGTGGCAGGCAGAATGGCCTTGATGTTCACGAAAACCCAGCTCCGGTGCGAAGAGATTTACAGGGCCATGAAGGGAAGAGGCTTTCCCGGAACGATCAGGGTTTATGGATTTCGACGCTTGAACGGACTTGACTGGCTTGCAGGGGGGATTCTGTTCCTCGCGGGAATGCTTTTTGTATTGATATAGAACATGGGAGAACACCATTTGAAAGATGATTTGAAACAAGAAATGATCGCGGTCCAGGAGGTCTCTTACAACTATTATGGCCGAATCCGAGCCCTTCACGGCGTCAATCTCGATGTTCGGGAGGGTGAAAAGCTTGCGATCATCGGAGCCAACGGGAGCGGGAAGTCGACACTCCTGCAGATCATGGGAGGCCTGATCTATCCTGACCAGGGTAAGGTTTTTTTCCATGACCACGTCGTCTCGGAGAAAACGCTGAAGGACAAGAGTTTCCTGAGGTTCTTCAGAGAACGTGTGGGTTACGTCTTCCAGGACTCCGATGTGCAGCTTTTCTGCCCGACCGTCCTGGACGAACTCCTCTATGGGCCCCTGCAACTCGGTCTCCCCGAGAAGGATGCCATCGAAAGAACCTGTCAAATCCTGGAGATGCTCGAGATCGAAGACCTGAAGGACCGTCCATCCTACATGCTCTCCGGCGGCGAGAAGAAGAGAGTGGCCATCGGGTCCGTTTTGACGATGAATCCCGAGGTGCTCCTCTTCGACGAGCCCATGAACGGCCTTGACCCCAGGACTCAGAGCTTTCTCGTGGAACTCCTGCTTGCCCTGAATGAGGCGGGAAAAACCATCGTGGTGGCCACCCACGATCTGGCGCTGGTCTCGGAATTGAATGCCCGGGTGGCCATCTTGTCAGAAGAACATCGCATTGAAAAAACAGGGGAGGCCGAGGAAATCCTTCAGGACAAGGAACTTCTTTTAAAGGTCAACCTCATCCACGAGCACCTTCACCGCCACGGGGAGGTGGTCCATCGCCATCTTCATTCCCATTACCTTCTTCACCGGCATTAAAGGGGGTTTGCCCGGGTTCATTTCTGCAAGGGTCGTCAGGCCCCTTCGGCGATCCTGCCGTCTCGAAGGTGGATCGTGCGGGTGGAAACCGTGGCGTTTTCCGGATTGTGAGTCACCATGATGATGGTCTGTCCCCCTTCATTGAGGGACTTGAAAAGATCCATAATCTCTTTGCCGGTCCGGGTGTCCAGATTTCCAGTCGGCTCGTCGGCCAGCAGAATCGGGGGGGCATTGACCAGGGCCCTTGCAATGGCCACCCGTTCCTGTTCCCCTCCGGAGAGTTGATCCGGAAGTCTCTTCTCCTTACCCCTCAGTCCGATCTTCTCCAGAATCTCTTCTGCCATCCGGAGCTGTTCTTTGTCGGGCCGGCCTGTAATGGAAAGGGGAAGCATCACGTTTTCGCTCACGGAAAGATAGGGGATCAACTGGAAAGACTGGAAGATGAACCCGAGATACTCCCTTCTGAAATCAGCCAGCCGCTCTGCTGCAAGATCGTAAATCGGGATATCATCCACCAGCACATGGCCTGACGTAGGATGGTTGAGTGCGCCCAGGATCGTCAGCAGGGTGGATTTTCCTGACCCGGAGGGACCCATGATGGAGATGAACTCCCCGGTCTCGATGTTCAGACTCACGTCGACCAGGGCATGAACCCTCTCGCCGCCGCTTTCGTAAGTCTTGGAAAGTTTCTTGATGTCAATCAAGCTCATAGCAAAATATGTTTGAGGAGTGTTTCACGTGAGGTTCGAGGATCACTTCGTTTGAGGAAAAATATATTTTGCCTTAAGCCTCGCTCCTCCAACCTCTGACTTTCTTTTGACACTATGCCCTTTGCCCCATGCCCTATGCTATTCGGCGTTAAAGGGACCGGAGGGCCGAAGTGGGATCCATCTTTGCGGCATGGATGGCCGGATAGATGCTTGAGAGTCCTCCGAGCAGGACGGAAAGGAGGATCGCTCCTCCGGCCAGGAGGGGATCCATCACGAATCCCCCTCCCTTCATGCCCGTCATCATTGGAGCAACGACCCGGGAGATTCCCGAACCCAGTACAACCCCTGCCCCGCCGGCAATGACGCCCACGATGAGGGCCTCCAGGAAGATGATCCGGATCACGTGGAACTGACGGAATCCGATCGCCCGGAAGATGCCGATTTCCCTTCTCCGCTCATTGACGGAGGCCATCATGTTGGTGAAAACAATGAGCCCCCCTATGAGCAAGACGATGGCCGAGATTCCGGCGGAGAATCTCTGAAAATGGTCCAGCGCCTCCATCTTCGTCTGGAGGGTCTGTTTGATCGCCGTCACCTTTGCATGAGGCAAAGCCTTCGAGATCTGCTGAACGATGTCTTCGATCGGGCAGGTATTGCAGAAGGCCGACACCTCGATCAGACTCAGGGCGGCAGGCCTTTTCATGACCTCCTGAACAAAGGTCAGGTCGCTGAAAATCAGGAAATCATCCTGGGATCCTGTCTCGTCGAGAATCCCTGACACCCGGACGGGTCTTCCGCCGATCCTCAGCGTGTCCCCTGCACTCTTGAAGAGCCGCACCGCCGCCTCATTTCCGAGCAGAACCTCTTCCCTCATCCTGGGGCTTGTCCCGTGGATTTTCCACCACTTCTTCAACCTCAGTTCTTCCTGAAATTGAACGCCCATCAGGGGAACTTTCTTCTCTTCCACTTCAACAATGCCGACCAGCTTCGGTGAAACGATGCTGATATTCTCCCGCACCTCGATCTGACGGATCTTCGGAATGTCTGTTTCCTTCAGGGTCTGGATGTCGATCTCCAATCCTCCAATCACCATCCCTCCATATGAAAAAGAGAGGTCTTCGGAACGAGGAATAATGAGAATGTTCGCTCCGAACTCATCCAGTTTGGCGGAGATGTCTTCATTCATGATCCGGGTGATGGAGATCAGGGAGACCACCGTCGTGATGCCGATCGTCAGACCGAGAACAAGGAAGAAAACCTTCCCTTTTCTCCTCCGCAGATTGTTGATCGAAATATCTCGTCAGCTTCATGGATGACCCTTGTTCGGTAACAGAGGGCAGTAAGTCAGTAGGCAGTAAGCAGAGAGATAGGGAAATAGAACCAATCACTGCTTTCTCTTTTCTGCCCGTTGCAGGTCTACTGGTAACCGGTCGCTGATCATTATTTCTTCTTTTTGTATTCTGCCTTCTGCCTACTGCTTTCTGCTTACTGTTAGTTTCCTGATCACTGATCACTGACACTTACACTGACTCACTGGGCGTCTGCCTTCTGCTCTATACCCTTGGTTTCCAGTCCAGTACCACCTTCTCATCAATCAGAATCCGGTCTTTTTCCACCGTATTGGGAATCACCTCCGGAGGATAATTCATGCACCCCCCCTGAATTCCTTTCAGGGTATCCAGATTCCATTCGGTGTAGCAGGCATTGCAGACCAGGGTCCTGTCCTTGATATGGAAGCGGGTGGACTTGCAGGGTTCACACATGCTCACTGCCGTAACCACCCTACCAGCGAGTGTCAGGTAAGAAAGAAGGGGGATCTTCACTCCGTTTCCTTCATATTCAAATCGAACGATTTTTTTCTCTTTCACCACCTCAAGAGGGATCGAAATCTTTCCATTCTCCACTTTGGCTTCAACGTCGGTCATGCCAATGGTCTGTCCCGTATAATTGATCGTCTCCAGAACCTTCTGGGAGCCGATCTGGGGACCTTTTGAGAATGCTCCTTGAATGACCCAGTAGGCCACTCCTCCCAGGACAATAACCGCAACAACCAAGGCGGGGAGGACCCAGCCGACGTTCTTCTTTCCTCCCAGGACCTTCTCTTTTTTCGCCTGAAGCGAGGAATCCGAAAACCGGGTCCCGCATTTCTTGCAGGAGCTGTTCGATTCTCCATTCTTCGTTTGACACGTTGGACAGATCTTCATTTCAGAACATTCCTCCCGTTCTCCCCCCAAATACTCTTATTCACCGATGATCAGTTCCTTGATCCTCTCTTCCGGGGCGGACGACGCCAATACGATCTCGCCGGAATCCTCTCTGGCTTTCCTGCAAAGAACTTCCGACTTCCCGAGATCCCTCGCTTTGCTGTAACGCAAGGTGATTGCGGCAGTCGTCTCGATCGCTTCAACATCCGCTTCACCTCTCAAGAGAGAAAGAGGTCCGGGATGCCGGACAACCCTGAGCAGATAATCCTCTTTCCGGGAGAAGGTTTGAATCTTCTCGTTCTCGTCTTCGTTCCTGCCGACCACCAATTTCAGCTGAGGAGACAGCCGGAAATGTCTTCCCACCTTCAGGAGATGAACATCATTGAGTGAGAAGCCGGGCTGATGGGTCATGAGATCTTTCATCCGCCTCGCAAACCCCGGATCCGTGAGCAGACATCCCCCGGCCGGGCAGGGGTAGTCGCGGATATTGAACTGCTCAGCCAGCGCCATCTGAGGCTTTCTGGAGCGGCCATGCATGTTCAGAAGCTTCTCCCGATCGATCCACCCCTCCTTCTCCGGAACCGTCTCCGGAAGATGCTGAGCGGAAAGAGGTCTCAGGACAAGCCCTTCGAGTTCCGCCTTCTTGTCGATCAGGCGCATCGCATCCTTCCGCTGGGACATGGGCCTCTGCCCGAGCACCTCCCCTGTGATGATGAAGGAAGCCCCCGCTTCTCTCATGCAGGCCTTTGCTTTTTTCATCATGAAAATCCGGCAGTCGATGCAGGGGTTCATGTTGCTGCCGTAGCCGTGTTCGGGTGCTTTCACAACGTCCAGGTATTCCTCCGACACATTCAGCACCTTCAATGGAATGCCCAGGGTCTGAACGGCCTTTTGCGAGGCCATGCAGGTTTCACCCCGGTGCGTACAGTTGCAGAACACCGTCAAAAAATTCAGCGCTTCCAGCTCAATGCCCTGCTCCAGGATCACCTTGGCTGCAAGCGTGCTGTCAAGCCCTCCGGAAAGTAACGCGATCGCCTTCATCACAATACCTCATTCATGGATCCGGACCGAAATCCTTGAAGATCCAAAGTGATATAATTATAACCAATCCTTTTCAGATGCCCCACCACCCGGTCTCTCAATCCCTTTTCCAGAAGGAGACCCATCTCCTCGGGAAGAATCTCGATCCTGGCGAGATTCCGATAATGCCGCACCCGAACCTGTTTGAAACCCAATCCGAAAAGGAACTCCTCCGATTCGTTGACCATCCTCAGTCCTTCCGGAGTAATCTCTTCTCCGTAGGGAAACCGTGAGGCAAGGCAGGCAAGGGAAGGCTTGTCCCAGGTGGAAAGGCCCAGGGTTTTAGACCAGTCTCTGACGTCTTTCTTGGCAAATAACGCCTCCTTAAGGGGACTGCGGATTCCCAGCTCTTGAATGGCTATTCTCCCGGGCCGATGATCCCTGTCGTCGTCCAACGTAGACCCTTCGACAATGAAGGGGATCGATTCATCCTCTGCCAGGCTTCGCAGCTCTTCGAAGAGCTTTCGTTTGCAGAAATAACAACGGTTGGGAGGATTCGCTGAAAAACCTTCGATCTCGAGCTCATTCGATTCAATGAGGCGGTGTTTCACTCCCAGGGTCTGAACCACTTGCTTCGCCCTTGACAATTCCCTCTCGGGATAAAGCGGAGAAAGGGCGGTAACGCCGAGAACGTTGTCTCTCCCCAGTGTATCCAGAGCCACCTTCAGCAGGAAAGTGCTGTCCACCCCTCCGGAAAAAGCGACAAGGACTCTTCCCATGCCGCGAAAAATCTCTTTCAACTTTTCAAGCTTTTCCTGTTTTGACTGATCCATCGGTTCTCCTTCTGTGACATCACTTTCTGCTCCCAAGAAATGTCTTTGACTCTCTGCTCCCTGGTTTCTGCTTCTACCTTCGACCTTCTGCTTTGAGCTACATCACTTCTCTAATCCACCCTCCTCCGAGAACGACTTCACCGTCGTAGAATACGGCGGCCTGTCCCGGGGTAATGGCCTTTTGAGGGTTGTTGAATTTCACCTCCGCCTCCATTTCCCCCCGGGGGAAGATGAGGGCCTCCGCGCCGGGGTGGTTGTATCGGATCTTCACCTGAGCTCGGAGAGAAGGACCTTCTCCCGGCGGCAGAATCCAATTGACGGCATCCACAACAAACCTGTCCCTGTAGACCTCTTCTTCCTCTCCAACGATCACAACGTTCCTTTCCCGGTCAATCCCGATCACATAGAGAGGCTTCCCTTTTGCCAGGCCGAGCCCTCTCCGTTGACCAATGGTATAGAAGGGGATTCCTCGATGCGTTCCCAGGATCGTTCCCTTTCCATCGATGATGGGGCCGGGTTCGATGAACCCCTTCAGCCTCTCGGACAAAAAAGAGTGGTAGGAAGGCTCCCGAATAAAACAGACCTCCTGGCTTTCCGGTTTATCGTGGACACGAAACCCGCTTTGAAGGGCCTTCAGTCTTACCTCTTCCTTCCGGCAGGTACCCAGCGGGAAAAGGGTATGGTGGAACTGGTCCTGACTCAACGAGAAAAGGACATAGGATTGGTCCTTTCTTCCGTCCATCCCTTTTTTCAGGACAGATCGTCCCGTGTGCTCGTCGAACTCCAGTCTTGCATAGTGGCCCGTTGCGATGACATCGGCGTTCAGTTCCAGGGACTTCTTTAGAAGTGAGCCAAACTTGATCTGCTCATTGCAGAGGATGCAGGGATTGGGGGTCCTCCCCTTTTGGTATTCATCACAGAAATACGTGATCACCTCTCTTTCAAAATCCTCCTCGAGGTTGACCACATAGAAGGAGATTCCCAGTTGCTGAGCAACCCGTCTGGCATCTTCCACGTCGGCTGCACCGCAACACCGGTTGAGTGAGTCTCCCACTTCCGCTTTCCAGACCCGCATCGTGGCTCCGATGACCTCGTATCCCTTCTCCTGCAGAAGGCAGGCGGCAACGCTCGAATCCACTCCGCCGCTCATGGCCACCACCACCCGCTTCTTCATCTTCTTCCTCTTTTTGCGTCGATATAAAGAGGCGACATGGCGCGGAGTCGATGGACCGTCTCTGTCAGGACGTTTACTGTCTGATCGATTTCTTCCTTTGTGGTATCCCTCCCCAGCGAAAACCGGAGCGCCCCCTTGGCGGTCAGAGGAGGAACCCCCATAGCAACCAGCACATGAGAGGCTTCCAGGGCGCCCGACGTACAGGCGGATCCCGCGGAGGCTGCTATCCCCTGGAGATCCAGATTGATGAGCACGGATTCGCCATCCACGTAGTCAAACCCCGCATTGAGCGTATTGGGAAGTCCTCTTGCCTGGTCCCCATTCAGATGAACGTCTTCGATCTTCTGCTGGATGCTCTCCCAGAAATAGTCCCTCAGGCTTTTCAGCTCCTCCTGTTTTGAAGTCGGCATGAGAGAAGCCAGGTCGGCGGCCTTTCCGAAACCGACGATCCCTGCGACATTCTCCGTACCTGCCCTCCTGTCCTTTTCCTGGTGTCCTCCGTGGATCAACGCGTGGAGAGGAGTGCCATTCCGTACGAACAGGGCCCCCACCCCTTTTGGGCCGTACACTTTGTGGGCGGAAAAGGAAAGGAGGTCCGTTCCCAACCGGTTGACATCCACGGGAATTTTTCCCGCAGACTGAACAGCGTCGGTGTGAAAAAGGATCCCCCGCTCCCCGGCAATCCTTGCCGCTTCTTCGATCGGTTGGACCGTCCCAACCTCATTATTGGCGTGCATGAGGGTGATGAGGATTGTCTCCTCCGTTATCGCCCTGCTGACATCCTCCGGGCGGATCAATCCGACCCGGTCCACCGGCAGGTACGTCACGCGAAATCCCTCTTTCTCGATCTGTCGGCACACATTCAGAACGGCGTGGTGTTCGATCGAAGAGGTAATCACGTGTCGCCCCTCTCCCCTTCTTCCATAAACCACTCCTTTGATGGCGAGATTGCTTGCCTCGGTCCCGCTTCCCGTAAAAACGATCTCTTCCGGTCGAGAACCGATCAGGCGGGCAACCCTTTCTCTCGCCTCTTCCAACCCTTTCTTTGCCGCCTGTCCGAAGGAGTGGATACTGGAGGGGTTTCCGAAGTCTTCCCGAAGATAGGGAAGCATCGACTCGATCACCGCCGGGTGAATCGGCGTCGTAGCATTATGATCCAGATAAATACGTTTCATTCTTTTCCACAAAACAATCGCATGGCGCATAGAGCATAGGGCATAGAGTTATGCCACCCCTGATTCCATTAAACCGTTTTCGTTCTATGCTCTATGCACTATGCTCTATGCTCTATGCGTTTCTTAGAAGAGGATTTCAATGGCGTGATAAGGGCAGACCGGGATACAGTGCTCACAGGCAATGCACCGTTCCCGCTTAAAAGACACTTCCATCTTTGCTCGATCGAGATCGAGCGCTTTCGTGGGACAGATCGAAATACAGGCCGAGCAATGGGTGCAACGGTCCTCGCGCCATTTGACTTCCTGGGCCAGGGGTTGAATATCCACTCCCATCTCGGCAAGGTAACGGATGCCCGCGTCCAGGGCGGGTCTCTTCCCCGTCATTTCTAAAACAAGCCTCCCTTCTTCTCTGGGAGAGATCCGGGCCCTCATGATGTTGACCATGAGATCGAAGTCCCTGACCAGTCTGGAAATGACAGGTTGATCCACAAGATGAGGAGGATAACTCAGCACCACTCTCTTTTTTTGCATAAAACACCCCTTTTGATTTCAGATTTCAGATGTGAGATTTGAGATGTTTGCCTCTTCAATCTGCAATCTACAATCTCAAATCTGAAATCTCATTTCTTCTTAATCGGTCTTTCTTTCAGCGGTTTCAGGACAATTCCGGAGTCCACGGAGGGGATGGGCTCGACAGGCTCCGTCAAGAAAAACTTCCCTGTTTCAACCCACTCCTTCAGGATCCGGGCAATCTCTCGTGCTCTCGAGTAACTGGAGAGACCGGCCGTCGGAACCTCCTTTCCCTGAACCGTGATCTTGCCGCTCTTGAGCTGCCGATAATTCACCTCACCCAGATTTCCCGGGATACATTGAGGATACGCTTCGCTATAGTCCACAACCTGCGCCCAGATCTCTTCATCGGTGACCGCGGTATGCTGCAGCATCTCCTCGTCCAGGATGGGAATGGGCACACCGATCCCCACGGTGAGGGTGACGCCGTACCCGGTGAAAGAGGTTCCCCTGAGCCATCTCGGACTCATCATCTTAAGGTCCCCTGTCACCGAAAGCGTCCCCGCTCCAACCCTTGGAACCCCTGCTTCCGTTCTCTTCACATTGGGGTTATGTTGCGTGCCGTTCCCGATCACATAACCGATCCCTCCCCCGAGAAAGATGCGGGTCCCCGTGCCGATCGTTCTATACAGTGGATCATTGAGAAGCGGGCTCAACTGCCCTGCGCTGCTGTAGTTTGCGTTGCCCATCCTGGGCTGCAGAACCCCCATGTAGGTATAGATCACTTTGTCCGAGAGGTTGACTGCAACATTGTAGTTCTGGTAAGCGTTCCTCATGTTGATGAGAACAGCCTCGTTCATATCCTTCAAGGAGAGGAGGGTCTCCAGACTCTTTCTTGGATAGCAATCCGTGCCGTAAGCCGTAGCAGTGAGTTTCACATCCTGTCCGGCAACCAGTTCTTCGATCACGTATGCCCCGCCATAGGCGAATTTCCCCGGAAAGACCTTATTCTTCGGATCATCGTCGGCCATGGCGGTCGCCCCCAGCATTAAATCGACCGCTGCAAAACCCGTATAGACAGGAACATCATTCAGGTAGGTCTTTCCACCCCCCAGTTTGATGCGGGGTTTGGTATGGCCTACGTTAAAAAAGGCACCCGAGGAACACATCGGGCCGAACGTCCCCGTTGTGACCACGTCCACCTCCTGGGCGGCCTGTTTCGCCCCTTTCTCTTTCACAACGTCGATAATCTCTTCGGCCGTAAAGACCACGGCCTTTCCTTTCTTGATTTTCTCATTGATCTCTGCAATGGTCTTAGACATGTGCCCCCCGATCCACCCTGTATGACAGATCATTTCATTTCACTGAAAAGCCAGGTGCTGACGTAGCGCTCTCCCGTATCCGGCAGAATCACGACAATCATCTTCCCACTGTTTTCCTCTCTCTTGGCAACGCCGATCGCTCCCCAAAGTGCCGCCCCCGAAGAAATCCCTGCCAGAATCCCCTCTTCCTTCGCCAGCCTTCTCGCCATGATTCCGGCGTTTTCATCCGAGACCCTGATGACTTCATCGATCAAATCCAGCCGGAGAACCTCGGGAACAAACCCTGCTCCAATCCCCTGAATCTTATGGGGGCCCAGTCTTCCTCCGGAGAGCACAGGAGATCCGTCGGGTTCCACGGCAATAGCCTTCAATCCCGGTTTTTTCTGCTTAAGCATCTCTGATAATCCGGTAATCGTTCCTCCCGTCCCGACGCCCGCCACAACAATATCCACCCTTCCATCCGTGTCTTCCCAGATCTCCGCAGCGGTGGTCCTTCTATGGGTTTCCGGATTGCTGGGGTTCCGGAACTGCTGCAAAACAAGATACCTGGGATCCTGGCGAGCCATCTCCTCTGCCTTCCTTACCGCACCGGTCATTCCTTCGTGTCCCGGGGTCAATACCACTTCCACCCCGAGCATCCGGAGGAGCAGGACTCTCTCGGCAGAAATAGTATCAGGCATCGTTAAAACCAGCAGATACCCCTTTGCTGCGCAGACGAAAGCCAGAGAAATCCCGGTATTCCCGCTTGTCGGCTCCAGAATAACGGTGTCCCTCTTGATCAACCCCGCCTTTTCCGCCGCCTCGATCATGGAAACCCCGATCCGGTCTTTGACACTTCCGCTGGGGTTGAAGGACTCGAGTTTCGCGATGATTTCTCCTCTGCAGCCCCCCGTAATCCGGTTCAACCGCACGAGAGGCGTTTTTCCGACTAATTCTGAAATGGTACGAGCGATCTTCGCCAAGCCGTCCTCCTCACACCGAGAAACTCGAAATCCGAATCCCAGGAATCTCATTCCGTAAGTCGCAAGGCGTTCGGGATAAAGACCCTCTCACGACTTCCGACTTACGCCCTCACGAAAACGTGAATGGATCCCACCATCATCCCCGCTTCGATTTCACGATTCTGTTTATATCTGGTACGTTGGAACAACGATACCTTCTTTTTTCTTCTTTCGATTGACCATTTCTTCCAGGGTAATGGAATGGAAGATTCCGTGAAGGGTTTCTGAGACCTCCTGCCATATGTCCTTCGTCACACAAGAAGGACTCATCTGACAGGACTTCGGATCCTTCAGGCAGTCCACGAGATTGATGGGTCCTTCGAGGATTTCGATGATATCATTCAGGCATATCTCCGAAGGAGATTTGGCCAGAGTGTATCCCCCTTTCGCTCCCCGCACGGCCTTGACCACCCCTGCGCTTCTGAGGGGAATGATGACCTGCTCGAGGTATTTCACGGATATGGCCTCTTTCTTCGCAATCATTTTCAGGTCCATGGGTCCCTGGCCGTAATGAAACGCAAGTTGAAGCATGGCCCTTGCGCCGTATCTGATTTTCGTTGAAATCTTCATGAGTTACTAATTCCTATTTATTCTATAGGAATTATTTTTAACTTAGCGGTTTGCCGATTGTCAAGGCACATAAGGAAGCGGTTTGTCCGGGTTCATTTCAGCAGGGTTTATTCATAGCGAAGGGCTTCGATCGGATTGAGCAAAGAGGCTTTCCTGGCAGGATAAAACCCGAAAAAGATGCCCACAAGACTTGAAAAAAGAAAAGCGAGAAGAATAGCCGTAATGGAGAATGCCGTCGGCCATTGGGTGAAGGAGGCCAGGATGAGGGTGCCCACGATCCCGATCGCAATTCCCAGAATTCCACCGACCAGACTGAGCACGAGAGACTCGATCAGGAACTGGAGAAGAATATCGCGGCTCTTTGCGCCCACGGCGATCCGGATTCCAATCTCTCTCGTTCTTTCGGTGACCGAGACGAGCATGATATTCATGATCCCGATCCCGCCCACGATCAGGGAGATGGAGGCAATGGCTCCAAGCAACAAAGACATCGTTGTTGCCGACTCCTCCTGAGTCGCCATAAACTCCGCAAGGTTTCGTACTGAAAAGTCATTATCCTGGCCCTGGGTCAGGCGATGGCGCTGCCGGAGAAGGTCCGTGATCTGCTTCTCCGCATCTTTCAAGACATCGGCGTCCCTGGCCTGGACCGTGATCCCCCTCACCATTCCCGGGAATTGCATGCCAAACAGCCGTTTCTGGGCCGTCGTCAAAGGAACGAAGATGACATCATCCTGGTCCTGGCCCCAGGTGGATTGGCCCTTGGGAGATAGAACGGCGACCACCGTAAAAGGCACTCTCTTGATCCGCACAATCTGGCCCACCGGATCAATCCCTCCGAAAAGGTTCTCCGCCACGGTCTTCCCCAGAATGCAGACTTTGGCCGCCCCGTCCAGTTCCTGCGGTAAGAAATTCCTGCCCGAAGCATACCCCCATCCTCTGATGTCAAAGATCTCAGGCGTGGTGCCGTTAATCACGGTCGACCAGTTCTGATTTCCGTAAACAACCTGGGCAACCCCCGAGAGGTTGGGAGCGACAAACTTGACCCCTGGAACTTCGGCTGAAATCGCCCTCGCATCATCGAACGTCAAGGTGGGAACCGTTCCGGCGCCCATCCGTAATCCCCCGCTCGTCGAACTTCCGGAGAGGACGACAAGAAGGTTCGATCCCATGCTCGCAATCTGGTCGGCAATGCGGGTTTTCGCTCCGGTTCCCACGGCGATCGTGGCCACGACCGCCCCCACCCCGATGATGATCCCGAGCATGGTGAGTGCGGAGCGCATCTTGTTAACCACGAGAGCTCTCAGCGCAATCCAAAGGCTGGCGAAGAAGGTTGTCATTCATTTTCTCCTCATAAGACCCGTCAGCGGGAAACCCTTCGATCGTCGATGATGCTTCCGTCTTTGAACAGGATGTTCCGGGGCGCAAAGGCGGCGATGTCGGGCTCGTGGGTGATCATGATGACCGTGATTCCCGTCTCCCCGTTGAGCCGCTGAAAAATCTCCATGATCTCGACGCTCGTCCGAGAGTCAAGATTTCCCGTCGGTTCGTCTGCCAGAAGAATGGCAGGCCTGTTCACGAGCGCCCGGGCAATGGCAACCCGCTGTTGCTCCCCTCCGGAAAGCTGATTGGGCCGGTGGTGCCCCCTTCCCTTTAATCCTACCTGCGAAAGCGCTTCCAGAGCCCTCTCTTCCCGCTCGTGCGTGGGCACTTTTGCGTAGACCAGAGGAAGCTCCACATTCTCGATCGCCGAGGTCCTTGACAGCAGATTAAATCCCTGGAACACGAATCCGATCTTCCGGTTTCGAATCTCTGCCAGCTCATCCTTGCTGAAAGACGCTGTCCGTCAATGCCTTCCAGAAGGTACTGGCCGCCGGTGGGACGGTCCAGGAACCCCAGAATGTTCATGAAGGTCGACTTCCCCGAGCCGGACGCTCCCATGATGGCCAGGAATTCCCCCTTGTTCACGGTGAGGGAGATCCCCCGAAGAGCCCGGACCTCCACCTCTCCCAGGTAATAAATCTTGACCAGCTCCCGGATCTCAATCACAGCTTCCATGGCTTAAATCCTAAATTCCAAATACCAAATCACAAATCCCAAATAAACCCCAAATTCCAATCCCAAATGACCAAAATGTTTTCCCTTGTTTGGAATTTGAGCTGTTAGAATTTATCTGTTATTTGCCTGCCTGCCGCAGGCAGGGTGCTTGTCATTTGGTGCTTTTCAATGCTTATCTACCAAAGCCTCTCATCGTCGGGCCGGGCGCCTGCTGCGTCTGGTTCTTCCCCTTGGTCGTCTCTTCCGTAATCACATCCATTCCTTCCTGGAGATTCCCCTCCACCACTTCGCTGAAAGTCCCGTCGGTAACACCCAGAACAATCGAAACGGGGGTTGCCGACCCTACCGGAGAAAGAACCCATACCCTTCCCGACCTTCTTTCTTCTCCTTTCGAGGAGGAAGTGGACTCCGCCAGCTTCTTCCGCTGCTCGTCTGTCAAGAAAGGCAAGATCTTCTGACGCATGAGACTCTGAACGCGCGCCCTTGCCTCATCAGGTTTTGCTTTTTCACGAATCTCCTGAATCTCCTGTCGCGACGACTTGAGGACCATCTCGATCTTGGATTGCTGATCCGCTGTCAGATTCAATTCGCCCGTCAATCGCCCCATCAGCTGAGAGGGGCCCTTCGCCTGGGCCTGAGGTTCCGCTTTCTTCCCCGGCCCCTCTTCGACCTTGCCGGCCGTGGATTTCGGCTGGAATCGGAGGGCGGCATTCGGTATTCTCAAGGCCCCTGATTTGTGGGCGATCAGGATGGAAGCATTGGCAGTCATTCCGGGTTTCAGGTTCAAGTCCTTGTTCTCTACCTGAACCACCACATCATAGGTCACCACATTCTGAATCGTCGTCGGCGCATTGCGGATCTCCGAGACCCTCCCCCGAAAGGTCCTCTCCGGATAGGCGTCTACATTGAAATTGACGTCCTGGCCGACAGCAATGCGGCCGATATCCGCTTCGCTGACATTCGTATCGACCTGCATCTGAGTCAGGTCCTTTGCAATGGTGAAAAGCGTCGGCGCCTGGAGACTGGCCGCAACCGTCTGACCCACATCCACATTTCTCGATATGACCACGCCGCTCACCGGAGAGCGAATCGTCGCGTATCTCAAATTCGTTTCGGAGACCCTCAGCCCGGCCGCCGCCTGCTCGACCTGGGCCTTGGCCGACTCCACCTGCGCCCTGGCCACTTCGATCTGAGCTTTGGCCGCATCCACTTGTGCACCGGCCGAATCGTAATTGGTCTGGGCCGTATCCAGGGCCGCCTGCGCAACCGCTTTCATCTCTGCCAGTTTCAGGTTTCGATCCAGCGTCCTTTTCATATCGATGACCGATATCTCGGCCTTGCTAAGATTCGCCTGGCTGTTCTTGAGATTTGCCCGCGCATTCATGAGGCTGGCCTGAGCGTTCAAAAGGTTCGCCTTCCCCTGTTCAACCTGTGCCTGAAAGATGGCCGGATCAATCTGCGCAATGACATCCCCTTCCTTGACGCGGGAATTGAAGTCGGCGTAGAGGGCCTTGATCATTCCGGAGACCTGGCTTCCGACCAGAACATTGACCACGGGATTGATGGTCCCTGTGGCAGTCACCGCAGAGCTGATTTCCCCCCGCTCCACTTTCACCGTCCGGTATTTGTGGTTGGATCCTTTCTCGTTGAACACTTTCAAAGCGGCAACACTCGCCGCCGCAACCACAATCAGGATGATTGCAATAATGGAAAAACGCTTCCAGTTTCCTTTTGCCATATCACCGTTCCTTTCCCTTTTTCCTGAAGAGGAGACGAATGGGAACGCCCTCGAAACCAAAAGCCTTCCGCATCTGGTTGGTCAAATAGCGTTCATAGGAGAAATGGATGCCATTCGGGATGTTCGTAGAGATGACAAACGTGGGAGGACCGGCGGTAACCTGGGTAATATAATTCAGGTGCACCCTTCGATTCTTATGGAGAGCCGGGGGGTGCTCTTCCACCCACCTGCCGAATTGCCTGTTCAATGCGGAAGTGGGAATCCTTTTCTGGGTCTGTTCCGAAACCTGGTCCACCATTTCAAGAACCTTCAGAACTCTTTGCCCTGTCCGGACGGAGATAAAAACCATCGGAGCGTACGACAGGTATTTCAGATCCTCGTACACCTTTTCCTGAAACTTCTTCATTGTCTTGGTATCCTTCTCCATCAGGTCCCACTTGTTGACCACGAGAATGCATCCTTTTCCCTTTTCATGAACAAACCCGCCGATGCGGGCATCCTGATCAGCCACCCCTTCCAGAGGGTCCAGCAGAACGAGAGCCACGTCACAGCGGTCAATGGTCCGAAGGGCCTGCACAATGCTGTACTTCTCCAGCTGCAGGCTGATTCGGCTCTTCCTCCGGATTCCCGCCGTATCGACCAGGATGTATTTCTTCCCGTTCCGTTCGAATGAGGTGTCAATCGCATCCCGGGTCGTTCCCGGCGCTTCATCGACCAGAACCCTTTTATATCCCAGAAACCGATTGATCAGAGAGGATTTCCCCACATTCGGCCTGCCCACCACCGCCACCCGGGTCGCCTCGTCCTCTCTCTCTTCCTCTTCCGTCTTCGGAAAGCCCCTGGTCACCTCATCCATGAGTTCACCCACACCGTATCCATGTTCCGCAGAGACGGAGTAGATCGTGTCCACACCCAGGCGATAAAATTCAAGAGCCTTGTCTTCACGATCCGGCCCATCGATCTTGTTGACGACAAAGAAAACGGGTTTCTTCTGTCTCCGAAGAATATCGGCAATTTCCGCATCCGAAGAGGTCAGGCCCTCCTTGCCATCCATGACAAAAAGGATCACGTCTGCTTCGTCCATGGCAACCCGGCACTGCTCGCGCATCTGGACGAAGATCCGGTCCTTCGAAACGGGTTCGAAACCGCCCGTATCAATCAATGTCAGGGCGCACCCCTCCCATGCCACATCGGCATAGTTCCGGTCCCGGGTCACGCCCGGTTCGTTCCAGACGATGGCCTTCCTCCCTCCTGCAATTCGGTTGAAAAGGGTGGACTTCCCGACGTTCGGTCTTCCAACGATGGCGATGATGGGTCTCATGGGTCCTTCCCGACAGATATTCAGCAATTATTATAAGACACGAATGATATCCGTACAATCGCGTTTCGGTCTGCGCTCAGCCGTCCAGAGCGTCAAAAGCCGTGCAGAAGAAAAAAAGGGCGGCAGCGTTTCAGCCACCACCCTCTTGAGATTCAAGAACCTTCATCCCCTAATCCACCTCTCCAAACCCCGGAGCAAAGAAAGGAAATCTCGGTGCGAAGAACGGAGGTGCAAAGAACCGGAGGTGCAAAGAACCGGGGTCGCGAAAGAACCGGTCGGAGCGAAGAACGGGTTCGGACGAAAGAACGGATCACCAAAGAACGTGCTGTCCGACTCCACCGCTCTGGGTGCCGCAATCATGGGCACATTCGGGGGAACACCGACCTCGACTTGCGAGAAACCCACTCCCGCCAACCCGAAAGTCAAAACCCCAACCATCAATCCAATAAATATATATTTTTCTCTCATTTCGAGTCACCTCCTAACTTACCTCCATTCACCTCCTGGCTCTTTTTCGTTTTCTTACCCGCTTTCTCTTGGTTAAAAGAAAACGACCGCCAATGATGAAGTGAAGCTCTTCGCTCTGAGCCTGTCGAAGGGCTTCGCGGTAACGTACTGTCACTTATCGTGCCCCTCACCCCGGCGTGAAAACCGGGGTTTGGGGAACACTTGCCGGTCAACCGGTACCGGGAATAACCGGGGAATGAGAAAGAGGAAATCCACGCTCTGGATATCCCTCTTTCTTGAAGATCAAGACCATCGAGAGTTATTCTTCCCGGCCAAAAAACCTGGGTGCAAAGAACCTGCGGCCAAAGAAGAACTCATCATCATCCGGGAAGAAGAATTCTTCATCCGCAGGAGAAGGTGCTATCTTCCGCCCTTGCTTCTGCTATCTGCACCTCAGCTTTCTGAGGAACAAACTCTTTGATTGCAACTCGCTCTTTCGCAGCCTGTGCTTCACCTGCAAAACTTGTCCCGTAGAGAACAAAGGTGAAGGCAGCGACTGCTATGCAAATAAATATATATTTTGCTCTCATTTGAGTCACCTCCTAGTCCTATCTACTCAATTAATCGAGCCATTCAATTAAAAAATAAGACACGGGGGCCCAGAAATCAACCGCACCGGGGATTGGTCTTCTGATCCTGGCCTTTTTCTGCCGGATATCTTATAATACCAAACATTGATCAGATGCTCTTCTGCCGAATAATTCTCAATAACTTTCTCAAAAACTTCTTGACAATACTCACATTTTTTGTTAATAATTAAAAGTTAAATTTGCAGCTTGGCCTTATACCAGCAGCATAACTCTTTGATTTTCCAGTCTATTTGAAATATGAAAGATTTCGACAACCGAAAAGGATCGGATTTTTGTCGGGAGAGGTTCCCGAGCGGCCAAAGGGGACAGACTGTAAATCTGTTGGCGATGCCTTCGGAGGTTCGAATCCTCCCCTCTCCACCAGGTACAGAATCTGCTGACCGGATGACGTTTTCACCCTTTGAGGATCCCGCCCTTACTGCCCCAGGGACAATGAATGGGGGCAATCGGATAACTTAATCGTCTCACAACCCATGCCCCGTCGTCAGCCGGACTCACACGCTGCAGCAGGGTACCTCAAAGATGGACTGTCTTCGGTTCAGGGTGGTAGAATGATTGAAAGGTTTTAACGGTTGCAGATTCTTCATTCTTACTTGTGGTTAAAGGCGGGAATAGCTCAGTTGGTAGAGCGTCAGCCTTCCAAGCTGAGGGTCGCGGGTTCGAGTCCCGTTTCCCGCTCCAGTGATTGATCATATTTTTGATCTACGTTTTTTGTTTTCTTGGCCGACCTGTCTGTGGAACATCAGATAAAGAGGATGAGTTGACAGGTCTCTCTCTGATTTGCCCACGTAGCTCAGTCGGTGGAGCACTTCCTTGGTAAGGAAGAGGTCATCGGTTCAAATCCGATCGTGGGCTCCACGAATTCGGAACTCGTAAACCACTTTTACACCGATAAGGAGGGTTTAAGCCATGTCGAAGCAGAAATTTGAGAGGACGAAGCCTCATGTGAATGTGGGGACGATTGGGCATGTGGATCACGGGAAGACGACGTTGACCTCGGCGATCACGAAGATTCTGGCGCAGAAGGGGTTTGCGAGCTATATGGCATTTGATCAGATCGACAAGGCGCCGGAGGAGAAGGAACGGGGTTTGACGATAGCGATAGCGCATGTGGAGTATGAGACGACGAAGCGGCATTATGCGCACATAGACTGTCCGGGTCATGCCGACTACATCAAGAACATGATCACGGGAGCGGCGCAGATGGATGGGACGATCCTGGTGGTATCGGCGGCCGACGGGCCGATGCCGCAGACGCGGGAGCACGTGTTGCTGGCCAAGCAGGTTCGGGTGCCGTACATTGTGGTCTTTTTGAACAAAGTGGACATGGTGGATGACCCGGAGTTGCTGGACTTGGTGGAGTTGGAGGTACGGGAGTTGCTGAGCGGGTATGATTTTCCCGGGGAAGACGCGCCGGTGATCCGGGGCAGTGCCTTGAAGGCGTTGGAGTGCGGGTGCGGGAAGCCGGAGTGTCAGTGGTGCAGCGGGGTCTGGAAGCTGATGGATGCGGTGGACACGTGCATTCCGGAGCCTGTGAGGGAGATCGACAAGCCGTTTTTGATGCCGGTGGAGGATGTGTTTACGATCTCGGGCCGGGGGACGGTGGTGACGGGTCGGGTGGAGCGAGGGATCATCAAGGTAGGCGATGAGGTGGAGATCGTGGGGATCCATCCGACGGTCAAGACGGTGTGCACGGGCGTGGAGATGTTTCGCAAGACCCTGGACCAGGGTCAGGCAGGGGATAACGTTGGGGTGTTGTTGCGGGGAGTGAAGCGTGAGGAAGTGGAGCGCGGGCAGGTGTTATCGAAGCCCGGGGCGATCACGCCGCACCGGAAATTCAAGGCGGAGACGTACATTCTGACGAAAGAGGAAGGGGGTCGTCATACGCCGTTTTTCAATGGGTATCGGCCGCAGTTTTACTTTCGGACGACGGACGTGACGGGAGTGGCGACGTTGCCGGACGGGGTGGAGATGGTGATGCCCGGGGACAATGTGAGTCTGGCGGTGGAGTTGATCACACCGATCGCCATGGAGAAGGAGTTACGGTTCGCCATCCGGGAGGGAGGACGGACCGTGGGTGCAGGTGTCATCAGCGAAGTGCTGGAATAAATGAAAACCGATGAAACGGGTTACACCACGGAACCACGGGGCAGGTAGGAAGATCAAATGCGAAATATCATCACCTTGGCTTGTGCGGATTGTAAGCGAAGAAACTATTCCACGATGAAGAACAAGCGGACGACACCGGACAAGCTTGAGTTCAAGAAATACTGTCGCTTCTGTCGCAAGCATACGTCTCACAAAGAGACGAAGTGATTGTGAGAAATAGGCCAGTAGCTCTAACGGATAGAGCACCGGACTCCAAATCCGGGTGTTGGGGGTTCGAGTCCCTCCTGGCCTGCCATCACTGACGGTCCCATTGCCGATGCGGCAAGAGGGCCGAGACCTTCGAACACAGGAAAACCGATGGACTTTTCCATTCGAGAGAAAATCGAGGTTGTAAAACAGTTTCTGAGAGAGGTGAAGACGGAGCTGAAAAAGGTCACCTGGCCTTCGAGAAAGGATACCCTTGCAGGAACGGGGCTGGTTCTCGTCGCTGTCTTCATTATCGCTATTTTTTTGGGAATCGTCGATTCAGGCCTTTCGAATCTCATCCGATGGGTCTTGAGGAACGCTGCGGGGTAACTTAAGAAGTTATGGCACAACAGTGGTACGTTGTTCATACCTATTCCGGATACGAGAACAAGGCCAAACAGAACCTCGAAGAGAGGATTAAGAACCTGGGCAGGGGAGAATTGTTTTCCGAGATCCTGGTTCCTACCGAAACGGTTGTGGAACTCGTCAAGGGGAAAAGAAAAACATCCCAGCGGAAGATCTTTCCCGGCTATATTCTCGTCAGAATGGAATTGAACGAAGAGACCTGGCATATCGTCAAGGATACGCCTAAAATCACCGGCTTCGCAGGGGACGGAACCAAACCCGTTCCGATCTCCGAGAAGGAAGTGGACGACATTCTTTCTCAGATGAAAGAAGGCGTCACCAAAGCCAAGGCCAAAGTCTCCTTTAGCGTGGGAGACAGCGTTCGGGTCATCGATGGTCCCTTTGTCAACTTCATTGGAACGATTGAAGAGGTGAAGCCGGACAAACGGAAGCTCAAAGTGCTGGTTTCCATTTTCGGTAGAGCGACTCCCGTGGAGTTGGATTTTATCCAGGTGGAGAAAAATTAGGATTCATTCAGCGAGGAAGACACGATGGCAAAAAAAGTGGTTGGATTCGTAAAGCTTCAGGTTCCGGCAGGCCAGGCGAACCCTTCCCCTCCGGTCGGACCGGCCCTGGGACCGCATGGCGTCAACATCATGGAGTTCTGTAAGACCTTCAATGCGCGAACCCAGGGACAGGAGGGGATGATTATCCCTGTCGTCATCAGCATCTATTCGGACCGGTCTTTCAGTTTTATCACCAAGACCCCGCCTGCCTCCATTCTCCTGAAGAAGGCGGCAAAGATCGTAAAGGGGTCAGGAGAGCCCAATCGGAATAAGGTGGGCAAAGTGACGAAGGAACAGGTTAAAGAGATTGCACAGATCAAATTCAAAGACCTCAACGCAGTCGACATGGAGGGCGCGATCCGCACGGTCGAGGGAACGGCTCGAAGCATGGGACTCGAGGTCGACCGGGTAAGGGGCTATGGCACAGAGAGGAAAGAAATACGAAGCCGTTAGAAGCAAGGTTGATCGAAACAAACGATACGACCTCGAAGAGGGAGTCAAACTCCTTCTGGAAACCACTTACGCAAAATTCGACGAGGGAGTGGATATCGCCATCCGCTTGGGCGTCGATCCCAAGAAAGCGGACCAGATGGTCCGGGGAACCGCCGTCCTTCCCCACGGGACAGGAAAAACGGTGAGGGTCCTGGTCTTCGCGAAGGGGCAGAAAGAAAAAGAGGCTCTGGACGCAGGCGCAGATTTCTCCGGTGCAGAGGAGCTCATCGAAAAGATCTCCAAAGGCTGGCTGGATTTTGACAAAGCCATCGCCACTCCCGACATGATGGGCCTGGTCAGTAAGCTTGGAAAGATTTTGGGGCCCCGGGGCCTCATGCCCAACCCGAAAGTGGGAACCGTCACGTTTGATGTCGAAAAGGCCATTCGGGAGATCAAGGCCGGAAAAGTGGAGTTTAAGGTGGAAAAGGCCGGGATCGTCCACATCCCGGCGGGAAAGGTTTCCTTTGGCTTCGATCGGCTGTCGGAGAATATCAAAACGCTCTTCGACGTGATCATGCGGGCGAAACCCCATACGAGCAAGGGCATCTATCTGCGGAGCATTGCTCTTTCCACCACCATGGGGCCGGGGATCAAGATCGATCCGCTCAGCATCCGGAGTGCCATGAAGTAGAACGAGACGGAAAGAGCGAGGAGGTAAGAGGCGTTGAATAAACAGGAGAAAGAACAGAGCATAACCAATCTGCAAGGCCAGATTGAAGGTTACAAGGGAGCGGTCCTCGCCAGTTACAGAGGGCTCAAAGTGGAGCAGATGAGTCAGATCCGGCAGCGGCTGAGAGAAGACAAAATCACTTTCCATGTGGTCAAGAATACGCTCATGAAACGGGCCAGCAAGGGAACCGATTTCGAAAAGGTGAGCCCCTATTTTGAAGGACCCACCGCCTTGGCCATCTCGCGTGGAAATCCGGTCTCTCTCGTGAAGATCTTTTTGGATTTTGCCAAGACTCAGCCCACCCTTGGGATTAAAGTGGCGCTTGTCGAGGGAGCAGTGGTCTCTCCCGCAGAGATGAAGGGCATTGCGACCTTGCCTTCGAGAGAGGTCCTGCTGGCGCAGCTCCTCGGAGTGATTCAGGGACCCGCAAGGCAACTCGCAGGAGGACTTCTTCTCTCTTTTCAGGAGTTCCTCTACGTGCTTCAGGCTCGGATTGATCAGGTCGCATCATCGGAAACCTCAAACCCGTGACCCTCTTGCCCGGCGGGGTCCTGTTTGTGTACACCGGTCTCATATTCCGCATTGACCATTCGGGAAGCCGGAGATCTCTTTGGCGGAGAGAGAAAGGGCTGATCCCGGAGAAGAAAATTTAACACACAGGAGGAAGTTTTCAATGGAAATCCAAGTGGAGAAGATTCTTGAGGACATCAGCAAGCTCACCCTACTGCAGCTTCGCGATTTAGTGTCCGGTTTTGAGGAAAAGTTCGGAGTCAAAGCTGCGGCACCGATGGCTGTTGCCGCCATGCCCATGGCGGGCGCCGCTCCCGCGGCGGAAGCAGCCCCCGCCGAAGAGAAGACGGAATTCGACGTCGTCCTGACCGGATTCGGCGACAAGAAGATCCAGGTGATCAAGGTCGTCAGAGAGCTGACCGGCCTCGGATTGAAAGAAGCCAAGGATCTGGTGGAAGGAGTTCCCAAGCCTGTCAAAGAAGGAGTTTCCAAGGATGAAGCCGCAGCGGTGAAGAAGAAACTCGAAGAGGCTGGTGGAACGGCTGAAGTAAAGTAAACCGGTTACAGAAAAATTGGGGAACATCCTTGTTGTCTCTTCCCGGAAGGACCAAGTCTATTTTAAGTGGTAGTCCGAACGGGAGGGGACTTTTTATTTGCAGGGAGAATAGCATTTGTCCCTGAAATCGTTGATAATATAATATTAAGGTGCATCCGCCCCAATGATTCCTGGAGGGACTTCTATGCCAAGTGTCATACCCGTCTACCGGAGATACCGCAAGAACTTCTCGAAGCTGAAGGAAGTCATCGAAATCTCCAATCTGATAGAAATCCAAAAGAGATCTTATGAAACCTTTCTTCAGGCCGATATCGATCCGGACAAACGGGGACTTTTCGGCCTGCAGGCCGTCTTCAAGACGGTCTTTCCCATCAAGGACTTCTACGAGACCGCCTCTCTCGAATTCGTGAGTTACCGGTTGACCGAGCCGAAATACGATGTGGAGGAGTGCCTGCTGAGAGGGATGACCTTCGCGGCCCCGATCAAAGTCACCGTTCGCCTTGTTGTCTGGGACGTCAACGAAGAAACCCGGGTTAAGAGCATTAAGACTGTTAAAGAGCAGGAAGTTTATTTCGGGGAGATTCCCCTCATGACCGAAAACGGGACGTTCATCATCAACGGAACGGAACGGGTCATCGTGAGCCAGCTTCACCGGTCTCCGGGGGTCTTCTTCGATCAGGACGTGGTCAAACCCCATTCCGGAGGGAAGATCTTCTATTATGCCCGGATCATCCCGGCCCGGGGGTCCTGGATCGACTTCGAGTTCGATCAGAAAGACCTTCTCCATGTCCGAATCGACCGGCGTCGCAAGATCCCCGTCACGATCCTCCTGAGGGCTTTGAAATACTCCGGGAAGGAACTCCTCGACTATTTTTATCGCAAGGAAAAAGTCCTGATCCGCAAGGGAAAATTCCTGAAGGAAATATCCAAGGACGTGCTTGTGGGACAGAAGGCAACGGCGGACATTCTGGATCCGGAATCCCACAAGCTCATCCTCAAAAAACACCGCCGGATTACGGAAGGGGCCTTCAAGAGATTGGAACAGGCCAAGATCAATACGATCACCGTGGAGCCCAAAGACATCCTGGGACGATATCTTGCAGAGGACGTCGTCGATCCTGAAACGGGCGAGGTTGTCGCCGAAATCAACACGGAGGTCACCGAGAAACTGCTCACCGAGATGAAAGAGAAAGGGATCGAGGAATTCGAGATTCTCTTTATCGACAATATCAATGTCAGCTCCTCCCTCAGGGATACGTTGATCATCGACAAGGTGGAACTCTCGCGGGAAGAGAGGGAGAAGTTGCCTCTCGTGGAACCGGGAAAATCGATTCGCGAGAAAGAATCCGAAAGAGCGATGATTGATATCTACAAGAGGCTCCGTCCCGGGGATCCCCCGACGATTGAGACGGCAAGCAGCCTCTTCTACAACCTCTTCTTCAATCCGGAAAGGTATGATCTTTCCAAAGTCGGAAGGATGAAACTGAACCTGAAGGTGGGATTGACAGGAAATCCGCCCAGGGTACTCGTATTGACGGAAAAATGGAAGAAGGAAGCCCTGGAGGCCGGCGCCACCTATGTGGGCGGGAAGGAACTGCTGGACCGAATCATCGAGGGCTGGCTCGACTTTGATGAGGTCGTTGCCACCCCTGAAATGGCGGACGAAATCCATCGCGTTGCGAAGACCCTGCAGTCCATCGGCATGATGCCTTCCGTCAAGGACGGGACGATCACGGATGATGTTCAGGGGAAACTCCGGAAGATCTTTGAAGATGAGAAGGTGACGCTGCGGAGACGGGACATCCTGGATGTTGTGAAGTATCTGATCAAACTCAAGGACGGACAGGGGGCCGTTGACGACATCGACCATCTCGGGAACCGGCGGGTCCGGACCGTTGGGGAACTCCTGGAGAACCAGTATCACCTCGGTCTTGTCAGGATTGAAAGAGCGATCAAGGAGAGGATGAGCCTCCAGGAAGTGGAAACCTTGATGCCCTATGACCTGATCAATTCCAAACCGCTCTCGGCGGTGATCAAGGAATTCTTCGGTTCCAGCCAGCTCTCTCAATTCATGGACCAGACGAACCCCCTTTCGGAAATCACCCACAAGCGCCGCCTTTCGGCCCTGGGCCCGGGCGGACTCACCCGGGAGCGTGCGGGGTTTGAGGTCAGGGACGTCCACCCGACCCATTACGGCCGGATCTGTCCGATCGAAACACCGGAAGGTCCCAATATCGGGCTGATTACGTCGCTCAGCACGTTTGCGAGGGTGAACGATTACGGGTTCATCGAAACGCCCTATCGGGAGGTCGCCCACGGAAAGGTCACGAACAATATCCGGTACCTCTTCGCCCTTGACGAGGAGGTGGAGGTAGAAGGCCAGAAACCCGCGATTGCCCAGGCCAATGCCCCCCTGGATAAGGATGGGAAATTCATCGCCCCCTTGATCTCGGCCAGAAGGGGCGGCGAGTTCGTTATGGTGAAACCTGAAGAGATACGATACATGGACGTCTCGCCGAAGCAGCTGGTGAGCGTTGCCACCGCCCTGGTTCCCTTTCTGGAGAACGATGACGCCAACCGGGCTCTCATGGGATCGAACATGCAGCGCCAGGCTGTTCCTCTCCTGAAGGCCGATGCCCCCATCGTGGGAACCGGGATGGAGGCGATTGTGGCAAGAGACTCCGGTGTCACCGTTGTGGCCAAGAGAGACGGGGTCGTAGAGGATGTGGATGCCACCCGGATCGTGATCCGGGCCGAAGAGGACGGGCAGAAAGAGACGGACCCCGGGGTCGATATCTATACCCTGATCAAACACAAACGATCCAATCAGAATACGTGTATCAACCAGAGACCCATTGTCCAGGTGGGAGAGAAAGTCTGGAAGGGAGAAGTGATTGCTGATGGCCCTGCCACGGATATGGGAGAATTGGCCCTGGGAAGAAACGTGCTGGTCGGCTTTATGCCCTGGGGAGGGTACAACTTCGAGGATTCGATTCTGATCAGCGAAAAACTACTCAAACAGGACACCTATACGTCGATTCACATCGAGGAACTGGAGTGCGTGGCACGGGACACGAAACTCGGGAAAGAGGAGATTACGCGAGATATTCCGAATGTCGGAGAAGAGGCCCTCAAGGACCTGGATGACAGCGGCATCGTGCGGATCGGGGCGGAAGTGAAGCCGGGGGACATTCTCGTGGGGAAAGTCACACCCAAGGGCGAAACCCAGCTCTCTCCCGAAGAAAAACTCCTGCGCGCCATTTTTGGTGAAAAGGCCGGGGATGTCCGGGACACCTCGCTGAGAGTTCCTCATGGGATTGAAGGCATCGTCATCGATGCCAAGGTCTTCTCGCGAAAGGGTCAGGAACGGGACGAACGCACCAAGACGATCGAAGATCAGGAAAAGGCAAGACTCCTGAAGAACCAGGCGGATGAAATCCGGATCATCATGAACAGCGTCCGGAGAAAGATCGGAAAGTACCTGATCGGCAAACGGGCTGTGCACCGGATCGCGGAAGAGAAGAAGAATCGTGTGTACCTGGAGGCCAAAGAACGGATCAAGGAAGAGCACCTCGTCGCCATTCCTTTTGACAAGCTGAAAGAGATCGACGTCCTGGAGGGAAAACGGGTGATCGGCGAGGTCCACCGTTTCCTGGCTCAGGCGGAGCTCCAGGTCAACGTGGTGAAAGGCGTCTTTGAAGACAAGGTGGCCAAACTCAAACGGGGGGATGAACTGGCTCCGGGTGTGATCAAAACGGTCAAAGTCTACGTTGCCATTAAACGCAAGCTTTCCGTAGGGGACAAGATGTCCGGCCGTCACGGGAACAAGGGAATCATTTCCCGCGTTCTTCCGGAAGAAGATATGCCTTATCTCGAAGATGGAACCCCGGTTGAGATTATCCTGAATCCCCTCGGGGTCCCTTCCCGAATGAATGTGGGCCAGATCCTGGAAACCCACCTCGGGTGGGCTGCCAAGGGAGTCGGCTGGAAGATCGGAGAGTTTTACCAGCAGCACTGCAACCCCAAGCTCTTGCGCAGAAGGATCAAGGAGATCTACTCGTCTAAAGAGGTCAATGCCTACCTTGAGGAGTCCACGGATGAAGAGGTGATGGAACTGGCCCGCAAACTTGGAGACGGCATTTTCGTATCCGTTCCTGTTTTTGACGGGGCCTCCGAAGAGGAGATCAAAGACCTCCTGGAAAAAGCCGGCCTCCCGATCAGCGGACAGACCGTTCTTTACGACGGACGGACGGGAGAACCCTTTCACCAGAAGGTGACCATCGGATACATGTATCTTTTAAAACTCCACCACCTGGTGGATGACAAGATTCATGCCCGTTCCATCGGACCCTATTCCCTGGTAACCCAGCAACCGCTCGGGGGCAAAGCCCAGTTCGGAGGTCAGCGACTGGGAGAGATGGAAGTCTGGGCGCTGGAGGCTTATGGCGCCGCCCATTCCCTTCAGGAATTCCTGACGGTGAAGTCGGATGACGTCGCAGGAAGGACCCGGGTTTACGAAGCGATCGTCAAAGGAGAACATGCCTTTGAGCCGGGTCTGCCGGAATCGTTCAATGTTCTGGTAAAGGAACTGCAGAGCCTCTGCCTCGACACGGAATTGATTGAAGAAAAGAGGGAAGAAGGCTAACCCAGCATAGGGCATAGCGCATGGGGCATGGGGTCATCCCTATCATACCCTCTGCTCCCTGCTCGTTGCTCCATGTCGGTGTTTCCAAAAAGGAGGTTCCCTTTGGAAGATTATCTGTCCTTTAATGAAAAAACGAAGAGTCCGATCAATTTCAACGCGATCCGGATCTCGATTGCATCTCCGGAAAAGATCGAATCGTGGTCACACGGAGAGGTAAAGAAACCGGAGACCATCAACTACCGAACGTTCAAGCCCGAGAAGGATGGGCTCTTTTGCGCAAAGATCTTCGGACCCACGAAGGACTACGAGTGTAATTGCGGAAAATACAAGCGGATGAAACACCGGGGGATTGTCTGCGAGAAATGCGGGGTCGAAGTCATTCAGTCGAAGGTGCGCCGGGAAAGAATGGGACATATCCGCCTGGCCACTCCTGTCGCCCACATCTGGTTCCTGAAGAGCATCCCCAGCAAGATCGGGATTCTTCTCGACATTACACTGAGGGATCTGGAGCGGATCCTCTATTTCGAGGCCTATCTTGTCCTCGACGGAAAAGAGACTCCTCTCAAAAAAGGGGAGATTCTCTCTGAAGACCGATTCCGGGAAGCCAGGGAGAAATATGGGGAAGGGTTCTTTGTTGCCCAGGGGGCCGAAGCGGTCCGCGAGCTTTTGAAGAGCACCGATACCAAGGATCTCTCTCAAAAACTTCGAATCGAGATGAAAGAGACAGCCTCCGAGGCCAAGAAACGCCGCCTGGCCAAGCGTCTCAAAATCATCGAGTCTTTTTTGGAATCGAAGAACAAACCCGAATGGATGATCCTCGAGGTCATTCCGGTCATCCCTCCGGATCTCCGCCCCCTCGTCCCGCTGGACGGAGGCCGCTTTGCCACCTCCGATCTCAATGACCTCTATCGGAGGGTCATCAATCGAAATAATCGTTTGAAACGGCTCCTGGAGCTCAACGCGCCGGAGATCATCATCCGCAACGAGAAGAGGATGCTCCAGGAAGCGGTCGATGCCCTCTTCGACAACGGGAAACGAGGGAGAACGATCCTGGGAGCCAACAAAAAGCCCCTCAAGTCTCTGAGCGATATGCTGAGAGGCAAGCAGGGCCGGTTCCGGCAGAATCTGCTCGGGAAACGGGTGGATTACTCCGGACGATCCGTCATCGTGGTGGGACCTGAGTTGAAACTGCATCAGTGCGGACTCCCCAAGAAGATGGCCCTTGAATTGTTCAAGCCCTTCATCTACCATCGTCTGGAGGAGAAGGGGTTGGTCACCACCATCAAGAGTGCAAAGAAGATGCTGGAAAAGGAACGACCCGAGGTCTGGGACGTGCTGGATGAAGTCATTCGCGAGCATCCGGTCCTTCTCAACCGCGCTCCAACCCTTCACCGCCTGGGGATCCAGGCCTTTGAACCCGTTCTCATTGAGGGAAAGGCGATTCAGCTTCATCCCCTGGTCTGTGCCGCCTTCAATGCGGACTTCGACGGGGACCAGATGGCGGTCCATGTCCCTCTCTCGGTGGAATCGCAGGCCGAAGCCAGGATCCTCATGATGTCAACCAACAATATCCTTTCCCCGGCCAACGGAAAACCCATCATCATTCCCACCCAGGATATCGTTCTCGGGATTTACTACATGACCCGTGAAAGGCCCTACGTCAAAGGCGAGGGAAAGATTTTTTCCAACCCCGAAGAAGTGGGAATTGCCTATGACGCCAAGGAACTGGACCTCCATGCAAAGATTAAAGTGAGGATGGACGGGGAGATTGTCGAAACGACGGTGGGACGAATCCTTCTGAAGGAGGTCCTTCCGGAGGAGATTCCCTTTAGCCTCATCAATAAGGTCATGAAGAAAGGGGAACTGGCGAACTTGATCGATTATTGCTACCGGGTGGGTGGTGACAAGAAGACGGTCATCCTTTCCGACCGTCTGAAAGCGATCGGATATCGCTACGCCACGCTCGCAGGGCTCTCGATCTCCATCGATGACATGCTCGTTCCTTCCAACAAGCAAACCCTTCTGAAAGAAGCGGAAAAAGATATTGAGAAGGTTCAGGAGCAGTACACGGAGGGACTGATTACCGACGGAGAACGGTACAATAAGGTCATCGACATCTGGGCGCAGGTCACGGAGAATATCGCCAATGTCATGCTGAAGGAACTGGGGAACGAAGTGACCGAAGGACCTCATGGAAAGAAGGAAACGATCGAAAGTTTCAATCCCATCTACATGATGGCTGACTCCGGAGCCCGGGGCAGCGCCCAGCAGGTCCGGCAATTGGCCGGGATGCGCGGTCTCATGGCAAAGCCCTCGGGGGAGATTATTGAAACGCCGATTACGGCCAATTTCCGGGAAGGTCTCACCGTGCTGCAATACTTCATTTCGACTCACGGAGCCCGGAAGGGGCTTGCAGACACGGCGCTCAAGACGGCCAATTCCGGTTACCTGACGCGCCGCCTGGTGGACGTCGCTCAGGACGTGGTCATTTCCGAGCTGGATTGCGGCACGATGGACGGCATCGACGTCACCTCTCTGGTGGAAGGCGGAGAAATCATCGAATCGATGAAAGAACGAATCCTGGGCCGTGTCGCCCTTGAAGACATTCGGGATCCCTTTACGGAGGAGGTCATCGTAAAAGGAAACGAAGAAATTGACGAGGCCTTGTCGGAACGAATCGATGACGCGGGAATCGAAAGGGTCAAAATCCGTTCCGTTCTCAGCTGTAAATCGAAGCGCGGCGTGTGCGCCCTCTGTTACGGAAGGGATCTGGCGAGAGGAAGACTGGTCAACGCAGGAGAGGCCATCGGAATCATTGCCGCCCAATCCATCGGTGAACCGGGAACGCAGCTCACCATGAGAACATTTCATATCGGCGGAACCGCAAGCCGGCGGGCCGAACAGACGACCCTCGAAAGCCGTATTGACGGAAAGGTCAAATTCATCAATCTCAAGACCGTGAGGAACCGGGAAGGGAACCTGATCGTCATGAACCGGCACGGCGAGATCGCCATCCTCGACGAACACGGAAGGGAGCGAAGAAGGTATTCCGTGATTTACGGAGCCAAGCTGAGGGTAAAAGACGGCCAGAAGATCAAAGAGGGAGAACTCCTGGCGGAATGGGACCCCTACTCCATCCCGGTGTTGACCGAGGCTTCCGGACGCGTGAAGTTCGGAGATATCCTCGAAGGGGTCACCATGCAGGAACAGGTGGATGAATTTACGGGACTTTCGAGAAAAGTGGTGATCGAATCGAAAGATGCGGAACTTCGTCCCAGGATTTCCATTAAGGACGAAAAAGGAAAGACGATGAGCCTGGCCGGTTCAGCCACTCAGGCCCGGTACCTTCTGCCGGTGGGAGCGAATATCTTCGTCTCGGAAGGGGACGCGGTAGAGGCCGGCGATATCATTGTCAAGATTCAGAGGGAAACCACAAAAACAAAGGATATTACCGGGGGTCTTCCCCGTGTTGCCGAGTTGTTTGAGGCGAGAAAACCAAAAGAGTTTGCAATGATCAGTGATATCGACGGCACGGTCACCTTTGGAAAGGATCTCAAAGGGAAACGAAAGGTCATTGTACAGCCCGAAGTCGGAGATCCGAAGGAGTACATGATCCCGCGGGGAAAACATGTCAGCGTCCATGAGGGAGATTCCGTCAAGGCGGGAGAGGCGCTGATGGACGGTCCGTCCAATCCCCACGATATTCTCCGCGTGTTGGGCGACAAGGCCCTGGCCCGATATCTGGTCGACGAGATCCAGGAGGTCTATAAGCTTCAAGGCGTTAAGATCAACGACAAGCACATTGAAGTCATCGTCAGACAGATGCTCAAGCGCGTGAAAGTGAGAGAGGTGGGAGACACCCACTTCCTGGTGGATGATCAGGTTGAGAAACAGCTTTTTGAAGAGGAAAACGCACTGGTTCTCCGGGACGGGGGAAAACCGGCTGTGGCGGAACCCCTCTTCCTCGGGATCACCAAAGCCTCTCTGATTACGGACAGCTTCATCTCCGCCGCCTCGTTCCAGGAAACCACCAAGGTCCTCACGCAGGCAGCTGTTGCCGGAAAGATCGATTTCCTCAGGGGGCTGAAAGAGAATGTCATCATGGGCCGCCTGATCCCCGCAGGGACCGGGCTTCCGAAGTACAGGGAGATGGAACTCACGGTGGAGGGTTATACGGAGGAAGGCACAGTGCCTGAAGAAGGCCAGCCGGCGGATGCCGCAGCGTAAAATCGCATAGCGCAGAGAGCATCCATCCTTCGTCCTGCTTTGCGGACTGCGGAGGACAGGTAGCGTATAGCGTAAGAAAACAAAACAAAAAAGGCCATCCCCGAAAAAACGTGGATGGCCTTTTTATTTGATCACTGATCACTGGTTACTGCTTTCTGTCTACTGTTTTTACTGACCACTGATTACTGATGACTGGTCACTGCTTTCTGCCTTCCTTATTCTATTGATGACTGTTCACTTGATCCCTTCCAGTCTCTTCTTGGCCACCTCAGCTTGCTCCGAATGGGGATATCGATCCATCACCCGCCGGAGCAGGTTCCTGGCCGTTGCCTTGTCGCCCAGTTCCAGGAAGGCAAGTCCCTGTTTGAACAGGGCGGCTGAGATCTTGTCCCCTTCCGGGTATTTTGCAATGGCTTTTTCGTACTCGAGAATCGCTTTTTCGTAATCCTTCTGAAGGTAATAGGTCTCTCCGATCCAGAACTGGGCGTTATCGGAGAGTTCCGTGTTCGGATATTGTTTCAGAAAAGCTTCAAACTTCCTTCTCGCTGCATCCAGATTTCCCCTCTGGAAGGTCTCGTAGGCATCCTTGTAAAGATCCGATGCCCCGGCTGAAAGTCCCTTGACCTCAACGGCCTCTTTGGCCTCTCGGGTCTCTTTGGGGGTTACGCGTCTTTTCAATGTCGCCCTGTCTGGATGCAATGCGGTCGAGCTTTCCCTCCAGAGACCGGAGCGACTCCTCCAGCCCCTTGATCCTTGCGTCAATCCTTCCCTCCGTTCCCCTGGTTCCCTCTTCCAGGGCCCTGGCCCGGTCTTCCCGCGCCTTCTCCCTTGCCTCGTAGGTTTTGACCCTTTCTTCGACCATCCTCAATCGCATGGCCACATCTTCTTTGACCCGGTCGATCTCCTTGGAGGGCCGATTCATGAACTCCTTGTATTCTTCAATGCCTGTGGAAAGAATCCTGAAGCATCAGACTGGAGGGCGTCCATCCGGTTCTGAAGGTCGGCCCGGAGCTTCTTGATTTCGGTCTGATAGTCTGTTTTTCCTCCGGCCACATCTCTCTGGACATCCTTTTGAGCGCCTTGCAGGGCCGCGTACTCGCTTCGCAGTGAATCGTTGTTCTTCTGAAGCGTATTCAGCTGGGAATCAAGCCGATGAATGTCCTTGTCCAGAATCTGAACATCGTCAATGGTTGCACACCCGACAAAAAACAGAAAAATCCAGGGGAGCATCCATGCCTTCATTGTGATCTTCTTTTCCATGGTCCAACTCCAGAAATCGGTTTTTCCGGAAACATCCCTGTCCCCGGAAAAACCCGTTGACTCTATTTATTTTGAGGTAATGACAGAATGGGCCCTTCGGTTTTTGGCCCACGCCGCTTCGGTCTGAGTGGGGTCCAGAGGTTTTTCCTCTCCGTAACTGAGGGTGGAAATCCGGTTTGCAGCGATCCCCAGTGAGACGAGATATTTCTTCACACTGTTCGCCCGTCTCTCTCCCAGGGCGAGGTTGTACTCCGCCGTTCCCCTTTCGTCACAGTGCCCCTCCACCTGAATCTTCACATTCGGGTATTTCGTCATCAACGCCGCATTCTGTTTCAGGAAATCCGTATCTCCCTGACGGATGTCATACCGATCGAAGTCGAAGTACACGTCTTTCAACAAGGAGCTCTCAAAAACCGAGCCCTCGATCCCCGGCGTTTTCTTCTCCGTCAGGCTTTTTTCAAACTCCTTCAGAGCCTCTGCCCTCTTCCGTTCCTCTTCTTTTTTTCTCTCCTCTTCCTTTCTTTTCTGCTCTTCTTCCCTGATTCGCGCCTCCTCCCGCCTTTTCTCCGCTTCGAGTTTCGCGGCCTTCTCTCTTTCCGCAGCCAGTTGCGCCGCCGTCTTCGCCGAGGGCTCGTCTTTCAGTTGCCCTTTTTTCGGACATCCGGCAAGGATCAGCCCGAGAAAAAGAACCAGCATCAAAACGGCGAGACCTTTTCTACCCATGATCGACCTCCTTGTCATCAAATTTGGTACCCCCATACCACATTATTCTCGTGAGCGCGTCATGCGCAACGTCCCAAGATTTCGTAGATTTCAGATTTAAGATTTCAGATTTTCAATCTCACTATGCGCTTACGACATCTCACAATCTGAAATCGCAACTATTCAAACCTCCGTGACCAGGCCGGACTTCCCTCCCCTCCCTTTGATCCCGTCAGGGGCCTCTGATTGAATCCGTTCGCATGCATCACAAAAATCTTCGACGCTCCCGCGCGCGATGAAGAGAAGGCGATGTAACGCCCGTCCGGGGACCACTGGGGGCTTTCATTGCTCCCCGAGCCTGAGGTCACCTGTCGAAGTCCGGACCCATCCGGCTGAATGGTAAGGATCTCGTAACGGCCTCCTATCCTCCCGCAATAGGCAATACGATCCCCTTTTGGGGACCACGAAGGATTTGTGTTGTAGCTCCCTTCGAAGGTCAGGCGGCGCACATCCGATCCCTCTGAGGACATGATATAGATTTGGGGAGTTCCCGACCGATCGGACACGAACGCAATGGACTTGCCGTCGGGAGCCCAGGTTGGGGAGGCTTCATTTCCATGTCCTTTGGTCAGCTTTTTGAGATTGCCTCCGTTCGAATCCATGAGAAAGATGTCCGACTTGCCATCCATCCCCATCATCAGGACAATCCTCTTCCCGTCCGGAGACCAGGATGGGGAAAGGTTCAGACCCGGTTGGAAGGAGAAACGTTGGAGATTCTTCCCGTCAGGATCGATCAGATAGAGATCCGGGTTTCGCTTGAGATAAGAGGTGAACGCGATTCTTCTGTTGTCTCCAGTCCAGGACGGAGAAATGTTGATGGATTGATTCTGAGTCACCGGTTTCACCTCGGTGCCGTCAAAGTCCGTGACAAAGATCTCTTTGCCTTCCCCCTGGCTCATGGTGAAGGCGATCTTTGTCGTGTGGACGCCTTTTTCCCCGGTAAGTTGGAGGATCACCTCATCGGCGATCCGCTGAACCATGTTCCGGAGGGTCTGGGAATGGCCTTCGTACTGCTTCCCAACCAGATGTTTCTCATCCAACAAATCGAAAAGATGAAACTTCAGTCTCACCTGAAGACTGACAGGGTCCAGATAAGCCTCCCCGGCCAGGAGCGTTTCTCCCCCTGCAGCCCCCCATTCCCGTAAAGAAAGCGTGTTCGGAATACCCTCCTTTTGCCGGAGACCAGGCAGGAAGCTGACGATCGTCAATGACCCTGAAGAAACCCGACAGGGTAAGTTCCCGCGCCAGGTTTTCGTATACCTTCGCTGTCAGGCTCGGAGGGGTCTTATCCCCGCCTTTCCACTTCGCCAGAACGATGGGAATCTGCACCAGCGTGGGGGCATACACATCGATGACCCCTCTCGTGATCCCCGGAGCGGGAAGAATAAAGATCAACAACAGCGTTATCAGGCACAGGCACTTCTTCATAGGTCTATCCTGTTTTTTCAGGCCTCGTATGGCGGCCCGGCTCTTTCAATAAAATTTCCACCCTTTTCTTTTTCAGGAATCGGAGGAATTTGGTTCCGATGGGAGAGAGGGTTCTCCCCCGGTGAGAGACCGTATAAATGGGTCTCGATATGGTATCCAGGCCCACCACCGCAACGCGCTTAAGGGACCCTGCCGAAAGTTCCTCTTCCACAGCCCTCCTCGATATAAACGCCAGCCCCAACCCCGCCTTCACCCCCTGTTTGAGAGAGGATGTGCTCCCCATCTCCGTCACCCTGTTCAAATGCCTCAGACTCCTCCCTTTCTTATTCAACGCCTTCTCTACTGCAAACTGCGTGCCGGAACCCTCTTCACGAAGAACCCAAGGCTCTCGGAAGGCCTCATCGAGGCTGATTCTTGTCCCCTTTAAGGCCGTCATTCCAGGCGAACCGATGACAATGATTTCGTCTTCAGCAAAGAGGTCGTATTGAAGGGGATCCTGCTTCAATCTGGCGCCTACCATACCGAGTTCAACCACCCCCTGGAGGACATACTGGGCAACCTCTTTTGTGTCCCCCATCTTGAGTAAAAACGAGATCTGGGGATGATCCTGCCTGAAACCGGCAATCAACTCAGGAACGATGTACTCCCCGGGAATCGTGCTCGCCCCGAGCAGCAATTCCCCCCGGATTCCCTGAGAGAACTCGCTCACGGCGCTTAAGGCCTCTTTGCGATCTGAAAGGATCTTCAACGCATACTGGAGCAAGACCTTTCCCGCTTTGGTAAGCCGGGTCTCCCTCCCCATCCGGTCAAAGAGCCTGAGCTGGAGGGACTTCTCCAATGAGAGGATATGTCCGCTGACGGTGGGTTGCGTGAGAAACAGATCATTGGCCGCCTTGGAGAAGCTCTTCAGTTCAGCGACTCTGCAGAAGGTTTCCAACTGCCGGAAATCTACGGGTAACAGTTCCCTTTCCATTGCGGTATGAATATTACATCCTTTTGGATCAATTGCAAGCGGAAAATGGCCAAGGGATGATCAGAGATTAGCCAGGGGTGGGAATACTTCTTTCGCTTTCTGTAAAGATCGGGGGGATCGAAAAAAAAGGGCTGAGAGAAATCTCTCCCAGCCCCCTGCGATTCAACAGATTAATACATGTCACCCATGCCGCCCATGCCGCCCATGCCGCCCATGCCGCCTCCCGGCGGCATTGGAGGAAAACCAGCCTTCTTCTCGGGTTTGTCGGCAATCAGGGCCTCGGTGGTAATCATCAGAGACGCAACCGATGCCGCGTTCTGCAGGGCAAGTCTGACCACTTTGGTCGGATCGATGATTCCCGCCTTGATCATGTCCGTATACTCATCCTTGGAGGCATCGAATCCGATGGCTCCCTTTTCGTTCTTCACCTTTTCACAGACCACAGAGCCTTCCTGGCCTGCGTTGTTGGCGATCTGACGGATCGGCTCCTCAAGGGCCCTCCTGACGAGATCCACGCCGATCTTCTTGTCCCCTTCCAGCTTCAGTTTATCCAGGGCGACAAGGGCACGGAGATAAGCCACCCCACCGCCCGGCACGATCCCTTCTTCGACAGCCGCACGGGTTGCATTCAGGGCATCTTCCACGCGGGCCTTCTTCTCCTTCATCTCAGTTTCCGTTGCGGCGCCGACATTGATCACGGCCACGCCGCCGATGATCTTCGCCAGTCGTTCCTGAAGCTTTTCCCTGTCATAGTCCGAAGTGGTCTCTTCGATCTGGGCACGGATCTGCTTGACCCTTGCCTCGATATCCGCTTTCTCTCCGGCCCCGTCGACAATCGTCGTATTATCCTTGTCGATGGAGACCCGTTTTGCCTGACCTAAATCGTTCAGCTTGATATTCTCCAGCTTGATTCCCAGGTCCTCTGAAACCACCTTCCCGCCGGTCAGGATGGCAATGTCTTCCAGCATGGACTTCCTTCGGTCTCCAAAGCCGGGGGCCTTGACCGCACAGCACTTCAGGGTGCCCCGGAGTTTGTTCACAACCAGTGTCGCAAGGGCCTCCCCTTCGACGTCTTCGGCAATAACAAGGAGGGGTCTGCCCATCTTGGCAATCTGCTCCAGAATCGGCAGCATATCCTTCATGTTTGAAATCTTCTTCTCATAGAGCAGGATGTGGGGATTTTCGAGGGCGGCCTCCATCTTCTCCGGATCTGTGACAAAGTAGGGAGAAAGGTACCCGCGGTCGAACTGCATTCCCTCCACGACATCCAGGGTCGTATCCATGGATTTGGCTTCTTCTACCGTGATCACGCCTTCTTTCCCGACCTTGTTCATCGCCTCGGCAATGATGCTTCCAATCGTCACATCGTTGTTGGCGGAGATGGTGCCCACCTGAGAGATCTCTTTCTGATCTTTGGTCGGTTTGCTCAACTTCTTCAATTCCTTGATCACTTCTTCCACGGCGATGTCAATCCCCCGTTTCACGTCCATGGGGTTTGCCCCTGCGGCAACCACTTTCGACCCTTCCCGGTAGATGGCCTGGGCCAGAACCGTCGCAGTCGTCGTCCCGTCTCCCGCGGTGTCTGAAGTCTTGCTTGCAACCTCCTTCACCATCTGGGCGCCCATATTCTCGAACTTATCTTCCAGCTCGATCTCTTTTGCGACGGTGACACCATCTTTGGTGACCAACGGGGTTCCGAACGATTTTTCCAGGATGACGTTCCTCCCCTTGGGCCCCAGAGTCACCTTCACAGCATCGGCCAAAGCATTCACTCCCCGTAAGATCGCATTACGGGCCTCTTGGTCAAATTTCAGTTCCTTTGCCATATTAAACTACCTCCGTTCTGAATTTTTTATCCCTTTTCATTTCGTTTCAATGATTCCTAAGATATCCTCTTCCCGCATAATCAGATGCTCTTCGCCGTCAATCTTAACCTCTGTCCCGGAATACTTCCCGAACAGAATCCGATCCCCCACCTTGACATCCAGAGGAATCACTTTGCCGTCGTCCATCAACTTCCCCTTTCCAACTGCAATCACTTTGCCTTCCTGCGGTTTCTCCTTCGCGGAGTCGGGGATGATAATCCCTCCCTTTGTCTTCTCTTCCTCTTCGATCCTCTTCACGATTACTCTGTCCTGCAATGGTCTGATCTTCATCTTTCATGTCTCCTTTCTTTTCCCTCTAAGATGCGGGGATCACAATTTGTCTGGATTATCCAGAATCAGAGTCAACGGAAAAACTCATCTAAACACACCGGCAAAAAACATCTAACGGATTGAAACAAATGACTTTCTCATTTCATTACGAATACACATGGAAAGGCATCTCGGAAGTTCCTGGCAGAAAAGTAATCATCCATATCCCTCTTGTCAAGGTGGACTGACGAAAATTCTTGCCGCGGTCAAGGGAAAATCAGTGACCGTGATCAGTAACCAGTGATCAGTAATCAGTGATCAGTGAAAAAGTGAGAAAAGATCAAAACCTAAGAGAATTAGACCTTTCCCGGAAGGGCGGAGCGGTTGGAGAAACTTTAGAGTGTTACCTTAAACATTTCACCCTAAGGGCCCAAAAGGGAACCGGTCAAAGTTGTCACTATCTGAGATGGAAAACCATTCTTCCAATGTCCACAATTCTAAAGTTTTGGAAATCGCCCCGTCCTTCCGGGAAGAAGTGATATGGGACCCATTTTTCACAGCTTCTGACCGGTTACGGCGTAAATCCCCTTACATCCTATTGAAAAACATCCTGTAATTCGACATAATTAAGGCAATTTTTCTTTAAGGAGCAGCGGTTATGCAGATGGTTCGCCACGGGTTGAAACTCCCTTTCCTGATGGTCCTTATTCTCTTCCTTCTTTCTCCCGCCGAAGCCGGCATCTGGAAGAAACCCTTATCTTTTCAGCACCTCACACCGAAGGAGGGGCTGTCGAGCGACATGGTTTTTGCCGTTGCCGTCCGGGGGGATGAGGTCTGGTTTGGGACGGAGGGGGGTGGGGCCACCCTTTTTGACCACACCAAGAAGGTATTCAAGGCCTATACGACCAAAGGAGAGCCTCAGGAAAAGGTGGATAACGGGGAATCCATCAAATGGAAGAACCATCTCTCCTATAATCATGTTTCGGTGATCCTTCCGGATACGGACCGCATCTGGTTCGGGACTTACTTCTATGGCTTCGGTGGAGGCGGCATCTCCTACTACCATCCCCAGAAGTCTCCTCCGTGGAAGAAGTTCAGTACGAATGATGATCGGGCCAAAAAGATCGTCGCCCTGGCGGCGGAAAGCGATTTCCTCTGGGTGGGTTCCGAAAAGGGGCTCTCCCTTCTGGATAAGAAGACAGAACAATGGAAGGGTTTCTATTCAACGCAGAACGGCCTCTCAGGGAATTTTGTCAATACACTCCTCGTTCAGGGAGATTCCCTCTGGATAGGAACCAACGGGGGGATCAGCCGCCTCAACAAACCCCGGAAGACATGGAAGACCTACTCCCAGAAAGAAGGCCTCAGCGAGACGGAGATCAAGTCCATTGTCCAAGCCGGTCAGAAGATCTGGGCGGCAGGAGCGATGGGCGCCATTTTCGAGTATGATCCCGGTTCCGACCGCTGGAAGAAGATCGAACCCACCGACCCGCTGAAAAACGGAGGGATCCACTCCCTTGTTTCCATCAAGGAAAAGATCCTCGTCTGCAGGGACAACGGGGTGAGCGTTTACGATCTTCCCTCCGGGCAATGGGACTCCATCAGTCCGTCCGACGGGTTGATGAGCAATCTGGTCTTTTCTGCGGCCGAGGATAAGAACGGGGTCTGGTTTGGAACGGATAAAGGAGCCTCACGGCTCATCCTTTCACCGTAACCATTCGCCGCAACCATTTCAGATTTGAGACTGCAAGGGATTCCGCAGCAAGATGCAGATTGGAAGAATCTTAAATCTAAAATCTGAAATCCTCAATCGAATTCAGGAGGAATCCACTTTATGAGTGAATCACGGGAAAAGAAGTTGAGCCGGCGGCAGTTCATCAAAGGGGCGGCCGCTGCAATCGCACTCCCCCATGTTCTTCCGGAAAGCCTGCCTTTTTATGGGACCCTTGCCCATGCCGCAGGAGAGGCGGACCTTGTCATTGCCAAGAGCGGAGGGCCTTCTCAGCTTCTGCAGGCGGCTATGGCCAACCTGGGCGGGATGGGACGCTTCGTGAAAAAGGGGCAGAGGGTCGTGATCAAAGCCAATATCGCCTGGGCGAGAACGCCGGAGCAGGCCTGCACCAACAACCCGGAGCTGATGATGGCGCTGATCAAAATGTGCTATGAGGCCGGAGCCAAGAAGGTGGCGGTCTGGGACCACACCTGTGACAACTACCAGTTCACGTTTGCCCGTTCGGGGCTGAAAGATGCCTCCCAAAAGGCCGGTGCGGACATCTTTTCCGGTCACGGGAGAAACGTCTACAAGCAGGTCGAGATTCCGAAGGCCAAGAAACTGAAGACTGCCGAGATCCTCAGGGATGTCATTGACTCGGATGTCTTCATCAATTTCCCCATTCCCAAACAGCACTTTCGCCACGGAACTCACCCTCGGGATGAAGAACCTGATCGGCATTGTCTGGGACATGGAGCAGCTCCACAAGATCGATCTCCACCAGTGCATCGCGGATGTAAACACCCTTCGTAAACCGGACCTGGTGGTCATGGACGCCATCCGCATTCTCACCACCAACGGGCCCAAAGGGCCCGGGAAGACGGTGGACCCCGGGGAAGTGATTGTCTCGGCCGATATTGTGGCGGTGGATGCCTATGGAGCCGGGTTCTTCAAGAATCCGAAGACAGGGAAGCCCTTCCGGCCTGAAGAGATCCGGTTTGTCAAGCATGCCTTTGATCACGGACTGGGTCAGATCGATCTCGCAAAAGTCCAGGTCAAGAAGGTCAGCGCCACATGACCAAAATGGTTCTTTACCTGAAGAGAACGGTTCAGGCCCTGTCGTTCTGTTTCCTCCTCTACCTCGTTCTTCATACGGCTTTTCCCCTCGAGCTGAAGATCCCCGTCGATCTCTACCTCCGGCTCGATCCGTTCATTGGAATCATCTCCCTCTTCACCCAGAAGGAGGTGATCTGGAGGATGCTGCCCGCCTTCGGGACCCTTCTCCTCGTCCTGATCTTCGGCAACTTCTTCTGCGGATGGTTCTGCCCGATGGGAGCGGTGATCGATTTCTTCGACCGGATCCTCTTCCGGGAAAAGAAACGGTCAAAACCTCTTGACGACCGGCCCCTGCGGAGGTTCCGTTACGGTGTGTTCATCTTCGCGGTGATCGCCGGTTTGATGGCCTTTCAGGTGATGTATCTTCTGGACCCCATCAGCCTCATCACCCGGACCATCGTCATCGCCCTGTATCCCCCTGCAATCTATGCGTACAACCATATTTTATCCCCGGTTCAGAACCTTCTGCCCCGGAACTCCCTGATCACGTCATCGATTCCACTGCCTCTCTTCAAAGTGAATCTTTTCATCTTCCTCTTTTTTGTCGCCATTCTCGCCCTCGGAGTGGTGCGAAAACGGTTCTGGTGCCGCTACCTGTGTCCCCTCGGAACGCTTCTCTCCCTCTTTTCCCGCTTTCGGATCTTCAGAAGGTTTGTCGGGGAGGGTTGCACCCACTGCCAGCGGTGTGTGAAGGCATGTCCTCTTGGGGCCATTCCGGCAGAAACGCCCGAGCAATACCGCCAGCAGGACTGCATCTCCTGTTTCAAGTGCCTTGAGTGTCCCCCCAAAGCGGTCTCTTTCCGCTTTTCTTCCCCCCGATGGAAGACAGTCGCAGGGGTTGACCTCTCCCGGAGATATGTGCTCGGCTCCTTTGCCTTCGGTCTGGCCTCGTCGCTCGTCATCAAGACAAACCCCCTCCAATCCGAGAGCGGGCAGGTCAACGACCGCCTGATCCGGCCCCCGGGTTCGTTGCCTGAGGAGAGATTTGTCGCTGCCTGTACCGGGTGCGGGGAGTGCCTGAAGGTCTGCCCCAACAACGCCCTTCAGTCGACCTTTCTGGAAGCGGGTCTTGCAGGTCTTTACACACCCAGGCTCGTGCCTCGCATCGGTTACTGTGAGGAGTTCTGCAATTTCTGCGGCCGGGTATGCCCCACCGAGGCGATCCTGCCGGTGACCCTTGAAGAGAAACGCCTGATTCAAATGGGAGTGGCCCACATCAACAAGACCCGCTGCATCGCCTGGGACACGGATAAGATCTGCTTAGTCTGCAACGAACAATGCTCCTACCAAGCCATTATTGGTGACGATAAGAAACGGCCCATTGTCAACGAAGACAAGTGCACCGGCTGCGGCATCTGTGAAAACAAATGCCCCGTAGATGGCGAAGCGGCCATCATCGTCCACTCTTCCGGTGTCCAGAAGAGGATAAAGCCCGAGCCAAACAATCACAACCAGAGTTAATCGGTAACCTTAACTTGAGAGCCGGATCCAACGGGAAGGATTCCCGACCTGATTCGATTCGGGATGATCCCTGAAGCTGTCTCTCGAAGCCTTTCCGACCGGCCTGTCCCGGCTCGTGTAACCCGCTTGTCTCCAACATCAGGGTAAACTCGCGGAGGGTTCTTTATGAACGAGATGGTAACGAATTTACGGTCCAGCGGCGACGCACTCTTTCTGATGATCGGCGCAGCCATGATTTTTTCCATGCATGCGGGGTTTGCCTTTCTGGAAGTGGGAACCGTCCGCAAAAAAAATCAGGTGAACGCCCTGGTCAAGATCCTCTCCGACTGGAGCATGTCAACCCTCGTCTATTTTCTGATCGGTTTTCCGATTGCCTATGGGATTCATTTCTGGATGAACGCCGACATCATCGTCAATCTCGCGGGAGGCCAGGTCGTGCCGGGAAGCCGGGGCTTCGATTTGCTGCATTGTTTCTTCTTGCTCTCCTTTGCCGCCTGCATCCCGGCGATCATTTCGGGCGGCGTTGCGGAACGGATGAAGTTCGGGCCCCAACTCTGCGCAGGTGCAATCCTTGCCGGTGTCATCTACCCGCTTTTCGAATCGGTGATCTGGGGCCGTTTTTCTTTCTTTCAGGCCTGGCTCAAACAGAGCTTCGGCGCAGAATTCCATGATTATGCCGGTTCGGTCGTCGTGCACTCAATGGGCGGCTGGCTCGCCCTGCCGGCCATTCTCCTCCTCGGTCAGCGCATCGGCCGCTGGGTCAACGGAAAGAGTCAGCCTATTCCGATCTCGAACCTGCCGTTCCTGGCCCTGGGGAGCTGGATCCTGGCGGTAGGCTGGTTCGGCTTCAACGTCATGAGCGCCCAGAAGTTCGAAGGCATCAGCGGCCTGGTTGCGGTCAATTCCCTCTTCGCCATGGTCGGCGGAACCCTCGCCGGTCTGTTCTTCACAAAACGGGACCCCGGGTTCGTCCACAACGGGGCCCTTGCCGGACTGATCGCCATCTGCGCCGGTTCGGACATCGTCCACCCCTATGGCGCCTTTTTTATCGGCGCAATCGGGGGATGGGTCTTCATTTCCCTCTACCGTTTTGAAACCGAGACCCTTCGCATCGACGATGTACTCGGTGTCGTCCCGCTGCACGGCATCACAGGCACCTGGGGAGGCATCGCCTGCGGCATCTTCGGCCAGAAATTCCTGGGGGGCATGGGAGGCGTGAGCCCGGTCACCCAGATCGTCGGATCCGCTGCCGCGGCAGCCTTTGCAGTTCTTTCCGGGACGTTGATTTACAGCGGCCTGAAGAAGGCTGTGGGAATCCGGCTGACCGAGCGGGAAGAGCTCCAGGGAGCGGATCTTTCGATCCACAACATCAACGCCTATCCGGAGGATACGGTCTAACAACTCCATTGCGAAGTGCGGGCTCATTCGAGTCTGCGCTATATCCGTGACTCAATCGGGACCGTCATTCCGGTGAAAACCGGAATCCAGGGTCCCCGGCTTTGGACGCCACGACGTCGATATGCCCCCGTATCAGGTCCAGAGCAGGTCTCACCTTTTCCCTCTCCCTCTATTTGTTGTAAAATGATTCCATGAACCCTTTTAGAATCATTTCGGATTTTCAGCCTGAGGGAGATCAGCCCGGGGCGATCGAGAAGCTGGCCCAGGGGGTATTGGACGGCCTTTCCCACCAGGTCCTCCTCGGGGTGACCGGGTCCGGTAAGACCTTTACCATGGCCAACGTGATCGAGAAGGTGCAGAAAGCCCACCCTCGTCATCTCCCACAACAAAACCCTCGCAGCCCAGCTCTACGGCGAGTTCAAGGAACTCTTCCCGGAAAACGCGGTGGAATACTTTGTCAGTTATTACGATTACTACCAGCCCGAAGCCTATATTCCGTCGACGGACACCTATATCGAAAAAGACACCCAGATCAACGAGCAAATCGACAAGATGCGCCACTCCGCCACCCGGTCCCTTCTCGAGAGAAACGACGTCATCATCGTTGCCAGCGTCTCCTGCATCTACGGCCTGGGTTCTCCCGAGGCCTATCACGGGATGCTTCTCTATCTCGAACAGGGCATGACCGTCTCGCGGGAAGAGATCCTGTCCAAACTGGTCGAAATCCACTACGAACGCAACGATGTCGATTTTCATCGCGGAACCTTTCGTGTGAGAGGCGACGTCATCGATGTCTTTCCGGCCCACGAGGAAAACTGCGCCGTGCGGATCGAACTGTTCGGAAACGAGGTGGACCGGCTTTCGGAGATCGACCCGGTCAGGGGAAGGGTCGTCCAGTCCCTGGAGAAAGTCCCCATCTATCCCGGGAGCCACTATGTCACTCCTCCCGAGCGATTGAAGAGGGCCGTCCAGGGCATTCGCGAGGAATTAGCGGAGAGACTGGCCTGGTTTAAATCCCGGAATCAGCTGCTTGAAGCCCAGAGGATCGAGCAGCGGACGAATTTCGACCTGGAGATGCTTTCCGAGCTGGGCTACTGCCAGGGCATCGAAAACTATTCGCGCCACCTGACAGGACGAAGTCCGGGAGAACCCCCTCCCACCCTGCTGGACTATTACCCGAAAGACTGCCTCCTCTTCATCGACGAGAGCCATGTGACCCTTCCCCAGCTGATCGGCATGTATCGCGGCGACCGGTCCAGGAAGCAGACCCTGGTGGAGTATGGATTTCGTCTACCCTCGGCGCTGGATAACCGGCCGCTCATGTTCGAAGAGTTCGAGAAGCGCGTCCAGCAAGTTATTTATGTCTCGGCAACCCCCAGTGCGCATGAGATGAAAAAGGGCTCAGGGGCCGTGGCGGAACAGATCATTCGTCCGACTGGCCTGAGTGACCCGACCCTCTCCGTGAAACCTGCCAAGACGCAGGTCGACGATCTCCTGGAGGAGATCCGGAAGCGGGTAAAAAAGAAAGAACGGGTCCTGGTGACAACCCTCACAAAGCGGATGGCCGAGGATCTGACGGAATACTATGCGGATCTCGGCATCCGGGTGAAGTATCTTCACTCCGACATCGACACCCTCGAACGCGTGGAAATCATACGTGACCTCAGGCTGGGAAAGTTCGATGTCCTCGTCGGAATCAACCTCTTACGGGAAGGTCTGGACATCCCGGAGGTTTCCCTGGTCGCCATCCTCGATGCGGACAAGGAAGGATTCCTTCGATCGGATACATCCCTCGTTCAGACCTTCGGCCGGGCTGCCAGAAACGTCAACGGTCACGTGGTCCTCTATGCCGATAAGATGACCAGGTCCATGGATCGGGCCATCCTTGAAACGAACCGGAGGAGAAAGATTCAGGAGGAGTACAATAAAGCCCACCGGATCACCCCCAGGACCATCCAGAAGGCGGTCCGGAATATTCTGGCTTCCCTCTATGAGGCGGATTACCTGACAATCCCCACTGCGGCGGATATCACGGAAGACTATGCCTCGGTCAAGGAGATTCCGGCGAGGGTTGAGAAACTGAAGAAAGAGATGAAAGAATCCGCCTCCAGGCTGGAATTCGAGAAGGCCGCGGAGATCCGGGACCGAATCCAGCGCCTCGAAGAGATGGAACTGCGGATGAGATAGAAAATAGATACTGCCTTGACTTGATGCCTCAATTCATCTATGCCTACTGCGCACATCTAAAGGAGATTTTTATGCGAACAACCCTTGATATTGATGCAAGAGCTTATTCGAGAAAGTTGTCGAAAAGACGGGAGCCCGTTCCAAGAAAAAGGCAATCGAGATTGCCATGAAGGAATTTCTCCGCACAAAACATCGAAAGGAACTGAGTGACCTGGTCGGCAATTATGACGAGTTCGATGTCAGCCTGAAGGGTTTGAAAAAGATGCGGGAGAATTCTTGATATGATCCCGGTTGATACTTCTGCCTGGATCGCCAGCTTTAAGAAAATGGGGACCACCGGTTCAAGGAATTTGTAAAACAAGCGACTTGTCTCCGGTCTCGCGACGACATCCCCCATCTTCATTCTGGAACTCCTTCAGGGGTGTAAGACGACCGAAGAACGGGATTCACTCAAAATCAAACTGGAGAGTCTCGATATTCTGCAGATGACCTCAGACGTTTGGGAAGAAGCTTACGGGCTTGGATATGTCTTGCGAAGAAAAGGACTCATTATCCCCACCGTTGATCTGATGATTGCTGCTCTTGCCATCCAGAACAAAGCCTTATTGGCTCATCACAATGAGCAATTCGAAATGATTTCCCGGCATCACCCGGGTCTTCACACAAAACATTTCAGTTCCAATGTCTGACTCGTCACTTACAAAAGAAGGAAAACACTCTGATGAAGAATTTGTTGATCTTCATAGGAAATCTGTAGGTGGATCAAGCGACCCGCTGCACCGGCCCTTACGCGGCGAGAGCAAATAAACTTTACTAGGCCGTGGCTTCGAATGCTTTCCCAAACAGAGGTGGCCATTCATCCCCAGATTTGAAAGCCTGGGGTTTTCCGGCCGGTTTTATAAAAAGCAATGATCATCTCTCGCCCGCTTCGCTTGAGACCGCTCATTACTCGGAGAGATCCTTTTTGTTTGACAGAGAGATACCGTCAAACAAAGCTGTGTCCTGAGATGAAGATCTCTTTTAGACAAGAGTGTTAGGGGCAGGTGTGGTCAACTGCGGGCTTTTCAAACGGGGAAGCCGGATCGACCGATAGGCCTTAATTCGAGCATCATCAGCCGCTCATACTTGTCCAAATCGCAGAACTCGAACCCAAGATTCTTGTACAGCTTGATGGCAACATAATTCAACAGCCTGACTGTCAGCCAGACCAATTCGAAACCAAGTTGTCTATACATTTCCCAGGGCAACCTCCCCAAGGGCTGTCCCGATCCCGAGATTCCTGTGGTCTTGATGCACAAAGATCACAAATTCCCCTGACTTCCCTTCCACATTGGGAACCAGCGCAACGTGTCCGATAGCCTGATCGCCTCGCCAGGCCAGGATGTTTATACCCAGGTTGCAGTAGCGTCTTCACCCAGTCATGACAGGTTTCGGGGTCCTCAGGCGGCAGTCCCTGGGAGACGGGCTTCGGACTGAAGGTGATGTACATGCCCAGAAGAGATGAAATCTCTTCCGGACAACTGACCCCTATTTCAAAGGGGTTTCCGGATCTGTCAACTCTGGCACTCCGTTCTGGCCTCATGTTTTGCTTAAGGAGTTGACTGCTTAATAGAAGAGACAACGAAACACGCTCCCATCATCGAAGACTTTCGTTCCGCCTTCCTGCCAGTCCATCAATCCGAAAAGCCAAAAGTTAAGTTGTCGGGCTTGTTGAAACACGGAGGGATCAAACTCAATTAAATTTAAGAAAAATAACCCCTGATGTCAAGCGAAAAATGGAAAATGGAAAAGGCGGTTATTCGTGCTCCAGTGCCGCGGTTAAACGGTCATTTCAGACACCAGCCGCTTCACAGCTGCAATCCGGATTGCCTCATATAGAATCCTAAGACCGAATCATCGTCAAAAGCATTTTGAATCTTTTCACCGCCTTCAGGGCATGGGGCTGATTCGCCGGCATGATAATCATTTCGCCTTCCCTCAACCGGAAAGGAGTGCCCGCGATGGAAATCTCGGCCTCTCCGTCGAGAACGTTAACAAGGGCATCGAATGGGGCGGTATGTTCGCTTAACCCCTGTCCCTCATCGAAAGAAAAAAGAGTGACCGTCCCTGTCTTTTTATCGATGATGGTCCGACTCACCACCGCCCCCATCTGATAGGCAGCCAGATCAACGACTCGGTTGACTCCTGCCGCAAACCCTTCATGGACATTTTCTTTTTGCTCTATTCCCATCCAGTGCCCTCCTTCTTTATCTTAGATCATTC
>CAVSVC010000024.1:0-35773 GCA_963731045.1 uncultured delta proteobacterium | reverse complement strand
TGAGATTAAAGAGGTAACCCCCTTCACAAAAAAGTCCCTGGATAACAGCATTCGGCTGATCGTAAAAGAGAATCGGTTCCTTCCGATCTAACCTTCAGGCTTCCTTCCTCGGCGGGATACGGTCCGAGGACGAGGCCAATAACGGGATCAATCAGTTCATTGCGGTCATGTTGACGGAAGGGGACGCGGGATCGGTCGAGTCTGAGGAGATTGCCAAGAAAGTGGAGAGCGTGGCGGGATCGATAAGCGGTTTTTCGGGGTATAACAGCTTTGGTTTGACCTTCACTTTCTTGAGCCAGCGCTTTGAAGAGGCCTTCCGACTTTTTGCGGAGATTCTCCGCCATCCGGGTTTTAACAAAGGAGAGATCGGAAAGCGAAGGAGGAACGATGCCTGGGGGGATTCGGCCACAGGAGGACGACCTGGACCGGCTCGTGTTCAAGCTTTTCCGCAAGACCCTCTATCAAAGACTCCACCCCTATCGGATGGATACGCTCGGAACCCTCCAGACCGTGGAACGACTGAACGAGAAGGATTTGATCGAATACTATGAGCGGTTCGCCGTTTCCCGAGGAACATCGTCCTGACCGTCGTCGGCGATGTGGAAGAGAAACAGGTGATTAACTAGCTCGAAAAAGATTCGGAGACCTCCAGAAAGTGAATTTGTGCCGCCTCCGGTTCCACAGGAGCCCCTTTGTCCAAGATCAGGACCTCGGAGGTTTACCAGAAGAAAAGCAGGCCCACTTTGTCCTCGGGTTTCTGGGAACAACGCTCCAGAGCAAGGATCGATATGCCCTGGAGGTTCTCGACGCAGCTCCTTTCAGGGATGGGCGGGAGGCTCTACTATGAATTGACAGAGAAGGAAAGCCTGGCCTACGCTCTATCCTTCTTCGTTCAGTCCAATGTCGACAAGGGTTTCTTGGGCATCTACATGGGAACCCGTGCGGATAAACTTGAGACAGCCGTCAAGGCCGCACTTAGGGAATTGAGAAAGGTTCGGGAAGAGGGATTGACCGAGGACGAGGTTGAGCGGGCAAAGAGATACCTCATCGGCAATTTCGAGATCGGACTCCAGACGAACCGGGCACAGGCAAACCAGTCCTCGACCGATGAGCTTTATGGTCTCGGGTTCGATCACTTCCGGAAATACCCGGAGATGATTGAGAAGGTGACGACGGAGGAGGTCCAGCGCGTTGCGAGGGACTACATGGACCTTGAGGAACCATGCCCTGGCGATCATTCGTCCTCCCCGCGGGAACAAGGAATGACCTGGGGCTTCGGGCGCCGCTTCGCTCGAACATACGCTGGAGTGTCGTCGCGGTTTCCCATTCTCACCCAGATGAGAAGATCCTATGTGGTTCAGACCTCCGGCCGGATTTTTCCCGTCAAGCAGCGTGGGGACGCGCTTTTTCTTCCACGGAGTGGATCAGAAGTCCTTTTCCGGTTTTTCAGGCTCGATGAGGTCCTCCGCGCGTCCTGGAGGATGGACCGTAATCTCATGACCCACGGGCCCGTCTTAAGCTATCCGGTCTGCGACTGATTCGCCAGGATCCGTGGGAGTGCCTGATCTCTTTTCTCTGCTCTTCTGCGAAAGCCATTCCTCACATTCGGACCATCATCGAGAATCTCTGCAGGTCTTCCGAAGAGGATCCTTCTCGGCAACGGATCGTCGGTTACAGTTTCCCCGAGCCGCAATGCATCGACCGTTCTCTTCGATGGAGCCCATCCGGGCAGGGTTCCGTGCGCGTTATCTGATCGAAACGAGCCGAATTGATCGACAGGACAGGACTGCTGAAGCTGAAGAATCAATCCTATCCGGCGGCCAGAGAGTCGCTGATGAAGCTTCCCGGGTGGGCAAGAAAGTGGCGGACTGCGTTCTTCTTTATTCCCTGGACTTTCTTGAGGCGTTTCCCCTGGACACCTGGACCCTGCGGGGCTTACAACAAGTCTATTTCCAGGGGAAAAGGGTAGGGAAAAGAAGCTGGAAGAATTCGCCCGGGCGCGTTTCGGGCCTCTTGGCGATATGCCCAAGTTTCCCTCTACCATTTCTAGCGAACCACCCGTTCTGATTGCAGATGACAGTGATCAGTAATCAGTGATCAGTGACCAGTGAAAAAACAAACCTCGAATGCAAAAGCAGCAGCCACTGAACCAGTAGCCCGTCGAAAAGCTGACTAAGCCTTCCGGTAAGCCCCCGCTTTCCCGAGGGACTCCCTGTTTGACTTCCCCTCATTCACCTATTAACTCAATAACTCAATTAACCCAATGAACCCAAGCAACTCGAGGATCCTAAGCAACCCATGACCCAGGGCAATCCGGATCAGGTCTGAGATCTTACTCTTCCATTGGTCTGAAGCTCGATCCATGTGATGATCTCCGGTCCAACCCTCGGGTGGGTTTCCCCGTGAGGACCTATTTCTTGAAAAAGCCTTGATGCGGTCGACCACATGGACCTGCTGATCCTCTGCCAGCTCAGGGAAGATGGGCAGGGCAAGGGTTTCATCGGCTGCCTTCTCGGAGGCGGGGAAATCACCCCGCCTGTGGCCCAGGAAAGCATAGCATTCCTGCAAATGGAGAGGGACCGGGTAGCAGATCTCCGTTCCAACTCCTTCCCCGGCCAGGAATTGCCTGAGCGCATCCCTTCGGGGTGTGCGGATGACGTATTGATGAAAAATGTGGCGATTCCGGTACTGGGTATAGGGAACCTGTATCTCCAGACCGGAGCCAAGAAGATCTCGAAGAGCGTGTCATAACGTGTGGCGTTTCTCTGCCGCTCCCGGGTCCAACTGTCCAAATGCCTCATCTTGGCCAGGAGGATGGCTGCCTGGAGGGCATCGAGACGGCTGTTGATCCCGACGATCTTGTGGTAGTATTTCGGGTGGCTGCCGTGGAGCCTCAGAAGGCGGATCTTCTCCGCCCACTCGGGGTGATCGGTGGTCACCATGCCTGCGTCACCAAAGGCTCCGAGATTCTTCGTGGGAAAGAATGAAAAACATCCGAAATGACCTATGTTTCCGGCCATCCTGCCGGACGAAGCGCCCGGGGGATGATACTCTGCACCCAGGGCCTGGGCGGCATCTTCAATTACGGAGAGGCCCTTTTTCCCGGCAATGTCAAGGATGGGATCCATGTCCGCACACTGTCCGTAAAGGTGCACCGGGATGATGGCCTTCGTTTTCGGGGTGATTTTCTCCTCGATTCGAGAAGGGTCGATGTTATACGTTTTTTCATCGATGTCCACGAATACAGGGATTGCGCCAAGGCGGGAAACGGCGCCTGCCGTTGCAAAAAAGGTGAACGGGGGGAGGAGGACTTCATCTCCCGGTCCGATTCCCAGGGCCATCAGGGAGAGCAGCAGGGCGTCGGATCCGGAGGCCACACCGATACCGAATCGGCTCCGGCAGTATTCGGCAACGGTCTTTTCCAGGGCCTCCACCTTCTGCCCCATAATAAACTGCTGTGTTGCGAAGACCTCATCCAGCGCGGATCTGACCTCGCCTTCGATCGTTTTGAACTGCGATATCAATTCAAAGAAAGGCACCTTCATCCGGGTCACTCGATCCTCCTTCAATAATCATCCGATGCTCAACAGGAAAACTAAGATAAAAGAAAATAATAGTCAAGGCGGCCTTCGAAGCTATATAATGGGGATTATGACAGGTGGACCGAGACTCGACGCCATTTCCATCATTCTCGTGAGGACCCGATTCCCCGAAAATATCGGGTCCGTCGCAAGGGTGATGAAAAATATGGGATTGAGCCGGCTGATCCTTGTCGACGCCTGTTCGCCCTTCCACTGCAATGCGTACAAACTGGCCTCCGGCGCAGAGGATATCCTCGAAAGAGCGGAGGAAGCTCCTTCGCTGATGGAAGCCACCTCAGAGATGGAATTCCTTGCGGGCATGACCTCCAGGGGCGGAAGGGAGAGAACTCCCCTCCTGACGCCGGGAGAGTTGGTGAATGAACTGATTCCCCTCACAGTGGCGAATTCCGCCGGCCTCGTGTTCGGCTCTGAGAAGGAAGGGCTGACCAACGAAGAACTGTCCCTCTGCCATCGCTACGTCAGGATTCCTTCTTCTCAGACTTTTCCTTCACTCAATCTGGCGCAGGCGGTTACGGTGCTCTGCTATGAATTGCTCCGGGCCTCGTGGACAGGGCCGGAGCCCCCCGCCCGTCTGGCCCGGGCAGACCAGATGGAGAAGATGTTCGAGCACATGGAAAAGACCCTCGTGGGCATTGATTTTGCGGAATCCCGGAATCCGAAAAGGATCATGGGAGCCCTCAGGCGGCTATTTGGAAGAAGCAAGCTGGAGGATAGAGAAATCCGCATTCTCCAGGGGATCTTGAGCAAGATGGACTGGCAGATGAAAAAAAGAAAAGATGGCGCCGACTCTGGAAAGACGGAATGAAGGACGGATAAATGGAATGGTGGAATAATGGGTAAGAAGAATAAAACCCATTCCTTGCGGACTTACCGTTCTATTTTGGCATTTCCTCAGTTTGGCCAGAATACGAGATTGCTTCGCTACACTCGCAATGACAAATCCTAACACATGAGCTCGTGAGAGTCGTTGCGAGGAGTCTTTTGGCGACGAAGCAATCTCGTTTTGGCATTTCCCATTCTTCCATCGTTCCGAATCTACTTTTCTTTCTTTCTTTCGAGAAACGGCGTCAGAAGGTCGATGGGCACGGGGAAGATGGTGGTCGAATTCTTCTCCGTGGCGACCTCGGTCAGGGTCTGCAGGAATCTTAACTGAATGGCCGCAGGGTTGCCGCCGATGACATTTGCGGCCTGAGCCAGCTTTTCAGCGGCCTGGTATTCCCCTTCCGCGTGGATGACCTTAGCCCTTCTCTCTCTTTCCGCTTCGGCCTGACGGGCGATGGCCCTGCGCATCTCATCCGGGAGATCCACCTGCTTTGTCTCGACCAACGAGACTTTGATTCCCCAGGGTTCCGTATGCTTGTCCAGGATGTCCTGCAGTTGGACGTTGATCTTCTCCCGTTGGGCTAAGAGTTCATCCAGTTCCATCTGCCCGACGACACTCCGGAGCGTGGTCTGGGCCAATTGGGAAGTGGCATAGAGGTAATTTTCCACTTCAACCACTGCCCTGTTGGGGTCCATGACGCGAAAGTAGACAACGGCATTGACCTTGATCGAGACATTGTCCCGGGTGATGACATCCTGGGGCGGAATATCCATGGTGACGGTCCTCAGGCTGATCCTGAGGAGCTTATCAATGCCGGGAATGATGAAGATCAGGCCCGGTCCTTTGGCGCCGATCAACCTTCCGAGACGGAAGATCACCCCCCGCTCATATTCCCGAAGAATCTTGATGGCGGATGCGGCTAATATGATCACGAAAACGATGATGAAGAATATTCCTGACGGAAGACCTGTCATTCCCATCTTGTTCCCTCCCTTTAATTAGAAGGTAAATTATCGTCTACCGGTTAGGGTAACGATACCCGTATCGTCATTCGGTTACGTCCTTCGGTTTAAGAAGTTCACGTAACCCTTTGCCCCTAAACGAAACGGGCTTCGTAACCGAAACCTTGACCGACGTACTCAAGATATTTTCATGGTTCGAGCCTGCCCGCCGGGCATGGGGCATTAGACGATTTTCACTTTCAACTTGAGGTCCTTCGAACTGACGACCTGGATTTTTTCTCCTCCCTGAATGGGTTCTTCGCTCACGACGTTCCAGTACTCGCCATGGATCAGGGCCTTTCCTTCCGGTGAGATGGGTGTTGTGGCTACGCCGGTTTCTCCCAGAAGGCCTTCCATTCCGGTTGTGGGTCTCGTGATCCGTGCCTTCACGGCCATCGTGGTGGCAAAAACAAAAAATGCGGCGCAGACAAGGACAGCGGGAATGATGACGCTTAAAGAGATCCTCATGTAATCGGCAGGGCTATCGATCAGCATCAGAGATCCGAGAAAGAGCGAGATGACCCCCCCAACGGCCAGCAATCCGTGACTGACCACTTTGATTTCCGCAATGAACAGGATCAGGGCAAAGATGATAAGTGCCAGGCCAGCAAAATTGATGGGAAGCATCTGCAGAGCAAAGAAAGCGAGGATGAGAAAGATCCCTCCCACCACACCGGGAAGAATGGCGCCCGGGTTGGAGAGTTCGAAGAACATCCCCAGCATGCCAAGGGACAGGAGAATATAAGCGATCTGGGGGTTGGAAATGATGTCGAGCAGCCGATAGCGCCAGTTCATCTGCATCGGCCGGGGCTGAACTCCTTTTGTATGGAGGGTCCGGGTCGCTCCGTCAAGCTTGATCACCTTCCCGTCCAGGGTTGAGAGAAGGTCCTGGAGGTCGGTACTGATGAAATCAATCACATGAAGTTTGAGGGCCTCGTCCTCGGTGATGGAGACGCTTTTGCGTACCGCGTTCTCGCCCCATTCCGCATTCCTTCCCCTGTTCTTCGCGATCGTCTTGATGTAAGAAACCGTATCGTTGACGATCTTCTCGGACATGGTCTTGTCTTCTTTCTCCTGCCCGAGTGAGACGGGATGGGCCGCTCCGATATGCGTGCTCGGCGCCATCACTGCCACATGGGCTGCCATGGTGATGAAAACCCCCGCAGAGGCGGCTCGTGCCCCGCTTGGAGAAACATAGACAACGATCGGAATGTTCGAAGCCATGATCTTCTTGATGATGAGCCTCATGGAATCCATCAGCCCTCCAGGGGTGTCGAGCTGGATGATCAGGCACTGGGCTCCTTCCTGAGATGCTTTGTCGATGGACTCCACGATGAAACTGGCAGCGGCCGGATTGATGATCCCGTCGACCTCAACGGTGAAGACGGGGGCCTTGTCCTGGGTGTTTACCGGATTCCCGAGAAGGGAGAGAAGCACCGAGAGAAAGAGGATTAACACCTTGTATTTTCTAAACATTTTACCCCCTCCAGAACAAAATACCCCAAATGCGAGGGATTGTCAAATGAATGTTGGCACAATGGGGGCACGATGTCAGATTGTTTCTCACGGTCGCCTGGATGAAGAGGTTACGGCTACGAAGCCCGTTTCGGACTTAAACGCGATAGGCATGCTCGACACGTGAAAATAGGACCAAACTTCGTAGGAGCGGATTCCAGCGGTTCGACTGTTCTCACCGCCCTGAGCCTGTCGATGGGCCGCGATTCGCGCCCGGAGGGCTTCAGCACGGAAACACGGCCGGGTCGCGCCAGGATGGTGCTCCTAACGAGCGGGTTACCACCATTTTCTGCTTAAACCTGAATTCTCAGGAGGTCTTCCGCCAGGATGATTTCCCCCTTAAATGCCCGGCTGCATTGTTCCACCACATCCACCCCGTCGCAAACCGGATAGAGATGAGTAAGGACCAATCTCTCTGCTCCCGGACTCCGCCGCGATTCTTCCTGCGAGAGAAGGTGTGAGATGCCCTTCGACCTTCTTGCCGTCCGGGAAAGAGCATTCCAGAATGAGAAGATCGGCCCCGGAGGCCAGGTCGACGAGGTTCGCGCAATAGTCGGTATCGCCGGAAATGACCATCGATTTGCCGTCCCTGAACTCGATCCGGTAGCCAAGGCTCTCCGGGAGATGAGCCATGGGTTTCGAAAACACTTTCAAATCCCGAAAGAGGAAAGGGGAGGCAGGCATCTCCCTGACGGTCAACAAATACGAGCGCGGGTCTATCCAGGAGCCGTGAACACTCTTCAGTTTCTCAAAATAAGCCTTGAATCCGGGCCCCCCGGCACAGAGTAGATCCTTCTCTCTGGGCTGTTCGGCATATTTGCACGCAAAGAGGAAGGGCACGAGATCCGAAACGTGGTCCGGGTGGGTGTGGGTGTAGAGGAGGATGTCAGGATCGAGGTAGGTGATTCCGGCCTCCAGCATCTTTCTCAAGGATCCCGGTCCGGTATCGATCAGTACCGTTGTGTTTTCGGAGAGGGTCGCCAGACCCGGGGATCCTCTCCTCAGCGACGGAGTCCCCGTGCCTGAGCCGATGATGATGACCTCTGCCATCTGATTCATCGAGAGGACTCCGGGAGGAGGGCGTCTCTGACGATCTGGATCGGATGAAGCACCTTCAGACCGGTCAGATGGCGGATCTGGAGGCGACAGCCTTCGCAGTCGGTGAGAACCATTTCCGGGTTCAGGCGGGCGACCGCGTCAGCCAGATCCTTTCCGATTTCCTGGGAGATGTCGTATTTTTCCTTTTTGAACCCGTACGTCCCTCCCAGGCCGCAGCAGTCGGCATCGATGTTGACCACCCTCAGGCCGGGGATGAGACGCAAGATGTCCAGGGCTGGAAATCCTATTCCGAGAGACTTCAAATGGCAGGGGGCAAAGTAGGCTGCTTTGAGCGGCAGCTCTTTGAATTTCAAATGGAATCGATTCTCCCCCTTCCGGTTTCTGAAATACTCGAAGAGATCGAAGGTGTGCTCAGCCACTTCTTCGGCGCCCGGGATGGAGAGAAGATGGCTGTACTCATGTTTGATCATGTGGCCGCAGCTCGTCGAAGAAAAGAGGAGGTCCGAACCCGACCGGATGGCTCGGAGCAGAGAGGGAACATTCCAGAGCCCGAGCTTCCGTGCTTCCCGAAAGTCGCCGTTGCCGAGCATCGGGATCCCGCAACACTTCTGGGGCGGGAGAGAGACCTCCAAACCAGTTGCTTCAAGGACCTCGACGGTGGCTTTGCCCACATCCGGCTCGTTGGTGTTGGTATAGCAGCCGTAGAAATAGGCGACCTTTCCGCCGGGATGAGCGCGATCGTCACCTCCCTCGACCCTTGCTGCCGGAAGAGGGGGCATCTTGTGAAAGCTCTGGGGAGTGCGCCTTTCAAACCATTGGCGGAACGTCGTGGCTTCGTATCCCGGCAGCGGCCTTCTTCTGTCGATTTTAAGCAGGCCATCGAGAAACCACCTGACCGTTGCGTTCTTGAGAAAGAAGTTTGCAACAGGTGAGAAGGCCGTCCCCAGTGAGCCGAACAGGTAACTGTGGGTCAGGATCCAGTCTCGGAAGGACCGTCCCTTCTCATCAAGAAATTTGGCCTTGGCCATGAGGTTCAATTCAGAGATATTGACGCCCGAAGAGCAGACCATGTCGCAGAGATGGCATCCGATGCAGAGATCCACCCAGTCGTCGATAGAGGTTTCTCCGGGTTGTCGAAAACGCTCAGCGCCCGGGCCTGCCTGTTTCGGACCCGGAAATCGCGGAGCCACACGGGCGACAGGACAGATCGCCGTGCAGGTCGCACACCGTATGCAGACATCCGAGTGGTTCTTAGGCCAGAGTTGTTTCGTCATTTGAAAACCCGCTTTGCGAGCTCTGCGGATGGGGTGAAACCGGGAAACCGCCATTCGAAGTCTTGGAGAACGGTTTGTCCGGGTTTATGCCTGCCACTGCCGCGTTCACAAATTTTCCCACATTCGCTTCATCTTTTCCATGCTGATTCTGAGATAGTCCCGGTCCCGTGAGAAAACCTCGATGGTCATGGTGTCATCGTAAAGGGCTTCCTTGATCTCTTTCAATATTTTGTCGAAATCAATTACCCCTGCGCCCACGGGGAGGTGGCTGTCCTCCTTGCCGAAATTGTCGCCCACATGGACATGACCTAGACGGTAGCCGTAACGCTGAATGAATTCGAAGGACCTGTTCCGGCCCCCTCCAAGGTTGGCATGTCCGATGTCCAGGGTGAGGCGCGCCTCCGGGAAAGCCTCAAAGACCTCCTGAAATTCATGGGGCTGGGAAAGGAAATGGGCCTGGGGAAACATATTCTCGAAACAGAGGGTTATTCCGAGCTGGTTCGCTTTTTTCAGAATGGATTCCATAGATTCCATTCCGTAGCCTTTTGCCCGATCCGGAACCAATTTCCCCAGGCCGGTAAGGACTCCGGGATGCAAAACCATCTTCCTCATTCCCAGCTCAGCTCCGGCCTCCAGGGCTTCGAAATTCTCCTCAAGGGAGGCCTTCCTGAATCTCTCGTAAAGGTCTGCAGGCAGCACAAAGGTTGGAAGGTGACCCATGATTCCCATATGGTTCCGCTCAAGAAGATCCAGAATGGTTTTTTTTTGGGCCAGGACCTTCTGCGGAGTGGCTTCCGGGGGATCCATCGTGATCTCCACGTAGTCGAATCCCATCTCTCCCATCCCCTGTATCTCCTTAAGCAATGGTCTGATCGGAAAATTCATTGCACCGTATTTCATGATTAACCTCGTAAGTCGCAAGTCGTGAGTCGTAAGGGGTAATCCCCCATGCGTAAATCGTTAGGCGTAAGGCGCAAGGGGTTCTAACCCTCAACCCTTTTCAATGCTGCCATCCTAACATTCCTCTATTGACTGACTCCTGTTTTCTGCCTACTGCCTTCTGCCTTCTGCTTTCTTTCTTAACTTACTGGTCACTGGTCACTGCTGACTGATCACTTGTTTTTTCGCTTCATTGATCCAGATCCTGATCCTGGCCTTGGCCGGAACGATTTCCGGGCCATAGGTTTCTTCCATCTTTCCGTGTAACCGTCCCGGGTCTTCGGAGGCAAGGGCTTCCAGGGAATCGATCCCCGCGCCTTCCAACAGTCGGAGATTATCGACGCCGATTCCTTTCGTCTCCGCCAATCGGGCCATCGTCATCCAGCGGTGGAGTTCCTCTTTCGGAATGAGGAGGCGAAGGGCCAGTTCGTCCCGTTCCCTTCTGTCTCCCGTTCTTAGGATAAGGTCCTGAAGTGTCGCAATCCCCACTTTGGGGAGTTCTTCCCGGTACTTCGGCTCGATCCAGTAAGCATCCTTGAGCCGGGGTTCATAGGAGTCAACCGTTCTCCTGTCAATGGCCCCAAAGATCAGAATCGAAAAAGCGATGATCAGGAGGACGGATAGAAAGGTTGTGAAAGCCCTTGTCTTTTTCTGCGGATTCAGGCGAGACGCGGAACCTTCCCAGCCTCGTTGAAACCGGAAAAGAGAGACGAATTGATACATGACGTAGGCTTCCACGGCAAAGGGAGGAAACCCGAGAAAGCCGAGGAAGGGCATTTCGAATCCCTTTGTCTCTTCAAAGAACGGGACCGTGTAGATCCATTTTGCCCTGGTCCAGTAATTCCAGAATTCCCACAGGCCCCCGCAGATGAGCCCGGCCACGAGCAAGCGGCAGATCTTCCTCGGATCGCCTTCAGCCAGATCCTTCAGGAGGGATTGTTGTCCAAACTGGTAGTTGAAAGGTTCAAGGAGGAAGGTGAAACCAACCCAGATCAGGGGGAAAAAGTAAGAAGGAAAGAGCATCGATGCGGCGAGACAGAGGACTCCGAGAAGAACCAGGAGGTCTCTCCCTCTCGAAGAGATCGGAAGTTTCCTGATCCGCGTAGGGCTGAACAAGCCGACGGCCCCGAGCAGTTCGGTCGTTTCGAATAGGGCAGGAAGAACCGTTCCGTAGGCCACAGCATAGCCCACCCATCTCTCCGCCGTGGAGGGGGGAAGATAAATATAGTACCAGTTCTCCATGGAGAGGTTGGCCGCTTCGAAGATCAGCCAGATAAAGATCGACCAGGGGATCATCAGGAAAAACTCTCTGGTCCGGTTGAGAAGAAGGGAGCGGCCTTTGAGGCGATAAATCAGCGCATCTGCAATGAGGATATAAGACCACCACGCAAAAGAGTAGAACCAGCTGTAGAAGGGTTGTACTTTTCTGAAGAGAAGGATCTCAGAAAGAATAAGGAAAAAAATCCCCAGAAACCCGTAAAAGGGAAAGGTTCGTCGCATCAATGACTAAATTTAGCACATTCGGACTCCGCGAACAATTCCGCCAGGAGACTCTCCAATCCTGTTCAACATGGATTTATCACCACGGAGGCACAGAGGCACCGAGAAGAATTCTTTCGTTTGGCGGGGAGGACCCGCCAAATTAAAGGCCTCCCATGTTTGCAGAACATACGTCTTTTGCAGCCTCAGAGGCTATTACGGGGTTTACGTCTTTGTTCCCGAAGGGATGCCGTTTATGCTCCAATCGTCCCGCCAGATCCTGATTGGAGCATAAGAAATCCCCCTCCGTGTTCTCTGTGCCTCTGTGGTGAACCGTAATCCTTAAAGAAAATACCGTATTAAAACAACTATGGAATCAACTTTAAACTCGGTGGAGAAACCATTTCGGGGTCACAGGGGCGGTCTTTTCAGATGCCACTCCGTGGCCTGCTCATAGGCATGGGCTGCCTGCAGGATCGTTCCCTCCTCGAAAGGTCGTCCCGCGAGCTGCAGACCGAAAGGCAAGCCCTGATTCGAGAACCCGCACGGAACGGTCATTGCGGGAAAACCGTTGAGATTGAAAGGGCGGGTATACTGCGTCAGGAGGGGGACGACGTTCACTTTTTTGTCTCCCAGTGGAACAGCCGTGGTCCCGATCTCAAAGGCCGCAACGGGCAGGGTTGGACCGGCAAGGAGGTCGACCTTCTTCATCAAATCGATGCTCTTCTGATAGAAGAGAGTTCGGGCCCGTTGAGCCTGAACGTAATCCGTGCCCGAGACGAAGATGCCTGCCTCCAGGCGCAATCGAACGGGGGGATAGATTTGGCTGCCTTTTTCTCTGATCAAGTTTTTGTGATAGGCGGTGGCCTCCACCATCTGAATCGTATTGGCGATGGCCATGCCGTAAGGGTACAGGGGCCAGGAAACCTCATGAATGGATGCCCCGAGTTCGCCAAGTTTCCGAATCGCCTTCAGGACGGATTCCTTCACCTGAGGGGCCGCCGGCGCCTCAAAGACCTCCCTCACCATCCCGATGCGCAGTCCCCGCAGGTCCCCTTTCAGTGATTTCGTATAATCCGGGACCGGAAGGTTTACGGAGGTGGGATCGCGCGGGTCATACCCGGCTGCTGCGTTCATCACGAGGGCGCAATCTTCAACGGTTCGGGCTATTGGCCCGGCATGGTCCTGGCTCCAGGCAAGGGCAGTGATTCCGTACCGGCTGAGACGGCCATAGGTAGGCTTGAGGCCTGCCAGGCCGCAGAAACTGCCCGGAATGCGAATCGACCCCCCTGTGTCGGTCCCCAGGGATAGCGGACACTGACCGGAAGCCACAGCAGAGCCCGAGCCGCCACTGGAGCCTCCGGTGATGAAGGCCGTATTCCACGGATTGTGCATGGGACCGTAGTCGTCGTTTTCTCCTGTCACGCCATAAGCAAAAGGGTGAAGGTTGAGCTTTCCAAGGAAGATGGCTCCTGCCTGTCTGAGTTTTGCCGAGACCGTGCTGTCCTCGGCGGGGACGAACTGATCATGGATTTTTGACCCTGAGGTTGTCCGCATTCCTTTTACGTGAAAGAGGTCTTTCATAGCGACGGGGATGCCATGGAGAGGACCGCGAAGCCTGCCGGCGAGGATCTCTTTTTCCGCCTTCCTTGCAGCAGAAAGGGCCTGGTCGGGGACAAGGGTGATGAAAGAATTCAATGCCGGTTCGACGGACTCGATCCGGGAGAGGCAAGCCCTGACAATTTCCACCGGCGATACCTTTTTCCTCCGGACCAGCCGGGAGAGCTGCCCTGCGCTGAGAAAAGCAGAGTTCCGTGAAGTCCATCGTTCTACTCCTTTCGCCGGATCTTTTTCGTTCCGGGTCGGGAGGAAGGGAAGGCAATGGGGGGGCCTGCCGGCTCGAGGCCGGTTAAGTCGAGGTCCCGGATAGATCCCAGGGCAGGCAAGACGCTTTGCACATAGGCGTAGAGGTCCTTCATGTGTGATTCGTCCGCAGTCCAGTCCAAAGGACTCTGCCATCGAAAGAAAAGTGCCTTTGTCCAATTTAAAGGGTTCTGTCATGTTCCGCATGTCTCCTCCATGTTGGTGTCGGGCTCAGCTTTATCGCAGTACACATAAGCACTTCATATCAGAACAGAGACGGGATCGTCAAGGCTGGCTTGACACGCCCATCCGCATTCTTTATATTTTAAGATACCCGAAAGCGAGATCTTGTCGAAATGTCGCAATAGCTAAGAAGGGAACAACTCCGAATGAACAAGTTACAGGTAAATGAAACCGGAATTCTCACATATCAGCGGCCGTCGATTCGGAGGGGGTACGCCAATCAGACCCTTCACGTGGACCTGTCTGATTCGAGCATGGCGATTAAGCCTGTGGACGAGAAGATGAAGGAGGTGTTTGTTGGGGGAAAGGGTTTCGACCTCTGGCTTCTATGGAACGCCGTCAGGGGTACGACGCGCTGGAATGATCCCGAGAACGCCATTTGTATTGCCTGCGGGCCCCTGGGCGGAACGCCCATCTATCCGGGCTCGGGAAAGAGCATTGTCACTTCTCTTTCCCCTACGACAGGGTCTGTTATCGATTCCAATGTAGGGGGCTTTTTCGGTCCCTACCTCAAATTCTCAGGGTTCGATGCAATGGAGGTCCATGGCAAAGCCGATGTTCCGACAGTTCTCCTCATCGACGGCCTGGAACAGCGGGTGCGGATTCTGAAGATGGAGGGGCTGCCGGAAGAAGCCAACGAGATCTCGGAGGTCCTCACCGACTATTTTGGCGAGGGAAAGCCAAGAAATATCTCTGTCGTTTCTACCGGGCCGGGCGCCAGGCATACTCTGATCGGATGCCTTAACTTCTCCTGGTATGACTCCAAAGAGATCCCGGAGCAGACTCAAGCAGGCCGGCCGCGGGGGCATCGGGACCGTATTTGCAGACAAGGGCCTGAAGGCCATCGTTGCCCGGTGGGATACGGTGTCGGTTGCCTTGAACAACCCTGCCGACGAGGCAACCCTGAAAAAGGTTGCAAAGCTTCATGCGCAGGAAATCATGGAAATGGACGCCAAGCAGAACCAGATGTCGAGCGTAGGGACTGCCCATCTTGTCACGATCATGAATGACTATGACCTTCTTCCGACCCACAACTACCGGTATGGCCAGCATCCCGACGCCCCGAAGATGGGCCAGGAGGTCTTCCGGGCGCTCTTTGACAAAGGCTACGACGGGTGCTGGATCGGTTGTCCGCTGGCGTGCGCCCATGGCGTCAGAGACTTTGTTCCTTCTACGGGTCCCTACAAAGGAAAGAAAGTCTTTGTCGACGGTCCGGAATACGAGACCATCGCCGGCTGCGGCTCGAACCTCGGGATATTCGATCCATTGTTCGTGGTGGAGATGAATTTCTATTGCGATGTGTACGGCCTTGATTCCATCTCGGTCGGCACGAGTATCGCCTTTGCCATGGAGTGCTTCGAGATGGGGCTGATCGACAAGACCCACACGGGCGGTTTGGATCTTTCCTTTGGCAACAAAGAGGCCGCCATCGAGCTGGTCCATCAGATGGCGAGAGGCGAGCTGTTTGGAAGAATCGTCGGCAAGGGAGTGCGCAGGATGAAGGAGATATTCTCCAGGGACTACGGCGCGGACCGGAGCATCCTGGAGGACATCGGCATGGAGGCCAAGGGCCTCGAATTCTCCGAGTACATGAGCAAGGAGTCCCTGGCTCAGCAGGGCGGCTATGGCCTCGCCCTGAAAGGACCCCAGCATGACGAGGCTTGGCTCATCTTTCTCGATATGGTCCACAACTTCATGCCCTCCTTTGAGCAGAAAGCGGAGGCGCTCCACTGGTTTCCGCTTTTCCGCACCTGGTTCGGACTTTGCGGCCTCTGCAAGCTCCCCTGGAACGATGTCACGCCGAAGGATAATAAGCAGACCGCCGAACCCGCCAAGGTGATGCAGCACGTGGAATGGTATGCTCAATATTTCACGGCGGTGTCCGGCCGGAAGGTCGAGCCCGATGATCTGATCGCCATGAGCGAGCGGGTATACAATTTCCAAAGGATTTTCTGCCTCAGAATGGGGTATGGCCGCCGGGAGCATGATGCGATCCCTTATCGTGCCATGGGTCCGGTCACCGTTGAAGAATACGAGTCGAGAGCCAACCGGTACGACCAGCAGATGAAGGAGATCCATCACGTGAACATCGAGGGAATGAACACTCTTGAGAAGACGAGGATTCTTCGAAAGCTTCGGGAGGAGCGATACGAGCAGCTCAAGAACGCTGTGTATGAGCGTAGGGGCTGGACGCGGGACGGCATACCGACTGTCGAAACAGTGAAGCGGCTCGGCATCGATTTCCCCGAGGTGCTGGAAGTATTGAAGGCCCACGGGGTTGCATGATGGTCCGGGTCAACGGCAGGGAAATAGAGTGGCGTGAAGGCATGACGGTTGCTGATCTCTTGAAAGAGATGGGCGACTCGTGCTCCTGCCCGGTGGTGCGTCGTGGGCGGGAAGATCATTACGCGCCCCAATTTTCACAATGCCCCTGTCCCGGATAACACGGATGTGCACCTGCTGCATCTGATCGCGGGGGGATAGGAGGCCGTCCTCCGCCGTTCTCTCCTACAAATCCCTCCCGGTCCTTTCACCTTGATTGCCCCGACTTTGCCAAAGAGGGGGAATGATTCGGCAAGAAATTGAAAGAGAGGATAGGCCCCGATGAAATTCGCTTACCCTCAAAAGAGAGAATGGAGAAACGCGGCTCAGCGGTCCGTGGTGATGGGGACCCATGGGATGGCGGCCTCCAGCCAGCACCTTGCCACCTTGTCGGGCTACAGGATCCTGGCCGGAGGTGGAAATGCGGTAGACGCTGCAGTGGCCATGGCCAGTACGCTCAGTGTCGTGGAGCCTTATTCGATCGGGGTGGGGGGCGATGCCTTTGCCCTGATCTATCTGGCCAAGGAGAAGAAGCTGGTCGGGATGAACGGGAGCGGCCGGGCCCCTGATCGTGCGCATCTCGAATGGTTTGCAGAACGGGGAATCAAAGAAATCCCGGAGAGGGGCATCCTCTCCGTCACGGTTCCGGGGGCACTCCACGGGTGGTCCCAGGCCGTGGAGCGTTACGGCAGACTGAGCCTCTCCGAGGTTTTCAGGGATGCCATGGAATATGCTGAAAATGGTTTCCCGGTGACCGAAATCATTTCAAGGGAGTGGAAACATCTGGAGGAGACGCTTCTTTCCTCCGGAAGTTCTTCGAATGTCTACCTGGCCCATGGCCGGGCCCCTGAACCCGGCCAGGTCTTCATCAACAGGGACCTGGCCCGAACGTATCAGAAGATTGTCCGGGAAGGGGTGGCAAGTTTCTATGAAGGTGAGATCTGCGATGCAATCATCAAGACTTCCGACCGATGCGGCGGTCTTTTCTCAGAGCGGGATTTCAGGAACCATCAGACCACGTGGGTTGAACCCCTCTCTACGGACTACCGCGGTTATCGGGTTTGTGAGCTTCCTCCCAACGGTCAGGGTCTGGCAGTCCTGGAAATGCTGAATATCCTTGAGGGGTATGATCTCCGGGACCTCGGGCGCCAGGATGCCGAGTATCTCCATCTTCTGATCGAAGCGAAGAAGGCTGCTTTTCATGATCGGGATCGCTTTATCGCAGACCCGGCATTTGAAACCATTCCGATCGACCGCCTTCTCTCCAAGGAGTACGCCCTGGAGATCGGAAGAAGGATCGACCGGCATCGCGCTTCCTCCCCATCCTTTCTTTGCGGCACAGCGGCGGGTTCCGATACGGCCTATATGACAGCGGTGGATGGGGAGAGAAACGCCTGCTCCTTCATCAGTAGCCTGTTCATGGGGTTTGGGTCGGGCATTGTGGTGGATGGCACCGGGATCGTGCTGCAGAATCGGGGGAGGTCCTTTTCCCTCGATCCCGGACATGTCAACAGCATTGCACCCCGCAAGCGGCCCATGCATACGATCATCCCCGGCATGGTCTTCAAGGACGGAGAGTTCCTGATGAGTTTTGGCGTCATGGGCGGCGATATGCAGCCCCAGGGCCATGTGCAGTTTCTCGTCAACGTCCTCGATTTCGGGATGAATCTGCAGGAGGCGATTGATACGCCGAGAATCAGGCATCTCCATGGCATGGAGGTCTATGTGGAAGACGGGATTCCTGACGGGGTCCTCTCAGAGCTTGAGCGGAAAGGGCACCGGATCCTCCGGGACCGGTCGCCCGTCAATCAGGTGGGAGGAGGCCAGGCCATCTGCGCTGATCCGGTCCAGGGCGTTCTTCTGGGGGGATCCGATCGAAGAAAGGACGGGTGCGCGATTGGGTATTAAACCCCGGGTGACGGTAAAGGTAACGAGTCCCGTATCGTCAAGAGAAGGTTACGGCCATGGTCTTAAGAACCAGCCCTAACCTTTTAACTCTTGCCGAAACGGGCCTCGTTACCCTGACCATAAGCTCTTCTTGAGCTTCGGCTCCAAGTCTCCAGCATCGATACGAGCGTCGAAAACGATGACCCGATGTTTTGGTCTTTACGCTGTGCGCCATGCGCTTTGCGCTATGCGAATTTTATATCTCGTGAGGTCGTATGATCCGAAAACCGCTCCTTCTCAAGCTGTATGATGCGGCGGGCATGCAGAGGTGGAATGATAAGATCCGTCCCGTCGAATTGGTTGAACTGGACAAACAGGCCCACAAGATGATCATCGCCTATGTCCTGGCGAAGTTTGAAGAAGACCATGGGTTCGACTGGGGCAGCTTGATCGAGGGGGGTATCTTTGAGTTTCTGCACCGCCTGGTCCTGACCGATCTCAAACCTCAGATCCTTTATAAGATCAAGGAAGACCGGGCCAAGTACACCGAGTTGAACCGGTGGGTATACCAGCAGCTGGAGCCCGTCCTGTCGCCTCTTGGCCGTGATTTTGCGACAAAATTCCGGGACTACTTCCGGGATTCGGGAGAGAACGTGAGCAAGCGCATCCTGAGCGCGGCCCATTTCTATGCAACGAAATGGGAGTTCGACATTATCGAGAGGACCAATCCCGGCGGTTACGAAATCGGAGAGATCAAGAGGAACCTCGAAACGCAGCAGGAGAAGTACTATGACCTGAAAGGGATTCAGCAGCTGGCTCTCTACTCCAACCTCCGAAACTTCATCGACCTCTGCGGGCAATTGAGGTTCCAGACGCGGTGGAGCCATATCCACCGGGTCCCAAAGACGTCTGTCCTGGGACATATGCTTGTCGTGGCCATCCTGGCCTACCTTTTTTCCATCGAGATCAAGGGGTGTCCGAAAAGGCGCTATCTCAACTTCTTTACGGGATTGTTTCACGATCTTCCGGAGGTTCTTACCCGGGACATCATCTCGCCTGTCAAGCGGTCGATCAAAGGGTTGACTCACCTCATCAAGCAATATGAGAAGAAGCGGATGGAGGAGGAGGTCTACCGTCTGATCCCGAAAGAATGGCACAGGGAGATGAGAATGTTCACGGAGAACGAATTCAAAAGCATTGTGACGGTGAATGGCAGAATTCAGAGAAAGAAATCGGACGAAATCAACAGGCGGTATAACCAGGACCGTTATCTTCCGAGGGACGGAGAGATCGTCGAAGGAACGGACCACCTGGCCGCTTTCATGGAAGTCTACCTGGCCATGGACAATGGAATCCACACACCGGAGCTCGAAAGGGCCAGGACCGCCATCAAGGGGCGGTATGAGGGAAAGACCGTGGGCGGGATCAACTTCGGAGAAATCTACGCCGATTTTTGACCGGCCTTTGTCCCACAGGCCCGTCCATGCGGGGCAGTTCCAGCTGCAAGATGATGCGGTTCAAGCAACGACCCTAAACAGGTGAATGTTATTCCTTGCAACATCACATTTTATGATGTATATTGGAATACATGAGAAATCTGAAGAAGAAACCCATTCAAATCTATATCGAGCCCCAACAAGACCGGGCACTCACGATGCTGTCAAAACGGCAAGGAGTCTCGAAGGCTCATCTCATCCGGGAGGGCATCGTTAGGCTTCTCAAAGATCTTCCGGCGGAAGAAGACCCCGCGATGGGTCTGATCGGACTTGGCAGATCGGGGAAGGGAGACCTCTCGGAGCACCATGACCGGTATCTTGCCAAACACGGTCGTCCCAGGGGAGGGTGATGTTTCCCGAAGACATCTTTGTTGACACAGGAGCCTGGGTCGCCTTGGCCGACAAGGATGATGCACATCATAAAGATGCCGTCCCTGTTTTCCTCACCTTGCTCAGGAGCAGTCGTGCTCTCGTGACAAGCAATCTCGTTGTAGCCGAAGCCTATATTCTCCTGCTGAATGAACTGGGGCACCCGGCAGCCCTGAGTTTTCTCGAGAGACTGAAGGCCAGCCCCCGAATCAAAAAAGCCTATTCTGGCGAAGACATCGAAGAAGAAGCCGAAGGGATATTGCGAAAGTATAGCGATCAGGATTTCAGCTATACGGACTCGGTGAGCTTCGTGGTCATGAGAAGACTGAAGATTAAGAAAGCCTTTTGCTTTGACAAGCATTTTTCGACGGCCGGTTTTCCCGTCATTCCTTGAACGTGGACAGATATCTCGGCTGAATATTTTTCCCGCAACACAATCCCTTTATTTCTGTATCCCTCTTTTTTTTAAAGCTTCTTTTTTCATCCATGTCCGTGATGTGGATGCCGATCCGGTCCATCCGAGGTCCGTAGATCCTTGAGTGGTAACGCTGGATCCGGGGGATGGGGCCTTCGTGAGTGAGGTCGCTGTAGTCTCCGCACGGGCATCCATGCGGGACAGCAACAAGCATCAGGCGGGCAGCGGGAGGTAATAAAACTCGGAGCCCATGAAATTGAGCTAATCAGGGTGACAAGTCCTTTTCATCTCTTGAAAAGGTCGCTGTGGGTGCCGGTTCGTTCAAGTCGGACTGAGTCCTTATCTGACGTGTATATCAAGATCCAGTCGGCTTCGATGTGACAGTCACGCGATGGTCGCCAGGGACCGATCAGTGGATGGTCCCTGTAGGTCGCCGGAAGGGGGGTGCCTTCAACGAGAAGCCTGACAAGCTCTCGCAGTTTATCCAGGTCCCTGCCTCGCTTCCGCATCCGCTTGATATCCCGGGAAAACTGCTTGGTCTGCGAGACCTTCTTCATTTTTCCCAATTCTTAAACATTGCCTCTGCGGATTCGAATTCCTGAATATCTTTGCCCCGGCAGCTCTTTGCCAGGGTGGATGCGGTAAGCTCATTCGGAACCTCGACGGGGAAAGGCAAGCCGCCGCGGAGTGAGATCTGTTTATAGAAGATCCGGATTGCCTCCGTGGGAGTCAGGCCAAGTTTCCGGAGGACCCCTTCCGCCTTTTGTTTTGTTCGCGGCTCAATGCGTGCATGGACGACTGAAGTTTTCATGGCTCTATTGTGTCACAATTGCAACACAGATGCAAGATGTGATTTAACGTGTTTTGTGATCACGAAGGGCCGAAACACGCGGCTCCGTATCGATAGTATTCCTCAGATTCGTCCTGGGTCTACAACTCCCCGATCCGTCAGATCTTATCATTCAGCATAAAACAGGACCCTTTTCCCTATTCATCCCGCAGAGGCCAGCCCTCCGTATCTGGCATCCAGCTTCCTTGAACGAGCGGCCAATCGATCTCAGAAAGCGGCGGTTTCACCGGTTGGAGCTCCGGTGCATCGGGGATGACCGGCAGCAGCAGATGAGAGGCGTACTCGGTGTCATGGTAGACCGTGTTCTCAACCGGCCAGGGTAGGAGCAGGACATCGATCTGACGCTGGATATTGTTATACTCGATGTCATCGCTCGCGATCTGCACCTGGAGCCGGTGCCCAGTCTTAAAGGTGTAGAAGATGGGGGAAAGCTCCACCTGAAACTCATAGATCCTGTTTGGTTCGAGCAGGTCCATCTTCTCGAAAGGATGGAAGGGCTGTCCCGGGCCGGACAGGGTCCTGTCCACTTCGCGGAAGGATGCCTTCAAAATACCCCTTGTCAGGCGTGCTGCGGTGCCGTCCGGCCTGAGGTCCAGGAGCTTCACGTACCAGGCCGTGTCGAGACTCGTGGATGAACCGAAGAGGGTGAGGCTGACCGGCCCCCAGATGCGGAGGTTCTTTTCGAGCGGGGGCGTCGCAAAGGCGACGACGGGTTTGCCAGAAGTCAGCCGGGCATAGGCGTCCGGCATCCTATACCTGTCCGGAGGTTCGTTTTCCGGCGGCGTGTTGCTCAGAAGGCCGTAGGGCGCCTCCGTTGCTGGGCAGGCTGGGTTCGCACGCAGATAGAATTTCATCCATGCCGTTCGCTTCAGGGGATACTCATTCTCATAGCGCCACTGCCGTGTTGCAGGATCGAAGATCGCCACTTCGGGCTCGGCCATGATGCCGGTATCGATGCCCTTCAACCAGGTGTCGAACCAGCGCAGCATCTGTCTGTTGAGTGCCCGGTTCGTCAGGTAGCGTACGTGGGACCAGAAGCCGGTGGGAGGCACGACCATCAGCTTCTTCGGGGCGCTGATGCGCGGGTAGCCCCAGAGCTGACCGCGGAAGTGCATGGGACCTCCCTGGGGAGCGATACTCAAGACCGGGACCTTGATACGGTCGAGCTTTGTCCAGGCGCATCGGTCCTGGTAGAACGGCCCGTCATAGGGATGAGTGTGGGCTTCGTAGTTGAGGTTCATCGGCGGGAACTTCCCTTCCACCGGCCCGGGCCATACCTGCATGGCCGTGTGATAGGCTATCCAATTGCTCAGAAACTGGTGGTGGAAGATACCTCCCTGAAAACAGACGTCGCGGTAGAAGTCGGTAGTTGCATCCTGCTGGCAGAGACACTTGAGGTGCGGCGGCTGGGCGATGGCCGCGGCGTATTGAGTCCAACTCCAGTAAGAGTCGCCGATCATTCCGACGTTGCCGGTACACCAGGGCTGAGCCGCAATCCACTCGATGAGATCGTAGCCATCGGTGCGCTCTCCCTCCCCGAACCACTGCCACTGCCCCTGTGAGAGGCCCGCGCCCCGGCCCTGGGCAATGACATGGACATAGCCTTTCGGTACATAGAATGAGGTTGCTCCGGATTCAATCGCATGGCTCCAGTGGGGAGGCTTCCTCTGGATGTCCTTCATGTACGGCGAGGTCGAGAGCAGGGCAGGGTATCGGCCTTCCTGCTCGGGGAGAAAGATGTCCGCCGCAAGTCGATTACCATCGCGCATCGTGACATAGACGTTTTCGATGAGTCTGACGCCGGGAACGGGCGCCGGTGCCTTGATGAGTTCATTCGGGTAAATTGGATTAACGGCTGGTGATTTTTCGTTGCCATGAGTGACTCCTTGAGTCGGGATGGATCGACTCTACGAAAAACAGGCTGAAATGTCAAGGAACGATCATTTTTTTCTTGACAAATTAAATGGAACTGTGTAAAAGGTATTATCATATTACAGTATGACAGCATTATTCATATAACTTATGGAAACTATTAAAAAACAAAATCTATCAGAAGCCGTTACACAGCGAATTCTCACGTTGATTTCCAGCGGGGAACTCAATCCGGGAGATAAACTTCCTTCGGAAGCCGAACTTTGCCGTTTGTTTGGAGTGAGCAGGACTGCCGTCCGGGAAGGGATCAAGGCCCTTGCCGGATTGAACATCCTGGGCGTTTTTCCGGGGCGAGGGACGTTTGTCAACGAGAACCCGGACGTATTCGTGAATAACGACGCATTACGGATCACCCTGGGGAGGGAGACGATTCGTAGCCTGTACGAAGCCCGCTATGCGCTGGACGTGGGAATCGCAAAGTTTGTTACGCTGAATGTGAATGACGAGGATCTGAAGGTGCTTCGGAACGCTGTGGTGAAGATGGAAACAGCTGTTGAGTCGAACCCGGAGGATGTCCGCTCCGCCGCTGAGGCAGACGAGGAGTTTCATCTCGCTTACTGCAGGGCCGCTCACAACAAGATTCTCGAAAACATGGCCAGGCCGGTCATAACCCACGGGATGGTAAGGTTCTGGAAACAGTCCAGAGGTCCTTCCCATGAGTTCGGCAGGGCCGCGATCGAAGGACACAAAGAGATTCTCGAAGCGGTTAACCGGAGGGATGCGGGGAGGATCGTGGAGGCGGTGGAAAAACACTTGAAGGTGGTGTTCGAAAGAATTACCGAAGACTGAACCTGGCAGTTACAGGCTGGCATGAACCCGGGCAAACCGCTTACCCCTCGGCAGGAGAGAGAAAAAGGATTCCATGGGAGGAGAAGAGAAGATGAACGAAAAGAGCGAAATCAGGGATGGCATGAGAATCGACTGGAACACACCCATTCCGATGGATGATGGGATCGTGCTTCGCGCGGACGTTTACCGGCCCGTCGGAGAGGGGCGCTACCCGGTGATTCTTACGTATGGTGTCTACGGGAAAGGCCTCTCTTTCCAGGAGGCCTATCCGATGCAGTGGCAGAAGATGGTTCGCGAACACCCCGAGATTCTGGAAGGTTCCACCAACAAGTACCAGGCCTGGGAGGTCACGGACCCCGAGCGTTGGGTTCCTCACGGATATATCGTCGTTCGGGTGGATTCACGAGGGGCCGGCTGTTCTCCAGGCTTTCTCGATCCCCAGTGTCCGCGTGAGGACGACGATCTTTACCAGTGTATCGAGTGGGCGGGGACGCAGCCCTGGAGCAGCGGCAAGGTGGGGATGCTCGGGATCTCTTACTACGCCATCAATCAGTGGCGTGTGGCGGCCAAACATCCGCCCCATTTGACTGCGATCATTCCCTGGGAAGGGTTCAACGACAACTACCGCGATGCGTGTTTCCACGGCGGGATCCTGAGTGAGTTTACGAAGCGCTGGTCGACCATTCAGGTGTTTACGGTGCAGCACGGCCTCGGAGACAGGGCTAAGAAAAACCCCAACACCGGTGAGTCGATCGCAGGACCCGTCACCTTGCCGGACGAAGAAATGGCTCAGAACCGGATCGATCCTTTCTTGCAGACCAAAGCTCATCCCTTTGCCGACGAGTGGCACCGTCAGCGGTCCGCCGACCTCTCGAAGGTCACCACACCTTTTCTATCGTGCGCCAACTGGGGAGGGCAGGGCATTCACCCCAGGGGGAATTTCAATGGTTTCACCGAAGCGCCTGCGAAGCAGAAGTGGCTCGAGGTTCATGGGGATACGCACTGGTCCCTTTTCTCGAGCGGCTACGGGCTATCGCTCCAGAGGCGGTTCTTTGATTACTTCCTGAAAGGGATCGACAACGGATGGGACAGGCAGCCGCCGGTGCAACTGAATATCCGTCACCCCGGAGAAAGGTTTGTCCTCCGCACGGAGAACGAGTGGCCCCTGGCCAGAACCCGGTGGACGAAGTTTTATCTCGACCCGACCCGGATGCTTCTCACCCCGGAACCCATTGCTAAGTCCGCCAAGGCCGAGTACGACGCCCTGGGCAGTGGGCTTACGTTCATGACGGACCCACTCGAGCACGAAACCGAGATCACAGGACCAATCGCAGCCAAGCTCTTTATCTCTTCCTCCACAAACGACACTGATTTCTTCCTGATCGTCCGCGTCTTCGACCCGAGCGGGAAGGAGTTGACCTTTCAAGGGGCGTTGGACCCAAACACGCCAGTTGCACAGGGTTGGCTTCGGGCCTCCCACCGCCGGCTTGACCCGAAACGTAGCAAGCCGTACCAACCCTACCACCCGCATGACCGGGTGGAGCCCCTAACACCCGGCGAGATCTATGAATGTGATGTAGAAATTCTGCCCACCAGTGTCGTTCTTCCTGCAGGATGGAGAGTTGCGCTCACCGTGTGCGGCAAGGACTACGAGTACGAGGGAGACGTGGCCGGGTTCGGGCAGGAATTCTACTACGCCACCAAAGGGACGGGGGGCATGACGCACAATGACCCGGATGACAGACCTCCCGAGATTTTCGGCGGCAAGGTCATCCTTCACGGGGGCGGAGGGATGGATTCGTACGTTCTTCTGCCGATTATCCCAATGAAATAGTCGGGCGCCAAGGATGGAATGGGTCGTTCTTTGGAGCCGCAGGCTTCAGCCTGCGATAGACCAGCTTATTCCGCATACAATTCCATGACAAGGAGGAAGTCGATATGCCGTTTTTCAAATGGGACGACATGCTGAAGGAAAAGATTACCCCCTCGTATTCCCCTGCGGAGGGTCCGACCGTCAAAGGTGAGAAGATCGAGGTGGGGCGTCTCTTTTACCCGCAGGAGGAGAGGGTAAGCCTCATTCTCATCCGAACGAACAGGTTCAGGTGATTTTGAAGGGAAGATCGCTGGTGCATATCGGCGATGAAGAAAAGGTCGTGGGACCCGGAGATGCCATCTTGATACCGGCGAATACGGAACACTGGGGTAAGACCTATGAAGACATGGAAGTGATCAACTGTAAGAACGTGGTGGCGGGCTGGAGCATCAAGGAGGCCAAGTGGAGGAGAAATGAATTTTGAGTGATTCCAAATTAGGAGGAAGAATATGAATAGACCGCTGCAAGAAAAAGTGTTTCTTTCTGTTGCACTCCTTTCGTTGTTGGTTTTGGGATTGCCATCCGTTCAAGCCCAGGATTATCCGACGAAGCCGATTCTCCTGGTGAACCCCGGGGGGATCGGAGGCTCAACGGATTTAACGATGCGTGCTGTTACCAGTGTGGCAGCCGATTACCTGGGACAACCCATCATCGTGCAGATCAAAGCAGGCGGCGGTGGATCCATCGGCACGGAATTTGTGGCGAAAGCAGCGCCCAGACGGTATACCCTGCTCTGTGGGGGGCCGAACTGGAACAGCACGCTCCCGGCGGTAGAGGGAACATCGAAAGGACCGGACGACCTGCTGGCGGTATGCCGCATCAACTATACCTCCGGGGTCCTCGTTGCCCGGGCGGATGCGCCGTTCAAAACGTTCAAGGAGATGGTAGAATGGGCCAAGGCCAATCCCGGCAAACTCGTCTTCGGGCACACCGGACCCTGGGGAGGGGCCGACGTTTCCTGGAAGATCATCACACAGAAGACCGGGATTAAGACGAGGGTGGTGCCCCATGAAGGAGGCGGGCCGGCCCTGATTGCCATTCTGGGGGGACAGGTTCAGGTTTCCGGCATTGCCGGGCACGCAGGGCATTGCCCACATCAAATCAGGAAAGCTTCGTGCACTGGCTGTCATGGCGGAAAAGCGGGACCCCGATTTACCTGATGTGCCAACGGCATTAGAAGAAGGGATTGACTGCGCTTATCCCAACTGGCGGGCCGTGCTGACCCCGAAAGGGACGCCCCGTCCGATCATCGACAAGCTGGCTGGAGCGTTCAAGAAAATGACGGAAAATCAATCTGTCGTCAGAATGATCAAGAGTTTTGGCGATGACATCCAGTATCTGGGCCCTGATGAGTTTACAAAGGTCTGGAGAGAGGAATACGAGGCCTATAAGGAACTTGCCAAAACGTTCAAGAAATCTAAAGAGGCGACCGTGCGAAACAGGGCTGATGTTGGGGCATCCCTCTTTCTGATCTTGCTCGGGATCGTGGTGGCCATCGGTGCGGTGGGCATGGGCATCGGCACGGCTGAACAACTCCGTCCCGGTTTTTTGCCGTTCCTGTGCGGGGTCGCTCTTGCGGTTCTTTCGTCATTCTTTTTCCTCAAGGCCTGGCGTGGACGTACCGTGGGGACCCAACCGCTTGGACAATGGCGTCGTCCCGTCACCGTCCTCGCAGGGTTGATGGTTTATATCGTGATCCTCGATCCTGTAGGGTATGTGATTGCTACGGCCCTCCTTGCAGTGATTATCCTTCGGGTTTTTGATATGAAGACGAAATGGGTCCTGGTGGCGACCAGTCTTGGCATTGCTGTGGGCACTTTCGTCCTTTTTAACCTGTTGCTCGGGGTTGAACTCCCTGCCGGGGTCCTGACCATGCTTCGGAGATAGCGGAATGGATTTTCTCGGGAAACCTGGGCGGCGGGTTTGCCATCGCACTCACCCCCTGGAACCTCTTCAGATGCTGCCGCGGGGGCGGTTCTGGGGACGGCAATCGGAGTCTTGCCCGGGTTGGGTCCGCCTGCAACCATTGCCATGCTCTTACCGGTGACCTTCAAACACCCCGCCGGTTTCGGCGGTGATCATGCTTGCGGGTATCTATTACGGTGCGATGCACGGGGGATCCACGACTTCGATTCTTCTGAACATTCCCGGCGAAGCAGCCTCCGTGGTGAAGATGTACGGACGGGTATCAGATGGCCCGTCAGGGCCGGGCCGGAGCGGCCCTCGGCATTTCCGCCATCGGGTCGTTCATTGCCGGGACGTTCGGGGTCTTCGCCATGTCTGGCTGTCGCCCCGTCTCTGGCGGCGCTGGCGATCCGGTTCGGGTATCCGGAATATACGTCCCTTGTGATTCTCGGCCTGATGTGATCCGTTTATCTCTCGCCAGGAATCGGTGCTGAAGGGGCTGTCGATGGGGATTGTGGGCCTCATCCTGGAACGATCGGCTCGACCCGGTCTTCGGTGCGAGGCGATTCACGTTCGGGCTTGCCAACCTCATGGAAGGAGTGAACTTCGTGGTGGTCGCGATGGGCCTTTTTGGGATCTCGGAGGTCCTGTCCAATCTGGAAACCCCGGTGGTGCCGGATCTTCAGAACGAACCTGAAAAATTGTTTCCCACGCGTAGGACTGGCGTCAGTGCTGGGGGGCCATGGCAAGGGGCACACTCCTGGGATTTTTCATCGGCGTGCTTCCGGGCGGGGCTGGAGCACTCAGCTCATTTGCATCCTACGATAGAGAAACGGATTTCGAAACATCCGGAACGATTCGGAAAGGGAGCGATTGAAGGGGTTGCAGGGCCGGAGTCCGCGAACAACGCGACATCGAGTTCATCTTTATTCCTCTTCTGACACTGGGTGTTCCCGGCAACCCCACCACCGCGATGATCTTTGTCGCCTTGATGGGGCATGGGATTCGGCCCGGCACCGTCCTGCTCAGGAGCACCCAAACCTTTTCTGGGGCGTCATGGCATCGATGTACGTTGGAACGTCAGATGCTCCTGGGTCTGAACCTTCCTCTGATTGGTCTGTGGGTCAAGCTGCTGGAGGTTCCTTACCGAGTCCTGGCAGTGCTGATCGTCATTTTTTGCGTCATCGGCGCTTACAGCATCAATAATAATGTTTTTGACGTCGGAACCATGGTGTTCTTCGGAGGGATTGGCTACGTGATGAGGAAGACCCGTTTCCCCGCGGCCCCGTTGATTCTGGCGATGGTTCTGGGGTCGATTTTCGAGCGATCCTTGCAGCAATCCATCATCATGGCGGGCGGCGACCTCTTTGTCTTCATCGAGAGACCTGTCTCTGCGTTCTTTCTAACTGTTGCCGCATTCCTGATCGTGAAACCTGTGATTCAGTGGTGCCGGAGAAGAGGCAGAATCCCTAAGCCGGCATAACAGTGGGATGTTCGGACCTGAACCTCAGTCAAACAAACTGGGCCGTGAGAGGCAAACTTCATGGAATCACAATGGAAGACATTTTGGGACGAGAAAGCGGAAACTCTGTCAGCTGAAGCATTGTATGATCTACATCAGGAAAAACTTTTGAAGCAACTCAAGGTTCTTTTTGAATCTTCTCCCTTCTACCAGGAGAAATTCAAGAGGATGGGGCTCACCCTTCCCGATATTAAAGGCCTTGAGGACATGGTCAAGCTGCCTTTCACTGAGAAGAAAGAACTTCGAGAGGCCCAGATGAGCCGACCGCCGGTTGGCAAACACCGGGCCTGTTCAATCGAAAAATTGGCCCGGGTCTACTCCTCCAGCGGAACGACCGGAATCCCAACCTATATTGGTCTCACCGCACATGATATATCGAGCGTCCATGCGGAGGCCATAGCGCGTTTTCTGCTGGGCAGGCGGGGGATCAGACCGGACAGCGTGGTGGTCAACATCCCCACGGCCCCGTTCATTGCCGATACCTTCCGGGAAGGAATCGAAAGAACCGGGGCAGTCGACATGCCCACGGGATTCAATACGGACCGGGTCATCTCTGCGTTTCGATACCAGGGAGCGAACGCGCTCCACGCTACCGTGTCGTTCTGGTCCTACCTGCTGGGCGAGATCGAAAAGAAAGGGGTTGATCCCAAGGACCTGGGTCTTCACACCATTGTAGGCGGAGCGGAGGGCGGAACGAGGCTGGTCCGTCCCCGGGTTGAAGCGAGTTTTGGCGCTACCGTGGTTGAAGGGATGGGCATGGGCGAGATGGCCTGTGTGGTTTTCGGTGAATGCGTGCAGAACAGAGGAAACGGAATGCATTATCTCGGACAGGGCCTTGTGCATGTTGAACTCATCGATCCTGAAACCGGCGATCAAATCGTAATCAGGGAAGGAGTTGAGGGAGAGCTGGTCTACACGGCTCTGGAACTGGAAGCCATGCCCCTGTTGCGGTATCGGTCCCGTGACCGCATCAAAGTGGTTTCCACGACTGATGTCTCTGCGGACGGACAGGTTTTCGTATCGAGGTCTTGGGCAGAACGGATGACATGCTCACCGTTCTGGGCGTAAACGTTTATCCCATCGCGGTGAGTGATGTCGTCTCTTCCCTTAAACCCCGCGTCAGCGGTGAGATCGAGATCCAGCTTGAACGTCCCGGAACTGTCGTCGAGCCTCCCCTCAAAATCAAGGTCGAATTGGGTGAGGCTTCCGGGGACAGGCACGAGCTCAAGAGACTCACGGAAAGCGTCATTCGGGACAAGCTCATGTTCCGGGCCGACGTCGAACTGGTCGACGCTCTGCCGAGGTATGAGTATAAGAAGAAACTGATACGTAAATTGTACGAATAACGGAATCGCTAACCGGTTTTCATGTTTCGAGCCTCAATCCAGGGGGTTTGTATGGAAAACTTGTACGTTGGATTTCTCGGAATTATTCTATTTGTGTTGTTGATCTTATTAAGCGTCCCGGTTACCTATGCGATGGCGGCCGTGGGGACTGGGGGCATGATCTTTGTCTATGGCTTCCAGGGCGTCATAAAGTGACTCCGACAAAGCTCTATACTTTCTGCTCAACCTTTACATTTGCTGCCTTGCCGCTCTTTCTTCTCATGGGGTTCGTCGCTTTCTATGCAGACCTTTCAAAGGACTCTTATGATGCAGCACGAGCCTGGCTGGGCAAGATTCCCGGGGGTTTAGCAGTAGCGACGGTTTATGCATGCGCCATTTTCGGCGCTGTCTCCGGATCGGGCCTGGCCGAGGCTGCGGTCTTCTCCAAAATCGCGGTCCCTGAAATGCTGAACACCGGATATAACAAGCGGTTGGCGGTGGGTGTTGTCGCCACGGCAAGCGGCATCGATGCACTCATCCCTCCGAGCATTCTCATGGTCGTTCTGGGGGTGATGACGGAAACATCGATTGGCAGGCTCCTGATCGCCGGCATTATGCCCGGGTCCTCTTTGCCGTCGTTCTTGCGGTAGCCATCTCTCTCTTTTGTTATCTTAAGCCTTCCTATGCTCCAAAGATTGGCAGTCTCGATACATCCTGGCGGACACGGATCAGGACACTGAAGAATATCTGGGCTGTGGCTATCCTTTTCATCCTGGTTCTTGGGTCAATCTACATGGGATGGGCGACACCGGATGAAGCGGCTGGGGTGGGGGTTATTGGTGCGGTCCTGGTGCTCATCCAGAGAAGGAAATTTTCTTGGGCTAATCTGGCAGGAGCGGCCATCGACTGTGCAAAGGCAAGCGCGATGCTTTTTATTCTTTGCGGAACGGCGACGATTTTTACACAATTCCTATCGGTGACAAAAGTCATCTCGACCATGACGCAATGGATGACGGAAGCGGGCCTTCCTTTCTGGTTGTTAATGGTGATCTTGATTGCTTTGTATCTGTTTTTGGGGTGCCTCATAGATGCTGTATCGATGTTGGCTTGACGTTGCCCTTTGTGGTGCCCATCATGCAGATGCATGGGGCAAGCCTCGTATGGTTCGGTGTGATTTTCGTAATGTTGGCGTGCATTGGTGGGGTAACCCCTCCCTTCGGACTAACGCTCTTTGTGATGAAGGGGACATTGGGCGATCAAGTCGAGATGAATGACATCATTGCCGGGGCCCTTCCATTTGTAATCCTCCAGGTTTTGCTGGTTGCCATTCTTTGTTTGTTTCCACAGATATCATTGTGGCTTCCAAACCTGATGTTCGGGAAGTAAAGAGGCAACCGATGATAGAAGATCTCCCTGATGCTCGGAGGGCACCTTCGAACCGTGAAAATGACTCTTATTTTTTGTAGTTACCCTGTGCGCCTTACCCTTGCGCCATGCTATTTTCCAGTAAGGTCGAAAGGAGAAGTCCATGGAAAAGCTGATTTTGATTTATGAAGATTATCTGAAAAAATGGGGAGCCTTAGTCATCGGAATACCGATTTTTCTGATGGCCATTATCGAGACGCTGAACGGTTTTGGCCGCAAGCTCTGGGGTCCATTTCCCTGCGCTGTGGAGACGGTAGAGAGTCTGCTGGTGATTGCGACCTATTTTGGGGTGTCGATCGTGGCTATCGAAAGAGGCCATGTTAAAGTTGATCTCCTGACAAGAAAGTTTCCCGGGGGGTCCAGAACTGTGTGACCATATTCGGCGACTTGATTGGAGCCGCGGTATACGGATTGATCACTTGGGGAGCCTGGAAGATGGCTATTTATGCGGTAAAGATCATGGAGATGCGGATAGGTATTTATAGCTTCCCTCTCTTGGCCCTTCAAGGTGCTCTTTGCTGTCGGCACGACGCTTTTTGTGATTCAATGGTAACAATATCATCAAGTTTACCCATGTGAGCCTGGGCGACACCATTACGCAAACGTGGACAAAATACAGCAACCCGAAATGCTAATTTCGATAGAGGAGTACTTTCTGGAATAGGATCGGCCTACTGGTACAAAAGGAGGTGAGAGGCAAAATGGGTGTCGGAACCAAACGTTGTTGGGGGCGAATAAAAAGAAGATTCATCATACCAAGATAAGGAGGTTCAAGATGAAACGAAACGTTATGACGTTTGTGGTGCTCATTGCTGTGATATTGGGTTACCTGCCTTTTTTCCAACCTTCGTTTGCTGCGGAATCATTAAACCCCTGACGCTGAAGACATCTGTTTTCTTCGCTAAAACTCATGGACGGGGAAGCAATACCAGTGGTGGGCTAATGAGCTGGCCAAGCCGACAAATGGCAGAGTGAAAATTGATTTCTTCTGGATGGACTCCCTGGTCAAACAGCCGGATATGCTGCCGGGATTGAAAACCAAAATGACCGACGCAGGGTATACTACAGTCTAGCTCTACTTTCCGAGTAACCTTCCCTTCTTTATGATGATTGACCTTCTCGGAAACGCTGGCGATGACTACGGAGCGATCATTTTGGCTTCGCTGGATACCCAAGAAAATGAGCCGAACCTGAAAGCAGAGCTCGAAAGAGAAGGTGTCGTAGATGCGCAGAGCACCTCTGGATTCGGGGCTATTGCGATGAGTAAGACGGTTCGGTTCTTTTCGGAGGTGAAAGGAAAGACAATCCGGACTGTCGGCTCTATCCAAATACTACTTTAAAGGACTGGGGGCGAATCCAATCTTCATGCCCTATACCGATATTTATGAAGCAATGAGTAGGGGAACGGTTGACGGCTTTATAAGGCACCTTCCTATGAGCGACAGCATGAAACATTACGAAGTGATTAAGAGTGCCATTACCTTCACATTGGCAGCAAGTAACTACCGCTGGCATCCTTATCAATCGGGATCTTTTTCTGAGGCTCCCAAAAGATATCCAGACAATTATGATGGACCTCAGGAAGGAGTTTGCCGGTTATTATTCCGACGCGGTTAAGAATGACATCATCGGGAATTCTCTATAAGTGGATTTATGAGCGTGGCATAAATTATATTGCACTCACACCTGAAGAAAAGGCATTCAATGCTAAATTAATAGAAAGTGCTAATGATGCCTTCATAAAAGGAGCAAGAGGGTAAGGGCTACAAGGCGGCCCGAACCGTCTGGGACTATTACCTTAAGGCCCTGAAGAAATATACCGACGAGAGGGCGAAGAAGTAATCCTGGAGAAACCGAAGACTCCAGGGATCTGAAGCTCCAGGTAATAGCATTTTTGCTCAGTATTGGATGGATTGCTGCATAACCGTGGCCAATTCAGTCTGGTGAATCAGCAACAATTTCATAATGTTGTCATTCCGGACCTGAGGAGCCTGCCCCGTACTTGATACGGGGGAATGCAGCCATTTTTCTGCTTAATTGTCCATTGGGCGGACCGAGGATTGGGGGCGGGAATGTCAATTCCAAATTGTTGTGAAACTCCCCGCCCACAGGGCGGGGCTTCCCGGCAAGGTATATCATTATATCGTACCCCTTGACCCCGCCTATCCCGCTTTGGCGGGACGGGGCACGTTCCGGTCAATAAAAGAAAAGGAGAAAGATATGGGAGCAACGTATGTAGCAAAAAATCGGGCCCGGCCTCAGGACCCTTTCATTTTTGAAAAGAACGTCGCCATTCCCACGGACGACGGCTCGTTCGTGATGGCCAACGTCTTCCGGCCTAAGGAAGCCGGTCGGTATCCAGTGATCCTGTCTTTATCTGCCTACGGGAAAGACCTTGCCACCAAGGACCTCTATGCTGAGGAATGGAAGGAGATGGTTGAGCGTATACCCGAACTTTTCGAAGGGTCAAGCTGCTTCTACCACAACTGGGAGACATCGGATCCTGAGCTCTGGGTACCTGATGGTTATGTCCTGATTCGTATTGACATTCGTGGGTCCGGCAAATCGCCCGGTTATCTGGACCCTTTTTCCCCGGGAGGCCCGCGATTTTTATAATGCGATACAATGGGCGGCACAGCAGCCATGGAGCAGCGGCAAAGTTGGAATCCTTGGAATCTCTTATTTTGCCTACACCCAGTGGATCGTCGCATCGCTCCAGCCTCCGCACTTGACTGCAATCCTGCCCTGGGAGGGAATGTCTGACAAGTACCGGGATAATTCCCGACATGGTGGCATCTATAACTCAATGCAGGTGGGGTGGTATGCAAAACAGGTGATTCCAGTTCAACATGGGAACGGAGCGAGTCCCTGCCGGGACTTTGACGATGGCTCACCGATTGGCGGCGACAAAGCCCTGACACCAGAACAACTGGTTGCCAACCGAGCGGACGTTAAAGAAGCTTTTTTGAGCCGTGAACTCGATGGTCCGTTCTACCAGGGACGGAGCGGGGATTTTGAGAAAGATTACGATTCCTCTGCTATCGGCTGCCAACTGGGGAGGATTTGGCCTTCATTCTCGGGGCAACTTCGAAGGCTACTATCGCTCCCCTTCAAAGCAAAAATGGTTGGAGGTCCACAGTGGCAACCACCGCGATGCCTTCTACAAAACTGAAGGTAGGGCCCTGCAGAAGGAGTTCTACGATCACTTCCTCAAGGGCAAGGACAACGGGTGGGAAAAACGGGCTCCGGTGATGCTGAAGATTCAGCATGTCGATGGGACTCTCAAAGATCGGACCGAGAACGAGTGGCCAATCGGCCGGACCGTCTGGACAAAACTTTACCTCGACCCAAAGAAAATAACAATGACCCAATCGCCTTCCTCAACTGTTTCCAAAGCTTCCTATGAGGCTCTTGGCAATCACATCGCATTTACCTCTGCACCTTTCGAGAAAAGAGACTGAGATCACTGGACCTGTCATGGCCAATCTCTGGGTTTCGTCTTCGACAAACGACATGGATATTTTCGCAACGCTGCAACTCTTCTCACCGGAAGGAAGGGAAGTCACATGGGAAGGTGCTTCCGAGCCAGCTGTTCCTTTTAGCCAGGGATGGCTGCGGGTATCTCACCACAAGCTTGATCAAAAACTGAGTACGCCCTGGCGTCCTTACCATACTCATGACGAGATCCAGAAATTAACCCCAGGGGAGATCTATGAAGTCCAGGTAGAGTTCTGGCCGACCTGCATGGTTGTGCCCAAGGGATACACGCTCGTCTTGAGAATCGAGGGAAAGGATTTCAGCCGGTCAAAAGAGGGAGGGATGCTTACTGGGTCCGGCCCCTTCTTGCACAATCATCTCGGAAGAT
>CAVSVC010000023.1:0-8997 GCA_963731045.1 uncultured delta proteobacterium | reverse complement strand
AGCGTAATTCCATTCACATCAGGGCCGAACTGTGATAGAATGGGCAAAAATTTGTGAGGGGGGCATTATGAAACGACTGCACTGGTTTTCCATTTTGTTGCTGGGTTTTTTCCTTTTCGGGTGTGCGACAAGCGGAACCTATTCCCTTCGCCCACGCTATGAGTCTTCGAAAGAATTTTCCTCTCTTCAGCAGAAGGTGGGACCGAAGATCGCTTTTGCACCCTTTAAAGATGAACGGCCGGACAGCCTCTACATAGGGCAGTATACTCCAGTACAGGGGGCGGCAAGGTATTACAAGAGCGAACCTGCCCCCCTGGAGACAGCAATGATGGAGGCCCTGAACGACGTTCTGCTGAAAAGAGGTCTCAGAACGATGTCGATTCCAAGCTGGGATGGGACCCCCGAATCCCTCAGAAACATCGGAGCGGACTCCATTCTGCTTATTCAGATTAAGAGGTTCTGGGTCGAAGGGAAAGACGATCTTCTGTTCAGGACCAGCATCAACACCTCAATCCATCTTGTGATTCATCTCGGAGTGAAAAAAGAGGAAAAGGTTTTCACGAGAAACGTAGAGGTTGAGAGAGAAAAAACGGTCTTCGCGGGAGGACCGGAGCACATGGGACAGATGGTCAACGAAATTCTGACGGATGTTTTCGATGCCCTGCTGTCGAATCCCTACTGAGTTCCATCTGGCCTTGAGTCTTCGCACCCAGGGAAAGGAGCGTGAACGATGCGGTTCTTTTTCTATGTCGTTTTTGTCATCGTCATTGGGATTGCTTTTTTTGCCGTCCAAAATTCAGGGGCCGCTCCTGTGGTCATCCGATTTCTCCTGTGGAAATTCGAAACCTCCCTGGTCTATACCATCCTGGGATCGATCGGGCTGGGTATTCTGATTACCCTTCTCCTCTGGATTCCAAGGGCGGTCAGGGGATCCCTGGGAGGAAAGAAACAGGGCCAAGACCTCCCTCCCCTCCCTAAGACGCCTGAGGGGCGATAGATCCAGGGCGGAGGGTTTCACATCCTGAGCAGGGGCGATCCGTTCCTCTTCGAGTTGAAAGTCGATACCTATGGTGACGATGCATGGGAGAAGAAGGGTAACGGCAGGGATGCGTCTTCTCCTGGAAGCTCTGAAAAAGTTCCATCGGGACCACGGCTTTTTTCTCTCCTCGGGCATGACCTTCAATCTTCTCATCTGCATGATCCCCTTCATTTTGCTCCTTCTCTCGCTGGTGGGGACCTACCTGTACAGCTCCCGCGACGTGTTAAACGCCCTCCGCCAGTATCTGGAGAACGTGGTTCCCTCTCTGGATCCAAAGATCATGCGGAATATCTTGAGAATCACCCGGGATCGCAAGATCGTCGGGGCGCTGGGAATGGGGGGACTGATCTGGACCTGCACCTGGGTGTTCAGCTCCATGAGAACGGCCTTCGATATTGTCTTTCAGGTGAAGGTGGAGAGAGGATTTTTCCGTGGGAAGGCGATTGACGTCTTGATGATCTTTCTGGCGGGGATCGCCCTGCTGCTGAGCATGACCCTGACCTCGGCGGTCGCCGTCCTGCAGAGCTTCCGGATTCAACCCCTGGTCGTCATCATGGGGCCGATCCTCCGGTGGGTCCTGAGATACCTCGTTCCCTTTTTGTTCACGTATATGATGTTTTTCTGGATTTACAAGATCATTCCGAATCGAAAGATCAACGTTCGATCCGCCCTCCAGGCCGCCTTCTTCGCCAGTCTGTTGTGGGAGGTGACCAAACACCTCTTCGGATGGTACGTCTTCCATCTCGGGAGGTTTTCGATGATCTACGGGTCCCTGAGCACGCTGATCGTCTTCTTCCTCTGGGTTTATTACTCTTCCGCCGTTCTCCTCCTGGGAGGAGAGATCACCTTCCTGCTTGAGGAAAAGTTTTCCTCTACGAAGCGAAAGAATAGAAAATAATGGATCTATCTTCACTCTTGTCCAAATCGGGCGCTGTACCGCAACCTTTAGGAATTAGCGGCCTTCAAAAACGCAGGTTGCTTCGTCGCCAAAAGACTCCTCGCAACGACTAAAATTGGCTCCTGCGTTAGTATTTGTCATTGCGAGCGGATGTCCGGAAGCAATCTCGTATTTTGGACATCACTGATCTATTTTCTGGAGACGCTGAAGAGGCGATCCAGTCCTGATTTTTCGAGACGGGAGACGGCGATCATGTCTCTTGCTCTTCCGGATTCCTAATTCCGGGGACCTGGTCCGTGTGAGACCTCCCTTCGAAAAGTTCCACGGCAAGGCCGATGTCCTGCCTCTTCCCAATCAACAGAACGGCATCCCCGGCTTTCAAAATAAAGTTGGGAGGCGGGTTCTGAAAGACCTTGCTCTTCCGTTGAACCGCAATGAGCGTCGCTCCCGTATTCGCCCGGAGATCCAGCGCCTTCAGGGTCCGGCCGTGGGCGGCCGTCCCTTTTTTGAGGAGATAGACCTCCGATTCGATATCCTTCAGAAAGCCGGTTCGTTCGCCGAGATGTTTCTTCGGAAGTTCCGTCTTTCTCAAGACTTTGTAGGAATTTTCCCGCACATGATCGACGTAATCCGAAATCACATTGACCGGGGTATGGTAATGGTGAAGTACTCGCGAAAAAATCTCCACGGAGGTCTCAAACTCTTCAGGAACGACCTCGTCGGCGCCCAGCCGAATCAGGTCGTCGATTTCGGCCGTGTAGCGAGTTCTTACAATGACGTGGAGGTCGGGGTTCTCCTTTCTGGCCAGCTGGGTGATTCTTCTTGTGGCTGCCGCGTCCGAGATGGCAACGACTGCGAGCTGAGCCTCCCGGATCCTGAGTCGCCGAAGGATTTCAGGACGTGTTCCGTCACCATAGTAAATCGGTTCGTCTTTCTTTTTCATCCCTCTCACGATATCGATGTTGAATTCCAGGATGACGTAGGGAATCGCGGACTCCCGTAAGACCCGCGCCAGATTTCTTCCGTTGACACCGGACCCGATGATGATCACATGGTCCTTGATCTTTTCGGGGTAGCGTTCGCTTCCCCCCGGACGCGATGCCGATCCAGCCGCCGCAGCAGGTTCCCGGAAGAGAGAAAGATGGAAAGAGGAGAAGACACCTTCATCAGGAGGGGAGTCAAAAGCATAGTGAGAATCGATGCGGACAGGAAGAGCTGATAATACTCCTCCGGTATCAGACCGACCGCCTTTCCCGCCACGGCCAGGACAAAAGAGAATTCACCGATCTGGGAGAGATAGAGCCCGGTCTGGAGAGCGGTTCGTGGTGAATAGCCAAGGACCAGTGTGGCGAGGGAGATGGTGAGACCCTTTGCAACGATGATGATGACCAGGACACTCAGGACGAGGGCCGGATTTGCCCGGAGAAAGGACAGATCCATCAGCATGCCGATGGAGATAAAAAAGAGGCCGGTAAAGCTCTCCTTGAACGGGAGGATGTCCGACATGGCCTGGGAAGAATACTCCGACTCGGAAATGACCACTCCCGCAAGAAAAGCCCCGAGGGCAATGGAGAGCCCGAGCAGCGCGGTCAGGAGCGCTGTCCCGATGCTGAGCAGGATAATGGCCATGATGAAAAGCTCGGGCATTCTCAGACTCACCACCTGGTGCAGGATGGCCGGGACCACCCATTTTGCCACCAGCAGGACGGCAGCCACCATGGCCAGGGCCTTCAAGAGCGTGAAGGCCACGTTCCCGAGTCCCTGTTCTGCGCCCGAAAGGACCGGGACGAGGAGCATGAGAGGAACGACGCAGAGATCCTGAAAGAGCAGGATGCCGAGGGAGACGCGGCCGTGAGGCGTATGGATTTCTCCCCGGTCGAAAATCGTTTTCAGCACAATGGCGGAGCTGCTGAGGGAGACAAGAAAGCCGTCGAAGATCGCCTGATTCAGATGCTGGCGAAGGGCGAATACCGAGAGCAGGGCTGTCCCTGCCGTGGTCAGCAGGACCTGGAGAAAGCCGCCTCCCAGGACGACCGACCGGAGTGTGATCAGATTCTTGACCGAGAACTCGAGTCCGATCGTAAACAGGAGCAGGACGATCCCCAGCTCAGCGACACGTTCCACGGTGTGGATATCTGTGACGAGATTCAGGCTGTACGGGCCCACAAGGATGCCGGCAACGAGAAAACCGACGACGGAGGGGGCCTTGAGCTTTGCCCAGAAGAAAGACAACGAGGGAAGAGGTCCCGAAGATGATCACCAGTGTTTTCAGAAATGCGAATTCCATGGGATTATGATATCATACCGTGTCGAAGGTTTCCCCTAAAGTTTTCCAAACGGTCCACCCTTATAGGGCTCGGGGATTTTTTTCGTTTGTTTTTGATTTCTTCACAGCTTTGGAGAGGTTACCCAGGGGAAGTGATTCCCTTCGACAACCAGGAGAGGAGGGATTTCCTTGGAAGAAACGACATTTCGAAAGACGAAGATCGTCTGTACCATCGGTCCGGCCAGCGAGTCGCCGGGAGTTCTCGAAGAGATGATCCGGGCAGGGATGAATGTGGCGAGGCTTAATTTCTCCCACGGGACGCATGAGGATCATTTGAGAAAGATTGCCACGATCCGTCACCTTTCCGAGAGGCTCAACCGACCGGTAACGATCCTTCAGGATCTGGCCGGACCCAAGATCCGTGTTGGAAAGGTGAAAGAGGGAGGAGCGGCACTGAAGCGGGACGAGCCGTTTCTTCTGAGCAGCCGGGAGTTCCTGGGTGACGAGAAAGGGGTGTCCGTGACCTATCCCTCTCTTCCGAAGGAGGTGAAGGCAGGGGATACGATTCTCCTTTCGGACGGGACCATCGAACTTCAGGTATTGAGAATTACGGATCAGGATGTCGAATGTCGCGTGACGGTGGGGGGGATCCTCACCTCGCACAAGGGAATCAACTTTCCAACGGGAAACATCCTGGCCGCAGGTTTCACTGAGAAAGACCGCGAGGATCTTGAGTTCGGAGTGAAGAATGGCATCGACATCGTCAGTCTTTCCTATGTGCGGAGCGGCAGGGACATTGAACGGGCCAAGGCGTTCCTCAAGGAAGTGTCAACGCCGATTCCGGTGGTTGCCAAGATCGAGCGCAAAGAGGCCCTGGAATCGATTGACGAGATCCTGTCCGCTTCAGACGGCGTGATGGTAGCCCGTGGGGATCTTGGGGTCGAGACTCCCCTGGAACGGATTCCGAATGTGCAAAAGATGCTCATTCGAAAGGCCAACGAACTTGGCAAACCTGTCATTACCGCCACCCAGATGCTCCGCTCGATGGTGGATCACACCCGCCCAACCCGGGCGGAGGTCGCCGATGTCGTCAATGCCATCTACGACGGGACGGATGCCGTGATGCTCTCCGAAGAGACGGCCATGGGTCAGTATCCCGTCGAGTCTGTCCGGATGATGGCGAAGATCGCTCAGGCTGCGGAGGAACAGTTTCCTTATGATCAGTTCTTAAAGAAGACATGGGACAGCGATCCGGGACTTGCTCAGGCCATCAGTCACGCTGCCGTCTTCCTGGCGGAAGAGGTCAAGGCTGTTGCCATCGTGACGCCTACCGAATCAGGGAGCACGCCGCGATGGGTATCCAGACTTCGGCCCCGGCAGCCGATCCTGGCCCCCAGCCGGCACCTGTCCACGGTGAGAAGCCTCAACCTCTGCTGGGGGGTCTGGCCTGTCCTGGCTTCGGAGTGGCGGGACACCGATCAGATGCTGGAAGGGGCGAAAAGGCTTGCCAGGGAACTGGGGATGGCCTCCCCGGGAGACCGGATCGTCGTGATTGCGGGGGTCCCGATCAGCATCCCAGGAACGACCAACCTGATCAAAGTTGAGATCGTGGAGTAAGGTGGGTCAGGGAGATTGGAATCGGAGTGATAACTCTTCTTTCATTTGAGGGGCGGATCGGAAATGGATTCCTTCCATTCCTAACGATATTGCCGCGTCGACATTCTTTTCCATATCGTCAATGAAAAGAATCTCCTCGGGCCTGACGGAGGCCCACTCCATGGCCTTTTGGTAGATCCGGGCATCGGGCTTTTTCAATCCCGTTTCGTAAGACAGAATCCATTGATCAAAAGCGGAGAGAATTGGAAACTTCGAAAGGACGTGCTGGAAGTGAAGAGGATCTGTGTTCGAAAGGAGGCCAAGCCTGCACTTCCCCTTGAGGGAGAGAATCGTCTCAGAAACCTCCTTGTTTTCGGTGAAGATGTCAGTCCAGATCGGAACGAATTCCTCAAAAGAGAGGGAGAGCAGGAGATTTTCCTTTATGGACTGAAAGAACCGAAGGGGGGAAACTTTTCCCGTATCGAAGCGGTTCACCGCCCCGGATTGAAAGTCAAACAGATAAGAGAAGATCTTCGACGGATCCTGAAATTCTTTCTTTCCCGAAAAACGGAGGAGCTTCTCTGCGATCTGGAAATGGCTGAAGGGAAGGATGACATTTCCGAGGTCGAAGAGGATGACTTTGATCATGAGAAATCCAGAAGGATGATTCCTGGAATAATGGAATGTTGGAATGATGGAAATGCATGAGATATCCCGGAAGGTACTCTTGTCTCCCCAGGATCACACTTGCCCGAATTAATCTCAATCCCGTTGACATCGTGGGTCTTGCCAAACAAGGTTGCTTCGTCGGAAAATGACTCCTCGCAACGACTACTATGGGCCCCTGCGTTATGATTTGTCATTGCGACCCCGAACTTGATTCGGGGGAAGCAATCTCTTGTTTTTGGTAGGACCGCCCCATTTTTCCAGTATTCCATCATTCCATCGTTCCTTCGTTCATTTGGCATTGGAGCTTTGGCGCTTGCTATTGCTGAAGTAATCAACGATGGCCTGTGTCAAAGCTGGAATGGTATAATCCTCAGGCTGGATCCGCACCTCCAGCCCCAGTTCCTTTGCAGTCCGGGTCGTGATCGGTCCGATCGAGGCGATGGCCGTGTCCTTCAGGAGAATTTCCAGATCCTCTTTCTTGAGCAGATCGGCAAAATGGTTGACCGTTGAAGAGGAGGTAAACGTGACGACATCGATCCTGCTTTCCGAAAAGAGCTGTTGCAGTCTCCTTGCTCCTCCCTTCGGTTTCACGGTCCGGTAGACCTCCACCACGTCGACTTTGGCTCCCATTTGTCGAAGTCCCTTGGGCAAGATATCCCGGGCTACTCTGGCGCGGGCCAGGAGAATCCCCTTGCCGCTCATCGGTACTGCGGCAAATCCTTTGAGAATGGCCTCGGCAACATACTCTTCCGGGACGTAATCGATCCGGGCTTTCTTCTCTTTCAGCTTCTTCGCGGTTGCAGGGCCGATGGCGCACACTTTAAGATCCGGCGGGAGGGAAAGATCCTTCTTCCTCTCCTCCAGCCGTTGCCAGAAGAACTTCACCCCATTGGCGCTTGTGAAAATCACCCAGTCGTAGGAGGCCAATTGGTCCACGGACCGGTCGAGGTCGTCCCACCGAAGGGGAGGGAGGATTTCGATGGTGGGGACCTCAAGGACCTCCGCCCCCAGTTCTCTCAGCCCCGCTGCAAATCCGGCCGATTGCTCACGGGCCCGCGTGATCAGGATCCTCTTTCCGGTCAGGGGAAGTTTTGCCGCCATTCTTCTTCTGTCCTATCCCTGGTTCTGTTCTTCAATCGAAACGTAGGGGGCCGTTTGCCGGTAAACTTCGTCGAGAATCTCTTTTGCCCCTTTGCTCAACAGATCCTCGGCGAGCGCCAGGCCGAGGGCTTCGGCTTTCTCGGGATCCCCTTCCACCCCTCCCCTGATCAATCGTTTTCCATCGATGGTTCCAACCAGGCCGTCGATGCGGAGCGTTGAACCCGTGATCTGTCCGTAAGCCGCGATGGGAACCTGACATCCTCCCTGCAATCGTTTGAGAAAGGTCCTTTCTCCCGAAATGGCGGTGAACGAGGCCGGGTCGTTCAGGAACCGAAGTTTTTCTTCCAACTCGCCGTCCTCAATCCGGGTTTCGATTCCCAGGGCCCCCTGTCCGATTGCCGGCAGAGAGAGATCGAGGGGGATGATTTCGGTGACCCTTTCTTCAAAACCGAGCCTTCTTACGCCCGCAAGGGCGAGAATGATCCCGTCGAGGTCCGTGGTTTCCAGTTTCTTCAGACGGGTGTTGACGTTCCCCCGGAGGGGGATCATCTCGAAGTCTTTTCTCAGATGAAGGATCTGGGCCTGACGTCTCAGGCTGCTCGTTCCAATCTTTGCCCGCTGGCGCAGGTCCATTAACAGCGTTCCATCTTTTGAGATAAAAACATCCCGCGGATCCTCCCTCTTTGTGATGGCCGAGAGGTGAAGTCCCTCCGGGAACTCGGTGGTGACATCCTTGATGCTGTGGACGGCGAGGTCGATTCTCTTTTCAAGCAGCGCGTCTTCAATCTCCTTGACAAAGAGCCCCTTCCCGCCCACCTTGGCCAGGGGGGCATCCAGGATCTTATCCCCCGTGGTCTTAATCTTGATCAGGGAGACCTGAAGACCGGGATGGGCCTGGGTCAATCTGTCTTTGACCCAGTTGGCCTGGTACAGGGCCAATTGACTTCCGCGGGTGCCGATTCTCAGTTCACGAGATCTCATTCGATTTGATTCCTTCCTTTTCATCGTCTCTTTCGAATGTTTCCTGAATATCAAAGAGAGCCCGCAGTGAGTCAAGGTAGAGGTCTGTCGCTCCCTCTTCGTTCGTCCGCTTGAGCAGGGCAAGGGGAGAGGTTGGAGAATCTTGTTGAGAATGGCGGAGGTCATTGCCTCCAGGAAGTGCCGTTCCTTTTCTGACAGGTTGGGATGCAGGGAGAAGGTTTTTTCCAGCTCTTTTTTGCGTATTTCCTCAAACTTCTTTCTCAGGGCCGTGATGGTGGGGGTGACCTTCCAGGGACCGGTACCAGGCGACAAACCCGGCCACCTCCTCCTTGACCAGTGCTTCTGCCTTCTCGGCCTCCTTCTTCAGGATCTTGATCTTGTCATTGGCCACATGTTGAAGGTCGTCAAGGTTGTAGAGATAGGCATTCTCGATATCGCCGACCTTGG
>CAVSVC010000022.1:0-73020 GCA_963731045.1 uncultured delta proteobacterium | reverse complement strand
GGGTTGCGGAGAAAGCGGGGGCAATGAGAGAGGGGATCGCGAGGAACAGGCACGTAGTTCGAGACAGCATCTACGATGCGGTCATGTTCTCCCTGATTCCATCCGATTTTAAGTGAGATGAGCGTGTCCGAAGTCGCGTGAAGTTCTCCACCTCAAAAGGCTGTGTCGCAAGTCCGTTCATGCTTCGACAGGCTCACCACGAACGGAAATGGTCGCGTTAAGATCCAGCTACTTAACCGTTCGTCCTGAGCATGTCGCAGGGCGGACGGCGGATTACGATGCAGTCTCTAAAAGGCGGGGTTTCACTTTTGGAATGAATCAGGGTTGACCGTGGTGTCTGCTTGTGCTAATGGTAGGTCATGCAGGGGGCGGTGCTCGGCGCAAAGTCAGTCTTTTCGACCGCAAAAGGAGGATGGACAATGAAAAAATGGTACCCTTTTGATTCTGATCTTCGGCCTGATTCTGCCGGGTTTTCCTGGGAACGGTGCAGGCCGCCGATAGGTATCCGACCCGGGCCATCGAACTTGTTATTCCTTTTAGTCCCGGGGGGTCCGCGGACATGGGTGCGCGGGCGTACAGCGATATTCTTGCGAAGCACCTCAAGGTCCCTATTTCAGCGGTCGAACCGGCCGGGAGGCACGGGGATTCAGGGAACGACCTATGTGATCAAGAGCAAGAAGGATGGTTATACACTCCTCGGTTCAACCGACACCCCCCTGATGATCATGCCGGTGATCAGCAAAGAGGTGACCTACGATCCAATCAAGGACGTTGTTCCCATAGGTTATTTCGGCTACGCCCCCGCTATCTTTGCCGTGAGAGCCGACTCCCCCTTTAAAACGCTGGCGGAATTGATCGAATTCGTGCGAAAGAACCCGGGGAGGATTAAGAATGCTTCGGCAGGGGTCGGTGCGGAATCCCAGTTCAACCTGCAGCTTCTCTGTCACAAAGAGAACCTTAAAATCGGGTCGGTCCCCTTCAAAAGCGGAGGGGAGGCCGTGGTTGCGCTGCTCGGCGGCCACACGGACATGTCTTCGAACACGGTCGCATCCCTGGGGCCCCATCTCAAGGCGGGGACACTCCGTGGTCTGGCGATATCTTCGAAAAAGCGGCACCCGGATTTTCCCGGTGTTCCCACTACCGCCGAACTGGGCCACCCGGACGTGAATTTTGAAGTCTGGCTCGCCCTTTTTGCTCCGAGAGGGGTTCCTCAGGAGGTGATCGACGTTCTGGTTCCAGCCACGGAAAAGGCCTTCAAGGATCCTGAGGCAAGACAGCGGGCAATGAACGCGGGGCTGGTTGTCGACTACATGGGTCCTGACGAGACTGCGAAGCTTCTTGAGTCAGGACTGGCGACGATTCGAAAGGTAGCAGCGGCTGCAGAATTGACAAAGTAATCAGTCATCAGTGATCAGTAGCCAGAGAAAAGATCAGAAGGCAGAAAGCAGCTTGCAGGAGGCAGAGAACAAGACGAAAAAGGTATTACGTTCTGTTTTGGGTGCTTACGCTATCTGCTAATCCCTCTGCGTTATGCGATTTTTTAACTAAAAGAAAGGAGAACGGGATGATTATTGATGTGTTTTGTCACCATATTTCAAAACCGCTCATCGAGAAGATTCACAACAAGAGACAGGCCAGCGATCCGGCTGACCCTGGGCCGAAAGAATTTTTGGCCCCTCTCCAAAGTGCAGACCCCGAGATCCGTCTTGGCCTCATGGACAAGTACGGGGTCGACGTGCAGGCCCTGAGCCTGACGACGGAGTCGCTTTACGGATTCACCCCTGAAGAGGCTGTGGAGATCTGCAGGCTTTCAAACGATGCAAACGATGCTCTTTGCAAGGCCTACCCGAAGAGGTTCGTCAACATCTGCGCGACTTCTCTGATTGATGTGAAAAGCGGTCTTCGGGAGATTGATCGCTCGATCAACGAACTCGACTGCCGGGCTGTCATCGTTTCGACCAACCAGGATGGAAAGGGGCTCGATTCCCGTGAATACGATCCGTTCTACGAGAGACTGGTGAAGCACGATCTGCCCCTGCTTCTCCATCCCACGTACTGGAAATCCTATCCCCTGGCGGATGAGGACCAGTGGACCATCATGACTCGTTTCGGATGGCCTTTTGATTCGACACAGGCGGTCTGGAGGATTATATTCGGAGGGGTCCTTGACCGGTTCCCAACGCTGAAAGTGGTGATGCATCATCTGGGCGCCATGTTTCCGTACTTTCAGGGAAGATTTGAAACGGGACTGATGAGAATGGGGGCACGGAAGCCGCCCAGACCTCTATCAGAGTACTGGAAGAATATCTACGGCGACAGCGCCCTCAGTGCGGGACCTCCTGAGGTTTACGCCTGCGGCTATGGCTTTTTTGGACCCGATCGGGTGATGTACGGCTCCGATTACCCCTTTGGCGCTGAGGCAGGTGAAAAGCATATCAGGGGGAACCTGGCCGGTCTCAAATCGCTGAAAATTCCCGCTGGGGACATGGAAAAGGTGTTGGGGGGCAATGCAAAACGATTGTTCAAGATCGGATGAACACGGAGGCTTTCGCGACGTGATTCCCTTACAGGGCTGCCTGATCTGAAATGAATCGGACCTCCTGCCGGTCGGGCAGGAGGTCCGATATGGAGTTACTTCTTAAGGAGTTGTGTGGTTCCCGCTGTGGGGATTTGAGGATATTCTTTGTTGTAGGTGATGACGATTTCCCAGGGCCACTTCTTACCTTTCACCCATTGCCCGCCCACCAGAGGAGTTCTTGAGTAATTCTTCTCATTAAACTTGACCGGTCCGACCATCGTGTTCAGGTTGGTTGCGGCAATAGCCTCGCGGACCTTGTTCTTGTCTAGGGTCTGAGCTCTCTTAAGGGCATCCGCCACGATCTCGAAGGCGGCATACTTGAAGCCGATAGGCTGAGTCCACTCTTTCTTCGTCTTGGCAGTCCAGGCGTCGCAGAGATCCTTGGACGTCTTGCCGGAGATGGAAGACTTGAAAGGGTGGTTGGGGCTCCACCAGATCTCCGAGGTCAGACCGTTGGGGAGGGTCCCACCGAGGGCTTCGACGGCGGCGGGGAAGAGGATGGCCTTGGCCATAGTGGCTGCCTTGGGGATGAACCCCTGCTGATGACACTGTCTCCAGAGGGTGGCCCAGTCCGGAGGAATCATGACACCGGTGATGATTTCCACCTTCTCCTTCTTCCACGTGTTGATGAATGCGCTGTAGTCCTGCATGCCGTAGGGGAACCTTCCCACGTCGATGACCTTATAGCCCATTGCCGTAAGTTTGGGCGTGAACATCTCGGAGAAGACCTTTCCGTCGGGGTCGTTGGGCCAGGCAGCACCGACGACTTTGTTGGTCTTGATCTGACCCCAGAGTCCCGAAAAGACGGCGATCAGATCATCCACCATCCAGAAGGAATGGAAACTCCACTTGTAGGGGCCGCCGGTGAGCCAGGCATCGATCGGGGCATCAAGGGCCACGCAGGGGACCTCGTACCGTTCGCACATACTGGTCACAGGGTTGACGGTATCGGGCGTATGGAGGGCCACCATGATATCAACCTTGTCGTTGAGGATGAGTTTTGAGGCGACATCGGCCGCTTTGGTCGGGTCGCTGGAAGTATCGACCAGTTTCAGCTTGATAGGGAGTTTCTTGTTCGCTTCCTTGATAAAGATCCCGCCCTGTTTGTTGATCTCTTCGATGGCAAGATCATCTGCCCAGGGGGAGGCCTCGCCAAAAGAGGCGATCGGACCTGTCGAGGGGTTCGGGTGGCCGATCAGGATGTGATCTCGCGCCTGTGCGCGAGCGGGGGTGGCAAGAGATCCCAGCCCTCCTGCGATGGCCACAGAGGCGCCAACGGTTCCTGCCTTCTTGATGAATTCCCTTCGGGTCAACGTCTTCTTACCGGACATAAACAACTCCTCCTTTCGAATGTTTTTGAAGGTGTATAAGATGGTTTGACCGTACAGCCATGCCGAGTTGTTCCCCATTGTTTACACCAACGGATGTTGCTTGTCAACAAAAATATTGAATTTGTTTGAAAGGTATGAAAAAAAGGACAGGGTAAGGCCCCTGTCCCCGGAGAGATCAGATGAAAAAAGAGGGATCCGTGCTTCGGAGGATGCGGAACCCTGTTGAGGATAAGCGGGTAAGACCTGGAATAGGCGAACCGGTCCGTGTACTGCGGCGCCGGGCAGTACGGATTGCAGAAACACAGCTTTTCCTCTTGACAGCCCTTCGAACTGTCTTTAAGATAAACCAGGTTTGTCGAAATGGATTGAGCGGAGAGCTTCCCACTGATGTGGATGTGCAATGACAGGGGAGATCGGACGTGCTGAAGGGGGAACGAAGCGATGATGGAATTCGGCAAGGCGGAAAGTTCTGTGACAATCAACGCAAGACCGGAGCCGATCGAGGTGGAGTTACAGAGAACTGCGGTAATCGTTGTCGATATGCAGAATGCCTTCGTGAGCAAGGGGGGGATGTTTGACACCTTCGGCTGGGACATCTCCGCATCCGAAGGGGTCATCGAGAATAACCGGAAGATCATCGATGCCGCACGAAAGGCCGGCTGCAAAGTCGTCTATCTTAAGATGAGTTACGATCCGGATTACTCCAATAGCGGTGGGCCTGACTCTCCCAACTGGCATAGAGAACTGGGTCTGGTCATGATGCGGAGGAACCCGGAATATTGGGGAAGGTTTGTTACCAAAGGGTCGTGGGACGAGGAAGTTTGCGATGAATTGAAGCCGGAACCGCAGGATATCATCGTCAGGAAGCAGCGGTACAGCGGTTTTGCCGGAACAAATCTCGACATCATTTTGAAAACGTACAAGATCAAATACTGTGTCTATACGGGGGTCGCCACCAATGTGTGTGTCGAATCGACCCTGCGAGACGGCTTCTTCCTGGACTACTGGCCGATTCTCGTTTCCGACGGGGTGAACCACGCGGGGCCTGCGCTTACCAGGGAGGCCACCTTCTGGAATGTGGAAGCCCTTTTCGGATGGGTCATCACCACAGACGACTTCCTGAAAGCCCTCTCCAAAAAGTGATTGCCCTTCGGGCCCAAAACGTCAGTCGTGAGGCGCGAGAGCGCAAGCGGATAACCCAGGGCCAATCAGGACATGTGGCTATGGGCAAGAGGGTTTTCAAAAACCCAATTACCCAATAACTCAATAACCCAATAACGCTATCACTTGCTCCGATTTCTGTCAACCAGCTGCAGAACAATGGGAATCAGGACGGCCACGATGCCGGTCAGATTCAATACGAGACTGGGCGTAAAGAGCAGGACTGTTCCCACGGTGAAGAGGATCTGTTCCAACCAGGTGTTGCGTCTGAGAAAGTAGCGGTGGATGACAAAGACGAAGGTAATGACGGCAACAAGCGATGTGATGATGGCCAAGATATTCTCGAACGGAGTCCCTGTGAGAAGAATTGGGGTGTAGACGAAGAGCAGGGGGATGACCATCACAAAGACGCCGAACTTCATCGCCTCGAGAGCGGTCTTAAGGGGATCGGACTTGGCAATGGCTGCTGCCGCATAGGCCACCATACACTCCGGAGGAGTCAGCCCCGACATCTGAGAGTACCAGATCAATAATAAATGGGCCCCCATTACTGAGACTCCCAACTCCTGCATGGCAGGGGGAATAATGACCGCCAGGATGACATATGTGGCTGCAATCGGAGCCGCCAGGCCCACGATAAAAGAAGCTACCGCCGCCCAGAGGATGGTGAGCAGAAGGCTCCCATGGGAAAGGCTCAGGATGATGTGGGAAAGATTGAGGGCCAACCCCGTCATGTGAAGGATTCCCACCATAATGCCTACCGCGCCAGCTACTCCGGCGATGGACAAGACATCCCTTCCGGAGTCCGTCATGGCCGACCAGAATGCTTTCAGACCCATGCGGCTGTTCCTGTTGAACCAGCTGACCAGGATACAGCACCAGCAGGCATAAAAAGCACACTTCTGCGGGCTGAATCCGTAGATGAGAAGGGCCATGATGACAAAAAGCGGGGTGAAGAGGTACCACCCCTGTTTGAAAACGTTTCCAAATGAAGCCAGTTGTTCGCGGGGTGTTCCCTTAATGTTGTACTTTGCCGCTTCGACCTGGACCATGACCGCAAGACCGATATAATAGAGGGCAGCAGGAATGGCGGCGATCTTAATGATTTGAACGTAGGGGATTCCCGTAAACTCGACCATGAAGAAGGCTGCGGCACCCATCACGGGCGGAGTGAACATACCCCCGGTGGAGGCCCCGGCTTCCACTGCACCGGCAACTTCGGGACGATACCCGGCTTTCTTCATCAAAGGGATGGTAAAGGCTCCGGCTGCGACCACATTGGCTGTCGGGCTGCCCGATATCATGCCCATCAAAGCGGAACTGGCCACTGCGACCTGGGCTGTTCCGGCAGGGTATCTGCCGAGGAGGGCATGGGGAAGGTCAACGAAGAATTTGCCGACCCCGGACCGGTGAAGAAAGGCCCCCAGGATGATAAAGGGTAAGACATAGGTTGCAAGGACATTGTCCACGGTGCCGAAGATGCCGTCCATGGAAGTATAGCAGAAAGCGATAATGCGTTGGGCGTCAAAGCCTTTGTGCGCGAAAAGGGGAGAGAGGTAGGGTGCGATGCCTTCATAAGCGTACAGAAAAGCAACGATGCCGATGAGGGAAAGCAGGGCTCCGGTCGCGCGTCTGGCGCCCTCCAGAACGAGAATAATCGTTAACAAGCCCATGATAATTTCCAGGGAGGTATACTCACCCCGCCTGGCCATGATTTCCGCATAATCATAGACAAAGAACAGCGCTCCCGCCAGGGAGAGAAGGGCCAGCACGAAATCAAGAAGGGTGAATCGGTCCTGGGGCGACCTGGTACTGAAAGGATACCAGAGAAAGATGAGCATCAGGGTGACACCCAGGAAGACCCCGCGGTGACTTTCCGTGCTGAATACGCCGAAGGAGATGGTGTAGAAATAGAATAGGGCCATCATCCCGCCGAGGATTTGGGCCGTGTTCCGTTGCCATCCTTTGAGCTGTCTTCTCTGGGTCAGAATCAAGTTTGCCAGTACCCATTGGCCGAGACTTCTCAGGAATTTCATAGGCCTTGCCGATCCCCTCGCTTGATTCGGTTCGTTTGTTTAAAATCTTCCCCCGTGAGGAGGGCCTCTTGTTTTAAGAAAACTCCCTGTTTCGGCTGAGGAAAACAGGGAGTTTTCTTTCCCTCGGCCTATTTCGCCCGAAGCGCTTCGGGGACCTTCACGCCGGCCTCTTTCCAGAATTTTTCAGCCCCGGAATGGAGCGGAACATCGATGCCGCTGATTGCGGCCTCATTGACCTGCATGCCCTTGAGCGGTCCAAAGGATTTTCGCAGTGCCTCGGTATTGGTATAGGCGAGCTTGGTCATCTGATAGACGAGGTCCTCGGGTAGGTCTTTGTTGACGATCCAGAAAGTGCCGGTGACGACACTGGGGACATCGGAGTCCACCCCTTTGTAGGTCCCCTTGGGAATTGTAAAGGGTCCGTAGAATTTGTATTTGTTGAAAAAACCGATTTCTTTCGCGAGAGGACCGACATCGAGCAGGCGAATGTTTGTCGTGGAGGTCAAATCGACCACGTCCGGAGCCGGCATACTGGGGGCCCAGCAATAGGCGTCGAGCTGCCCGTCTTTCAGGGCTGTCGCGGCCTCTCCGCCCGCCAGAAACTGTTTCTGGACCTTGAGACCGAGCTCTGTTAGAAATCGTTCCGCAAAACCGGCGGAGGCGGAACCGGGACTTCCCAGAGACACTTTCTTGCCATTGAGATCCTTCAGCGTCCTGATTCCGGATTTCTCCAGGACGACAAAGTTGACGACGGCGTCCAGAGCGTTTCCGACAATGCGGAAGTTGGCCGTCTGCTTTCCCTTCCACAAACCCTCTCCGTAAAAGGCTTCATGCAGGTCTGCAGCCGCGGCAATTCCCATGTCCGCTTTGGCAGTACTGACTAGCGTTACATTCTCTCCCCCTCCCGAAGTGGCCTGGGACGTAGGAGAGATATTCCCGCCGGACTTCTCCTTGAGGATAATCGAAATGGCCGCGGCAGCCTTGCCGTAAACACCTGTAGAAGGTCCCCCTGCAAACCCGAGGAACATAGGCTTTCCGGCTCCTAATCCCAGCGTGACAACCATCAATGAGAGGCTCAACAGAAGCGCCGACAGCAAAAATCGCTTTCTCTTTCCTTTCATCTCCTTTTCTCCTTTCGGTAATGATTCGGTTTGAGTAGAGGCGTCCTCATCGCAAATTTGCCCTCTGGGCAGATAAGGGTAAACCTGTCCGCTTAAGCAGTTCCGTACCCTGTGAATCTCGTTTTTTTTATTTGCTTGGTAATGCGGAAGAAACTAACTCATGGTTCGTGGACAAAAAAGGGGGATTTCTTTTTCCCCCTGTCCCGGAACACCTTTTTAAAGGGAATGACCTATATTCGTTGAATAACATACACTCTTCTTTGTGTCAATAACGAACACGAGGAGGTGCGACTACCTCAACAGGTTCAGAAGGTCTTTGGTCGTGCTCACCCAACCCATGGCCAACTTGACATTGTGAATGGTCGCGTCCTGCATGAAGCTCGGACCGTTGTTGGCGGTGGCGTCCGAAATCAAGACGGGGAAGTAGTTCAGGTTTGCTGCATCCCGTATGGAGGCCTCGACGCAGATGTTCGTAGCACACCCTGTGAAGAAGAGGTATTTCAGATTATAGTTTCTCAGGACCGTATCAAGATTGGTTCCAAAGAATGCACTGAACCGGGGCTTTTCCACCAGGAAATCTGCCGGTTCGGGTTTTAGAGCATCGATGATCTCAGCCCCCCAGGTACCGCGAATGATGAATTTTTCCTTCCAGGACGGATTCTCACGGTAAAGCTTCACGCTCTTATACCAGAAGGAGGCCTCCGGCCCCACTTCGCGCAGGTCAGGCGAAAGCACGTGGGCAATGTAGAGTACCCTAATATTCCTCTGCCGCGCTCTTCCGCAGATCGTTTTGATCGGGTCAACGATCTTCCGGAGTGAAACGACATCGAATCCGCGTGACTCAAACATGCCTCCCTTGTTGACGAAAGCATTCTGCATGTCGACGACGATGACGGCGGATCTTGCCAATTCCACTTCTATGGGTTCCGGTTCTGCGATCAATTGTGCCATGGGATTGTCCTTTCAGAAAATGGGTTCTGTCTTGTCTCAAAGCCGCGATACGCATAATAATCCTATGGACTGACATTGTCAATATTCTCAGGGTGACAGGCAAAAATCACTACAGGGGGATTCTTTTTTCTTGACAGGATTCTCGGAACTGTTAGAATGGGCGCGTTCGATGGGTATTGCGACAGCCTGTCATGAAACGATTCGAACCGGAACAATCAAGAGGGGGGTGCCATGGTGTCGATGTTGTCGGAGGATTTCCCAAAAGATCAGCTGAGTCAACCGAAGTATGACATGAAGTTGGAGAAAGATGTTTATGTAAGGATGCGTGACGGCGTTCGCGTGGCCATCGATATCTACCGTCCGAACGCTCCGGGGAAGTTTCCGGTTCTCTATGCCTCATCATGCTATCAGAAGGACCTCGTCTACCTTCCTGCGGTGACCACCTATCACTGTCGTGAGACCAATGATATCGATTGGTTTGTCCAGCGGGGCTATGTTTACGTCAACGCCGATGTCCGAGGAACGGGAAAATCGGAGGGGATCTGGAAATTCCACAGTGATGCGGAACAGAATGACCATTATGACCTGGTGGAGTGGATGGCTGAACAACCCTGGTGTTCGGGCCGGGTAGGCATGATCGGTGAGTCCTATTTTGGATGGACCCAGTGGTTCGCCGCGGCAAAGCAACCTCCCCATCTTGCAACGATCGTTCCCTTTGATGCCGGTGCAGATATGTACCGGGACGTTGTGTACCATGGCGGTCTCGTGGGCATGGGGTTCTTAACGTGGTGGCATTTTAATCTGAGGGCCAATCATATCCTGGACCTTCCGGGCCCTCATGCGCCGGATCTCATGGAGTGGGACATGGTGAAGGAGTCGCTCCAGCATCCGACCTATGACCGGTTCTGGGAAGAACGTTCGGCGGATTTTGGTAGAATCAAGGTCCCCGTTTACAGCATCGGGATGTGGCATAAAATCGGTTTGCACCTCCGTGGAAATCTCAGAGGCTTTGAAGAGTTGAAGGTACCGAAGAAACTCCTGGTGTGCTACGGCGAATATGTCGGCGATGAGATGGCCATCTTCAACTCTCTCGAAATGAGGCTGGAACTGCTTCGGTGGTATGATCACTGGCTGAAAGATAACGATACCGGGATCATGAAGGAAGAGCCGGTCAAGCTTTTCGTCAGGGGAAGCGATTTCGGGTACCGTCGCGAGAAGGAATGGCCTCTCAAAAGAACCCGTTATACACGGTTTTACCTGCAGCCCGGTCCAGCCGGAGCCATCAAGTCTCTCAACGATGGGGGGCTTTCGGAGACCGCTCCCCTGGCCGAGGCCAGTTCGTTTGAGTTCGGGTATCCCGATCCGGAATGGAGCGGCTGGTCAGGGATCGGAACGGCCAAATTTGTGAACGGCCTTCCCGATCCGGCTGTCAGGATTCTCACATTCTGTTCGGAACCGCTGCAGGAGGATCTGGAGGTGACCGGTCCGATCAGTCTTGTCGTCTACGCATCATCGACGGAAAAGGATGCCGATATTTATGTGAGGCTCGTCGACCAGGAGGCCGATGCGCGGCAGGCCAGCGGTGTCCCGGCGAAGGCCAAAATCCTGACCCGGGGCTGGTTGAAGGCCTCCCATCGAGAGAAGGACCCTGCGCGGTCAAAACCCGGTCAGCCGTATTATACTCACAAGCATCCAACGCCAATTGAACCCGGGAAGGTTTATCCCTATGAGATTGAGGTTTGGCCTACCGCCAATCTTTTTAAAAAGGGACATCGCATCCGTCTTGATCTATCAAACGGGGATTCTCCCGCATTCGATTTCGGAGGCCATCACTACGGAATCAAAGTGGGGAAGGACACGATTTATCACGATAAGGATCATCCGTCTCATTTGGTCCTGCCGGTTATTCCGGCATGAAGATCCAAATACGATCTAAGGAGGAAGCCATGAGGAAGTCAGGGGGAGTATTCGTACTAGTTCTGGCCATCCTTCTCGGGGGCATGAGCGATTCCATCGCCCAGGAGAAGAAGGAGATTGTGGTAGGGATGACGCTTTGTCTGACCGGGAGATTCGCCGTCGAAGTCGGTGTCTTCGACCGCATGATCAAGGCCTGGGAAAACTATGTGAACACCAAGCAGGGAGGGCTTTACGTTAAGGCTTACGACAAGAAGCTTCCCGTAAGGACGATCCTCTACGACGACAAGAGCGATCAAGCAACGGCGGTCAAATTCTACGAACGCCTGGTGACACTCGACAAGTGTGATATTCTGATGGGCCCCAAGTCCAGCCCGATTACGTTTCCCGTCACGTCCGTCGCGGAGAAGTATCATGTGCCCATGGTGCTGACAACGGCCAACACCCCAGCGATCTTCAACCGGGGTTTCAAATGGTTTGTCTGTGTGAATGGTCTTTCCCCGGGCTGGTCGGACCATTACTTCGATATCCTTGAGGATGGGAAGAAAGCGAAAACCATCGGCTTTGTGGCGGAAGATACGCCTCATACCCGGGAGGTTTTTGAAGGTGCCATTCCAGGCGCAGAGAAGCGGGGCTTGAAAACCGCTTTTCAGGAGGTTGCCCCGGCGGGCGCAACGGATTTTACGCCCATCCTTTTAAAGTTGAAGGCGCTCAACCCCGATATTCTCTATCTGTCCACGTTCGTCCCCATGGGGGTGAGCTTTCGGAAGCAGGCCAAGGAGTTCGGACTGAAGCCGAGAGAGTGGCACTTCATCCATATCGCCAAGGCCTTTTATGATGCTCTGGGAAAAGACACGGATGGTGCCACGGGTGAATACAACTGGCTTCCGGGGATGCCCTTTGGGAATATCAAGAAGTTTCTGGACATCGTCAAGGAGGCCAAGATCGACCCTGAGGAGTACAATGACCTGGGACTTCACTATGCTGCGCTCGAAGCGGGAGAGGTTGGAATCGAGAGGGCGGAATCTCTCAAACCGGATGACCTCATGAAATCGCTCTGGGCGAGCAAGTTCGATTCCATCCTGGGGCCGATTTCATATGACCAGACGAAGGGGAACTCCTTCTATCAGCAGAGTGCAGTTCAATACGTCAATGGGAAACTGTATATCATTTCGCCTAAGAAATTTGCGACCCATAAGCATATCTATCCAACGCCCTGAAGACTGAATTAGAAAGGCGCATAGCGCAACCACAACCAAGGGAATGTTTGATGGTTCGTGTCTGAACGCCGAAGCGCTTTTCGGCGCTATCCTCCGGAAACGAGGGGGAGCATTAAGAACTCGTCTCCCTCGTGAAGGACCGTATCGATGCCTTTAAGGAATTCGATGGACCGGCCGTTTATCATGAGCCGGATATGCGGAAGAGGGGAGTCGCTACCGGGAGAAAACAGGTGGGAAGAGAGCTCCTCTCCCCACCTGTCAATCAAGGATGCAAGTAGGTCTTTGACCGTACTTCCGGGCGGAAGGGAAACGACAAATTCTCTCTGACCGAGAATCTTCTTGAGCGCTAAGATCGTGTAAACCCTGACCTGGATCACTTGAAACCTCGCAGGCTGCTGAAAAACGCCCATCTGCGGCGTTGCCCTCATCCTTCGTCGTTGCGCCACCATAAGGTACCACACGGTACGGTACCTTATGGTACCTCACTCCTCAGAATCTCGGGCGCCTTGCATTTGGGCATTTTTGAGCAGCCTGCGGAAAAAGACTTTTTCAGTAAACTGGTGGTTACTTTACACCTAATTGATCCGCCACATACCCGAGATTCAGTTCAACGAGTTTGTTGCGGGTCGGTGTTCCCGTTTTTAGGTCCCAGCCTCTGACCGTGTAATACTCATCGAGCATCGTTTTGAGGTCTTCTCTGGTGATGATCTGGCCTTTTGACGCACCGCTTTCCAGAGGTTCGGTCATGAGCCTCTCGGGGAACGTGTCGTCGGACCTGGTGAAACCTTCACGAACGTTGAAGGCCCTGGCAAGATTGCTCAACCGCTCGCCGACGCGGGCAACGTCATCAGGCGTAAAATTGAGCCCCGTAACAGCTTCCATCAAGGCTGCCGTATTCTCGGTGGCCGTAGAGGCCATGGACGTATCGAGAAGAAAGACGCACATGGTCGGGCAGTCGCAGGTGGCTGCCCGGATATCCTGGTTCCATTTTGTGAGTTTTCCTTTTCCCTCGATGCTCAGCCGGTCCACCGCATAAGGGACAGGGACCCCAAAAATCTCCTGGAAGGCATAGCCCCGGTTATGGTCCGCCCCTGTAAACGAGGTCGCATAGGCCAGTCCATGCCCCTTTGCCCCGCGCACATCGTAGCCGGGAAGTTCAAGACCTTTGATGTGCATGGCATATCTGTCCGTCCCTTTACCGATTCGTGAGGCTGCCATCTTCACCCCATCGGACATGATCTCACCAATGCCTTGCCGAAAGGCGATGAGTCTGATCAATGTGTTCATTGCCTCATGATTCCCGAAGTGGAGATCCAGACCTCCCGTATCCTTCAGGGTAAGGATCCCTTTCTCAAACAACTCCATGGCAAAACCAACCGTCACACCCGCAGAGATGGTGTCCAGCCCCAGTTCGTCGCACAGACGGTCGGCGGCAATGATGCTGTCCAAGTTGTCCACGCCGGTTTCGCCGCCCAGGGAGTAGAGCGTCTCAAATTCCGGTCCTTCAGCCAGAATCCCCGCATAAGGTTCGGTTTTAGCCACTCTCATCTGGCTGCAGCCGACCGGGCATTCATAACAGAACTCCCTTCCGATCCGGCGGCTTTCGAGGGGCTCCACTCCGATTTGATCCACAGGCAGGAACTTTCCCGTGGCTGTCCAGTTCTTCGCGGGAAAGATGCCCAGGGCACAGGTGTTGTCCACATTGGACGGTGTGCCCACCTTGGCAAATTCGGAATAGAGGACTGGGCTGTCTTTCATTGCCTTCAGCATCTGACTTCTGGCAATCTTGAATTTATCCTGGGAGGCGATTCCGATCGACCCGCTTCCTCTCACTGCGATGGCCTTGAGGTTCTTTGAACCCATGACAGCCCCGAGGCCCTTGCGGCCCGCGGCCCTTCGTTCGTTGATGATGCATGCGATTCTGCTCAGGTTTTCGCCGGCAGGCCCGATACACGCAATTCTTGTGTTCTGGTCCTTCAGGTCGTCCTTGATGATCTGCTGACAATCAGAGGTCTGGGTGCCCCAGATCTTGTCGGCATCCCGAAACCGGACCTGACCGTCTTTGATCCAGAGGTAGGTTGGTTTTTCAGACTTGCCTTCAATGATCAGGACATCGTAGCCTGCATGTTTGAATTCGGCGGGAAAATGTCCTCCTGACAGGCACATGCCCACGGTATTGCTTAGAGGAGACTTGGCTGTCACGGAAATCCGGCTGGCACACGGAACGGTCGTTCCCGTGAAAGGACCCGGAGCGAAAATAAGCTTATTCTCCGGGCTCAAAGGGTCCGTTCCCGCCTTCACTTCATCGTAAAGAAGCTTGATTCCAAAACCCGCTCCTCCGATATAGTCCTTCGCCATTTCCGTCGGCAGTTTTTCTTCGCGTGTGGTTTTATCCGTCAGATTGATGCGGAGCATCCTCCCAGTATAACCCCCGGCATAGCTTTCCATCTCTGGCTCCTTTCATTTCCTGGCTATTTGGTGCCTCGTGTTGATGATGATTGAGGATTCACCCCCATTTGTTGTCTCTTCTGCCTATGTAATACTACGGGAACGGAACAAGTTTGTCAACGATGTCATGCCCTTGGCATGGCCTTGAAACACTCGGGTCCATCGGGCCGTCGTGGAAGCCTCGTAGCGGGATAGCTGATAGGTTTCTAATAACGGAGGGATTGCAGTGAAGGCCTCTTTTTTCTTGACAAGATTTTTGGTATTTGTTAAAGATTTCAGTTAATCTTAATCACATTTAAATCTACTCAGGGAAGGTTTCCGGCTCCGTCCGAAGCAGGCTGGAGGGAAATCCGACCGGGCAGGGGAAAGAGGAGGAGACGATGATTATCGACATCTACTGTCACCACATTTCGAGAAGAGTAGGGGCGTTCCTTGGGAAACTGGAGTATTACGGCCAGGGAAAGCAGTTTCCTTTTCCTCCGCAGAACGCGGATCTTGAAGTCCGGCTGGGACTGATGGAGAAGTACGGCGTGGATATCCAGGCCCTCACCCAGACCACCCCGGTTCTCCTTGGCTTCGGGCCTGTTGATGCAGCCGAAATCTGCAGACAGTCCAATGACGACAATTACGCCCTGTGCAAGGCGTACCCGAAGAAGTTCGTCAATATCGGCATCCTCTCACTCCTGGACGTGAAAGGGGCCATGAAGGAATTCGACCGGTGCATAAATGAGCTGGATTGCCGGGGGATCACCATCTCCACGAACCAGAACGGAAAAGGGCTCGATTCTCCCGATTATTATCCGCTTTTCGAGAAGCTGGTGAAGCATGACCTGCCCGTATTGCTGCACCCAACCCACTGGGACGCTTATCCCCTGGTGGACATGGACAAAGGGTGGAGGATGATGCACGTCTTCGGGTGGCCTTTCGATTCAACCCAGGCCGTATGGAGGCTCATTTTCGGCGGGGTGCTCGATCGTTTTCCGACCCTGAAAGTGGTCATGCACCATCTTGGAGCCATGATTCCTTTTTTTGCGCGCCGGATCGAGCAGAACTTCAATGGGCTCTTGAAAGATAAGCTCCCGAAGCATATCTCCCAGTACTGGGGGAACCTCTATGCCGATACGGCAACAGACGGCACCCTGGGGTCCTATGGGTGCGGTTATGCCTTTTTCGGGGGGACCCGGATGATGTACGGATCCGACTATCCCTTTGGGGCCGAAGCGGGAGAAGACTTCATCCGGTCGAACCTGGCGGGCGTTAAGGCGATGAGTATCCCCGACGAGGAGAAAGAGAAGATCCTCGGAGGAAATGCAAAAAGACTTCTGAAGATAGGCTGAGAGAAAGGTCCCGTCCGGAAAGAGTACGGTGAAAAGGAGAGTGGCGAAGATGAAACGAATCGATCTCGAGGCCCATTTCAATACCCAGGAGCTTATTGACGCGCTGTTCGGGATTAAGAGCTATCCGCGATACGAACACGACCCGGGAACCAAAAACCTCCGGCTGTGGTATACCGCTGACACGGGAGAGCCGATGGCGGAACGTCTTCTCAATAAACTTCTCGATCTGGAAGAAATCCGCTTGAAGAACATGGATGCCGCGGGAATCGATATGCAATGCCTGTCCATGGGGACCCCAGGGGTGGAGCGCCTGGAGCCGGCTCTCGGATCGGCCCTTGCAAAGTCCACGAATACGCTTCTGTCGAAGGCGATCGCGAGACATCCGGACCGCTTCATCGGGCTGGCAACGCTGGCGCCGAAGGACCCTATGGCCGCCGCAGACGAACTTGAGAGAACGGTAAAGGATTTTGGATTCAAAGGTTGGAAGACGAATTCCAACTACGGGGACAGCTACCTCGATGAGAAGAGATACTGGCCGATCCTGGAGAGAGCCGAAAAGCTGAATGCCTTCATCTATCTTCACCCCACGGTTCCAGCCATCCGCGAATTGAATGCCTACGGGTACGCCCTTGGAGGACCTGGTTTCGGATTCGGAGTCGAAACCGCCATGGTCATGATGCGCCTTGTTTACAGCGGTGCCTTTGACAAGTACCCCGGTCTCAAGGTGGTCCTCGGTCATCTGGGGGAAGGGTTGCCGTTCTTAATCAAGCGGATCGATTTCGCTTATGAGAGACCCTGGATCGACCCTTCCACACGGCCCCATCTCGCCAAGAGACCCAGCAATTACCTGAAAGAAAACATGTACGTCACCACGAGTGGAAACTACTTCAAGGGGGCCTTTCAATGCACGTGCGAGGCCGTAGGGATGGACAGAATCCTTCTTGCCACGGATTATCCTTACGAAGATTCGGATGAATGCATTCGATTCGTTGAAGGGCTGCCGATCACCCAGGCGGAAAAAGAGAAGATCTATCATCTCAATGCACGACAATTCGGCATTGTGTAGGGGATGGACCTCCGGCAGTACCGGCGGTCCATCATTCCCTCAGCGAGGGTCAGAAACCTCTTATCAGTTTGCTGAAGAAGTCATTTCTTGCAGGCTGCTCAAAAATGCCCAGATGCAAGGCGCCCGAAATCCTGAGAAGTGAGGTACCTTAAGGTACCGTACCCTGTGTTACCTTAAGGTGCCGCAACGACGAAGGGTGAGGGCAACGCCGCAGATGGGCGTTTTTCAGCAGCCTGTTAGTACCTTCCAGGGGCGTAGAGTACAAAGTCAAGCCAGTAGGATTGAAGAAGGAAGTCGCTCATTTTTCCGCGCAGTCTCTCGCAGTTCTCTCGACCTCCGTGCAGTTCCTGCCAGGCTTTGTGATCCGGAATATCCAATGATGCCGTTTCGAAGAGCGCCAGGAACTCCTGACGGCCAGGACCTCCGCCATGGATCTTTCGCTCCTCTGTCTTGATATGAGACACCTCTTCATCGACACGATACAACCTGCCCCGGTACAAACCGGGAATGCGGCTCAGCGCCGGAAGGTGCTCTTCCTTGTACCAGTGAAGGACTTCTCTTTCAAACCCGGATTCGATATTGAACTTTGAAAGAAGGAGGTACGGGGCCTCGATCGGCGGCCCTTCTCCGTGAGAAGCAACCAGACCGTAGATCGCCCGCACGATATGGCTTGAATGGCTCATGATCTGCCGGGTCCAGGGACTGGGGTGATTCACGGCTTGAAGATAAGACTCGCTCGACAGAACGCCGGGATCCTCTGTTTCGTAACACATCAGGAAATCGGGAGCGTCACCGACTCCACGGTAACGGCGGCCGACGGAAAAGCCCGGAATACCGACCCGTTCCAGTACGTGCTCGCAGGTATGCCACTTCTGAAATTCAGTGTGGTAAGCGGGATCGACGTCCGTCCAGATCGTGAGTAATCCTTTTGTCGTTTTTGCCTGGCTTCGATCCTTCACCTCAACCTCAACCTTAACCATGGTTCTCAGTCCTGTTCTCTTTCCTTTTGACTCAGCGATACCGCGTCTCTGGTGATCCGAGGGGCCAATCCGATGTATGCTGCAGGGTTGAGCAAGCGGTCGATATCCTCTCCTGTGAGATGCTGGCTGACCCTTGGGTCCGACAAAAGCACCTGCTTAAAGTCGAGTTCTTCTCTGATCGCCTTCGTGGCATTTTCGTAGATCACCTCATGGGCTGTCTGCTTTCCGATCTTCTTCCCCAATTCGATCATCACTGACTCGGAAAGCATCAATCCCTTCAAAATTCCCAGGTTCGTGAGCATCCGCCGAGGATAAACCGTCATGTCCTTTGCCATCTCTTCGCCGTAGGCAAGGAGGTCACCCATCATGCAACAGGATTCATCCAATGTGTCCATTTCGCCGATAAAATGCTCGAGGTTGCGCTCATGGTCTACGACCATGACCTCCGTCAGGAAGGACGCATTGTAACGAAGTTTCCGGGCCAGGGAGATCATCTGCTGGGATATCTGCGGATTGATTTTGTGGGGCATGGTGGAGGACCCGACAAGACCTTTCTGCCAGGGTTCACAGACCTCGGCCACCTCCGTGGCCATGAGAAGGTAGACCTCCTGACCGATGCGGCCCAGCGCAGCGCCTGTGAGAGCGAGGAGATTGGCAAATTCAGCCAGCCGGTCCCGTGAGGCATGCCAGCAGATATCCGGGACACCCAACCCAAGGTCCTGCGATACCAGTGCTAAGATTTCGGGGCCTTTTCCTCCAAAAGCGGCCATGGTGCCTACGGCGCCGGAAAACTGGGCGACAAAGAGCCTCTTGCCGCATTCCCTGAGGCGCTGGATATTCCTCCGGATTTCCCGGGCCCATACAGCCACCTTGTAGCCGAAGGTAATGGGGAGTGCCTGAACGGAGTGGGTTCTTCCTGCCATGAGGGTGTCCGCATGCCGCTCTGCCATGGTGAGAAGATCAAGTTCGATCCGCCGTAGACTGTCATAGATGACATGATGGGCCTGCTTCAGGGCGAGCATTGTGCTCGTGTCCATGATGTCCTGAGTGGTAGCCCCCAGATGGATGTACTGACCGAATGCTCCTTCGACGATGGGTGTAAAGAGGCGCAGCATGGCCACCATGGGGTGAGCGGTCAGCTGGTACATTTCCTTGTATTTCTTCAGATCGAGAAGCTCCACATCCGCCTTGCGGCTGATGGCCTCGGCTGCTTCTTTGGGAATGATTCCCAGAGAGGCCTGGGCCCTGGCCAGGCTGGCTTCCACGTCCAGCCAGCGCTGGAACCGCGCCTTTTCAGAAAAGATCTGCTTCATGCTTTCAGCCGGCGTGTTGTTCATCATCTCGCACCTCCACGGAAAATACCCTGGGCAGAAAACACGGCACCCTTAACCTTTTCTTCGACCTTAACTGCCTTAACCTCAACCTTATTCCGTTACCCTCTATCGGGCACAATGAATTTGCCAAACCCGGGCTGCCCGATTACTTCACCTTCCTCCATGATCACCTTGCCTCTGACGATGGTATGGGTGACTTTTCCCTTGAGTTTCCGGCCGTGGTAGGCGTTTAACTTGGTCATCATGTAGATCCGGTCGGAGTTGATCGTCCACTCTCTGTCCATATCGCAGATGCTGAAATCGGCATCCGTCCCCGGAATATTTGAACCTTTTCGGGGATAGAAGCCGAAAATCTTGGCTGCGTTCACCGAAGTGACCTCGACCAGTTTTTGCAGGGTCAAACTTCCTTTGTTGACTTCATTCAGCAGGATATGGCCGTACCACTCGATCATCCCGAAGCCTGCCGGGGTGTGAAGGGGATCGTCCGGGTGATACTCTTCTTTTGCATGGGGGGCATGGTCGCTGCCGAGAAAGTCGATCGTTCCGTCCATGACGCCTTCCCACATCTTCTCCACGACCGGCGGGGCGTCCCGTCCCACTTCGAGTGTCCAGGCCTTGACTTCGGGGTCATACAGCGTTTCTCCGGGATCAAGACTGGGCATCAGTTCGATGCTCGAAACGACCTTGATCTCTCCCTCTTTCTTTGCCCATCTGACCAGGTCAATATAGCCGGGCTGCCAGGCGTGCATGGCATACCAGTTCATCTTCGCTTTTTTCGCAAGATAATAGAGTTGATAGGAGGCTCCGCTCATCTCCTCGTCCGTATAGACGAGGTGGCGCCAGTTCTTGAGGTTCATGGGCAACCCTTTTGCCTTGACAATGTTTGCCGCCTCCTCAAAGAAAAAGTGATCGAAGGGATGAACCGAGCAATACTTCCCGGCATCGGCGATTGCCTTGAAAGCCCCGTAGATTTCGGCCGTATTCACTGTGGCGGCAGGTGTGGAATAGGGATAGTGGGCGACCTTCTGAAAGATCTTAAACCAGGCCACTCCCTCATCGGCCAGTTTGGAAACCCATCCGTCCTTGAAACCCAGGGGGCTTGCGATCGGATGAAAATCGACAAGACACTTCTTCTTTCCCAGTTCCACCTGCATTCGATAGTTTTCCACGGTATTCGGAACCGGGTTCGTGTTGGGCTGGGGAAAGACCATCGTGACTCCGCCGGCGGCGGCGGCCCGCGTCCCTGTTTCAAAATCCTCTTTGTGCGTGAAACCGGGCTCTCTCAGATGGGTATGCCAGTCAATGATTCCGGGAAGGACGTACTTTCCCTTCGCGTCGATGGTCTTCTTCCCGTCCGGGATACTTCCGGGTTTGGCCAAGAAAGCGATCTTTTCACCGATGGCCGCGACGTCCAGATCCTGAAATCCCCCCTCTGTATAGACTTTGCCGTTCTTTATGAGTAGGTCTACCTGGTTCATGCTGCTTCCCTCCTTAAGCGAATAATCTTTAGCCTGTAAATACAAGGCGTAAGCCTCTCTTATTTCGCATTATCTTTACACTGGAACTCTTCCCTATGTCAAGCGAAATGTAACTTTTGAAATGTGTTCTTTGTTGACAAGGTTTTCGGTTTTTGTTAAGACAGGACGGAGAAATTCGACCGGCAACAATATAAACACGAATCTACCTTGTTTTCGGGTTCCTGCCCGACGACCGTTGATCTCTGCTAAGGGCGCAAATATCCTGCGCGAACCATTCATAGAAAAAGGAGGGCGAGAAGATGAAGACGAAAGAATGGAGAATGGGTGCGGCAGCATGCAGTTTCATCCTGATGGTTTGCGTCGGGATCTTTTTTGGAGGTGTCAGAGCGAATGCCGCTGACTATCCGAACCGTCCCATCACATTGGTCGTTCCGTATCCGCCCGGCGGAAGCACGGACTTAGCCGCCCGTGTTTATGCTGAAGCCCTCGAGAAGATCCTGAAGCAGCCTGTGGTCGTGGCCAACAGGGCAGGGGGGGCCAGCACAGTGGGTGGCAACTTTGTGGTTCTTGCAAAACCGGATGGATATACGTTCGGATACCTTCCTTTTCATACGGCCCATCCTGAGGTATTCACCTATTTCATGGAAGCCCCATACTCAAGCAAAGACTTCAAACCGGTCTGTACGGTTACTGCAGCGCTGACAGCGGTGGCAGTCAAAGCGGGAGCACCCTGGAACAGTTTAAAAGAAGTCATTGAGTTCGCGAAGAAGAACCCCGGCGCAAAATTTGGACACAACGGCAAGAATACGCCTCCTTTCAGGCTGGCGGCAATGCTGGACAAACAGGAGAAGCTGGGGCTTGTCTATGTCCCGTTTCAAGGCGACTCTGAGGTAGTTCTGTCGCTCCTCGGCGACCATATCCAGTTCGCGGCTCCCATCTATGCGTCGATAAAATCACTTGCGGACGGCAAGAAGATCAAGCTCCTTGCGATTGCATCGAAAAAAAGAATCGAATTTGCTCCTGATATCCCTACGGTCAATGAACTTGGTTACAACTCGCCTTCCCCCGACCCCCAAGCGGTCTATGCACCCAAGGGATTGCCTGACGAGGTGGCCAGGACGATCAGCGAAGCGACTCGAAAGATCGTTGATCAGCCGGAATACAAGAACAAAGTGTTCGGTCTCGGCGTTCCAATCGTTTTTCAAGACGCAGCCACAATCGAAAGAGCGAATCTTCAGGTCAAGGATGAAGTGTTCACCTTTTTCAAGGAAGAGGGACTCGTAAAGTGAAGCTCTCCGCCCTAGAGGCTGTGTCATAATTCGCCGTCCGTCCTTCGACGAACGGCGAAGGAGTTGAATTTTAACGTGCCCATCTCCATTCGTGGTAAGCTTGTCGAACCATGAACGGACTTGCGACACAGCCTTTAAAGGGCGGGGCCGTTCGACGGTCCTGATTGTTTTGAAGGACTTCCCGGTAAGGTACTTTCATTTATATTGTGCCCCTTCACCCGGCCTGAAGACCGGGGCTTACGGGGCACGTGCCGGTAAACATACAGAAGGCCATGGCTGCGAGCGCGCCCAGGAAGACAGAAGGGTTTTTCTGGCTTGGGGAGTGTCATCGTCTGCATCCTGAGCTGGAGGGTCGGGTTGGGATCGTTTCAAGAACCCGGATCCGGTTTCATCGCTTTCATCGTGGGGTTGTTCCTTCTTGCGCTTGGATTGGTCATGGTCCTTTCGAAAACCTTCTCCAAGGTCTCCCGTGTGGGCGGCCATGTTCCTTCTCATGCATTCCGGGGCGCCCCCGTCTTCCTGATTCTTTTCACGGTGGCGGTTCTTCTCGGGTATGGCGTGTTTCTCGAAAACCTGGGCTACAATATAACGACATTTCTGGTAATGTGGGCGCTCTTCTATCTGTTTTACGATAGAGGAAAGCGCCGCTTATTGTTCAGTGCTTTAGCCTCCCTTGCGGCGACGGGCATCACTTACGTGGTGTTCGAGGGCTGGCTTCGCTCACAGCTGCCTCATGGCATTTTCCCCTGGTGGTAAAACCTGATGGACGTCCTTCACCATCTCTTTTACGGATTCAGTGTTGCCCTTCAACCGCTGAATCTTGTTGCTCTGTTTCATCGGGGTCTTTATCGGAACTCTGATCGGTGTACTTCCGGGAATCGGCCCCCCCGGCGCCATGGCATTGCTCCTCCCGGTCACCTATGGTATTTCGCCGGTCGGCGCCATCATCATGCTGGCAGGAATCTTCTATGGGGCGATGTATGGCGGGTCTACGACATCGATTCTTGTCAACATTCCCGGCGAACCTGCCTCGGTGGTCACCTGTATTGATGGGCACCAGATGGCCCTGCAGGGGAGAGCGGGCCCGGCCCTGGGCATTTCGGCATTTGGGTCTTTCATCTCAGGGACCCTTGGGTTGGTCGGGTTGATGTTGATCTGTAATCCTCTGGCGGAGATCGCAGTGAAATTCGGGCCGACAGAATACTTCTCTCTGATGTGCCTCGGGATGACTATTCTGATCTATCTGACTCAGGGATCCATCCTGCGAGGATTGGCAATGACCGGGGTTGGGTTGCTGTTGAGCCTGATAGGGCAGGATATTGTAACAGGAAAGCCCCGCTTCACGTTCGGATTCAATGGATTGCTCGACGGTGTCGGCCTCATCCCTATGGTCATGGGCCTTTACGGGGTTTCGGATATCCTTCTCAATCTGGAAAAAGTGGCGGCAAGGACGGTTGCTCAGGTCAAGACACAAGGTTTACTCCCCACCAAAGAGGACTGGCGAAGGTCTGCCTTTCCGATCTGCAGAGGGACGCTCATCGGGTTCTTCCTTGGAATTCTTCCAGGCGGGGGGACCATCCTGGCCACGTTTGCCTCGTATGCAATGGAGAAGAAGCTTTCGAGACACCCTGAACAATTCGGCAAAGGAGCCATCGAAGGGGTCGCAGGCCCGGAGTCGGCCAACAATGCGGCTTCAAGCGGAGCCTTCATTCCGCTTTTTTCTCTGGGTATTCCGCCAAACGTCATTATTGCACTCCTCCTCGGGGCATTGATGCTTCATGGCATCCAGCCGGGGCCCCTGCTCTTCACTGAACATCCGGAGATATTTTGGGGAACCGTTGCAAGTATGTACATCGGTAATGCGATGCTGTTAGCCTTGAACCTCCCGTTGATCGGAATGTGGGTAAAGATATTGAAGATTCCGTATAAGACCCTTGTTCCCTTTAGTCCTGCTTTTTTGCCTTATCGGGGTCTATTGCGCCGGTGCCAATGTTTTTGACGTTTACGTGATGGTGATTTTTGGAGCGTTGGGTTATCTTGTGCAGAAATTGGGCTACGAACCGGCCCCGTTGGTGATGGCTTTTGTGCTGGGCCCTCTGCTGGAGAAGAATCTGCGTCAGGCGTTGATCATGTCAGGTGGAAGCATGAAGGTCTTTGCAAGTCGTCCGATCTCTGCTGCGGCGTTGCTGGTTGCCCTCTTTATGGTCGTCTCCGCCGCGATCCCGGCACTCCAGAAGAGGCGAAAGAAAGTCATCACGGAAGACTAATTCGAGTCTGTCTGTAAACTGCCGATGTCAATCAGAATGATGGAAAGGGGAATGTGAATGATCCAGGTGATCTCCAGGATCGTCTCGAACAAACGGGTGACGGAAAACTGCTGGCGGGTGGTACTGGATTCGCCTCAAATCGCCTCGGAGGTGAAACCCGGACAGTTTATTCACGTGCAGATCGGAGGAGAAGCCGGTCCGCTGTTCAGGCGTCCCTTCAGTGTCTTCAGACGGGTGGCTCTGAAAGATGGCCGTCTCGGGATCGAGATCGTTTACAAAGTGATCGGTACCGGGACCCGGGTGATGACGGGGTTGAAGCGGGGCGATACGATGGACATCATCGGACCTTTGGGACATGGGTTCGAATTGAACCGGGAGAAGACGGACCAGGTGATCGTGGCAGGGGGGACAGGGGTTGCGTGCCTCTTTCTGCTTGCCGAAGAAATATCGAAGGCCGGGCTTCCCTTGAAGATTCTGCTGGGGGCCGATACAAAGACGTCGCTCCTGATGAAGAAGGAGTATGCATCGCTCCAGGGGGAAGTGATGGTCTCGACCGACGATGGGACGTCATGGTTATCATGGTTTTGTGACTCAAATGCTTGCAGAGGCCCTTGAAAAAGGTAGAATCTCGACGGATTGTGCGGTTTACGCCACGGGCCCGGAACCCATGCTCAAGGCGCTGGCGCCGATCTGCCGGAAACACGAGATTCCCGCCCAGATCTCGATGGAAAGGCACATGCTGTGCGGCATCGGAGCCTGCCTTGGCTGCATCTGTAAGGTGGATCCGGATCACGTCTCAAAGAACCGGGACATGGCGTCATCGCACTTTCAGTTCGTTTCCGAAAAGGACTTCGGATATGCCCTGGTCTGTAAGGACGGGCCTGTCTTTGATATCAACGAGGTGAAATTCGATGAGTGAGAGAATGGTGGATCTGTCAGTCAATCTTGGAAAATTGAAGTTGAAGAACCCGGTGATGCCTTCTTCCGGAACGTTCGGATACGGCGTTGAATTCAGCGATTTTCTGAACCTCGATGATCTGGGGGCGATCGTGGTCAAGGGGACCACGCTCCATCCGAGGCTGGGCAATTTTCCCCATCGGTTTACGGAGATTGCCGGATGTGCGGAGATCAGCACGATCGGCCTCCAGAACGTGGGCGTGGAACTTTTCGTCAGGGACAAACTCCCGCTACTCCGGAAATTCAAATCACCGGTGATCGTGAATATCGCCGGCGAGACGGCCGAAGAATTTGTCAGGATTACGGAAGTGCTGAACCAGGCAGATGGGATTGGCGGAATCGAAGTCAATCTGGCCTGTCCCAATGTGAAAGGGGGAGGGCTCCAGTTCAGTGCGGACCGGGACGCTACGTTTCAGGTGGTCAAGGCGGTCCGGGAAACGACCAGGCTTCCGGTCATTGCGAAACTGTCCCCCACGATCACCGATGTGACCCTGCTGGCCAAGGTATGCGAAGAGGCCGGCGCGGATGCCATCTGTCCGATCTATGCGGTCATGGGTATGACGATCGACATTCATACGCGCAGGTCCAAACTCGGCAGGAACCTGCTGGCCTCCGTGGGCGGGCCATGGATGAAGCCTATCACACTGAAACTGGCCTGGCAGGCTGCGCAGGCGGTGAAGATCCCGATCATCGGCGGAGGAGGCGTCACCTCTGCGGAGGATGCAATCGAGTACTTTATCGCGGGGGCATCGGCCGTCCAGGTGGGCATCGCCAACTTCGTCGATCCGACAATGCATGGTCAAGATCCTGGAAGGGATCAAGGGCTATCTGATCAAGAACCGGATTGAGAGGATCACCGATCTCGTCGGGACGATGAAGGTTTCCTGAGAGAATACCTTCGATAGAAAGGAGAGGAAGATGATAGACGGAAAGAAGTATGAAAGACTGTATGTGGCATTGTTAACCCCTTATAAGGACAATTCGTTTGACATTGATGAGACCCAGCTGAGAAATCTGATACGGCTTTTCCTTCAGCCGAAGTACGTTGAGGCAGGGATGGGAATCATCATCAACCCGGAAGCCGGCGAGATTTTCTATCTTACCCGGGAAGAGAAGAGAAGAAATGTTGAAATCACCCTCGAAGAAGTGAAGGGAAGAGTTCCGGTCTTTGCCGGCGTCAGTGATGTGACGACCGCAGGGACGGTGCAGGTGGCACTGGACGCCAAGAAAGCAGGCGTAGACGGGGTGTTCCTGATCCCGCCCATCGGTGCCGGGGATGTGACGACGACGTGGAATGCGGCCAAATACCCTGAAGTCATGGTTGACCTGGCAAAGGAGGTCGTGAAGGCGGTGGGGGAGATGCCCATGATCGTTCACCCCACATGCACCGACAGCATTGCCTACGGCCAGGGACTGCCCGTGGAGGTTGTGCTGAAGATGTGCAGCGAGGTTAAGAACATCATCGGCTGGAAGATGACCTACAATTATACGGGCTACCGGATCGTCTCGCGGGCCCTCAGGAAGATGGATCGCCGTGTGGCTGTCCTCGCCGCTTCGTCGATCTATTTCCATGAGAATCTTGCCGCTGAGATGTTTGACGGGACGGTGACCGGATCTTTCAACTACGGGCTCGAAGGGATGATCGACCTTATTCTTGCGTGGCGCAGAAAGGACATTGATGAGGCCCGGCGGCTCTGGAACGCCGGACAGGCGGAGCTTCACGAATATATTTACTCCGAATTTTCGCGTTTACATATTCGATACAAAGTGGGTGCCTGGCTCAGGGGTTTTATCTCGAATCCCTTCATGCGGCCTCCCATGCCCAAGCCGAGAAAGGAAGAAGTCGAGAAGCTGTATGAGCTTCTTTCGAAGGCCGGCCTGAGCGTGATTGACAGAGCGAAGGTGGCAGCCATCAGCAAGGAACTGCCGCTTTAACGGCTGCAAGGAGATTGTGGAAGAGGTCGGATTGAGAGGGGGCTGGGCATTGGATGGCGAGTGCCGAAAATGCTTCATCCCCTCAAATCATGGAAAAGATGAACGGTTTCGAATCCACCCAGACTGCTGCGGCCTCCTCGTCTCCACTGTTGGATAACTTGTGGGGGGAGTCGGAATAGAAGGTGATGGTATCGCCCGTTTTCAGGCGATAGACCTTATCGTCGACATGCACATCCAGATTGCCTTGAATCACCAGCCCGCATTCATTCCCCTCATGGGTGTGCAGGTCGGTCTCTTCATGATTTGCGGTCACGCCGATTCCGTCCGTTGCGCCCGGTGGAAACCTGAGCATGAGAAACTCAAAAGGCGAATTGACACCCCGTGTCAGGAGCTGGATCTGGATCCCTCCCTTGAGGTAGAGGGTCTTTCTCTCTTGGGAATGCATGACGGCAGGGAGAAATCTTCTTTCAGGTTCTTGATGGTGAAAGAGCTCCTCGACGGTGACCCCCAGGGCGTCGGCAATATTCATCAACGTCGCCAGTGAGGGGTTCACGACACCGGTTTCGATACGGCTGAGGTAGCCTGCCGAGCATTGGATGTTCTCCGCCAGGTCCTTCAGCGTCATTCCCAGTTTCTTGCGAAGATACCGAATTTTCTCTCTTGATTGCACATTCAAAGTCTTCATGAAAGACCTCGTTAAAGAATTCCAGGTTAGCCAGGATGAGACACTGAGATCCTTTCTCTTTCCGCCCGTTTAGAGAGAAAAATGACACGAATGCTGAATAAAGTCAAGAAAAGTCTTTATTTGGCAAATTCTTGTCTATTTATCACTTTTCTCTTGACTTCCATTTTTTGACGTGCTAATTTTTCTAAACTTCAGAGCGCCGATACCTTTAATAAGCTCGGCTCTTTAGCGATTATTCGTGCCATTCGAGCTTGCTTCTTTCATAAAATCAAAGATCTTCGGAAGGAGGGCGTATGTACGAAATCGTTGTGGACACCGGTGGAACGTTTACGGATGCAATACTGATAGACGACGATCGGCGAATTTTCATGGCGAAAGTCCCTACGGACCACGCCAATCCGTCCCTCGGCATCATGGGCTGCATTGAACGGTTTGCCGAGCAGCGCGCGTGTACGACGCAGGACCTGCTGAAAGATACGACGACCATCGTGATCGGCACGACGTTTCCGACAAACACGGTGGTGGAGAAGAAAGGGGCAAAGTGCTGCCTGATCTACACCAAGGGTTTCAGGGATATCCCGGAATTGGGCCGGCGGATTCCCAAGGATGAAATCTACAATCTCAAACTACCCGCACCGGAGAGTTTTATTCCGCGCTATCTGCGTTTCGGAGTCGAGGAACGGATCCAGTTCAACGGAGAGATTGTGACCCCGCTCAACGAAAAGGATGTGCGCGACGCGGTCAAGAAAGCCAAACAGCAGGGCGTCGAGGTGCCTGTCGTCTGCTTTCTTCACTCCTACATCAACCCGGCGCATGAGGAAAAGGCAGGGGAGATCATAAAGAAAGAGTACCCGAATGTAGTGCTCTCATCCCATATCCTGCGGCGCTGGATGGAGTGGGACCGCCTGAGCACCGCCATGATTGCGGGATCCGTGAAACCCGTGGTGGCCCGTTTCATCGAGAGTCTGAGTGAAGAGCTGAAGTGCGGTCAGTTCGCAGGGACCTACCTGTTTACGACGTGTATCGGCGGGGTAGCCTCTCCGGAGTTGTGCCTGGACAACCCCGCTCTCCTCATTGGCTCGGGTCCTGCTGCCGGGCCCTTGCTCGGACGGTTCCTGGCAACGCTGTGCGGGTTTAAGAATGTGATCGTCGCCGACATGGGGGGAACCACCTTTGATATGAGTATGCTTCCGGGGGCCACCATCCATGTCACCCCGGAAATGAGGGTAGGCGATTTCATCAACGCCCTGGAGTCCGTGGACGTGAGCAGCATCGGGGCGGGTGGGGGAAGCATTGCCAGAATCGACGCTCGAAACATCCTTCAGGTGGGTCCGTCGAGCGCCGGGGCCGATCCCGGACCGGCGTGCTACCGGAAGGGCGGCCAGGATCCGACGGTCACGGATGCGGATGTGATTCTGGGATACATTCCCGCTGACTTTTTCCTCGGTGGGACCATCACACTGGATGCCGGGTTGGCCAAGGATGCGATGGAGAAGAAGGTTGCAAAGCCATTGAATCTGGATGTGGTTTCCGCTGCCCATGCCGTTGCCGCTCTCGTTGAGGACAACATGGCTCAGGGGATCTTTCTCAGTGCGGTGGAAAGGGGGCTCGATCCGCGGGACTTTACCCTGATTGCCGGCGGAGGGGCCGGTCCGGTCCATGCCGCTGCGATCGCATCCCGCCTGGGGATCTCGCAGATCTACATTCCGAGACAGGCTGCGGCCTTCTGCGCCCTTGGAGCGGCGCTGGCCAACTACGAATATATTCTGAACCTCTGTATCTACCGGGGCGAAGATCAACTTCGTGTAGAGGATATGAAGGGCTGGTATGACTCGCTGGAAAGCGAAGGGGTCGATACCCTGGCGAAACAGGGCCTCCCCGGAGAGAGATATGAAACTGGTGCGGGGCGCTGAGATGCGATACCTCGGACAACTTCGTGATATCGTCATCTTCCTGCCGGAAAACCGGAGAGGAGAACCCTTTACGGATCAGACCCTGAAGGATTTGATCAGCGGAATTCCACGCAAGACACCAGGCGATCTACGGGTGGTCCGACCCGGCCATGGCGGTGGCCATCTCGACGCTGAAGGTCAGGGCGATCGGCGTGAGGCGTCCGGTTGAGCTGATCAAACAGCCGGACATGGGAAGAGATGCCTCAGGGGCTTTCAAAAGGAAGAGGCAGGTCTACTTTAAAGAACTTGGGGGATTCGCCGAAACACCCTGTTACGATGCGAATCGGCTGAAGCATGGGAACGTGATCGATGGGCCGGCGATCGTGGAGGATCCGACGACGACCATCGTCGTACCGAAGGGAACCGAACTGACGGTCGATGCCTATCATAACTATATCATGAGCATAAGGAGGTCATCATGAGCACGAGCAAACCCATTGATCCCTTGACGCTATCGATCATCGAAGGCCGCTTGAATTCCCAGAATCAGGAACTCGGGTTCAGGCTATTCCGTCAGTGCTTCTCCTTTGCAACGGCCCATATCCGGGACATTGGCACGGCCCTGTTTGACCGGAATGAGCGGACCATTACCATCGGCAACTGGATGCCCGTCCACACCGCCGGGTCGGATGTCTGTCTGAAGGGGATGCTGGATTATATCGGCCGGGAGAATATCCACGAGGATGACTTCATCGTGGCCAACGACCCCTTTATCGTGAAGTTCGGCCATGCCCCGGATTTCTCCTTCATTCGGCCCATCTTCTTTGAAGGGGAACTGGTGTTCTATCATTTCATGAGAACCCATCAGTACGATGCGGGCGGCTCGTACCAGGGCTGCTATTATCCCCGGACCTATGACTGCCATGGGGAGGGGATCATGATTCCGCCCGTGAAGCTGATCGAGCGGGGGAAGATTGATGAAAAGGTCCTGTCAGTCATCCTGCGCAACGTTCGAGGGGATCCACCATGGTCCGTGCCGACTGCCTGCTGACCTATGCCTCCATGAAGATGGCCGAGAAGAGGTTGCTCGAGCTGGTGAAGAGTTACGGAAAGGAGACGGTGCTGGAGGCCTGCAACGAGATCGTCAAGCCGGACGGAGGAATCGGTGAGGAAGGTCATTTCGACGTGGCGGGCGGGTACCTACCGGGCCGAACGGGCTGCGGACTGGGACGGAACCGTGGATAAGCCGGTCTGGGTGAGGCTTGACCATGACCGTCAAGCCCGAGGAGGGGCAACTGATCTTGGACTTTAGGGAGAGCGACGCCCAGGTTGATTTTATCAATTGCCCACAGGGCCAGACCCGGGCAGCCATCGTGACTGCAGTGGCATGGTCCCTTCCTCCGCAAACCCCGCGGAACCAGGGGTTGATGAATTGCCTCACGATTCTAACCAAGGAGGGATCGGTCCTCGACCCGATTTATCCGGCAACCAGCGGGGCCCAGGCCCCCACGCTGGGGACGCATGTTACGGAATGTGTCCAGGTGGCCCTGGGCCAGGTGGTTCCGAAGGATACTTCCGCCCTCTGGGCGCGGCACCTGAATCCCATTATCACCGGGAGGCGTCGGGACCTCGTTGATCCCGCGAACCAAATCCCCCCAGCTTTACTGGACGGCCCCCTTTCACGGGGATGGTTCGATGGGGGCCATCTATGGCTACGACGGCTGGGATGGACTCTGCTGGGTTCTCGGAGCGGGCGGGTCTCTGAGGGCGCCGATAGAACCGGAGGAATGGGAGACTCCGTATCGATGGTTGCGTCACGAGTTCATCACGGACTCAGCAGGTGACGGGAAATGGCGGGGCGGCAACGGGTGTCCACTGGGAGATCCTGAATACCTACGATCGCAAGGTCTGGCAGGCCCATGATTGTGTCGTGATGACGGGCAATTCCGACGGAGAGAAGTTCGGCGCCTGGGATTGCTGGGAGGGACCGAAGGAAAGAAACACCAGCTGGGCATCATCCGGAAAGGAAAGAAAGAAAAGCTGCGCTGCAATGACGTTCAGTACGTTCAACCCGGCGATATCCTCTGGAGCAAATCGGGCGGAGGCGGCGGTGTCGGAGATCCCCTGCAGCGGGATGTCCAGAAGGTCCGGTGGGATGTCCTCAATCGGTATATCTCCCCTGAAAAGGCGAACAAGGCATATGGTGTTGTGTTCAAGAAGGGAACGGATCTGAAGTGGATCCTAAGGCGACGACGGCCTTACGAAAGAAACTGAAGGCCGACAAGGCGGATAAAGGCGAAATCCCGTAGAAGAAAGAGGTGCCCCTGCCGAAGGGTACAACGTGCCGATGCACCTGCCCGAGGTAGAGCCAGAAGCTCTTAACCCTGACGGTAGACGAACTTCCTTTTTCGAACGAGTAGAGGATACGATCGGTGCCATATAACTTGTGAGATCCTAACGAATGCAATCCCGATGATTCTACAAAAGGAGGTATGAAAAAGATGGAGAAAAGAAGGGTCGTTCTTCTATCGGTCGTCCTCATGTTGGGATTGATGCTCGGAGGACAGGTGTCGGCGCAGTCAACCGGAAAGGGGCCTGACAAGATCCTGATCGGTTCGCCCGCATCCCTGACCGGGATGTTTGCAGGGTTTGGCCAGGGGCAATCGTGGGGTGCGAAAACAGCGGTGGAAGATATCAACAAACAGGGCGGAGTGATGGTCAAGGAGTTCGGTAGAAAGATCCCCCTCGAGATCACCTTCGCGAATACGGAGAGCAACCCCCAGAAGGCCGGGGCCCTTGCTGAACAGATGATCGTGGGGCAGAAGGTCAATTTCCTGGTTACCGGAAATGAACCTCCCCCGATGCACAGCCTGGCAGCCACCATGGCCCAGAGATACAACGTGGTTCACCTTGCCCACGCCGCGGTTCTGGAACCCTGGCTGGCCATGCGGAAGAATGCATCGCCGGGTTGGAAGAACACCTGGGCTTTCGGTTTTTCGATTGCCGCCGGCGCACAACCCGGGGATTTCCGGTATAAACAGCCGGGGTTTACGATCCTGGACACCTGGCTGCCCACCCTGGACCAGATCGCCGATAAGACCAACAAGAAAGTGGGCGTCTTTTCTTCGAATGATCCGGATGGTGTGGCCTGGTATTCGCTCTTCCCGACGGCCCTGAAAGAGAAAGGCTACTTTGTTTCCGGTATCGAACAGAAACTGGGCCTCTTCCCGGGAGAGACGACGGACTTCTCCTCCATCATTTCGAAGTGGAAGGCGGACGGGGTGGAGGTGCTCTGGGGGAACTGTGCTGCCCCGCAGTTCGGGGCCCTCTGGAAACAGGCCCGCTCACTCGGCTTCAAACCCAAGGCCGTCTTCTGCGGGAAAGCCCCTGCAAATTACATCGATGTCGCGTCCTGGGGAGGGGACCTCCCGCTGGGCATCGGTCTGGAGATCAAGTGGAACCCGTCTTTTGTGACGAAGGGCGTCGGGAGCACGACGGCTCAATCCCTGGCGGAGAAGTGGACCAAGGATACCGGCCAGACCTTGAACGACAATATCGGTCTGGGGTATTATGTGATCCAGGTGCTGGCGGATGCGATTGAGAGGGCAGGGACACTCAGCACCGACGGGGTGAACAAAGCCCTGGAAAGCACGGACCTCATGACGATCAACGCGCGGGTGAAATTTGACTCGAACCAGTTCAACCTCATCCCGCTGAGCTTCGGTCAGTGGCGAAAGGTGGACAAACCGCACAAGTGGGAATTGAGAATCGTCAGCTCCAAGCACAGCTTCGTCAAGCCGGAAGCCCAGTTCATCTTTCCCATTCCGTATGAATGAGACTTCTCCCCCGGGGGCGCCGGCCCCCAGGGGGCGGTTAGGGCTATGGCTACGGAGCCCGTTTCGTTTGGCGGAAACGGCAACGTGAGCTTTTGGAACCGAAAGACCTAACCGAATGAGTGACGGGTGTCGTCCCATGGCCGTTGGACGAAACCTTCTCTTCGAAAGGCATCATTGGATGAGACTTGAACTGAATATTCTGAAGATTCGAGGGATTCGATTCGGAGACAGAACTGCCGTTAGCGACGGGGTCTTATCTATCAACCGCAGTGAGCTTCAGAACCTCCTGCTGGAGGATCAGAGGCTTCAATCCATTGAGATTGATCTGGCTCAGCCCGGGGAGAAATGTCGCATCCTGAAGGTGCTGGATGTGATCGAACCAAGAGCAAAAACAAGCAACGGAGATCAGGATTTTCCCGGGGCCGTAGGAGGGCAGGCAGCCGCGGGCACAGGAAGCACGTGTGTCTTAAAGGGAACTGCCGTCGTCTTGAGCGACTACCGGGAGAGGCGTGAAGGCAGCACGAGTTCATACCCTAACGGGGAGATCATCGATATGTCCGGTCCGGGCGCGGAGGTGAGCACCTTTGGAAAGACCCGGAATATTGTTCTGCTGGGAACTCCTTCACAGGGTGTGACCACGCAGGAATACATGGCTGCGATGAAGGTCGCCGGACTGAAGGCATCCGCCTATCTTGCAAAGGCGGGGAAGGGCGTTACGCCTGATGAGACCGAGGTGTTTGAGCTTCTTCCGCTGACGGCGAGTGTGGAGGTTTCCGGAAAGCTTCCCCGGATCGTCTACATCTTTCAGATTCAGACCCTGCAATTCGAACCCATCCCGGGAGAGCCTGTGCTGTACGGTAGGAATGTCCCGGATATGGTTCCCACCCTGGTTCATCCCAACGAGGTATTGGATGGGGCAATCACATCCGCCCTGCCGGCGTTGAACGTGCAAACCTATCAGATCCAGAATCACCCGATCATCAGAGAACTCTACAGAAGACATGGAAGAGAACTTTCGTTTTGCGGGGGTGATCATTACCCTTGCACCGAACAATGTGGCGGACATTGAGCGGGTTTCGAACATCTCGGCAAATCTGGCCGGATACGTTGTCGGCGCAGAGGGTGCGGTCCTGACGAAGACGGGAGGGGGCGCCCCTGAACTGACCATGGCAAGGACTGCCCAGCGTTGTGAACAGCTCGGGATCAAAACGGCCATTGCCATGCTCCACATGGGGGCGGATATCAGCGATGCGAAATTCGGGGCCACCACGATCTTCAGCATGCCGGAAGTGGATGCCATCGTGAGCATGGGGGTCCCTTTCATGGATGTGCTGCTGCCTGCTGTGGACAGGATCATCGGAAGACCCGATCCGTCGCAGGAGGGGGCGCCGGTTGACGGCGAGATGATGAGGTCCATCCGCTGGATTAAGGGTTCACAGTGCCAGCTCGGGAGTTCAAAACTGAAGGCAGTCCGGTATTGATGGGAAAACCCGCATAGCGCAACATGGGCATAGGGCATAGCGTTAGAACAAAATCGGAAGTGAATCGGCAACGCATCGCTTAGTGCCCTCAGTCGGGATGGGGGTGGAGATCAGGAGAGTTTAAATGATCAGAGTGGTCCATTATGTCAATCAGTTTTTCGGCGGGATTGGCGGAGAAGATAAGGCGCACCTGCCTCCCCGGGTGACCGAAGGAGCCGTGGGGCCGGGCAGAGCTATCCAGGCCGCCTTGGGAAAAGAAGGACAGGTGGTGGCTACCGTGATCTGCGGCGACAACTATTTTGCGGAAAATATTGAAGGGGCCTCGGCGGAAGTAAGAAGCATGATTGATTCCTATGGGCCCGACGTCGTCATTGCGGGACCGGCCTTTAACGCGGGACGATACGGCATCGCCTGCGGCGCCGTTTGCAAGATCGTCCAGGAGCAACTGGGAATCCCGGCCGTCACCGGAATGTATCAGGAAAACCCCAGCGTCGACATGTACCGGAACGAGGTCTATATTATTCAAACCGTGGACTCCGCGAGGGGAATGGCTGAGGCTGTCGGCAAGATCGTGGCCCTTGTCCGGAAGCTTGTGGCCAAAGAGAGGATAGGAAAACCTTCTGAAGAGGGATACTTCCCCCGTGGGTTGCTGGTGAATGAAATCTCAGACAGAACAGGGGCGGAACGCGTTCTGGACCTGCTGCTGTGCAAACTGCGGGGAGAGCCGTATGAATCCGAAGTCCCTCGGCCCACGTACGACCGGGTGAAGCCGGCCCCGGCCATCAAAGAGATCGGGAAGGCGAAGATTGCGCTGGTGACGGATGGCGGGCTGGTTCCGAAAGGGAATCCGGACAGGATTGAGATCCGGACGGCAACGCGTTTTGGGAGATATGATATTAAGGATGTCGAAAGACTCCATCCCGAAGATTATGAAGTCAGTCATGAAGGCTATGACTCGATCTTCGTGAGGCAGGACCCGAACCGGTTGGTCCCTGTGGACGTTCTCAGGGATCTCGAACGGGAAGGGCTGATCGGGAAGCTCCATGACAGGTTTTACAGCACAACAGGTGTTGCGAATATCGTAGAGGTCATGAGAAAACTGGGAGAACGGATTGCCGGGGAGTTGAAGGCGGATGGAGTTTCCGGGGTGATCCTGACCTCCACCTGAGGGACGAGCACGCGTTGCGGTGCAACGCTCACAAAGGAGATAGAGAGGGTCGGGATTCCCACCGTTCACCTCTGTGCGATCACCCCCGTTGCCCAGATGGTGGGTTCCATGAGGATTCTTCCCGGCCAGAAGATCGTCAATCCGCTGGGCAATGCAGATCTTCCCGGACCGGAAGAGAAGAAGCTGCGCCGTTCGATTGTTGAAAAGGCGTTGAAAGCCCTGCAGACCGAGATCGAGGAACAGAGGATCCTGTGCTAAAGGCAAAAACGAGTGATCAGTAACCAGTGATCAGTGATCAGAAGAAGGACATCCATGAACTAGATGAATAGAGTTAATGAGGTAATTGAATTCCCATATCGAGTTAATGAGAGTCAATAAGGGTTTTCATTCACTTAATATCACTCAATAACTCATTGACTCAATAATCGTTGAAGAAAGGAATTGCCGTCTTATGTCCCATCGTTCGTCGGATAAACGGATGCTCCCGGTCATTACAGGGGTTTCTTATTTTCTTGCCCACGTGCCGAGCCTGATCCGGTACGGGTCAAAGCCCTCTCGGGAGATCAGACATGATCCATCACAACTGCAGCCGATCCTCAACCATTTAAGACCTTTCGAGCAGGCCGTTCCTTATCCGCCGAATCAGGTTTTCATTGGAAATCTTGATCCCGACGAATTGTGGAACACGCCTTCTCCGTGGTATCGGAATCCTGTTCCGAATGCTTCGCGGTGGGGCGAGTTCGGGGAGATCATGCCGGAGGAGGAGTTCTACGGGGTGTTGAAGCTCTGTGATGAGTTCGGCCTGATCACACTCGAGGAGAGTTTTCTGGACGGTGTGGTGGCCATGCTCAGGGTTCACCCGCTTTTTGTGGAGGAGGATATTCAGAAACTCGGCAAAGGCGTTTCCAAAGAGGGGCTGGAAAAGAAGCTGGAGCAAGGAGATGTCCTGCCCCTCTATGTCCAGGGGAACCGCCTCGTAGGATGCGTGAAGAGACCGCAGGGGGATGGCGCCGAGGAGGATGAAAACCTTATTCCCTCCATCATGCTCGAAAATCTATCCTCAAGAGCCTCCGGGGTGATGGCATTGCGAAACCTCATTTCAAAGACCGGTTCGGCAAAAGATATCGATTATCTCATCGGGTATGGAGAGGAAGCCATCGGAGACCGTTATAACCGCGGAGGAGGAAACCTGGCCAAGGCAATCGGGCAGCTGTGCGGTTGCACCCGGGCGACGGGTTCCGACGTCAAGGCCTTCTGCTGCGCGCCTGTTCACGCCCTGATGATGGCGGCGGGATTGGTCTCCTCCGGCGTTTTCAGCAACGTGGTGATGGTGGCGGGGGGATCCCTGGCGAAGTTGGGGATGAAATTCCAGGGGCACGTTCGGCATGATATGCCGGTCCTGGAGGATCTTCTGGCGGGAATCGCTGTCTGGGTGACTCAGGATGACGGAAGAAGCCCGGTCATCCGTCTGGATTCTATTGGAAAACATGAAATCAGCTCAGGCTCCGCTCAGCAGGCGATCCTCGAGAAGCTGGTCGTCGAGCCCCTCGACCGGCTTGGACTTAAGCTGACCCAGATCGATAAATATGCGACAGAGATGCACAATCCGGAAGTGACGGAGCCGCAGGGGAGTGGAAATGTTCCCCGCACGAATTACCGGACGATCGGCAGCTTTGCCGTCCTGCGAAATGAGATTCAGAAGAGCGAGCTGGACCAGTTTGTGAAGACCCACGGGATGCCCGGTTTTTCTCCAACCCAGGGGCATATTGCTTCGGCCATACCGTATCTCGGTCATGCCATCCGGAATATCAAGTCGGGAAAGCTGAGAAATACGATGCTTCTGGCCAAGGGGAGCCTCTTTCTCGGACGGTTGACGCAGCTTTCCGACGGAATATCGATCTTGCTCGAAAAGAACGAGGGGGGTAACGAATAATGGCTGTGGACGTTCATAAAGACAACTATGAAACGGAAGTTCTCCAATCGGAACTGCCTGTTCTTGTAGATTTCTGGGGCCCCCAGTGCGCTCCATGCCTGGCCCTGATGCCGAGCATTGAGCACCTTGAGCAGGAGTACTCCGGTAAAATCAAGGTCACAAAGCTGAATGCCGCTGCGGGGAACCGCATGCTCTGTGCAAAGCTGCGGGTCCTGGGTCTCCCTTCCTTTCTCTTCTACAGAAATGGGGTTGAGGTCAAGCGTCTGTCCGGCGAACAGCTTACCAAGAAGGATATTGAAGAAGCGATCAAAGAAATTGTTGGGCAATAAGAAAAGCACCAAATTCCAGAGTAGCTCCCACGACCTAAAGGGAAATCGAATCCGTTTAAGTCCCCGGGAACTGGACGTTGGAATGGGTCTGAGACGGGAGGATGGGCAATGAAACTGAAAGGGAAGAAAGTGATCATCCTGGGGGAACGGGATGGGATTCAGGGACCGGCGATCGCGGCCTGTGTTCAGAGTGCGGGAGCCGAGCCTCTGCTGGTACAGACACAGTGTTTTGTCTGAACTGCGGCAGGCGCCCTTGACCTGGAAGGTCAGGAAAGCATCAAGAAGGTCGCAGAGCAGTACGGCAAGGAAGATCTCATCGTTGTCCTCGGGGCTCCGGATGCCGATAGCGCCGAGCTCTATGCTGAGACGGTAACGAATGGAGACCCGACCTGGGCAGGACCGCTGGCCGGAGTCGCACTGGGGCTCCCGGTATATCACATCATCGAGCCTGAGATGAAGGCCCAGATCGACCCTGCATGCTATGAGGAGCATCTGAAGCTTATGGAGATCGCCCTGGATGTGGATAAGATCTCTGAGACGCTTACCAGGGTGCGGGCAAGGAAAGCGAAGGCTGAAGGCTCAAGGAAAAGAAGATAACGAAGATGAGAAGCTTAGAAGATGAAGGCTCAGAGGATGAGAGATGAGATGCATTCGAACTTATTGAAGCTTAACTTCCTAACCTCCTAACTCCAACTCCCAACTTCATAACTTCATGAGTGCTGAACGTTCAAAGGAGAAGATGGGCGAGCCGATTCTGAGCGTGAAGGGTATTACGAAACGCTTCGGGGGCCTGGTGGCGTTGAAAAACGTCGGTTTTGATGTTTATCCCGGCGAAGTCATCGGGTTGATGGGACCCAACGGCGCGGGGAAGACGACTCTGCTCAACATTATCGCCGGTGAGTACACTCCGGACAACGGGACCGTTACGTTTCAAGGACGTAATATCACACGCTGTGCAGTCCACGAAGTCTGCCATCTCGGCATTGCCAGGACCTATCAGATCCCGCAGCCCTTTGTGACGCTCTCCGTACGCGAGAATCTGCTGGTTTCCGCAGTATTCGGGAGACAATTGAGGAGGACTGCGGCTGACCTGGAAGACGAAAAGATCTTTGACCTGGTCAATCTCTCCGAGAAGAAGGATACCCTTGCCGGGAATCTTCCGATCTTATCCCTGAAGAAACTCGAACTCGCAAGAGCCCTTGCACGAAAACCCGAGTTGCTGCTGCTCGACGAAGTGGCGGCAGGGTCTACTGAGATCGAGATCCCCAGAATCCTTGCGACGATCAAAGAGATTAGAAAGATGGGGATCACCATGATCCTTGTCGAACACGTCATGAAAGTGATGGTCAACGCCGTCGATCGGATCGTCGTCATCGACAAAGGGATGAAGATCGCCGAAGGCGAGCCGACGGCCATCATGAATGACAGCAGGGTGATCGATGCCTACTTCGGGGCCTGAGTGATAGGGAAAAATGTCGCAGCAACCCATTCTCCTTGTGAATCACATCGATGTCTTCCACGGCACCTTTCAGGCACTCTGGGATGTATCGCTCCGAGTAATGGAAGGGGAGATGCTGGCACTGATCGGGGCCAACACCTCAGGAAAATCAACCCTTCTCGATACGATCTCGGGGTTACTCCACCCTGCTAAAGGAACCATTGAATTCGACGGGCGGGAGATTACCCGGATGGACCCCTACGAGATTGTGGAAAACGGGATCACGCAGATTCCGGAGGGAAGGCGGATCTTCCCGGATGTAACGGTTTTGGACAATCTCATCATCGGGTCCTACAACCGGAAGGCACGAAGCAAGAAGGAAGAGAACCTGGAGAAGGTCTACGAACACTTCCCGCTCCTGAAAGAGAGGCGGAAACAGACCGCAAAGACGCTCAGCGGAGGAGAACAGCAGATGCTCGTGATCGGCAGAGGACTGATGGCCGATCCGAAGATGATGCTCATTGACGAGATGTCTCTCGGCCTGGCTCCGATCGTGATTAACGAGCTGTTTCGGGCGCTGAAGGAAATCCGGGAGAGAGGGATTACGATCCTCTTTGTAGAGCAGAACGTTCGGAGAACCCTTCAGGAGGCCGATAGGGCCTACATCCTTGAAACCGGGCGTGTTGTTCTGAGCGGCGTCTCCTCGGACCTCCGGGAGGAAGATCAGGTGAGAAAGGCCTACTTCGGCGTGTAGCAGGCTGCTGAAAAACGTCCATCTGCATCGTTGCCCTCATCCTTCGTCGCTGCGGTACCTTAAGGTACCGTACCGTGAGGTACCTTAAGGTGTCTCACTCCTCAGGATTTCGGGCGCCTTGCATCTGGGCATTTTTGAGCAGCCTGCAAACAATCATTAAATTAACAAAATGCTAATCCGTCATCCTGGAAAGGCGTAAATGGGTTCAGGCGACATCCTCACTCCATTGATCATGGGGATTCTTCTGGGCGGCCTGTACGCGCTCATTGCCATGGGTCTCTCCCTTGTTTTCGGGGTCATGAGATTGATCAATCTTGCCCACGGCGACCTGGTGATCCTGGGGAGTTACGCCGCGTTCGGCCTGATGTCCTACCCGGGGCTCGATCCCATCGTCAGTCTGGTCATCTGCATCCCCGGAATGTTTGCCCTGGGGTTTATCATCCAGAAGTACCTGATGGGCCGTGCCTTTGCCATTTCCGCAGAGGCGCCGCTGATCATCGCCTTCGGCATTTCCCTGATCATTCAGAACACCAACCAGATCCTGTGGACCCCGCTGTCGAGAGGTTTAAACACATCCTATTCCCTGACCAGTTTCAGCCTGGGAAGCCTTCAGTTTCCGATCTCTTATCTGCTGGACTTCATTGCCGGCATCGTCGTCATGATCCTTCTCCGCGAGTTTCTCAGCCGGACCTATCTTGGAAAAGCCATCATGGCTGCCTCTCAGGACCGGAGGGCCGCCCTTCTGATGGGAATCAACACAAACCGCATCTATGGCTATGCCTTCGCCATTGCGATGGTTTCCGCTGCCGTCGCGGGGGTTTTTCTGGGAATGACGTTTCCCTTTACCCCCACGTCCGGGACGTCTCTGCTCACGATCGCCTTTGGAACCGTGATCATCGGAGGTCTGGGCAGTATGCTCGGAACCTTTATCGGCGGGGTGACACTGGGGGTCGTTCAAACCATGGGAGGATACTTCTTTGGTTCGGCCACGCAGATGCTGATCGTGTATATGATCGTCCTGGTGATACTGGCGATCAGGCCGCAAGGTCTCTTCGGCCGTTAGGAGAGCAATGAGATTTCGATTCAAGACGAAATTCATGCCTTTGATCGTGATCGGCATCGCCCTTGTCCTGTTTCCATTGATCGGGGCTCCGCGCAGCTGGTTGCTCTACGTCTTCCTCTTTTCGATCTATCTGGCCATGGCAAATATGTGGAACCTGCTCGCAGGCTATTCAGGGCTGACCTCGCTCTGTCAACCTGCCTTCCTCGGGCTCGCAGGGTATACCCTGGCGATTACCACATGGGTTGGAATCCCCTGGTGGATCGGACTTCTTGCGGGGGCGGTCGTGGCCGGTCTCTTTGCTCTCGTGATCTCTTTCCCCGTGTTCAGACTCAGCGGGATCTATTTTGCCATCGGAACGCTCGTCGTTCCCGAGGCCCTGAGGATCCTCTTCTATCTCTGGAAGCCTGTGGGAGGGGAGATGGACGGCGGCGGGGCGGGGTATATGATCAAGGGGATCGCGGAGGTCTCCATGGCCCATATCTACTGGTTTGCCTTGATCGTCGGTATCGGGTCCGTCTTCCTGGTCCGTTTTGTTCTCAGATCGAATCTGGGGCTGGGTCTCGCGGCCATCCGAGACAATGAGAGAGCGGCGGCCGGTTGCGGGATCAACGTCTTCAAGTTGAAGCTGTACACCTTCGTCATCTCTGCGGTGATTACAGGACTGGCAGGGGCGGTCTTCTACCTCTACCAGGGATACATCGAACCTTCGGCCACCTTCAATGTCACGTGGACCATGACATTGCTTCTGGCCGCCGTCATCGGGGGGACGCGCACCGAGGAGGGCCCGATCTTTGGAACGGTGGTTGTCGTCGTCCTCTATTTCCTGCTCGCAAAGTACGCCGGTTACAGTTTCCTGATCCAGGGCGCCATTCTCGTGGGAATCATGCTGCTGTCACCGCAGGGGATCGTCGGCGTCCTGCGCCGGAGCCGGACATACTGTTCCCTGACGGGGGTTTCGGTCACCCGCTGATTTCCTTGACATTGCCACTCGCATTTGTTAAAAGTTTCACGGTTATTAAAGAGCTCTGTGAGCACGATAATCTTTCTTCTCGGAATAAGGTTGAATGAGCATTATTGAAGTAACAGGGGTTACGAGATACTTCGGCGGCCTCAGGGCGCTTTATGACATCTCGTTCACCATGGAGTCCGGGGAGATCCTCGGCCTCATCGGACCCAATGGGGCCGGCAAAACAACTCTCTTCAACATTATCGCGGGAACATTTCCTCCCTCATCGGGTTCTATCCGATTCAACGGAGAAGAAATTGCATCTCAAGGCGCCCGGGATATCTGCCATAAAGGGATCTCAAGGACCTACCAACTCGTCCGGCCTTTTTCGAGTCTCACCGTCTATGAAAATATCCTTGTCGGGCTCCACTTTGGGAAGCCGAAAGCGGAAACGGCCCGTGAAATTGAAAAAAGAGGCCTTGATCTGCTGGAATTGACGGGCCTCTCCCCGAAGGCGAATATTCCCGCTAAGAACCTCACTCTGGTGGGGAGGAAACAACTGGAGATCGCCAGGGCATTGGCGACCCGCCCCAAAGTGCTTCTGCTCGATGAGGCGATATCCGGACTTAACCCGACAGAAACAGAAGCGATGATGAGTCTGGTTCGAAGGATTCAGAAGAGGGGAATCACCGTGTTTATGATTGAGCACATCATGAAAGCGGTCATGGGCCTTTCAGACCGGATCCTGGTGCTCAACTTCGGTGAACTGATTGCCCAGGGGAAACCTGAAGAAGTTTCCAAGAACAAGGATGTGATTGAGGCATACCTCGGAGCCGAAGGGGGAGCCCAGGGGGGAAACAGGTCGCTTGAGATGATGCTCCAGGTGGATAAGATTTCAACCCATTATGGGGATATTCAGGTCCTCTGGGAAACCTCTCTTGCCATCTCTTCGAAAGAGATGGTGACCATGGTCGGATCAAACGGGTCGGGCAAGACGACGATGATCAATACGATCGCCGGAATGCTTCATCCCACGTCGGGCGCCATTCAGTTTCTGAACGAACAGATTCATCGGCTGCCGCCACACAGGATCATCGAAAAGGGGGTCACCCTCATTCCGGAGGGGAGGAAGCTTTTTCCCGGGATGACCGTTCTTGAGAACCTGGAACTCGGGGCCTATGCTCCCAGGGCAAGGCAGAAGATTGTGGAAACGCTCGAGTGGGTTTTCGAGCTTTTTCCCCGGCTTAGAGAAAGAAAACTGCAGATCGCGGGAACGCTGAGCGGCGGAGAACAACAGATGGTCACGGTGGGAAGGGGCTTGATGTCCATTCCGAAACTCGTGCTGATCGACGAGCCCTCCATGGGGCTCGCACCCCTTGTTGTGGCGGAACTCTTCCGTACGATACAGAAGATCAATCGGCAGGAAGTGACGGTCTTCCTGGTGGAGCAGAATGCCCGGCTTGCCATGGAGATCTCGGACCGTACCTACGTACTGGAAAATGGCCGGGTTGTCAGAGAGGGCAAGAGCGCGGAACTCCTGAAGGATGAGAGCATCCGGAAGGCTTACCTCGGGCTCTAACCCACATCAGAAAAGGAGGAGATCTATGAAGAGGATCGGATGGGTTGCTATTTTGGCCATGGCCGTCTTCCTGGGGACCATTCAGGCTGGAGTGGCTCAGGAGAAAAAAGAGATCGTCGTCGGAATGACACTCTGCCTCACTGGAAAATTTGCCGCGGATGTTGGTCCTTTCGACCGTATGATTAAGGCCTGGGAGAATTATGTGAACAAGAAGCAAGGCGGGCTTTATGTGAAGGCCTACAACAAGAAGCTTCCTGTTAGAACCATCGTCTATGACGACAAGAGCGATCAGGCAACGGCGGTGAAGTTCTATGAGCGACTGGTGACGGTCGATAAGTGCGACATCCTGATCGGTCCCAAGTCAACACCGATTACATTTCCGGTGACCTCTGTCCCTGAGAAGTATCATGTTCCCATGGTGTTGGCCACTGCCAATACGCCGGCGGTCTTCAATCGAGGGTTTAAGTGGTTTGTCGGGGTACAGCAGCTTTCCACCCATTGGGAAGACAATTACTTCGATCTTCTCGATGAGGAGAAACAAGTGAAGACGATCGGCTATGTGGCCGAAGATACCCCGCATACCCGAGAGGTTTACGAGGGAGCAATCCCAAACGCTGAAAAACGCGGCTACAAGACCGCGTTTAAAGAGATTGCTCCGGCAGCCACGACGGACTTCACCTCCATTCTTTTGAAGTTGAAGGCTGCCGACCCGGATATTATTTACGTCTCTTCCTTCACTCCCTTTGGCGTCACTTTCAAAAAACAGGCCAAAGAATTTGGACTCAAACCTCGGGAGTGGCACTTTACCCATTTCGACATTTCTTTCTCCAGTGCTCTGGGAAAGGACGCCAATTACGTGACGGGCGCACATCACTGGCTGCCAGGACTCCCTTACGGCAACCTGAAGAAGTTCCAGGAGATCCTGAAGGAGACCAATATCGACACGGAGCAATACCTGGATGTTGGCATCCATTATGTGGCCTTGGAACTTGCAGAGGTGGCGATTGAAAAAGCCGACTCTTTGAAACCCGAAGATCTCCTGAAATCAGCCTGGGCGGTCAATTTTGAATCGATCCTGGGGCCCATGGTTATCGACCAGACCCTGGGGCATGGATCCTTTAAACAGTTTGCAGCGCAGTATATTGATGGGAAGTATTACCTGATTTCTCCAAAGAAGTTTGCAAGCCATAAGCATGTTTACCCGAATCCACAACCCTAACGCTGTGTCGAAATCACGACACATGATTTAGAGGTTGGGAACATTTCGAAATTCGAATATCAAAACCCTCGTCCGTAAGGCGTCAGTCGTGAGGCGTAAGGGGTAAACCCCTCGCGCCTTACGCTTGACGCTCTCACGGATCAAGGAATACGGATGCTGACGCCGACGGTTCTTATCCAATTGGTTTTGGCGGGAGTGCTCCAAGGCGGCACCTATGCCCTTGCCGCCTTCGGGCTCTCCCTGATCTTCTGTATCGCTGACGTCCTCAACATTACGCACGGGGAGTTTCTCATGCTGGGGGGACTGGTCACCTATATCCTTTTTGCCGTGACCGGGTTGAACCCCTTCCTGATTCTCATCATGGTCATCCCTCTTTTCATCCTGATCGGGGCGGTTTACCAGAAGGCCTTCATAAAGCCGATCCTCAATCGTCCTCCGAGACAACTCCTCTTCTCATCGATTGTCGTCACCGTAGGCATCGCAACAGCGATTGAAGATACGACGTCCTTTATCTGGGGGCCGACGGTGAAAGGAGTCTCCTATTCCATGCCTGCCTTCAATGTGGGCGGTGTGGTTGTGTCATCCCTTCGACTCTCCATTCTGGTGCTCATCATCGCCCTCACGATCTTCCTTCATTTCTACCTGAAGAAATCTTTTGCCGGAAAAGCAATTCGGGCCATTCTTCAGAACCGAGAAGGGGCCATGGTGGTCGGAATTAATGTTCCCCGAATTGTCACGTTGGTTTTTGGGATTGCGATCGGACTGGCCGGAACCGCCGGCCTTTTTTACGTCCTGCTCTTTACCATCGGCCCTTTCATCGGCCTGCCATTGACGATCCGTTATATCGCTATCGTCATGCTCGGAGGGTCCGGGAGTCTGATCGGTTCCCTTGTGGGCGGACTCATCCTCGGAGTCGCAGAAACATTTGCAGGTTTTTTCCTGGGGGCACACTGGTCCCTCGCCGTGGCCTTCTGCACCCTTGTGCTGGTCCTGCTCCTGAAACCGCAAGGATTATTTAAGCATGTCTAAGAAACGCCTGAACCCCTGGGAGGGGATCTTAATCATTTTTCTTGTTTTCTTGGCGGTGATGCCCCGGTTTATCGATCCCTATTGGGTCGTCTTCTTTCTCCTTTTCTTTATGTATGTCGGGATCGGTGCGAGCTTCAACATTACAGCGGGCTATCTCGGCTACGTCAACTTAGGGCATTATGTTTTTTTCGGAATCAGCGCTTATGGGTTTTCGATTCTCTACAGCAGAGGAGTTCCTTTCATCTTCTGCATGGCCGCCGGCATCCTGATTACGTTGATTTTTTCCTCGCTCATTAGCTATCCTTTCCTACGGCTTAAGGGGGGCTATTTTGCTCTGGCCAATTTTGGACTGATTAAATTATTCGAGTTGGTGGCGGGGAGTCTCAGGGATTTTACGGGCGGGACACAGGGAATTTCCCTGAAACCCGGCTACCGCGCTTTTGAAACCTACTACATCTTCCTTGCTGTCGCACTGCTCACCGTTTTGGTGTGTTATTGGATCCCCAGGTCAAAATTCGGTCTTGCCCTCTTCAGTATCCGGGAAGATGAAGAAGTGGCAACTGCTTTTGGGATTCATGTCACCCGATATAAGATGAGCGCATATGTGCTCAGTTCCCTGTTCCCTGCACTTCTTGGAGGTGTCTATGCCTGGTACGCAGGTTTCATCGATCCGGAAGTTGTTTTTGGCACGGACAAGGCGCTGCTTCCAGTCACGATGGTCATGCTGGGGGGAACAGGGACCTTTCTGGGTCCTATTGTGGGTGCAATCTTCATGATGCTGATCGAGGAGATTCTCTGGACGGCAGGGTGGCTTCCGGTCTGGGTGAAAGCCTTGCACCTTACGTTCCTTGGACTTATTCTGGCAGCGGTGGGAATCTTCTCCCCGGGAGGCTTGGTGACCATCGGCCCGGTTGCGAGGTTCTTCAAATGGATCGGCCTGGACCGGTTCGTATTTGCTTCCCATAAGGCGTTAGAGATCAAGGATGCCTGATTTCCGAACGCAACCTCTGCTGCATTCTCGGTTCGTCCTCGTACGGAATCCAACAGGGCGGGCTTATTTTGAAGGGATGCTTTCCTGAATTATTTTTGCTTGCAAGAGATGAAATGAATGTGCTATAGAGGAGATGAATCTTTTCAGGAGGAGGGATGTAACGTCTTTGCGTCATTGTTTGTTTGTGACATTCCCGAAATCTAGAGAGAGGGGAGGAAAAAATGGCAGAAAAAAAGAAAGTAAACCAAGGGAAAAGGGGAAGAAAAGACGCTGATAAGAGATATCAGCTTCTGCGGTGTCCCTGAGAACGGTTCCAACGCCTCGATGGTGGACGTCAAGGATGGCAAGATCATCCGTATCCGCCCGATGCACTACGATTGGAAGTACGATCCCAAGAAGGATATGAACCCCTGGAAGATGGAAGTGCGGGGCAAGACCTTCGAGCCCAGCATGAAGACCCTGATTCCGCCGTACTCCATCGCCTACAAGAAGCGCGTCTATTCGCCGGCGCGTATCCGCTACCCCATGATGCGTGTCGACTTCGACCCCAACGGCGAGCGCAACCCGCAGAACCGCGGCGTCAGCAAGTATAAGCGCATCTCCTGGGACCAGGCTCTTGACATCATCGTCGGCGAGATGAACCGCATCAAGAAGAAGTACGGTCCTACGGCTGTTCTCTACCAGAGCGACCAGCACGGAGAGAACAAGGTCGTGCAGGCCTGCCACGGCGCCGGCCGCAAGCTGCTCCGCCTGTGGGGCGGCTTCACGCAGCAGAACCGTCAGCCCGACAGCTGGGAAGGCTGGTGGTGGGGAAGCAAGCACTTCTGGGGCTGCGAGCCGGTCGGCCAGGGGATGCAAAGCAACCTGCTCTACGACATCTCCAAGAACACCGAGCTGCTCCTTTTCTGGGGCTGCGATCAGGAAACCACGCCGTGGGGCTGGCAGGGCCAGCTGCCGAGCCGCCTCAGCTACTGGTGGACCGAACTGGGCATCAAGCAGATCTACGTCTCGCCCGATCTCAACTACGCCGCCGCGGTGCACGCCGACCGGTGGATCCCGGTGCTGCCCAACACCGACGCGGCTCTCTACCTGGCCATCACCTATCAGTGGTTCAAGAACGGCACCTACGACAAGGAGTACCTCAAGACGCACGCCGTCGGCGTCGAGAAGTACGAGGCCTATGTCATGGGTAAAGAGGACGGCGTTGCGAAGACGCCCGAGTGGGCTGCGCCGATCACCGGCGTACCGGCCCGCACCATCAAGGCCCTGGCCAAGGAATGGGCGAGCAAGCGCACCACCGTGGTCATCGGCAACGGCGGCCCCGGCATCCGCGGCCCCTACGCGACCGAGCCGGCCCGTCTGCAGTGCATCTGCCTGGCCATGCAGGGACTGGGCAAGCCCGGCGTCAACCAGGCCAAGATGATCGAGTGGGGTCTCTTCGACAAGCCGGACCAGTACGCCCAGCCCAAGCCGCTGCGCGTGCCCTACCTGCGCAAGGCCTACACCGGCGGCCATCCCGATGAGACAAACCACCCGTCGTTCATCCCCAAGACCTATGTGCCCAAGGCCATCCTCGAAGGCCAATGCGACTGGTGGGGCTGCGAGTCCGAGACGGCCGATCGCAAAGATCAGTTCGTGCACTACAAGTACCCGGCGGACGGCTGCTCCAAGATCCACATGGTCTGGACGGACTCTCCGTCGTGGATCACCTGCTGGAACACGGGCAACGACTACGTCCGCGCGATGCGGCACCCCGACATCGAGTTCATGTTCGCCCAGCATCCATGGCTGGAGAACGACTGTCTGCTGGCCGATATCATCCTGCCGGTCAACACCAAGCTCGAAGAGGACGACATTGCCGGCGACATCTTCAGCGGCCAGTACAACCTTCTGTTCCCGGAGCACAAGTGCATCGAACCCCTCGGCGAGTCGTTCAGCGACTACGAGATCGTCTGCAAGATCGCCGAGCGCCTGGGATTGTTGGAAGAAGTACACCGGCGGCAAGTCCATCCCCGAGCTGATCAAGTACGGCTGGGAGACCTCCCGGTGCGCCGACCTCATCAGCTGGGAGGAGCTCAACGAGAAGGGCTACTTTGTGGTGCCCACGGCCGATGGTTGGGAGGAGGTTCCCGCCGGCTTCTACAACTTCTACAAGGACCCGGAGAAGTACCCGCTCTCGACACCGACCGGCAAGCTCGAGTTCGAGGCCACCGGTCTCACAAAGCACTTCCCGGACGACCTCGAGCGGCCACCGGTGCCCAAGTGGATCGCGAAAGGCATCAGCCACGAGGAGACCATCGGCACCGAGCGCTCCAAGAAGTATCCGCTGCTCGTGTGCTCCAACCATCCGCGCTGGGGTGTGCACTCGCAGCACGACGACATCACCTGGCTGCGCGAGATCGAAACCTGCAAGATCAAAGGTCCCGATGGCTATCAGTACCACCCGGTGTGGCTGCACCCGACCGAGGCCGAGAAGCGCGGCATCAAGCACGGCGACATCGTCTCGATCATCAACGATCGCGGTACCGTGCTGGGCGGCGCGTATATTACCGAGCGCGTCATGCCCGGCGTGGTCTACATCGATCACGGCGCGAAGTGGGACCCGATCGTTCCCGGGGAGATCGATCGCGGCGGTGCCATCAACACCATCGTGCCGCGCAACACCACCTCGAAGAACGCAGTGGGCCATGCGGTCAGCGGCTTCCTGGTGGAGATCGAGAAGACCGACATGGAAGCACTCAAACGCAAATATCCAGAAGCCTTCGAGCGCCCGTTCCACCCGTGTGCGGGTCCCGGCTTAGAGGCATGCCTTATGGGAGGTGAATAATGAGTAAGGTCCTGATCATCAACTACGACATCTGCAACGGCTGCTACAACTGCCAGGTGGCCTGCAAGGACGAGCATGTGGCCAATGACTGGTCGCCTATCGCGAAGCCGCAGCCCGACACCGGACAGTTCTGGAACAAGGTCTACGATAACGTCCGCGGCCAGGTTCCCAAGGTCATGGTCACCTACGAGCACAGCATCTGCCAGCACTGTGACGATGCGCCCTGTATACCGGCGTGCAATGTCAAGGCGATCTACAAGCGGGACGATGGGGCCGTCATCATCGACCCCGATAAGTGTCGCGGCAACAAGATGTGCATCGCGGCCTGCCCGTACGAGAACATCATCTACTTCAATGATGCGCTCAACATCGCCCAGAAGTGCACGTTCTGCGCGCACCTGCTGGATAAGGGCTGGAAAGAACCCCGCTGCGTCGATGCCTGTCCCACCGGCGCCTTCACCTTCGGCGAAGAAGAGGATCTGAAGGACCTCATCGCCAAGGCGGAGCCCCTGAAACCGGCGCTGGCTCACGTGAAGCCGCGGGTATACTACATCGGCCTGCCCAAGAAGTTCATCGCAGGCGCCCTGCTCGATCAGGAGTTGGATGAGTGTGCCGAAGGGGCCACCATCACGGCGACGAACAACGAGACCGGGCAGAAGTTCCAGGCCGTAAGCGACAGCTACGGCGACTTCTGGCTGAGGGGTCTCAAAGACGGTGTCTACACGCTGTTGATCGAAAAGCCCGGGTACCTGGCCCAGAAGTTCGGTCCGGTAGACGTGACGAAGAAAGACATCAATGTAGGCGACATCGCCATCTGGAAGGCTTAGCCGGCACGGCTAGCAAGACTGACGTATATCGCAGAAAGCGGGGGATCCCCCGAGAGGTGGGTATCCCGCCGTATCTGTTTCTACCATGGAATTCCCAACATGCGGAGGTACGCTCACGAATACAAGGCTATTCTGCATTATAGATGCAGTAGCCTCCGCGCATTCCCTTCGTAAATCTTCTTCCTCACGGATTCCGCTACCCCCATCGCGTCGATGGCCTTGATCGTATCCCTGATCGAAACGCCCCCGTTTTCCACATCGAAGGGCAGGTCCGTGCCGAAGAGGAGATGGTCCTCTCCGAAGAATTCAAGTCCGCAGCGGAGGGCGGACGGATTGCCGTTGAGCGCGGTATCGGCATAGAACATGCGGAGATAGTCCACCGGGTGTTTCGTGAGGCCGGGAAAATGCTTGGCGCCGAGACGTTCGAGGCCGTTGTTGTAGTGAACGACAAGCCTGTCGGCAAAGAAGGGGACCATACCCCCGCAGTGATGAGTGATGAACTTGATGGTCGGGAACTTCTCGAAGATCCCGGCGAAGACGAGATGCACCATTGCCGCGGTCGTATCATAGGGCCACCCAAAAATAGAGAAAAGCTGATGGTGTGAAACGGTCTCAGCAGAATAGTCAGGCTGTTCCGAACCCCGCATCGGGATGGATCCAGATCGGCAGATCGAAGCCAACCATCAGTTCGTATAAGAGGCATCAGTTCGTCCGTGCTCGGGGCTCTGCCGTTGAGGCGCGTGTAGATCTGGATCCCCTTGAAGCCCAGCTCTTTTATGGCCCGTTCCGCTTCCTTAAGGGCCTTATCCATGTTGTTGAGCGGCAGGTTGGCGATCGCGGCGATATATCTCTTTGGGTTGGCCGCCACCATCTCGGCCATCTCATCGTTGCAGAGCTTCGCCAGATCGGCCGCCTCCTGGGGGCCCATCACCTCTTCAAGAGGGGGCATGGTCGTCGACAGGACCTGGAGCCAGATCATCGTAGGGCTCAAGCTTCTGAAGCCTCGCCTCTTTGTCCGTAAGGACGTGGCGTTTCTCCTGGACCCTCTTCTCGGTCGGAAACCGATCGGCATACCTGTAGAACCCTTCCTTAAACTTCTCTAAGAGGACATGGGTGAAGATATCGATTTTCATACTGGACTCCTCCATCTGTTTTTTGCGGTGCCGCAATCAGGCGCCGGCATTCTGTCATGAATCAGACAAGGGGTTGCTGATCACTGGACTGTCACTGATAACTGTCTTTCCTTTTCTGCCTTCTGCTTACTGATCACTGATCCTTTCCCGGAGGACTCTTTCTCCTGCTCAATTCTCTTCTTCAGAACTTGAAGGATACCACCCGACTCCAGAACTTCCAGGGGCGTACCGGACAGCGGTTCGAAAGAGGCTCTTTCACCGCTCCGCACGTTCCTCACCTCTCCATGATCGAGATCGATCTCGATATCGTCGCCTTCCTCGAAGATTTGGCTGGCGCCCTTTGCGAGGATGGGGTAGATACCGAGGCCGACGCAGTTCCGGAGAAAGATCTTGGCCATCGATTCGCATACGACATATCGGAATCCCAGGGCTTTGACCACGGAGGCGGCCTGCTCCCGACTCGACCCGCAGCCGAAATTGTTTCCCGCCACAAGAATATCCCCCTCGCTCACGGTTTTATAAAAATCCGGAATAACCGGAGAAAAGGCATGTTTCTTCATCTCGTCCATGGGGAGCAACAGACTTGGACCCGGTGCAATGGTATCGGTATCGATATTGTCGCCGAATTTTCTCACTCTTCCTTTGATCTTGTGCCATTTACATCACCTCTCTCGGGTCAACGATCTTTCCCCGTGACCGCGGAAGCTGCCACCGTGGCAGGGGAGGCCAGATAGATCTCGGCATCGGGACTTCCCATCCTACCCTTTGAAATTCCGCGGGGCGGCCGCAATGCATTTCTCCCCGGCGGCCAAGACTCCCTGGAGGCCCGTGCAGAAGCCGCAGGTGGGGTTGCCGATCATGGCTCCTGCATCGAGCAGTTGCGCTCAGAAGGCCTTTCTGCATGGCCTCTCTGTAAACCTCCCAGGAGGCCGGGGCAACATAAAGCCTCACGCCGGGATGGACTTTCTTCCCTTTAAGCATGCAGACGGCAATTTCAAGGTCTTCCATTCCGTCCATGGCAGCAGGATGCGATCACCGCCTGATCGATCTTGATGTCCTTCACTTCGGAAGCCTTGACCGCGTTGCCCACGTTGTGGGGGAGGGCGACCTGGGGTTCGATATCAGATCCCGAGATAACGTAGCTTTCAGCATAGACGGCGTCCGGGTCGCTTTCCACCGGTGTAAAAGGCTTATCCGTCCGGGCCTTCACAAAGTCAATCGTTTTCTGGTCAGCACGGAAGAGGCCGAACTTGGCGCCGAGTTCAACAGACATGTTCCCCATGGTCAATCTGCCATCGATGCTCATAGCGTCGATCACCGGTCCTGTCCACTCGATGGCTTTGTACTGGGCGATCTCCGTTCCGTACTTTCCGGCAATATAGAGAATGAGGTCCTTCGAATAGACATAATCCGGCAACCTGCCTTTGATCTCGAACTGAATCGTCTCAGGGACTCTGAACCAGAGTTCCCCGGTGTGGAGGACGTAGGCCATTTCCGATGCTCCGATCCCCGTTGAAGCGGTGTTGAGCGCCCCGTAGGTGGTCGTATGGGAGTCGGCCCCGACGACCAGCTCTCCGGGTCTGGCATGACCCTTCTCGACCATCACCTGATGACAGATGCCTGAGAAGACATCATAGAAGTACTTGGGCTGCAAGGTTCGAGCAATATCGCGACTCAGTTTCTGAGCTCTCGGCAGCGGTGAGATCCGCCGGGGGAACCCTGTGATCGATCACAGCCACCACTCGCTCGGGATCCCACAATCGATAATCCTCCTCGCGTATCCCGGCCCCTTTCGAGAATGGCTCGAAGCATTCGAAAATTCTCGGGCATCATGGCCACATCGATTCTTGCTGTGACATAGTTGCCGGGCAAGACCTTATCCCGTCCGGAAGCCCTCGCCAGTATCTTTTCGACCATCGTCATCTTCATTCTTGCTCCTTGTAGAGTCATTTGGGATACCAGATCCTTGATATGACCGTCAGGGTATGTGGGTGGTTCTACCGTGACCGTCTCCCCGGGTTTGACGAGCGTCAGGCAGGCAAACCTCCTCTTGTGATCGATTCTGACCAGACAGGACCCGCACATCTGCAGGCCGCAGCAGAAACTCCTGAAGCTCAGGTCGGGTCGATCTCAGTCTGAATTCTGTTCAGGAGAACCAGGACGGACATTTCCTCGGCAACGTCCACCCGGTACTCCTGATACCGTGGCTGACGATCATGGTCCGGGTCGTATCTGAAAACGAGGGCGGTAACGACCTCAGCCATCGGCAGTCCTCCGGCTTCAGGTGAGGCAGTTCCACCGGAAACGACCCGATCGTCAGCATATCCCTGAATCACGCCGGGCACGGGTGTGTCGAAGCCATCGTCGCATTGTTCTCAGAGGGGAAATCGGATCGATAATGGCTGCCGCGGCTTTCCTCCCGTTCCAGGGCCGACAGAGGCGGCGATCCGTGCGGCCTCGACCATCAATGGGAATTCGATGGCCCTCTTCCATTCCAGGTTGAACCTCAGGAAAGGAGGCACCTGGATGCGTGCGATGTCTCCTTCGATGGCGTCAATTTCACGGACTGCCCTGGTTGAGACCTTCTCTGTTGCGGACCACGAAGACATGGCGCTCCATCACCTGCTTCAGACGGTCCTTAAGGGTTTCACGGAGAGAGGCTCCTCTTTCGGCTCCATAAACCGTGCCGGAGACTGCTTCTCCTCGTCTTCAACTCTCGTCCTTGGGAATCAGACCCTCTTTGCCCGCCTCCGCGCATAGGTCGGCCGCCCATTTTCCTGCCTCGAAACCGAAGACAATCATCTGCGAAAAGCTGTAGCCCGAGAGCCTGCAGGCACCGTGAACCGCACCCATCATTTCGCCGGACGCAAAAAGCCCGGGAACGGTTGTCTCCGTTCTTGCATTCACTCTCACTCCTCCCATGCTGAAATGGGAGCCGAGGACAATTTCAATCCTGTTCTCCCGGGGGTCGATGCCCGAGCGATTTGATAAGCTGCCGTCTCTGCTCCCAGGCTTTGATCAGGAGTTTCGCGTCGATTGCCGCACTCGACCGCTGGTCGACGAAGATGGGGCCATTCCCCTTCTCGATTTCGAAGAAAGAGCTTCTGAACGAGTTCTGCGGAATAGGAGGCAGCCGGATACCGGGAAATGTCGTCCTCAACGATCTCGCCTGAGCGGTTCCGATAGGGGCCTGCCCAGAATTCGGGGAAGTACCGGATATAAAGGCCCCTGGGTATGGCCGGGAGAGGAACGAACTGGATCATCTCCATATCAATCAAGTCCGCCCCGGCCCGATAGGCCATCACATGGCCGGTTCCCGTGGCATCGGTCGACACGCCGAAGGGATTGTTGCTCGTGTGAGGATAGAGTTCCCCTGTGCTCCCTCCCGTGGCCAGAACGACCGCCCTGGCCTCCACGGCCAAGAGTTCTCCAGTGACAAGATCGAGGGCCGCTGCCCCGAAACGAGAACCCTTGGAGGTGAAAAGGCGGGTCACAAGGACCTCTTCTCTCAGTTCGATGTTCGATTTGCTGACGATATGGGACCGGAGTTTCTGCAGTGTCTCCGTGCTCTGGACGCAAACCGACCTGGCGCGGAGCGGCACCACCGGGATATCCATCTCTTTCAGCCTCTGCAGAGCATTCTTGATCTCGTTGACCATAAACCAGGCAACATCCTGGTCGTTCAGGAAACGCCCGGTGGTGATCATGAGCCTGAAGAGATCTTCCTCGGACCCGGCCCCGGCCGTCCCGCCATTGGCGGTCGGTGTCAGTCCACTCTTCCCGATCGGGCCCTTGCTCAGAAGGAGGACATGAAGCTTCTCGTCTCTCGATGGCCTCGAGGGCGGCAAGGGCACCGGCGCCTCCCCCTCCGATGACCAGAACGTCGCACTTCTTGGTCCGAGGATGGATCGTCTTCATTGACGGCTCCTTCTTCAAATCAACACCTCCGGGCCCGTTCTTCGTCAGAAGCAGGGTATTTCCAGTCATCCTCGCTCCCAGGGCCTTCATCCTTCGTAGCAGACGAACGGTCAGGCACATCCCTTCCCTTAGAGGGGTCTGATCGTCTTTGGCAGAGGGAAGGGGACTCCCGGGGGCTCAAACCGATCCCCTGTCCCAATCCATAGTCAGACAGGATTTCGAGCTTCTCCTTCCGGATTTGGGCACGGGCCTCCCTGTAGAATTGAGAGGCGCTTCTTTCCGGACCTCAGAAGCTCCGATCATCTTCGCGTAACGGGTGTTGAAATCCTCCGCTCGACTGGCACGAGAGCACTGTCCTTCACGACGAAAGTTCGAATCGCTTCGGCCCAGTAGCGTTCAAATTCCACCGCAAGAAAGAGGGCGACCGTTTCTCCGGAGAGGAGATTTGACCCCTCCTCAGGGGGTCGAAGATCGCCCTGGTCCTTCTTCGGTCTCGAGATCATCACGCGGAAGTCCTCGGCACCCTCGATACGGGCCTCCCGGTAGAGAGTGCCCTTCAAGGGTCTTTTCGTTGACCTCCGAAAAAGACGTTTCGGAGAGCACCGTCAAGGCCCGGGAAAGAATTCGGGCTGCCCGTCGGACCTGGTCGATCTCACGTTGAGGATTTCACCATCCGCAGTCTCCTTCCAGAAGGGGTCCACATCGAGGAGTTTCGATCCTTTCAGCGAATCACGGAGAAACTGGAGTTGATCGTGTGGCATCATAGATCTTGACCCCAATGAGCCCGACGGTCGACCGCGCCAGTTTCTTCTCATCGAGATACTTCACACATTCCTTTGAGGCGTCTGCGCCCGCTCTGATCTCCTGGATCCAGGTCGATCTTCCTGACCGACGGGATTCCCCTCGTGAGGCCCCTTCAAAGATCAGCGCAGGTTCTCCCTTGACGGGCAGCAGAACGAGGAGCGCCCCGCGGGCCAAGCGAATAACGTAATTACTCAGACATAGGAATAATTCCCGTAATCATCATATCCGTTTCCATAGAGGAGGAGAAGATCCAGCCGTCTCTCTCTTCATCTCTTTTCGAATTCTTATTGACGCGGTCCTGGAATTCCGCCTCCGGCATATTGATCCTGTCCCACGTATTCCGGCCATTCTTCAAATCAGGTTGCATTGTTTCCATGGTCACCCCTCACAAATTCTGAAATCCGAAATTCGAATTTCGAAGCTCGAAACACATCCGGATCGTCCGAAGGCTACACCGATTCGTAGAGTTTTGTCTCCGTCTCGCTCAGCCGCTCGGCGCCTGTATCCGTCACGAGAATCGGTCTCCCCGCAGGCCAGGTACCCTGTTTCCGGGATATACTGGTTAGGATGGACGGCGATCACCTGGTACTTCTCCAGATTGACCTTCATCTTGTCATCGATCTCTCCTCCCGGGGCAATCGAGCCAACTGCAAAGCCATGCCCCCTGGAACGCATGTACGGTGGCCGCACAGTACTGGGCATAACCTGCGTCGCTGATCACCCGATTCATGGCGATCGTCAAGGATGGAGGCCGGAGCACCGGACCTGATCTCTCCTGAGAGACGCGTTCAGGGCGCGAATCAGCATGTCGTATTTTTCGACGAGAACAGCGTTTGGCTTTCCGATCACGACCGTCCTGCAGAGTTGAATGAACTGACCGTCGCAGCCGGGGGTGATCTCCCCGATGACGATATCTCCTCTTTCGAGCCTCCGATCCGTCGGCTCATGCATCTCCCGATTATGCTTGCCGGAACTCAGGAGGAGAAAGATGTCGTCCGCCCCTGCGGAGCGCATGGCGTACTCCATTTCGGCCACGAGCTCATACTCACGGACCCCGACCCGCGCATAATCGAGGAACGCCTTTGCCCCGATATCCGCGATGCGGGAGGCCTTTCTGACAGCGGCCAGTTCCTTCTCGCCCTTTTCTCTGACCATCTCCTCGATGATCTCATCGGCCGGCGTCAATCTCGACTCTTCTCTTTAGACGCAAGATAAACGTCCTCCTTCATCTCCTGGAGTCCGGCCACCCCGACCGGTCCTTTGAGATGGAACTCCTCGATGATTTTGACCAGGTCCTTGACGAAATGAGAGCTTCCCCGCACATCGTGAATCCAGGTCTTTTGAGAAGCCCGGGAGCATCCCAGGCCGGCTCCAGGACGAGGGCGACCTTGCCTGACCGGGCAAGGATGACCGCATTTCTCGAACCGAGAGGTTTGAATTCCGAGAAGTAATGGAGGTAGGCGGGCCGCAGGAGGCTTGACAGCCCGTCTGAAAAGATGATGAGCCCGTTCAAGTCTTCTTCGTTTCAACAGGTCTATCGCTTTGGCCACTTTCACAGAGTCATTTTTCATAGGTACCTCGGTCAGTGAAGGAGTTGCCAATCGTCACTGACGCTGGTCCGCTACTTCCCCGGTGCCAGGAAGACCAAGCTGACCCACGGGAATGTAGGTGATCACAAAGAGTCCGATTAAAAGCAGGATGAGAAAAGGCAAAACGCCCTTAACGACCTCCGTCACCGGTTCCTTACAGACTGCACTCATGACAAAGAGGTGCATTCCAACCGGCGGCGTGAGAAAGGCCAGTTCCATGTTGATGGTCATGAGAATGCCGAAATGGATTCCGCTGATTCCCAGTTTCTCCAGGATCGGGTAGACAATGGGGAGCACGATCAGGATGATGGACCCCGGGGTCAGGAACATCCCCATGACAAAAACAGAGAGATTGATAATGGCCAGGAACATCCACGGCTTCATGTCCACGGCGGCCATGAGGGCCAAAAGGCGATCCGCGAGTTGTTCCATGGTGACGAGAAATCCGAAGAGCGTTGCCGTCATGATGATGAAATAGATCATGGACGTCAGCACGACCGAGTCGTTCAGAATGGAGACGAGTCCTTTGAAGCTGATGTTTCGGTAGACGGCGAAGCAGATGATTGCGGCGTAAAAAACGGAGATGACCGAGGCTTCGGTCACAGTGAAGATCCCGCTGTAGATTCCGCCCATGACGATGAAGGGCATGAGAAGAGCCCAGAAAGAGTCCTTTGTCTTCTGCGCCACCTCGTTCCAGGAGAAGCGGTCGTCCCCGCCCGCCCGGCCGTACTTCTTGCGTTTGCAGATCAGCCACACCTGGATGGAGATGGCCGCCCCCAGGAGAAATCCCGGGAAAAAACCTGCAATGTAGAGATCGGAGATCGATTCGCCGGAAACAGCACCGTAGAGGATCAGAATCGATGAGGGTGGAATCAGGATATCGAGCGTGCCTCCTGCGCCGATGAGTCCCATACAGAACCGCTTTGGATATCCCTTCTCCATCATCCAGGGAATGGCGATGAGCCCGAGCGTCGCGGCCAGGGCGGCGCTCACGCCTGAGATGGCCGAGAAGACCACTGCCGCGAACATGACGGCGATGGCCAGGCCGCCGTCGATGCGCTTCAGGATGGCATACCCGAGTTCCAGCAGGGGGCGGGCAAGCCCCCCTTTCATCATCAGGTTACCGCCGACAATAAAATAGGGGATTGCGATCAGAACGAACTTGTTGATGCTCCAGAACATCTTGGGCGCAATGCCGTCCATCTTGATCTGGTTGAAGAAGAGGAGGCAGGCGAGGGAGGCAATCCCCATGCCGAAGGCGATGGGCATCCCGAGAAAGAGCATCACGACCAGCATCACCAGGAGCGCCACCGTGATATCGATCCTGGTCGTGAGCATGAACGCAAGGACCAGTGAGAGTGCAATGAGGCCGTAGACGGCCGGATCCCTCCACACCTTCTGCCCCTTCAGGATTCCGGCAAGGGTCAGGAGTCGTTCCCCCATGCGGAATACGAGCAGCAACCCTCCGATGGGCATGACGAGAAACGGGAGATACATCTTGAATTTCAGATGGCTTTCCGAGGTGATGCCTGAGGCATAGGCCTTCTGGACGAGGAGATAGCCTCCCCAGGCGACGACGGCCACAAAAACCAGACCGAGAAGGGTATGATAAAAGTCGAGAATCCTCTGGCGTCTGGGTGAGAACCGGGTAACGAGGATATCGACCCGCACATGGCCGTCCGCCTTGATCAATGAACTGATCCCGAAGAAGACGGACCAGATGATTGCGTAGACGGCGATCTCATCGGACCAGTCGAGGGACCAGTGAAACACGTAACGGGCGACGATGCTGTAGAACGAAAGGATCAGTGCAAAGCACATGATCAGGGCAGCGACCCATTTCTCCAGAGAATCCCAGCGTTTGATCAGGTTGCCGCTGCCTGCCTGAGACTCCAGCGTCTCTTCCCGGTTCATCCATCCCTCCGATGCTTTTCCAGGGTTGGGAATCTTACAAGCTGCTCGTCTTTCCGACGGGTCTGCCGAATGTAAGGTCTACCGGAGTAACCGGTACTCGCTCTTCCTGCTTAGGATGTAGCCGGTAATTCCGCCCGCATTCAGGATTTGCATGATGAAGTCGGGCAGGGGCTTTGCCTGGATCGTTTGACCGGTGGTCAGGTTTTCGATGCGTCCGGTCGTGACGTTCACCTTTAAGACGGTCGCCCATGCGTATCTTTGCCACCTCGTCCCCGATCTCGAAGATGGGCAGACCCGAATTGAGGGCGTTCCGGTAGAAGATGCGCGAGGCGCTGTGGCAAAGGACGACTCCGATCCCCTTTTTTTTGAGAAAGAGGGGCGCATTTCTCGACGAGGAGCAGCCGAGATTCGATCCTCCCACCCAGAAATCACCCTTGTTCATCTTCTTTGGAAACTCCGGTATGAGGATCTCGCCGATATGCTCCAGCATAGGTGCCTCTCCTTCATGGAGCCACCTGCTTGGAGTGATGCTTTCGGTGTTGACATTGTTGCCGACACGCCAGGCCGTTCCTTCCACTGTCCATTCGTCATTTGTCTTGGTTATCTTCACGATCCATTCCTCCTACAGATAATTCCGAGGGTCTGCGATTTTACCCTCGACTGCTGTTGCAGCACAGGTGGCAGGAGATCCCAGGTAAGTGAGCGAGCCCTCTGCGGTCCGGCCGGGCCAATTCCTGGGACCGGGATGCATCTGCACCTCGCCCGGGGCGAGATGGCCGATGCTGAGTGTCTGGCAGGTGCCGCAATAAGGCGGAAAGAGATCGCATCCGGCATCGACGAAGATTTGAAGGAGACCCTCGTGAGCGCACTCCTGGAGCACTTCGTGGGTGGCAGGAATGATCAGGGTTCGTGCTTTGACCTTCCTCCCTTTAAGGATTTTGGCCGCCTCGCGAAAGTCGTAGATGCTTCCCCCGGTGCATGTGCCGATGCAGACCTGATCGATTCGGGCGCCAAGGGTCTCTGAAATGGGCTTCGTGTTCTCGGGGGAAGAGGGGGCGCAGACGAGGGGCTCCAGGTTGGAGACATCGAAGGTGTAGGTCTTCTCAAACGTCGCATCCCTGTCGCTCTTGACGATCTCGTAGGGGTGCTTGACCCTGTCTTTGAGATACTCGACGGTCAGCGCATCCGGCTCCACAAAGCTGCACTTTGCGCCGAGTTCGGTGGACATCAGGGTGAAAGGGAACCGGTCCGGCACGGGCAGGGAATGAATGTACGGACCATCCCATTCGATGCATTTGTAAACGGAGGCATCCATGCCCACTTTTCCCACGATATGCTGGATGACATCACGGGGGTATACGCCTTTGGAGGTTCTTCCTTCGATATGATACTTGTGAGTGGCGGGAACCTTGAACCAGAGCGTGCCCGTCAGGAAGACCTGCGCCATCTCGATTCCGCACTGGGCGGATATCGCTCCGACCGCACCGTAGGCCGGAGTGTGGGAATCTCCGAAGACGCAGAGTGCGCCCGGAAAGGCCAGTCCTTCCTCCATGATGAGGATATGGGCGATCCCGGAACCGAAGTTGAAGACCCGGATCCCGAGCTTTTCGGCCCACTCCCTCGTCTTCTTCTGATCCTCTGCCAGTTCGTCACTGTGTCCCGTGCAGAAGTGGTGGCCCAGGTACATGCCCACCTTCTTGGGGTCGAAGACACCGATCATCTCTCCGAGGGGTTTGAACTGCTCGTATTTTTTTGCGTCAAACCCTTCGTGCATCCCGGCATAGTCAATGTGGGCGGTCACGATATCCCCCGGGGCAATCTGTTTAGCGGGGTGACGGAATGGTTCATAAAGACTTTTTCGACTGCTGTGTAAGCCATATGTTTTCACCTCATCCTCTTTCTTGCCTTTTTTGTGTCATTGCTCATTTGGTCTTGCTCAGCATTTCGGCCTCCAGTTGAGCCCCTTTCACCAGGTCCGCGCCGATCTTCGGAGCAGAATTCCTGGTAGACCGACTGCAGGGCCTTCTTCCAGCTCACCTCCTCCTGCCGGCGTCAGCGTGATCACCTGGACCCCCTTGGCCGCAATCTGGCCGAAAACCTTCTTGTCGTCCTCCATAATCTCTGCCCTCTGCTCCTTGATGAGTCGCTGGATCGCTTCGGACAACCCGTTCCGGATATCCGGGGGAAGACCGTTCCACCAGGCCGTATTGGCAATGAGGAAGCCGAAAGTGGCATTCATCAATCCGGGATTCGTGGCGAACTTCTGCACATCATAGTACTTGCGCGCAAAAAAGACGCCGGCAGGAGTCGTTGCTCCGTCGATCACGCCCGTCTGAAGGGCCGTGTACGTTTCTTCCGAAGCCGTCACCACGGCCATGGCCCCCAGGGCCCTCAAGGTCGTCGCTCCCATTGGACCGAATGAGCGCATCTTCAATCCTTTGAAATCCTCCACATTGCGAATGGGACGCTTGCTGTTGGAGACAATGAGCTGTTCCGGAAGAAACGGAACCCACGATCTTGGTCCCCTTGGCCTCCACGTTCGCGAAGGACTTCTTTCCTACAGGCCCGTCCATGATCTTGTAGCTCGTTTCAATATCGGGAAAGAGATAGGGCAGCTTCCACAACTCCATGCTCGGGTGAAGAAGATCCATGGAGGAGGCGATGACGTAGGCCATCTGAATCTCTCCCTTCATCACGGCCTGAGTCTCCTCCTGGCCGGTATACAACTGCGCCGCAGGATAGGTCCTCACCCGAACTTTGTCTTTCAGTATTTCATGGGCATACTTGGCAAAACGATCGATCCCCACTCCCATCTGCTGATGCCGGAGCTGAACCGTCGTGATCTTGATGTCAACAGGCTGGGCAGCGAGTTCAGAGCGAGCCGGAAAAGAACAAAAAAAACCCCAAACCGACCAGGAACAGCCACGAAACCCCTTTCATATTCACGACCTCCTTTCCTGATTTCATCGTTTCGTCTCTCGAAACGGCTATCGGACAGCAGGCTCAGAAAACGATTTCTTTGGGGATGAGGGTATTGAGTTCCCTGATGTGCTTCTCCATAAACCGGTAAAGCTTCGTGTCGTTTCGCTCCTTGATCAGTTTCAGGATCAGTTCATGGTCTTTCAGAACATGCTTCTTTCGCTCGAAATCGAGATCGACGCGGCCGAGATACTTTCGCACGATCTCGAAGAGGGCCCGGGTGATATTGATGAGCAGCGGGTTGCGGCTGATTTCGGCTAAGAGGATGTGAAACTCGATATTCTTGGGATCCGGGATCTTCCGGGTCAGGCCCTCCCGGGCGAGATTGACGCTCTCTTCGAGTCGCTGAAGATCTGCCGGTTTGATCCGTTCGAGCACCAGGGGCAGGATCGCCCTCTCGAAGACGAGCCGCGCTTCGGTGATTTGATGAAGGGTGAGTTTATCGAGACTGATGATCGTTTCAAATGAACTGAGGAGATGATCGGAATCAACTTTTTTGACAAAACTTCCGCCCCCGGCTCCGGGCCGAATCGAGACGATGCCGGAATTTTCAAGGAGCCGCAACGCTTCCCGGATGACCGGACGGCCGACCCGGAAGGATTCACAGAGTACCTTCTCGGAGGGGAGACGATCCCCGGATTTGTATTGGCCTGTGAAGATGGCGTCCTTGAGGTGCCCGGCGACAACCTCAAAGAGGCGCCTGTTCTTGATCGGAACAAAACGGTTCTGCGAAAGAGAGGTTTGCCCGGCCATGACGTCACCAAAATGGTGGAGGTTATAAATGTCTTACCTTAAGACATTTCCGATGTCAAGCTTTTTCTTTGCCGTGTCTTCATACTTTTTGGTTCTCCGGATATCCCGGTCCGCACGATTGCATTCCAAATGACATTTTTGGCTTGACAAGCTCAGGAGGGGGAAAATCGATGATTGGGTTTCATTGGGAAAGGCTATAAGAAACACCTGACCGAGGAGTCGAAGGAGGGTTAATCGGGTAAGGGGAAAATTGTGGGGCTTGCAATGTTGCAATCTGCTTGTTTGGCTAGACCTTGTTCAGTCTTTCGTCACTCCGACTTGAACTTTTGAAGAACCTCCCAGATCTTCCTGTTCTCGGGGGACATCGCAGTAAAAACAAACTCCTTCGCTTCTTCAAGCCATTTCAATCGGTCTTCGATGGAAAGCAACATGAACCGCCGGATGTCATCATCTTCTGGGGGTGCAAAAATACGCTCGACCAACTTATTCCTTCTCCTTTTCTCTTAGCATTTTGATCCTGTTCCAGAGCAGCGATGTCTGAAAGGTCTTTATCCCTCGCGGATAAGCGCTTCATTGCAATCAGATCATCAATCGAGGCTGTCGGAAGGACAGTCTCGCCTGCCTGGTATTTTACCTGGTGCTCCCATATTATCTGGAAGTCCACTTGCTCTTCTACGAGAATATCGACGTCTGCAAAGGGTTTGTCCGGATGAACGAAAGTGAAAACCTTCATTCCTTTGTCTCTCTGCCAGAGTTCTCTCTCCCTTGACTTGGCCAAATCGTTGGGATCTACCGGCACCCTCGGCTTATATCCCAGTCCGGTCATTGCATCAACAAGGCTCAGCAGATTCTTTGCCTCCAGTACAACAGCCAAATCCAGGTCCCCTGTCATCCTTGGGGCTCCGTGCAAAATGGCCGCTACCCCTCCCACAATCGAATATCGTACGCCAGCTTTGTTTAAGGCATCGATGACATCAAGATAGAACGGCCGGTTCATCTTTTCTCGCTTGCGTAACATGATAAAATGCAGGGGACGGATTCAGGATGATTACAACCCTGTCTACCACGACACTTTTTTCAACTCGCGACAGCCTGTGTCGGCCCGTTCGTTACCCAGTGTAGACGACAAAACACGATATCACTTCGGTGCGGCCACCGGCGCTGCCGACTTGAGAAGCTGCCGGGCCAGCGTGTATTCTTCGGCGAGCATCTTCTTGAACTGATCGCCCGGGACGAAGTCTCCGATGGCTCCCATGTTCTTGATTGCGCTCACCACCTCAGGCGCCTGGATGGCCTTTTCGATGGCCGGAACGAGAACCTTCTTCACCTATTCGGGAAGGCCGGTCGGTGTGTAGAACGCAAACCGGACAGGCATGATGTCCTGCTTGAACCCCAGCTGTTTGAGGGTGGGAACATTTGGATATTCCGGAGACCTTCTGTGACATCAAGAGAATCCGCAACTTTCCCGCCTGGACATTCGGGGCAATCAGACTGAGCGACAGGGTGGAGGTTTCCACATGACCGCCGAGGAGAGCGGTCATGGCAGGTGAGGCTCCCTTGAAGGGAATCATGGTGATGGCATTTCCCGTTTCAATCCGGATCACCTCAAAATTGAAGTGTCCCACCGATCCGACGCCGCTGGAACTGCCCCGGACCTTTCCGGGGTTCTGTTTCATGTAGGTCATCAATTCCTGAAAGGTCTTCCATGGAGCGTCCGCCAGGACCGGTATGGTCAGGGGAACGGAAACAGCGAAGCAAAGGGTATCGAGATCGTTCAATGGGTGATAGGGAACCGTGTCCGGGCTGATGGCATGGGCATAGTAGATGTTGGAATTGGCAAACAGGATCGTGTAGCCATCTTTCTTGCTGCGGACGACGAAATCGGCCCCGATCGTCCCGAACCTCCGCCGACCTTATTGACTGCAACGACCGGTGTCTTCAGGAGTTTGCTCATCTCCGCAGCGATGGCTCTGCCTGCGATGTCCACCGTATCTCCGGGAGCCATGGGAATGACCATCTGGATGGGCTGGGTTGGAAAGGTTTGAGTCGCGTGAGGGCAGGTGCCACAGCACAAACGACAGAACCAAAGCAGTCCCGAAGAGAAACCGAAAACACTTCTTCATAACGTAACCTCCTGAAGATAATTTCTTTTCACCGACTATAGACTTTTCAAAGAGCGAATTCACCGAGACCCGCTTCTCTCCCGCGAATTATATTGGGTATTGGGGAAAAGTAAAGCCTCCCAGACGCAAAAATAGAGCGAAAGCTTCAAATGGGAGTGTGTACTTTTGACGTCCATAGGACAAAAGGAAAGCCCATGCTTGACAAACCCCGGAGCACCATGGCAGATATGTGAAGCCGTGGTCAAGAACATTATCCCTATTGGAGGATTCTATGCGCGTGATCGATCTCGAAGCACATTTTTACACGGACGACTATCTCAAATATCTCCGGTCAAGGAAGGATTTCCCGAGAGAAGAGGTCCGCGAGAAGAACATCTGGCTCTGGATGGGTCCGAATTTGCGGGTCCCCCGCAGTTTCCCGCTCGAGGAGAAGCTCGTCGATGTAGGGCCGAGGCGGATCGAAGAGATGGATGCCGCAGGGGTGGACATTCAGGTCCTGAGCCTGACCGTTCCCGGGGTGGAACAATTCGATGCGGCCGATGGGACGGCCATGGCGCGTCACACCAACGATGAACTGAGTGAAATCGTCAAAAGATACCCTGAGCGGTACGTCGGGCTTGCGGCCCTTGCTCCCGCAGGAACCCGCAGAAGCGGCAAAGGAACTGGAGCGCTCGGTCAAGAAGCTCAACATGAAGGGCGCCAAGCTGAACTCCCACACGCGGGGGGAGTATCTTGACGACAGGAAGTACTGGGACCTTTTCGAAGCCGCAGAAAGCCTGGACGTTCCCATCTACCTCCATCCCACACTCCCGTCGCCTCAGATCCTGAAGCCCTATGCCGACTATGGGTTTCCCCTCGCCGGTCCTCCCTTCGGGTTCGGGGCGGACACGTCGCTGCACTGTATGCGTTTAATCTACAGCGGCCTCTTCGACAGGTTCCCAAAACTGAAGATCGTCATCGGCCACATGGGAGAAGGGCTGCCCTTCTGGCTCTATCGAATTGACTTCTACTGGTTGAAGCCGTGGGTCGATCCCGAACTTACGCCGAAGATCAAGAGAAGGCCGAGCGATTACGTTCGAGACAACTTCCTCCTCACCTCCAGCGGCATGCATTACCTGCCTGCCTTCATGTGCGCCTATTTGGCCCTGGGTGGAGATCGGATCGCCTTCGGAGCCGATCATCCCTTCGAGAGCAGCAAGGAGTCCCTGGATGCCCTCGGCATCCTCCCGGTCTGCGACGAGGACCGGGAGAAGTTCTATCATGGGAATGCGGAGAAGCTCTTCAAACTGCTTTCGAGCAGCCCCGCGAAAGCACGGCCAATCTTGGGGGCATGAGGCCTTCTGTCGTTGCGGGCTAAAAGGTCAGAACCAGCCGGCCGATCGTGTCCGGCTTCTGGAGTGCTTCCAGGCCTCGTTGGCTTTTTGAAGGGGAATGTTTCAGATATGACGGGTTTCAGCTTCCCGTCCTCGACGAGCCGGATGACTTCGAGCAGTTCCCCTTTTGTGCACAGGCGCGCCCCCTTGATGATCCATTCGTTGTAGTGCATGGCCATCGTGTCGAGAGGGAAGGGGTGTCCCGGAACATAGCCCACAATGACGAGTGTTCCTCCCTTCTTCAAACCGGGAAGGGACCAGCTCAGGGTTTCCTTCGACCCGACGAATTCAACCACAGCATCCACGCCTTTTCCATGTGTCAGCTCCCGGATCTGTTCCAGAGGCTGGTCGCTGGGATCGATCACATGGTCGGCTCCAAAAGCCCGGGCAAGGTCCAGAGCCTTCTTCTTCCGGTCAGCCACAATGACGTTTGCTCCGCAGAGTTTTGCGAACTGGACACCGTGAATGCCAAGTCCTCCGGCGCCGACGATCAGCACATCCTGGCCGACCCGAATCCCTGCAAGCACCTTGACCGCCCTGTAGGAGGTGCCGACGGCATCGGTCAGGATCGCCATCTCTTCCGGAGAAACGTTCGGAGGAAAGGGACAGAAGGCGTAAGCGGGAACCCGCACATACTCGGCGTATCCACCGGGGAGTTCAAAGCCGACCCGCTTGAGGTCCTGGCAGATATTCTCCTGTCCCCGCAGACACCACTCACACCGGTGACAGGCAACGTAGATGTAGATCAGCCCCCTGTCTCCCGTCTTGATGCCTGAGACGTTTCTGCCGGTGGCAACCACCTCTCCGGCGACTTCGTGACCCGGGATGTGGGGAAGGTTGACGATGGGGGGAGGAATCTCTCCCCTGTAGATCTTCAGATCCGTGTAACAGATGCCGCAGGCCTTCACGCGGAGGAGGATGTCCTCCTCACCGATGGAAGGGGTTTCCACCTCCTCCAGTTTCATCGGCTTCTGATACTCCCTCAAGACCATCGCTTTCATTCTCTCCCATCCTCCTTTCGAAAGCAAAACCCCCATCCCTTTCCCGTCGGGGAAGGAGATGGGGGCGATCAGAATCATTCAAGGCTTTGCCGAAGAGGAACACGAGTCCTCCGCAGCCTATCAGTAATTGACGTTCTCTTTACCTTTGAGGCCGAGGATCTTTCTGGCTTCGTCGGGGGTCGCCACTTCGCGGCCAAGCTCCTTGGCAATCCGAACCATCTTCTCAACCAGTTCGCCGTTGCTCTTGCAGAGCACGCCCTTTTCGACGAAGATATTGTCTTCCATACCGACCCGGGCATTCCCCCCATGATCGTGGCGAGGGTTCCAAGATTGAACTCCGCCCGGGTATCCGGCCCGATGACGGACCAGACATAATTCTCCGTTCCGAAGAACGCCTGTCAGCAGTTTGCTTGAGGTGCACCACTTCTGTCCTACGTTGGCCCCGATGCCGCCCAGGATCCCGGTGACGAACTTGCAGCCAGATCGGCGGGCTTCGATCACCTTCTTTCGGATGAGGAAGTTGATGTTGTAAAGGTGGCCCACATCATAGACCTCGAACTCCGACTTGGTGTTGTTCTCCGTCATAATCTGAACCAGCTTCTCGATGTCGCCGAAGGTGTTCCGGAAGATGAAGTCCTTCGTGGCTGCGGCGAAATCTTTCTCCCAGGGATACTTGTAATCCTCGTCCTTGTAACGGTCCACGATGGGGTGAATCGAGAAGTTGATAGACCCCATGTTGAACGTCGCCAGTTCCGGTTTCAGGGCCGGAACAACCTGGGCTCTGCTGAGCGGGTGTCATATCCGCCGTGCCCGCCGGTGGTCACACAAACGATCACGTTGCTCCGGGCCTTGATGCCGCTGGCGATCTCCTTGTAGACGGCGGGGTCGGTCGTGGGCTTGGCGGTCTTTGGGTCGCGGCCGTGGATGTGAACCGAGGCAGCGCCTGCGTTGGCGGCGCGGACCGCGTCGTCGATGATCTGCTGAGGTGTCAGAGGCAGATAAGGCGTCTGCACCGGCAGCGTGATATTACCGGTGATTGCTGCACTGATAATCAATTTTTCCATTTCTCTTTCTCTCCTTTCTGACGTCATGATTGACGTTCAAAGATCCATCAGGATCTTTTCCGTGAGTAATCGATGAGGTACTTCATGAGGTCTCGACCTGACCCTCTTCATATCCTCCGGCTCCATTGGGGATAAAAGCCTTTACCCGTTTTGAGAACCCAATCCACCCTTCTGCACCTTTTCTTTCAGCAGGGGAGAGGGATTGGGCGACGCTTCGAGGATCTTTGAGAACCGTATTGTGAATGGCCAGGATCAGATCGAGTCCCGCCATGTCGGAGTTCTCCATGGGGCCGAGGACGGCGAGCCGGATGCCGAAACTGTTCTTGATGGCCGCGTCCACGGTGGCGGCGTCTGCAATACCGTTTTCCACGATGGAGATCGCCTCCCGCCAGAGAGCATGCTGCAAGCGGTTCGCAACGAAGCCGGGCACATCCTTCATGCATTTGATCGGGTATTTCCCTGCTTTCTTCATGAACTGGAAGGTCAGTTCCATGGTCTCATCGGAGGTCTCATTTCCTTTGACCACTTCCACAAGGGGGATGAGGAAGGGTGGAAACCGAGAATGGGCTCCGACGATCCTGCCCTTATTCTTCGATTTGGCCGCAATGTCCGTGATGCTGATGACGGACGTATTGGTTGCCAGAACCGTATCGAGGGGACAGATCTGGTCCAGCTCTTTGAAAAGGTCCTGCTTGATCTTCAGATCCTCGGCCACCGATTCGATGATCATCGGGGCGTTCTCGATCGCCTTCTTCAGGTCCGTGGTGATCTGGATTCTGCCTGCGATGGCCTCGACTTCGGAGAACCGGCCGGCTTGTCCAGTAAGAGTGAAAGATTGGCTTTCGTGCTTTCAATCGCTTTGTCGAGGTGTCTGCTGGGTCCGCGAATGAGAGAGAAACCTGATAACCCGCTTTGGCAAAATGGAGCGCCAGGCCGTTACCGATCATGCCGGCCCCGAGAAGTGCAACTTTTCTAATGTCTTCTGCTTTCATCGAGTCCCTCCAGTACCGTGCGATGGGGTGAGAGTCGAACGCTTTTTCGGGCCGTGGATCCTGTCTCCACGCTGAATACGGTGGCGGCCTGTCCATCGAGACCTGGAAGGCCGTGGTGTTAGCGGAGCATGTAGTTTAGGTCCGCGTTCTTCTGTCCCTTTGATCCAGCTGAGGCCCTGATTTTTCCGGGGGGTCGGCGATCGCCGGCCCCCGGGAAAACCGACTATGCAGGGGTGTTGATGATCACGAGCATGCTTGCAACCTTGTTTGTCCGGTTGATGACCTCTCTTCCCTCATTGGGGCCGATGTAAACGGAGTCCCAGGGCTTGAGAACGATCTCTTCCTTGGCTGTCTTGACCGTGACTTCGCCTTCCAGAACAAAGTAGACCTTCTCGGTCGGTGAGCTGTCGAGTTCCGCTCCGCCGCCCGGCAGAAAATGGGACATTCCCAGCCAGAACTTCTGGACTCCGGTTTCGTCTTTGCCCTGGAGTTTGAGGGCCGTCATGTTGAAATGTTTTGCAGCCTGATAGGGTTTTGCCTGACTAAAATCCATCTTCTTCATATTCGTTTCCCTCCTTGTAAGTTTTGTTCCCCCGGAGCTCGGTCGAAGGAAGACCCTCTATGACTGCTGATCGAGCAAGGGGATAAGATTTTGAATTGCGGCTCAATCTTAAAGAAAACCGCCCTGTTTGTCAATAGGAGTATTGGCGCGATGGGTGATGTGTCGTAAAGCATCAAAAGTGAAGGTCTCTCCCCCTTATGAGAGCTTTCCTACCTAATGCCCCATGCCCGGAGGGCCCCCTCGAACCGTGAAAATTGATGCTTGTTTCGAATCTAATGGTTTCAGGCAATTACTGACACTAATCACTGACACTGACACTTTTATTTTCTAACTAATGCTTGATGACCCCAACCGCTCCAAGAAGGATCTCGAAGTGTGATGTGTTCTGCAGGAAACGAACACGGGTGGGAAGGATCTGGACGACCTTCACCCCTTCGATCGAGTCTCCCTCCGAGAGGGTCATGCCGTTGATCACGGCCAAGCGCTGTGAAGGGTCTTCACTCCAGACAATTCCCGATATCCTTAAAGTCGGCGGATCTGCGGAAAACTCGGGCGGAGAGACGCTCAGCGGTCTTTCCGCACCGGTAGAAGCGTCGGGCACGGGCTCGGTAAGGACCTGCCGGATTGCTTTCTTCTCGGCGCCGGACGATACGGGAGCGCCGCTTTCACCAGGACGGGCGATCTTGGTGTCCGCGGCCTCTTGTGCGTCAGGGAGATCACGAACCGCCTCCCGCGATTGGGGAGGCGGGGACGTTTGCCGAATTGCCGGGGGAAGAGGGAGCGCTGCCCGGGGCAATGACTCAGGCGCAGCAGAGGACTCGGAAGGGGGAGGTGACGGTTCCTGGCGCGATGTGTGAGCCTTAAGAGAGCTGAGCGGGGGTACTTCCTGCGGGCGGGCTTGCTGGGAAACCGGGGACGGCACCTGTGCGGAGGGCGAAGGTGATTTTCTTGCCTCCGAAGGGGGCGGGGGAGGAATAGGGATGGCCGGTTGTTTCGGCTTGGCGGCAATGCCTGCAGACAGAGGCGATGACTTTGGCTCGACGCGGAGCTGCATAAGCACGCCATAGGTGATGGCAGCGGTAACGATCGAAACCAAGACGAAGTAGATCAGCATTCTCTTTGCGGACCGGGGGCGGAGCGGGTGTGAGAATCTCGGCACTGATGTCGGCCGTGTCGGCGCAACGACCTCTCGCGATCAAGCTTTCTCAAGGCCTCAAGGATCACGCTCATTTTCCCCCTCCCGTCAGTTTAGGGACCCCAAAGCGTCCAACTGAACGATACAGGAGCATCAGCGTCTGTCCACCGATGATACCGTCCCGTTCAATTCCCACCGAGGACTGAAATTCCTTGACGGCCGAAACCGTATCGTCGTCATACACGCTGCTCGATGGTCTCCGGTAGACGCCCGCCTCTCT
>CAVSVC010000021.1:0-108449 GCA_963731045.1 uncultured delta proteobacterium | reverse complement strand
TGAAGCTCTCCGCCCTTAAGGGCCGGGCTTCCCGGGAAGGTAGTTTCATTAATATCGTGCCGGTCCAGGGTTCGTCCAGTGATCAGTAACCAGCGAGAAGCTCTGAAAAAATAGGTCTCTATCTTTTTCTGGCCCAACGAGGGTGGGCCGCTTTCCAAACTTTAGAATTGCGATCTTTTAATCAGGGCAACCACTCTGTTAGTAAGGTCACGTTCTTCTTTGAAGTTTTACGCCCCAGTCTGCACGATAAGGTTTCGCCTGCCTGCGGCAGGCAGGCTCTAAAGTTTTCCAAACGGCCCACCCTCGTTGGGCTCGGGATTTTTTTCGTTTGCCTTGATTTTTTCGCAGCTTTCCGCTGAGGTGTGGCGAAACCCGGCGACCCGCCAGGGATCACGTTACCAGTTCAGCTCCAACTCCACCTTTTCTCCGGAGGGCAACATCTGGCGGGAAGGCTCGACCAGGAGGCTGACCGTCATTGGTTTTTCAGGCGCGGGCCGGTTGACTGCGATACGAAACCTCCGGGGGGCGATGTTAAGGTGTTTTTCGAAAAAGACGGAGAAGGACTGCTCAAGCCTTTTTTCCACTTCCGCCGGTTTGAGGTCATCCTCAGAAGTATCTTTACACTTTAAGAGGAACTGGGTGATCCTGGAGAGAAAGAGCTGATAGCTGAGCGATCCGCCTGCGACTGTCGTTTCTCCAGGAAGGAAGGCCACATCCCGGTTCAGGGTAGACACGAGCGGAATGATCCCTGCCCGGATGAACTGGTCAATCCTTTCCTCGCCAAAATGAGCTTCCGTGGGAAGGGTCTTGTCTGCCTCGATTCCCGTCAAGGCAAGGTTTTCCAGTCGAATCTGCTGCCATTCAGTGAACCGTGTCGGCCAGCCCGTCTTCCCGAGACTCTGGATGATAAGGCTTCCGATTGCCCAGACCGGACTGATCCAGAGGTTCTCCGATTCCTGGAACCGGACGTGACGAGGCTGGTTATCCGGACCATACGGAAAACGGATCAGAAACCGATTGCAGGTGGTGGCGATCCATCTGGCAGAAGGGGTCTTTCTGAATTCGCGCCATTTGGCAAAGGCAGGTTCCTGAAGATAATGAGGCAGGAATGGAACCCTTGTCAGGTCTTTCCATCGGTCGAGGTAGAAGAACCTGGGAGCGATCCAGTAAAGGGCCGGGGCCATGACGGTTTCCGCGAGTTGCGCCAGTCTTTCAAGAAGTTCAAGGCTTCTGGGGGAGTTATCGAACGGGAGGTCGAGAAGGATGAGGGAAGGGAGATCCTCGATCAGACCGGTCAGCAAACGGCTGAGCGTCTCCTCGAGGTTTTCCGGAGACACAGGAACGATGGTCAACACGATTTCCTCGTTTCCTCCATCCTGCCGAACCAGGGATCTGAGACCTTCCCAGACCGACTCAAGTTCCCGCAGTTTCGGGAAGGAGTACAGATGTCTCAATACCTGCTGAAGATGGAAATCGATCTTCTCCTCAGGAGACGAAGTCTGTCTTCCAGCAGGAGGGCTTCACCGGGCACTGCGACCATCCTGAGGATATCATCCACCGGGCTTCGAGGGCCTGTTTGGGACGGGCGGGGTTCGAAACGCATTTCGATGGGGAGGTCGGGCCATCCCTCCAGGCGGCTCCGGACATCTTCCTCGGAGAGGCCTGTTGCTCTGGCTTCTGAAGCGAACTTGCGGGCGTCCAGAAGATTCTTGAGAAAACGGCTTCCCTCAACCAGCCCGTCGGGGTGAAAATCTTTCAGCCTGCGGATCCGGATGTTCAGTGCTCCGGATGAACAGAGATGCCGCGGGAAGGGAATGTCCAACGAGAGTCCCAGGTCATCCAGGACCTGGTCCATATTTGTCTTATCGACGCGGATGGGCTCATGAGACCAGACGGCGTCATGGGAACAGAACGGAGCAATGGCCAGGATCTTAAAAGGAACGGACGGAACCTGCATTTTTCCCTCCCTTCCGTTAGGCGGTCATCGAGGGACTGTTGAATAGGAATCGCATAGCGCATGGAGCATGGCGCATAGCGTACAAACTGAAACAAGAGTTTCGTGTTGTCGAAGCTCGTATCGATACAGTCGTTCGACGCTAAACGAAACGGGCTTCGTGACCGTAGCCTGCCCGGAAACCCTTCATCAGAACATGGCTCAGCGGTCCAGCATCTTCTTGAAGACGGACTTCAACCCTTTTGCCTTCTGGCCTTCCGGCTGGGGTTCCGCTTTCTTTTCGAAAGGTCCGGAAGGTTCTTCTCCCGGAGGTTCGGAAATCTCAGCCAGACGACCTTCACCGAGGAATCGAAAAACGGGGCCACGGGAGCTCAAAGCGACATCGTCATTCAGTTTGAGGGGGGCCTCGGAGGAGAGTGGCATTCGATTGATCTGAACCGCTTTCTGTCCGGTAAGGTCTTTGATCCAGTACTGGTTCTGGCTGTAGAAGATCTGGGCATGATGATCATGGATGGCGGGATGATCGATGATGAAATCACATTTCGGGTTTTTCCCGAGAGTAATAGGCAGTTCTTTGTAGGAACGAAGGGTAGGGCCGTATTGAATGATCAAAGGGGCCTTGACGTTTCGCGGCACGGCCTCTTCCGTTCTTTCAAGCCTGGGACGGAGGAGATCCTGCGGGGGGGATTCGGGTCTTCTCATCTCCCTGGAAGGCTGCACACGCTCCGGTTCCGGAGTGATGCGAACCTCTTCCTGCAGGCGTTGGGGGGCGGCCTTTTCCATTTCGGGCAGACCGTCTCTCATCTGGGTCAGGAAGCTGACCTTGGGACCCCCTTCCGAAAAGGCGAGGACGTCGCCGTTCTTGAGAACCACCTCCTGAATCTTCTTCCCGTTGACAAACGTTCCGTTTGTGCTGTGGTCGGTAAGTTTGAACTGGTTTCCTTCTCGCAGGATGTCAGCATGCTTCCTGGAGACGCCCGTTATGTCTGCCGGGAAACAAATGTGACAGGAAGGGTGGCGGCCGATGGTGATGAGAGGTTCGGTGAATTCCTGAATTTCACCCTTCAGGGGTCCTGAAATATGAACGAGCTGGATGACGATGACAGGCGGACGTTTCATAGCTTGTGTACAATTATACTCATTGATCTTCGCCGGTCAAGGGAAAAAATGCAAGAAAATAAATTCCAGGAAAGAAATTACTTGAAAACCGCGCTATATTTTGTAGAATAAGCCATGTTCAAAATCACGTGTACCGGTAAATCCGACCTCGGGCTGAAACGCTCAAACAACGAAGACACCTTCGTTCTCAAACCCGAGATGGGATTCCTGTCCGTAGCGGATGGGATGGGAGGGGCCGCTGCCGGAGAAGTGGCCAGCCGCATCTTTGCCGAAACGGCGGTCGAGGTCTTTTCAAGACCGGGTGAGCGGTCGGAACAGGGCATCATGGAAGATGTGCAGCAGGTCTTCATCATGGCCAATGAAAGGATTCTGGATCATGTCAGAGAGCACCCCCGCGATCAGGGAATGGGATGCACAGCGGAGTTGATCGCTTTTTCGGATGACCACTACGTTCTCGGCCACGTTGGGGACAGTCGTACCTATCTCTGGAGGCAGGAGAAGCTGAGACAGCTCACCAAAGATCATTCCCTGGTTCAGGATCAGGTCGACCAGGGGTTGATTACAGCGGAGGAGGCGAGGAGGCATTCCCTCCGAAATGTGATTCTCAGGGCCGTGGGGACGGAAGAGACGCTGGCCGTCGATCTGGTTCGCGGAACGCCTCAGGCAGGAGACGTTTTCCTGCTCTGCTCGGATGGCCTGACGGACATGATCGATGACCGGTCCGTTGAAAACACGCTCGCTCTCCCGCTCAACCTGGTTGAGAAATTGCATAGACTTATCGAGTCGGCTAAGGCGGCTGGGGGCCACGATAATATCACCGTCATCTTGTGCCAGATCATCCCCTGACAGCCAACGGTACTGTCAGGTTTAACTTGAACTGGAGCAGTCGATGAAATACGGTCGTTACGAGGTTATTCAGGAGCTGGGAAAGGGGGCCATGGGAGTGGTTTATCAGGCCCATGACCCGCACATCGATCGATCCGTGGCGCTGAAAGTCCTCCGGCAGGACCGGGTCGCGAGTGAGGCCTATGTCCAGCGGTTTCTCAAGGAGGCCAAGGCGATAGGCCGTCTGTCCCATTCGAACATCGTCACGGTCTATGACGTGGGCCAGGATCACGGAACGGTCTATATTGCGATGGAATTCGTGGAAGGGGAGCCCCTGAATAAGGTGATCGAAGGGAAGGCTTTGACCCGGGGGGAGGTCATCCAACTGGGAATTCAGGTGGCCGAAACGCTCGATTATGCTCACAAGAGAGGGATTGTGCACCGGGACGTGAAGCCGAGTAATATCCTTGTCCAGCAGAACGGCCAGATCAAGATCACGGATTTCGGCATTGCCCACATCGAGGATCCTTCCGCTTCCGTTCAGACCCAGGCAGGAGAGATTCTCGGAACCCCGGCCTATATGTCTCCCGAGCAAATCCTGAGCCGGCCTGTGGATGGCCGCTCGGACCTCTTCTCCCTGGGAATTATCCTTTATGAACTGAGTGCAGGGGCCAGACCTTTTGGAGGAGACAACCTGGCGTCCATATTCAACGCCATTACGAAAGAAGAGCCTCTCCATCCGACGAAGGTGAATCCTGTCATCTCTGAAAATCTTTCCAGGGTCATTATGAAGACGCTGCGAAAGGAGCCGGGAGAACGCTTTGAAACGGGAATGGCGCTTGCCGAGGCCTTGAAAACGACCCTTCAGGAAAAAGGGAGCCCTGACCGGGTTGCTCCCGTCCCCGGGAAGAAGGTCAATCCCCTTTATGTGGTTGTCATTGCCCTTCTGATTGCAGGGGGAGCCGGAGCCTCCTACTACTTTTTGGGGTCGAAAAAGGAGCCCGCCCCTGTTTCGGAAAAGAAGGTGGAGACACTCCCCGCGACCGAAGGCAAAGAAACTCCTGCTCCTGCTGAAGAGAAGAAGGCGGGACCTCCTCCGCCTGCGGAGAAGACCAAGCAGGGTTCTCTTAAAATAGAAAGTTCTCCAGGCGGAGGCCAGATCTTCGTCGACGGGACACTGCGGGGGAAGACCCCCCTCACCCTGACCCTGCCCCAGGGAAAATATGAAGTTCGTTTAACCCTTTCGGGACATCATGACTGGGAAGCCCAGGTTGAGTTGAGAGAGGAAACGGAGACACCGCTTCTCGTTCGCTTCAGTCCGGTCATTGAGAAGCAAGCACCGGTTGAAAAGAAGAAGACGACCCGGGCGGAGAGTGAAGAGACCGCGGGAAAGGATATTCCTTCACGAGAAAAGGCCGCAAAAACCTCTCCGGCCATCCCCCCGGAGATTGAGGAAAAGCCCAGGGTCTCCGTCCCTCCCGCGAGAGAATACGTTCCTCCTTCGCCGACGGAAGGATCGCTGATCCGGTTGAGGGGTAGGTCCCAGATCTACGTCATTCGGGGGGGGAGGAAATGCTTTGTTCCGGACACGGAGACCCTTCAGGCCGGCGGTTACAGACCTGATCAGGTGATCGACGTGGATCAGGGGACGTTTGACGGCTTTCTAACGGGCATTCCTCTGGCTTCGGTGAAGCCGAAGTTTGAGTATACCCCTCCCGGAAGGAGATAAATGACTGTGTTTTTGCAGCACCCGGGTTACTTAAACGGGGCAAAAGGAATCGCCGAGAAAAGGAGCGACCGATGAGATGGGTCGATAGACATTGCACCCTTCTTCTGATCATGTTTTTGATCGGGGGCCTGCCGGCGTGGGAGGCCTGTTGCCAGCCCTCTTCAGGGCAGCCGGCGCCTGCGTTTTCCCTCAAAGACATTAAGGGGCAGGCTTTTGACCTTTCGAGGATGAAGGAACGTCCCTTAACCCTGCTCTATTTTTTTGATGCGGAATCCAAACCGAGCCAGGAAGGACTCATGAGTCTGAACCAGCTCACAAAAGACCATAAAGGCCTTGACCTCGCCGTGTGGGCAATCACTCTGTCAACGAAAGAAAAGGTTAGCCAGTTTGTCAGTCGTTCCGGTCTGGGGTTTCCGGTTCTTCTGGATGGATCCGGAGTGAGCGATCTCTACCGGGCCCGCATGGTCCTGCCCACGGTTATCATCGTTGGGCCGGGCCTCAAGATCCTCGATTCCCTTCAGGGAGGAGGAAAGGCCACAGAGGTGATGCTCGTGCGGCTGGCCGAGAGGGAGTTGCAGAGAAAGCGGACGATGGTGGCAAAGGCGATCAGTAACGAGGTTGTCAAGGTAAATCCCCAGAACGGGCAGGCAAAGGCCGTGAAGGGGTTTGCCGCCCTGAGAGAGGAGAATCTGGTCGAGGCGGAAGATGTCTTCAAGGACCTTTCGAAGAGAGGGGCCCGGGAAGAGGTGATCGGGAAGGAGGGCCTGGCCGCTGTTTATGCGAAGAAAGGTCAGCCGGAAAAAGTCCTCCAGCTGGCGAGAGAGGTTGAGGAGAAGGCGCCCGAAAGGGGATACGTTCATCTCCTGAAGGGAGATCTTCTCTTTGCTCAGGACAAGAAGAAAGAGGCGGAGGCGGAATATCAAATCGCCGTGAAGAAGGGGGAGGGGGAACCCTACCTTGAGGCCGCCAAATACAATCAGATGGGCCGGTTTTACGCCAGTCAGGGACAGTATCCCAAGGCCCGGGAGTGGTACGATCAGGCCGTGGCCATCGATCCCTACTACATCGAGGGAGCGACCAACAAGGGAGTCACGTACGAGAAGGAAGGTAAATGGGACAAAGCCCTGGAATCCTACCGGCAGGCGCTGGCCCTTGAGAAAAGCGACAGTTTTGCGGCCGTTCTGGCAAAGAAGGCCCAGGAAATGCTGGATCTCCAGAAAGACAGTGAAAGAAAGAAGAGGGTGGATCAGCTGGTGAAGGATCTGGCTGCACGATACCGGGGTCAGAAAGAGAGCGGACCGAAGACCGAGGATACCTGGACGTCGCAGCCCATGGTTCTCTCGTTCGTCGATTTCCAGGAGAAAGGGGGGCTGGCGGAAAAGGATGGGTTTTCATCGGTCCTGATGGCTCAGCTTGCGGACCATCTCAATGCGTCAGGGAGGGTCAAGGTGGTCGAGAGGGTCCTCATCGACAGGCTCCTTGAAGAGCTGAATCTGGGGTCGTCGGACCTTGCCAACCCGGAGACCGCCCTCAAACTCGGCAGGGTACTCGCTGCGAGACTGATTGGAACAGGGTCGCTCTTCTATCTGCCCCAGGGCACGCTGCTCAGCATGAGGTTGATCGATACGGAAACCTCAGCCATCCCCCAGGTGACGACCAGGCAGATCGGTTCCCGGGCTTCCGTGGAGAATGAACTCCTTCAACTCAATCGCGAGATCCTGAAAACGGTTATTTCGAAATACCCTCTGCAGGCCTACCTGGTAAAGGTGAGCGGCGACCAGATCATGATCAATCTCGGTTCCAAACAAGGGGTTGTCCCGGGGACCCGATTTGATATCCTGGAGCAAGGAGAGGCTATCCAGTACAAGGGCAAAACCCTTCAGTCATCGGCCAGATCGATCGGACGGGTCGAGGTTGTGAAGGTGGACACGGACCTGAGCTTCGTCCGGGTGCTGAACCAGGAGAGGCCTCTGAAGGCGGACGACAAAATCCGTGAAAGGATCGAATGAACAACCTGAGACAAAAGGTGGCATGGGGAGATGGGGCGTTCGGGAGGTGGGGAAAAAAGATGACGAAAGGTCTCTGGTTCATGCTGTTCTGTCTCAGCCTTCTGTTTGTTTCCTGTGTGTCCGGTCCGCCGCAGGGAGAGAAGGGGATGACCATCGCTGTCTGGGATCTCGATGACCTCAGTCCCGCCGGTACGGGCAGGCCCAATCTGGGGGAACTTCTCGCGGGCCAGGTCATCGAGGCGCTGAAGAAGAAAGAAGGCGCCACGATCGTTGAACGGCAACGGCTTGTCCTTGCCCTTGAGGAGCTTCGTCTTGGAACGACCGCCCTTGCGGACGAGGCCACGCGCCTGAAACTTGGAAGACTCTCTGGTGCCAGATGGATGATCTTCGGAGGCTATCAGGTTGTGGGAAACCGGATGCGCCTCGATTTGCGGCTCGTGGAGGTGGAAACGGGAAAGATACGGAAAGCAACTCAACAGACTGCTGCCGGATCCGATATCCAGGCATGGATGGAAGCGGCAAAGAAAGCCGCCGGAGAACTTCTACCCTGATAGGGTTATTGAGTCATTCGCAAAAACGGGGTTGCTTCGTCGCAAAAAGACTCCTCGCAACGACTAAAATGCGCTCCTACGTCTGGATTTGTCTTTGCGACCCCGAACGTGATTCGGGGGAAGCAATCTCGTATTTTGAACTGACCTCCGCCATTCGCTTCTCAACTTCTTATCTTCCTAACTTCTTATCTTTTGAACCCAATAGCCCAATGACCCAACGGACCCAATAACATCTTCTATCTCAGAATCTTGCAGTAATCTGTGCTCCCACGGATACGCCTTTGTAGTTGATTTTATCCGTGGACAGGAGGGAAAAAGGCGCGAAACGGGACGAAGGAGGAAACCTCAAACTCATCACGCATGAGGAAACCCTTGATGTTCAGCCCTGCTTCAATACTATGGCAGAGCTTCCTTGTTGCCCCGAATCCAAGAGAAATCTTCTCTCTTCGGCGAATAAACCCGGTGCCGGTGAAGAAGGTGTCGTCATTCTTTGCGATAAGAAGCCCCTGCAGAAAGGATGTCAGCGTTGTCTTGTCATCCAGGACATAGCTGAAGGAAAGATCCCCGATCCATTCGTCGCCGTGGCTGTTCTCGTCTTCAGTGGTGAGCCGAACCCCACCGAAAGCAATCGGTGCATCAAATTTGCTCTTATCCCGGAAGAGGCTGCGAAGGGTGAACCCGGCATTCCACCTGGGCTGGCTGTACTGGAGCCCGAGACCGAGCGTAAGCAGGTTCCCCTCCTGATGGTGGACCCTGGTGGAAGACGAGAAAGAACCCGTGAAAATGGTCTGCTGTGTCCATCTGTCCTTCCCGTACCAGGTGTACCCGCCGAAGAGCCGGCCGTGCCAGCCGGGCAGGAAATCGTACCCTGCTTCAGCATTCAAATTGAACAGATCACCCGGATCGAAATCCTTCAACCTTTGACTGAAAAACGGATTCTCGGCAAGAAAACCGAAATCGTACTCGCCGCGCCAGAGATACCCAAAGCTGATACCCGTCACCCATTTTCCCCACTCCTTCGCGATGCTCAGGGTCGGGTTGACATTGAAGCCCTCTCCGAAGTTTGTGATGGAAACCAGATCCGGGTCCATGAGGAGGACGAGATCCTTCTCCTTCAGATTGGTCTTGCCCGTAGGGAGATTGAAATCGAGACCGAAGAGGATATCCACAGGCAGTTTGCCAAGGATTTCGTAAGAGAAGTTGGCTTTGGTGTCGAGAAGATGGTTCTGCGATCGATGCGTGTCTTCAAGTAAGAATGAAGGCGGAACGAACTCAGGAATACCGTCAATGCGTGTGTAAGCATACCCGGTCAGGAGACTGAGAGAGAAATTCTTCTCTCTGGCTTCCATCTTAAGCGGGGTGTAGAATTGCCTCGCCTTGTGTCCGTCGTCATCCTTCCACCATTCGAGATTCGTCCCTGTCTGAACGTTGAAGTCGATCGCTGGAACTGCTTCTGACCATCCCAGAAACGCACAAGAGAGCAACAGAATTATCATTCGTCTGTTCATGGTGTTCCTTCCGTGCAGGGATTTCTTGTCTCTGTCTTTCCTTTCCATCACTGGCCACCGGTTCTCTGGCGGCCTACAGGAACGTCTTTGGGTGTCCTGATCCGTTTGGTTGCGTCTTCAGGGGTGAGCTGGTCCGTGAGGGAGGACCGGTCTCTGAGGGAGCGCAGCATCTCCCGGCTCTTCTTCTCGCCTGAAATCAGACCCAGGCTCTTCAATTCCTGGAGCGCTCCTCTGGCCTCACAGATATTCGGGTCTTCCTTCAGTGCCCGGTCATAGAACTCGCCTGCCTTCTCGTAGTCCTTGAAATCGCTCGCCTCGATCGCCCTGAAGAGAGAGAGGAGGGCTCTCAGGTTCACGGAACAGGGTTTCCGCAGTTCCTCTTCCTCCCCCGGTTCGAGTTTAATGTTCAAGAGCCTGACGATTTCGAAGAGGAGGTCTTTCTCGATCCGGAAGAGGTCCTCCAGATCGCCTTCTGCGACCGACTGGCCAAGGATCTTCTGGTCCGGCACGTCGAGAGGAGCCGATTGAATCTGGATCCGGGGTACCTGCTCCCCTGAAATCGTTCCGCCGACGAGCCACTTAGCCCCAAGCAGCCTTCCAATCCGGGGAGCGGTTTGGGCTTCGACCAGCCCGGACTTCCCGAGTCCCAGCTCTTCCATCAGCGCCTGAAGCCTCACCCTCTCTACCACCTGGAGGCCCTTCACCCTGGACAGGTCGGTCATGAGCATCAGAGGGATCCCTTTTTGAAGGGGGTCCAGGTCTGTCCGGCCGGTCCGATTCCGGAAGTAAGGGACGGCAACCGTGTTCCGCGAAGGAACCGCCTGAGGGGTCTTCTCTTCTTCAATGGCCTTCTTTGCCCACGACTTGACCTCCTGAGTGACGACCTGTCCGGCCTGGGAAGACCCGCATAGGAGGGTCAGGCTCACAAGCAATCCGAATAGACTGCACAACCATCGTGATTTCATTCCTCTTACCTCGGCTGACATGAAATAATATGTTTCTCGCGTACCCACGGAAACAGATTGGATATCCTCCGACGCTCCGTTCTAATACTCGGCCCACTATATTTTTCTTCCACCGGATTGTCAAGTATTTCTTGACAAAAAAAAGTGGTGTGATGATAATGGAAAAATTAGGAAAGCCACCCCCTGAAAGGAGGAGAACCTTCTATGACAGCCAGCAAATGGATGACGGTAGGAACGGTGCTCAAAATGATGGCCATGCACTACCCTGACAGACCCGGAGCGGCGGACAAGATCAGAAATATGACCTTCCGGGAATGGAATGACCGAAGCTGCCGTCTGGCGAATGCCCTGGCAGGAATGGGAGTGAAGAAAGGGGACCGCTTCGCCATCCTTGCGTACAACTGCGTGGAATGGATGGAGGTTTACGCGGCCTCCGCGAAGGCGGGACAGGTGACGGTTCCGATCATGTTTCGTCTCGCCCCTCCGGAAATCGAGTACGTGATCAATCACTCCGAGAGCAAGGCCTTCATCGTTTCAAGGGACTTCGTTCAAACGGTCAATTCCATTCGCGATAAACTCCCAACCATTCCAAAGGGAAACTTCATCTATTTTGGAGACGGTCCTGCGCCGGAGGGCTACCGCCATTACGAAACCATCATTGCCGAGGCTTCTTCCGGGGAGCCGGACGTGATGGTCGAAGGAGGGGACAATTGGAACCTCATGTACACCTCCGGAACCACCGGCAGACCGAAAGGCGTGATTCGCACCCATGACGGCAACCTGGGCGAGTACCTGCTGAACATCGTCAATATGGGACTCAGACCTGATGATTGTGTCATGCTCGTCATGCCCATGTGCCACATCAATTCGATCTTCTATTCCTTTACCTACACCTACGTGAGCGCGAGGGTCTTTGTCTACAATATGATCAGCTTCGATCCCGTCGACCTGTTGAAGACGATCGAGAAGGAGAAGATCACCTTCACCTCCCTTGTCCCCACGCACTACATCATGATGCTCTCCCTGCCCGATGAGATCAAAAAGAAGATCGATGTCAGTTCGATCCGCCAGCTCCTCATCTCCTCTGCGCCGGCCCGCAAGGACACGAAGCTGGCCATCATGGACTATTTCAAGAATGCGGAACTCTGGGAGGCCTATGGCTCGACAGAGGCGGGATTGGTCACCCTTCTCCGACCGGATGAACAGTTCAAGAAATTGGGGTCGATCGGGAGGGAGATCTGGGGAACGGACCGGGTCAAGATTCTTGACGAGAATGGAACCGAAGCTCCCAGGGGGCAGGTCGGGGAGCTGTATGCGAGAACGCCCCACATCTTCAAGGAGTACTGGAAGGACCCGGAGAAGACCAGATCGGTCTTCCGGGGGGAGTGGTTCTCAGCGGGAGATATGGCCTACCAGGATGAAGATGGGTATTTCACCCTCGTGGACCGGAAGGCAAACATGATCATCACCGGAGGGGAGAATGTCTTTCCTTCAGAGGTTGAAAACATCCTCGGTTCCCACCCCGCCGTGAAGTATGTCGCTGTGATCGGGATCCCCCATGAGAAATGGGGTGAGGCGGTAAAGGCGGTTGTGACGGTTCATCCCGGGAGGAATGTGACGGAGAAGGAGTTGGTCGATCTTTGCCGCGGGAAGATCGCAGGGTATAAGATTCCGAAGTCGATCGATTTCATCAAGGATGAGGAAATGCCCATGACGCCTACCGGCAAGATCCTGCACCGAATCCTGAGAGAGCGGTACGGCAAATGGAGTGATATGAAGTAGGAAGGGATAGAGAAAACCTTGTTCACCACAGAGGCACAGAGATCACAGAGTGGAGTATTTTCGGTTTGTCGGGAGGTACCGACAAACCGAAAGGATTCCTGTTAATGCAGATGATAGGTTCCATCTTTTCTCAGAGTACTCTTGGACAGTGAATGACCTACTCTCCGAAGGGCTCCCGGGGCAAGCAGAGACGGAGCTCTATGATCCAATCGCCGCCTGCCTACGCCAAGGCTCCGGCGGGCAAGTTATATCGGGAAGCCAATCTGGCAGAAGCGTATGCAAACTGCGCTGGCCCTCCGACACTTCGGGGGAGGAGGGTCTCCCGATTGGATCATAAGAAAACCTCCTCTGTGCCCTCCGTGACTCTGTGGTGAAAAAGCGTTCAGTTCGGATCCGTTCTAAACGACGATGACCTCCTTGGGAAATTTGTGGATCCACTGGCATTCCCCTGATTCCAGAACAAGATAATTGTCGGTCACCGGGGCCCATACCGTCTGGGTCGCGGCGAAGGGATGGATGGTGATGTTCATCCCGGCCTGAATCTTCATCGGCTCGTCGTAGCGAATCGCCGGCCTTTCGACCAAGTCGTATCCCTGGCCGTGGGCAAAGAGCCGCCTTTCGGGAAGGTATCCTCGCTTCTGAAGGAAATCGTTGTTTGCGTCCCAGATGTCCTTGGGATCCGCCCCCGGTTTCATCAGCTTCTGACCCAGGGCCTGCGCTTCCACAGCCGTTCCAAAGGCATCCACCAACTCCTGAGAGGGTTTTCCGATAGAAAAGACCCTGCCGATTTCCGTATAGAAGCCTCCGGGGCCATTCACTTCGATCAGGATGGAGAACTGGTCCCCCTCGCGGATCACCCGGTTCTGAAAACGACGGAACTGCCACCGGGTCGCTGCGCCTTGAGGGGTTGAACCGGCCAGCACCAGTTGGCGTTCGCTGCCCTGCATGGTGCACGAATATTGGGCTTCCGCCAGGATTTCGAAATCTTTCTTGCCGGGGGCAAGACATTTTCTCACATGTTCCATGGCCACATCCTGGAGGGCTGCGGTCCCCTTGATCAGCTCAATTTCCTCCGGGCTCTTGATGGCCTTGAGACGGTCGATCTCCTCTGTTGCATCCACGAACTTATATCCCGGCAGGTGCTTCCTCAGGTATTCGTAGAAAGGAACGGGGATGAAGGCCCTTCCGACCAGACCGATCGTGGCCCGTTTCTTCTCTTTGAAGACTCCCGCGGCCAACTCGGCATCCATGGTGTTGGTGTAATGCATTGATGGAAAGTAAGGGGCGCCCAGCCTCTTCTTGACCCCGTGGACCGCCCATGCAGGGGGATAAAAAGATTCTGCCGGAGGGGCCCCGCCGCAGGCGATCAAGGTCATTTCGTCATCGAAGGGAAAGATGACGGTGAAGGGATAACTGTGATTGGCAGGGATGTCGCTGAACCATCTGACGTATCCGCCCAGGAATTCCTCATCGTTCCGCATGACGAGGAAATCGATCTTCTTTTCTTTCATCACCTTTCTGGCTGCACTCCATCTTCGTTCGAGTTCAGCCTTCGAGACACTGGTAGTCATTCGTTCTCTTGGGTCTTCCATGATTTCAGATCTCCTTTCAATGGTGTAAGCCAGAGATAATTTACCCCACCGGAAGATTTTAGTCAACTCATCGGCTCCCCGCTTAATGTCGGAGCTTGCCTTCGACAAGCTCAAGGCTCGTCCGCAGTAAGCCTTTCGCAGCGAGGCTCTAGCTTAGAGGCTCGTCAATGTCATTGCGGGGAGCGCTACGCCGCATATCTCCTCGGCGGTGAAAATGCAGAGATTCCGCGATCCAATCGGTCACTCGAATGACGAAACACGATTACGACACGCCTCTGACGAAAAAATACTTTGAATCAGTGCCATGGGTGACATAGTTTTACTTTTTCTCCGTTTATCACATTTGTTGGATTTACTCATTTTTAGCCCGATTATCGGAAATTATTTTCTTGACAACCTTTGTTCGATGATGGTATTTAGGTTCCACCTGCGAGAGTTCCTTTTAAGAAACACACAAAAAAGTCAACCCATCGGCTCCCCGGCATAAATGCCGGAGCTTGCTGAGGGTAGACCCTGAGCGGCGCTTCCTATCCCCGGCTTCAAAGGCGGGGCTTAGCGCCGTCGAACGGGTTACCGAACTCTGAACTTAGCGTTCGGGGTTTCCGGCATTTCTAAACCCAGATTTACCACAGAAAAACAGCGCGGCAGAGCCGCAGGCAAACGGACAAGGAGTTGTTTCCCGGTTGTAGGGGCGTTATACATAACGCCCCTGCGGCCTCTGCGGGAGCACTGCATTTTGCCGGCTTGCACTTCCGCTATGCGCCATGCCTCTCGGCCTGAGCGGTTCGACTTTGCTCACCGCCCTGAGAATATCGAAGGGCTCGAGGCCGAAGGGCGCTCTGCGCTATGCGATTTGTGTCAATCGGGGGGGACAAATGCGAAGAGTCTATCCTGTCCTGTTTATCCTGCCTGTCTTTCTTCTCTCACCTTATTTGACCCAGGCCGCCGATCATAGCCTCCAGAAGGAACTTCAGGGTCTTCTTGAACAGAGCAGGATCCTGATTGAGAAAGCCCGCCAGAAAGCAATCGAAGGCCTTCCGATCACGACAGAGATGAACGAGTTGGGGACCCTGTCCGAAGAGATTCAGGCTGTCCATCTTCTGCTGGAGGACCAATTCAGGCAGAGGGAAGAGGAGGTCGCGACCCGTGGAGCCAAGGCCCTCGAAAGACACCGTGCCGTGTCGGAAGGCTACAGCAGGGCCATCCGGGAATACCTGAGCCTGATGCAAAGCCTCTCATCCGGAAGCGGGATCTCCCTCTCCCGTCTCGACCATCTTAAGCATCTCCTTGACGAAGTCCTTCCCCGAAGGAAAAGACCGATTCTCGGGACCCTTCCCTACAAACACCTGAACTACCCGCAGCGGGAACCGAACTCCGATCCCCCCATCAAACCCGCCTACAGGGGCGGGAACAAGACGGTAACGGATGACGATCTGAAAAGCACGCAGGAAGCCTCTATTACAAAGGCGATAGGTGATCTGGCCCAGTCGCTGCTCTGGAACCCTGTCTCCATCTACGAATGGGTCAAGAACAACATCGAGACGGAATGGTACTGGGGGTCGATGAAAGGGGCGGAGGAGACGTTGAAGCAGAGAAGCGGAAACGACTGCGACCAGGCGTCGCTCCTTGTCGCCCTTCTCCGGGCCTCGGGTTACCCGGCGAGATATGTGCGGGGTGTGATCGAGATCTTCCCGGACATCGAAAAGGTGAAGAACCTTACCGGGATCTCCGACCCGACAAACATAGCACTCTTCTTTCAGAAAGCCGGTATTCCCTTCAAGCCTGTCATCACTGGGGGAAGAATCTCCAACTTCCGGATCGAGCACATCTGGGTTGAGACTCAGGTTCCCTACGCCAACTACCGTGGCGCCATCCTTGACGAGCATGGGAAGGTCTGGCTCGGTCTTGACACCAGCATCAAGGTGACCGGTTACACCTACAACAACCCGATCGACGTCGTCCCGGAGATATTCCCTTTCAAACCTCAGGGACCAGTATCTGAACTCGGTTCAGACTGACACACCCCTCGAATACACGAGAAGCTATATAGACGCGCAACTCGCGACCCGTAATCCGCCGCTCTTGACAGGAGACTTGGAACCCGCAACGTATGGTCACCTTCTGCGAACGAGGGTTCTTATCCCTGAGATCATGAACATCCTGCCCGCAAGCATGCAGTACCAGCAGATTAAGATCAGCCAAGAATATACGGAGATCCCGGATGAGCTGAAACACAAGGTCGCACTCAGTGCAGCCCGCAACCCTCAGCTTCTCGAAGGCACACCGGAGAATGAGCTCTTTTCCGTTACCCTGCCGGTCTCCGAGGTTTCCAACCGGAAGATCGCAATCGGCTACGAACCCGAGACGATTGAAGATCAGGGGATCATCAACGGTTATGGAGGATTGGACAATACACCCCCCTACCTGGTCAGGCTGAGGCCGCGGCTTGCTGTCAACGGCAGAACCGTGACCGTCGCCAGGGATGGACTGCCCATGGGTGAGGAGTACGGGCTGACGGTGGAGCTGCAAGGGCCGGGTTATGGGAAAGAAAAGGTATCGAGTACCCATGTCGTGGGGAATCTTTCAGTTGTAGGAATCGTTGCTCAAAAGACTGTTCCGGGCTACGGGTTTCAGGTTCCGGCTGAGGAAGAGAAGGACGCGGAACAGATCCTCTATGAGGAGGCGATCAATTATGTAGATCGCTGGAATAAGGCAGAGGACGAGCTTTCGTCGCTTCTGCACCTGACGATTGCAAGGCCCCTTCCAACGGTGGCGACCCTGGGAGGCGTAATCGATGTGACCTACCTCCTCGACACTCCCCACGGGTTTGACTGGAAAGGGGTTTATGTCGATGCGGGGCTGAGAGCGATTGAAACAATAGCGAGTTCCGTGGCGCAGGTCCCAGGTGAAAGAGAAAAGATATTCATGCAATTATCCGGCCTCCAGGGTTCCGTACTTGAGAACAGGATCTTCGAGGATGACTTTAAGGTGGAAAGCATCTCCACGGCGAAACTTCTTTCTTTAACCCGTAACCTGCAACCTGTAACGGAAGTATTGATCATCGACCGATCCAACATCGATGGCATCCTTCCTGCACTTCCATTCGATGAGAACGTGAAAGAAGACATAACGAATGCAGTTCATCAAAACTTCTCGGTCCTCATTCCTCAGTCCCTGATCACTTATGAGGACTGGACAGGGATCGGCTACATCAAAGAAAACCCTGCTACCGGCGAATCCGGCTACATGCTGAGCGGCATGATCGCCGGAGGCATGACCGCCTGGGGCCTGGACCGGTGGCCCGATTACTACAGGGACAGGCTCGAAAATCCTGACTCCGAGCCGGCCAATGAGGATCCCGGCTCTGCTTCGTCGATTCAGAAAATAACCAGGACGGACCTGCAGAAGGGGAGTGTGGGGGAGCCATTACTCGAACCTCTCCAGGTCATGGTCCTCGATCATAATAAAAAACCCGTGAAGAATGCGGAGGTCACTTTTACTGTCAAAGCTGGGGGAGGAAAGTTCAGGGACAACGGTTACGCCAACATAAAAGTGATGACGGACAGGACAGGAATCGCTTCCGCCCGGTTCATCCTTGGCCAGAGGACGGAAGACAATCCTTCTCACTGGTGGGAGGCCGGGGCCGCCTACCCCCAGCAGGTAGGAGAGAACATTATTGAAGCCTCCCTTGCATCAGGAACAAGAATTATGAAACCGTTTACAGCCTATGGGTTTCCAAAAGACCCCGTGCAGATCAGGAAGCTCCATGGAGAGGGCAGGTGGGGGAGGATCCTGTCCTTCGCAGGATTCGTTTCCGTGGCCGTTGAGGACGAATACGGCAATCCCAGATCCAATATCCCTGTCATCTTCGAAGCCGAGGACGCTTTGGACAATCTCGTTCCGCCAGATTGCAGTAACCCGAACCGTGACCCGAGACAGGCCTATCTCTTCCGTACGGATGAATCGTGCATTAAAACTGCCCCCATCTGGGGAGACTGCGGAAACCCTGAATTGCAGAGAAGGATGGTGGTGACTACGAGCAGCAAAGGGGCATCAGCTCAAATCATCCTTGGAGGTCTTCCGAACGGGAGATATCCGATTAAGGCCACCTACACAAATCCGATCAGCAATGCCGAACTGACAACGACCTTCTTCCATTATACCCCTCCTTTTGGGAACTGTAACGGAACTGAAGATCCCTCCGTTGAATTGGCCATTACGTACGTTTATCCTGCAGACAGGTCCGGGAACAACATCAATGCGGGGAAGGTGGGGTCGTTCGTCCCGGTCATGGCAAAGGTGTATTTTCTCAAGGAAAAGGAAGCACAAAGAGAACTCGAATTATTCTGCGATGGGGACCCTTTAACCTGCAACAAGGTGGTTGGGACGCGGGAGTATGAGATCAGCACAGACTTCAGCCATGTATCTGTCACTTTCGGCGGAACGGAGGCTTCGACGGCAGGGGAAGGTATATTTCAGGGGGCATACAGGCTTGCGCCCGGGATCAACAACATCCCGATGAACGCATCCGCCTCTACCGCCGGAAGAAGAACAGAGGTCTGTCCCTCCTGCACAACCTCGACAGAAGAGATCTCAAGAACGAGCGCCACGACATTCCAGGTCTGTGGCGTTGATATTCAAATTGCCCCGATCCCCGTGATGCTCATCGAAGCCAATGGGTATGCGTCGAAGGACCATACCATCAACTATACGATATCCCCCTCATCCTATCATGCGTTGACTGCCTTCGTGGTCATCTCAAAGGATGGAGAGCCGATTGCCTCTATTCCAACAGAGACATGGGCAAGCGGGTTTGCGACAATATCGAGAGGGTTCTGGTTCGACGTGAACAGCACCTATGAAGTGGAGGTGGTCCTCAACCAGGGAACAGGGGTGGAGATCAGGAGCCAGAAGCAGAAACTCCCCATCGGTGGAATAAGGGTAGTTGATGACAACGGAGACGACGCCGATGAAGTCAAGTTCGGGGATGGGAGCAGAAAAGAGAAAACATACAGGATCGCATTGGTATCGAAGGTTTTGACGGAGTCGTGCTGGAGTCTCACCGGCAAAATCAGGGTGGCTAACAGAGAAGGACAAAGAGCTCAAGTGCCGGGGGATTATCCCGATGACTTTTTCCTGACGGAGCACAACTTGAGATTCTCCTTATTAGACGAAAGATGTGCAGTGCAGATAGAGGATGGTTCTGCTGCGGGATTCCCCAAGGACAAATTCGTCGTATCGAATCTGAACAAATATGCCCTAACTGCAAGATGGCAGAATACGGTAGATCCGGGTAGCGATCACCGTTCTCTACGGAGGATTGGGAAACAAACTTGAGATAGAAATCAACCAGGTGAAAGCTGAGGTGCCGATTGAACCGGTAGGGGTCATTCTGATAGGAATAGATGGGCTGAGGCAGGATGTCCTCTATCCGCCGGAAAAGGAGGACGTAAAAGACCCGCAGGGGAGCTACTATGTGGATGTATTGGAGCTGCCGGGGATAGGCCAGATCCTCGAGGGGGTAACTTTGCCGGAACCCTACCAGAGATACATCATGCTCCCCAAGGTCACGGCCATCTTTCCTTCGATTACGTATGCTTCGTGGGCTTCCATATTTACCGGGAAGCTTCCGAATGAGACAGGGATTGTGGGTAACGAGTTCTTTGCAAGGGATTTATACCAGGGAAGCACGAATCTGAATCCAATCCCAGGCATGGAAGAAAGCAGTATTCCACCAGGGATGGTAAGTTTAAGTGCTGGGGCATTTCAGCCTGGGAGAAAACTGCCAGGCATTCGGGTCTGGTTTTCAACAAGGATACGGAATTTGTCTTTAACCACGTATTCCGGTTGAATTCCCGTTCCCCCCTTTGATTGCCAGTAAGACTGTCGGATGAGAAAACCATTAGGTCTGCACCCCTTTCTTCCCTTCACAGAGGTGTAAAACCTCTCTTTGAAGAGATTGGAAAGATGGTTGGAGAGAAATACCACATTTCGTCCAATCCCGCCGTCCGGTGTGATCAGACTAATTACGAATGCAGAACAGCACCTTCTTCACTCCAATATGTCGAAGGGTGCTGATTGGTGGGGGACGCCCAGGCTTGTCTGCGAAGAACCTTTATGATTCTGCTGAAGTTTTACGGACTCACAACAATGATGGATAAAGGGCCTGCTAACGAGCGATCAGGTTCATAGAAAACTACTTTTCACAGAAAGAATCCTGAGGGAAAGACGAAAGAGATTTCCAGCGCTTTTTGCAGTCTACTTACTCAAGTCTTGACCATTATGCTCATACAAAGGGAATGGATGGCTATTCAGCCTTTTTCAGAAACACAACAGATCCTGAGGTTAGAGATGTTGTTAACAAACTGAAAGAGGTAGGTGAATTTGACAACAAGATCTTTATCATTGTTGCAGACCACGGAATGACGGCGATGCCAACAAATCTTAACCTTACAATAAAACGAGAAGCTATTGGATGGTAGATGGTAATGCTTATGAAATCTCAACAGAACTTAAGCCCTGCGGAAACGTCTTGTACCCTTAATCTTGACTTTCAAGTTAGCCCCGAAGACCCTGAGGCAGGTAAAAACAAGAGAAAGGCAGAAGCTCGCCAACAACAACCTCCACATCTGGGAGTTGGCGTAATCTGTTTGACAGCAATTTCCTATCTCCTTACCCCGTGGAGCCTGAGTTAAGAGTCTTGGCCCCAAGAGATATAGCCAAGAAGTGAGCAGAGCTGCCACTACAGACATTAATGAGGCAAACATAATTGCAGGATTGAATGGACCAATGGCTCATATTTATATTAAGGGCACAAGCTGGAAGCTGCCCCAGACCTGCAAGAATTCTGAATCCTGTCTGAGCCTGGTTCTACACATTCTTCAAGAAGATGGGGACTACTGGCTGACTGGTGCTTAAGAGAAGTGATTTACGACTACTTCCCAGAATTTAGCTCCTCCGTAGATCATATCCTGATTAGGAGGGGATTAGATGAGAATACAAAGTTGTGAAGGAGGTTAGAGAGGACTCATCGGGTAATGTCGTTACCGATTCTGCGGGAAAGGATGATTTACCTCTCTGACGGGTGCAGAGTATGTACAAGCTTCAGATAGGATTGAAAGCTTGAATAGTCGAGATAGAAGTGGAGATATAATACTCATGATGCGAGACTACAGGTAAATGCGATGTAGCCAACGGTATTCAGCACGGTTTAGGCTGCAAATCCTGGCATGGAAGTCTGAATCCTTCAGATTCATATCGTGCCTTTGATAGTGGCTTACCCGGACGGCAATAAGAATGAATTGAAAGACTCGGTCAATGGGACCGAGGGCTGCAACGTAAGTGAAGGGCTGCAATGGAAACTGGAGAGTGACAGATCTGATCAGTAGGGATAACAGAAGAATACAACATAGAGGAATAGGGAGCGGAGCGTATGAAAACTATACTGGTGGATATTAATTGCTTTATTGTTTCTCATTTCAACCGGGACTGGCTGAGGTAATGTCTGACTATCTTGATCCTGCACGATATAGACCCATACAGAATTATCCAAACCCGAGAGATTCATCCCGGGCATTTCAAACGATTCGGCGGATCGCGGGCATATGATGGCCATGGAAATATTGCAGCGACTGGTCACTTTCCAGACCATAATGATATGACCTATGAGAGTGATGTATCTGGACAGAACTGACTGGGATTTCGGTCACCGACGTTCAAGTAACTCAACATGCAGGGGCTGATTCAGATAAGTGGCTGTCGCATGAATTGGATGTGAATTTCGGAACTATTATGGGATTCCGGACAGATCGTATGCGGTTGAGCCAAATAACGGAAATACCATTTGGAAGTCGGCAGTGGGGGATGGGATTATCGGTGGCTAAGCGGAAATAAGGTGATGATGATCGAATATCATGATCTCGCAGATGACGAAGCCTGAGCCCATCGAAGTGGTTAGAGCCTATTTGGCCAAGCATCCGTCAACTCTACCGCCAATGAAATTGGTGGACCTGAGAAGTGAAGAATACAAGATCAAATGGATCAAAGACGAGATGGAGCGGCGGCTTTGGCTGTGTGATAAGTGGTTCTTACAGCTACAGACAGGGAAATCCGAGCAAAATGAAACCCTTCGAACGGTGGTCAAGTATTTGGAGGTGTTTCTGAATTACCGCGATAAGTACTTCGGGATCAAGGCCAAAGACGAGATGATCGCCCTGGTTGGATATCTGGATGCAAAGGATGGGACATCCATTAAGAACAAGCTGGGAAGCTACAAAACCTGGTGGGCCGTGAACAAGACAAGATCGATCAGCGTGCCTTGAACCCAGCAAGTGGGGTCAGCAAGCCCAGCAAGTGGGGTCAGGTCTATTTTGTTAACATGGCCGTATTGAAAGAATATGGGGAAACCCATGGCACGTCCCTTACGGATTGAGTTTCCGGGTGCTGTATATCACGTTACGAGCAGAGGGAACGAGAGGAAGGCCATTTTCAGAAACGATCAAGACCGAAAGATGTTTCTGAACACCGTTGAGCAGGTCACGGATCAGTACAATTGGGTCTGCCATGCGTACTGTTTGATGGAGAATCATTACCACCTGCTCGTTGAAACACCGGATGGAAATCTATCCATTGGAATGCGGCAACTGAACGGGGTCTATACACAAAAATTCAATAAGCGGCATCGCAGGGTGGGGCATCTCTTTCAAGGAAGATTCAAGGCTGTGCTGGTTCAAAAGGAGAGCCATCTCCTCGAAGCGTGTCGATATGTGGTTCTCAATCCAATTCGAGCCGGGATCGCGAACCGACCAGAAGAATGGGAGTGGAGTAGTTACAACGCGACCGCTGGCCGAGTGGAGCCACATCCGTGTCTGGTAACCGACTGGGTACTGAGTCAGTTCGGATCTGACAGGGCGAGAGCGAAGACGGCTTATAGGCGGTTTGCAGGAGATGGGATAAAGGCGGATCCAGTCTGGAAGGATTTGAGGGCACAGAGTATCCTCGGGGAGAGTGAATTTGTGGAAGGTCTGGTAGAATACGTGAAGGGACGGGAAAAGGTTCCGGAAATACCAAAGAGCCAGCGCTTCATGAATAGACCTGATCTAAGAACCCTTTTTGGGGTGGACGTGCTTCGAGAAAAGTCGAAAAGGAACGTAAGGATAGCCGAGGCTGTTCAGAAACACGGATACACTCAAAGAGAGGTTGCCAACCATTTAGGGATGCATTTTGCTTCTGTCAGCAGAATTCTTAGGCAAAGGAAGAAATGTTAACAAAATAGACCTGACCCCCTTTGGTTTTGCAGATTTGGTAATACATTCGGTATACGTCGAACAGACTTAAATCGCTGAGATTGGGAGGGCCTGCAATCCTATGCCAAGAATCCTTATTGTATCGGTAAGAGCGGGTGCCGGACACTTGAAGGCCGCTGAGGCCTTGGAAGTTGCATTTGGGAAATATCACCCGGGTGCAGAAGTCATGAATGTCGATCTCCTGGATCATTCAACCGAACTCATCAAGTATTTATACGGGAAATTGTACCTCGATGTCGTGAAGGCCATGCCCGAGCTTTATGCGTACAGCTACAGGCATTATGAATCATCGAAGAGGTTCACTAAGCCCCGTTTCTTGATAGACAGGTTCAATTTCAGCGACATGTTTGGAATCATTAAGGAGTTTAACCCTGACGTCGTCATCGGAACTCATTTCATTTCCGCGGCGCTTCTGGAGAATTACCGGAGGAAGAAGAAAAAAGCATTCAAGATGGCAGTCACCTTGACGGACTATGAATTCCACCCCGTTTGGGTTGTTCCCAACGCGGACTTATATTTCACGGCTACCCAGGAGGTTAAGGACAGTCTCTCGTTCTATGGCATCCCTCCCGAAAGAATTGTCCCGAGTGGCATACCGATTCACCCAAAGTTCTCGGATGAAAAAGACAGAAACGGGTTGCTCGCCAAGTATGGGCTGAATAACCGATCGCCGGTGGTCCTGATTTCGGCCGGAAGTTTCGGAGTGACCCCTCTTGGGGAAGTCATCGCGGATTTTAGGGTCATCAAGGATGATTTCCAGATCGTGGTGGTCTGCGGCAATAACGCCAAACTAAGAAAGGACCTGGAGGCAAGACAGACCTCCGAGCCCCGGCTCAAGAAGATATTCGGCTTTGTCGATTTCATGGACGAATTGATGGCCATGAGCGATTTATTGATAACCAAACCCGGGGGAATTACGGTATCAGAAAGCATCGCGGTGGGATTGCCCATGATCTTTATCGAACCGATCCCGGGGCAGGAAGAAGCCAATGCCGATTACCTGGTCGAGCAGGGGGCCGGGGTCAAGGCCCGGAATCTGCCCGTCTTGCTTGATAAACTCGGTCGGTTAATAAGAGATCCCGGAAGACTGGCGGATATGTCCAGAAGAGCCAGGAGCCATTTCCCGTCCCCACGCAGCCAAAACCATAGCCGATGAGACGATGAAGTTAAAATGAGGGAGTGGGGCCACCAATTTGCGCTGGTGGGCGGTGAACAAGACAAGATCCATCAGCGTTACCCCGAAACAGGGAAAAGGGGAGGGGTAGAGGGAAAGAATATATGAAGGGTATTGATAATCTACATCCTGTTTGCTATTGATTGTGGGGAGACAGAGGAAATGGCTAAGGTCACGATTTCGTTACCCGAAGATGTCTTGTCCGAATTGGATAGAGTGGCCCAGTCTGAACATCGGACCCGCAGCTATCTCGTTCGGGAAGCCCTGAGGGAATACCTTCGTCCTGAAAAACGATCGAAAAGACCCATCGACGACCCACGGGTTCGGGATGCCTTTGAAACTCTTCGATCTTTGTCCTGGGAAGGAAAATTCGACTCAACAGAGATCATCCGAAAGATGCGCGACAGCCGGTATTCCGAATGATCCCCTGCGTTGTTGATTCTTCCGTCGTCTTTAAGTGGTATCGACAGCCTGGGGATGAAGAACACGTCCGTCAGGCGGTTTCGATTCTCGACCACCATCTCCAAGGAGATTTCGAAATCCATGTGCCGGATTTACTCTTCTACGAACTGGGCAACATCCTCCGGTTCAAAGAATCCCTTGCTTCCTCAGATGCGCTATCCATCTTGAGGGAAACTTATGCTCTCGCTCTTCGAGTGCATCCCATTGAAGTTCCCCTCGCTGAAGAAACTTTCCGGATTTCCCGGGAACAGGATATCACTTTCTATGACGCTTCGTTCGTCGCTCTTTCTCGTCTCGTTCAGGCTTCCTTCATTACTGCCGACAAGAAGCTCTTCGCAAAAGTGCAAGCCCTGCCGGGAGTGATGTTTCTCGGTGATCTTTCGTGAGAGGCTGATAAAACACCATCGATGTTTCTTGTGACTCGCATAAATTCGATTGCGTCCTTTCCGATGTTGGCGGTCTTGGGGTTGGTCGCCACATATCTATCGAACCTGACGAGATGATGATATCATGGCGTCACAATGAGGGAGGGGTACTGGTGCCAAGCAAAAGAATAATGATTACGATATGCGATCAGGAAAGGCGGTGGCTGACGAACTACACGAAATTGCATAAAGTCTCCCTGGCTGAAGCGATTCGCAGGGGGATCGCCTGCCTGAAAGCCTCACACGGTTCCGTCTCCTATCTACAGGACGGTCAATGAGACCAAGGGGATCTGGTCCAAGGGAGATGGGCTGAAATTCCAGGAGCAATTGCGGTCGGAGTGGGAATCTTAATCATGCTGGAGCGACTTCCGGATTCCGTTTGAAACCCTGAGTGCATTGAGGTTATAGAAGGATGATAGTATAATGGTATAAAAATGGTATCGGAGGTATGGAATGCCTGGATTGTTGATAAAAGATATTCCCCGTGAAGTCCATGAGTGGTTGAAACGAGAAGCGGCAAGAAACCGTCGTTCCATGACGCAACAAGCGATAGTGCTTCTTGAAGAGAGAATGCGACAGTTTCATCCGGTCAAGTTCCCTCCTCCGGTGCAGACACGGACGGTCTTGACGGCCGATTTTATCGATAGAGCCAAGCGCGAAGGTCGTCTATGATCGTTGTGGATTCCAACATCGTCGCGGTGCGAAATTTGACAACTTCTTTGACATCCAAGGCCGAACAGGTTGAGGAAAAGGATCCCATTTGGGTTGTACCTGTCCTCTGGCGTTATGAATTCCAGAATATCCTTGCCTCTGCGATCAAAGCGAAACAGATTAGCCGGAACAGGCCTTAGATACGTGGGAAAAGGTTATCGAGGATCCTGTGTGGAGATATGAATGCGAAGCTTCTCCGTCCGGGGTCGATTGATCTCGTTGCACAATACGGGATCACAGCCTATGACCGGCAGTTTATCGCCGTGGCTCTCCAGCATGGGAGTCCTATGCGTGACCGAGGATCAGGAATTGCAGGAGAAATTCCCGGGGGTTGCGGTTTCCATGGATGAATTCCTGAAGCCGCAATCTGACTATGTTGTTAGAGAGGCGAAGACGAGCGTACCGCAAGCATCAGGGGTGATTGCATCCAGTTCGAAATTCATTATCAAGATCGAAAAAGCAATGTGAGGACAGTCGAGGCAATTCGAGAACATGGATGTACTCAGCGGGAGGTTGCCGATCACCAGTTGGGGATACATTTTGCTTCGGCCGACAGGATCTTTAGGCAACCTGAAGAATCTCAACAAAATATCGACCTGACCCCCTCTTAGGGCACGAGAGACCTTCTTCGGCCATGGACTGTTCGAACTTCTTGTCCAACTTAGCACACTCCCTGGCCAGGCGGCCACGCTCGATTCGCGCCAGTTTCTCACTGACGGCTTCCTGGATTGCGTGGCTGCGGTTTTTGAACAAGCCGTTTTCAATCAGCCGGTCCAATCGCTTGAGAAGATCCTGCTCTAAAATTATTGCGACTCTTGCTGTGCTCATTTCAGATGTACCTCTCAATATTGCATTATCATACCGGTGTCGCCCTGTCAAGACTGCGACGTGAATAAGAAAACTTCTGTTTTCATCCAGAGGGCATGGCGGATATAAAGCGGGGAAGCAGCCCGGCGTTGCCGAGCAGGAGCCGCAAGCATTGAATCCAAATATCCCGACCTGATGGACCCCAAGAGTCTTCATCAATCAGCCGATGCGTACGTTATAGCCCTTGCCAAGGTGAAAGGTGGCGTGGTTGTGTCGCAGGAAACCTCGGCCGCTGAAAAGAAAAGCGCCAAGAGAACTCACTACATACCCGACGTATGCCGTGATCTCGGCATCCCCTGCATAAACATGCTGGGACTGATGCGACGAGAACACTGGACCTTCTGAAAAGCGGTATCCTTAGCGCTATCTCAGTTTTCATGCCCCTCTTCGAATCTGGCTCCGGATGTAAATCGCCCGCCGACGCGTTGGCTGAGGCAGCCGACGATCGTTCAAGAGGCTTCGTCTCTGTCCACGGCAGGCAGGCCTCCGGGAATTTCATCAGAACAAAGTCTATAACCTGCGCTTTTCCACGAGGCACTCATGATTGCTATTCTCGGCTGAAGGCCGCGAGATCTTCTGGAGAATCGCCGCCTCCCGATTCTCCAGAAACGATATTTCGCTCTCTGTGAACTCTGTGGCTCTGTGGTGAAGAACCTGTTTTGGAAATGAGTGGTTTTAGATAGGTCCTGTTTCTTCCCCTTACGTTTTGTTGACATTCCCTTCCGGTAAGTATTCCCTTCGAGTGTAATTTTTGGCTTGACAAACACTACAGTAATGGTGTTTTATGATCACAATCCCTCGCAAAAGACAAACGGGACGGGATTGGAACTTAGGAGAAGATGATTCTGATCCTCATGGTTGAAGCGGGGAGGGCAGGAGTCGGAAGCGAAATCAGCCGGCGCCTAAAGATTCACCCCGGAATGTAAGGCACCAGATCGTTTGCTTATACGTCCATAAGAATGGAGAAAATAAGTGTCAGTTTTCAACTACGTCCCGTGCGATCTTCCCTGGTTTCGATAAAAAGAATGTTCCGATCCCCTGGCTGGGAGGAAAACGACTGCAACTTTCGTTCGACTAAGGCGCATGGTGTTAACTCAAAAAACTAACATGGAAATCCAGACTAGTTAATCGATGCAATTCGTGCCGAAGCCGAGAAAAAGGTGGAAACATAGCTTTCGCCTTTCTCAGCGAAGCTTTTCTCAGCTCATTGACAACTTCGGTTAGAAGAGATCAGGCATCTTGGTGCAAAGGGAAATAATGCCTGGCATGGGGTGAGAAACGGGAGTAAACTCGGACTCTGATGGACAGGTTCTGGGAAGAGGTGGGTTGTAGGAAGGATGCTGTAGGAAGTAGGAGAGCAGGTGAAGGAGACGCCCCGGTGGAGCAGTGGAAGGATCCGGCTGCGGTTGCGGGATAATTGAGAAGGAGTCAGGATCTTCCGGGTAAAGGCGAAAGTTTAATCCTACACTTTGACGCCGTTGGAAGACATCTCAATAATTGAGTCTGACCCCATTTCCATAGGAGAACCGACATGAAATACGAAGTGACCGTAAAACTGCTTATCGAGACGCCCGTTGATGAAGACCGGGTAACGCGTCAAGCCGAGTCGCTATTTGCCTTCGGGACAGTTTTAGAGTCGTTTGCGGATGCCCTGAAACTTGACGTGGACCCGCGCTTGTTGAGTGTGGCCGTTTTGGCGACTTCCGCTCGGACAACCACTGCGGAGTGACGGAGCGCACTTCAAGCTGGCGACCCAGAGGGTATCCCGATGAGTTCTTCAATGGATTCAAAGCGAAACACTTTTTGACTGGCCGTAATACCAGCAATTGCGTTCAATCTCTTGACATCAAGTCGACGCGGGCCAGACACGTATTTTCCCGGGTTCTCTATGATGGCAACTTCAATTGCTCCTCCGCCGACTTCATATCGCCTCCCGAAGCGGACCCAGACAAGGACATCGGCTCGAAGGTCTTTCGCTTTTAGTTCTTGAAATGCGTGAATGCCCGTAGCCTTAACCTCGACCCTCTTAGTCTGGGTGCCATCAGTGCTCTCAAGGATAACGTCACATATGTTGCCCCCATATCGACACTTCCAACCTGGGCCGAATAGGACGGTCGCGGCAGCTATAACGATGGACTCGCTGAAGATCGCTGGCAGACTCGGAAACTTGATGTAACCTGCAACTGGGTTGAGTTCACGGGTCTCACGGATCATGCGGAATACTTTTGTGAGCGCATGGTCAAGCTCAAAGATCTCGGTTGGTGCCAATGGCTCGCGAGATTTCTTCGGAAATGGTTTTGCGTTGTGGAGTCGGCTTGTTGAGTCTCGGCTCATCCTTCGCCACCCTTTACGCTGGATTGCTTCTCGCTACATGCTAAGAGTTTGGAAGGTTTTATTTCCAAGGCCGAAGCGATACGCGCAAGTGAGTCAACAGTGAGGGACTTCTTCGCCCCCTCGACCAGACTGATATAGGTACGGTGCAAGCCGGCACGAAAGGCCAGTTCTTCCTGAGACATGCCTCGTCGGATACGCGCGGATCGAATCTGCCTCGCCAAAGCAGTTCGTAACTCCGTATATTGTATTTCACTCATCATGAAGGGATTCTGACACAAAGATTCCCTTACGTCCTCAGACTATAGTCTACATTTTACGCCCCGGTACCAGCGCACGGACTAAGAAATGAGATCTACTTGAGGAAAGAACTCAGTAAACTGTGAGGGCAGGCCTGCAATTTCGAAAATTCGGTGAGGGAGATCCATGGGAGGTTGGCGATAAGGGAAATAAGGTCTGGTACGGGGTGAGAAGCGAGAACAGATTCGGCTTCGGATGAGCGGGATCTGAAGGGGGGAGGGCTTGTAGAAAAGATGGTGAAGGAAGTAGAAGAGCGGGTGAAGGAAATGCTCCGGTAGAGAAAGGGAAGAATCGGACTGCGGTTAGAGGATGTTTGAGAAGGAGCCAGGATCTTCGGGCTAAAATGAAAAGATTAATCCTGCACTTAGACCTCGTTGGGAAAACCCTCAATAATTGAGTCTAACTCCCGTTCCTGACCCTCGTCCCCATTCCTTTTGGAAGGACCGGGGACCGACGTGTCCCTCAAAAACCATTCTTGATCTGTACCGGCGTTGATAGTATCATTAATAATATCGTTGGAGGTATTACCAATGACTAAAATTCCGGACATCATACCCATTACCGATCTTCGGCAGGATGCCACCTCTGTCGTCAAGCGGGTGACCGCTTCCCGGGAGCCCCTTGTCATCACCCAGAGAGGCCGGGCGGCTGCGGTCATCGTCAGCATGGAAGCTTATGAGCATTCACAGCACGAACTGGAGCTTTTGCGTCTCCTGGCCCGCGGAGAAAAGGAGATCGAGGAGGGGAAGGGCTATGACCTCGACGCTGTCCTCGCGGAGGCAGACACCCTGTTGAAAGAGAGATCGCGGTGATAGTCCGTTTCACTCCCTCGGCCCGCACCCAGTTTCTTGCTACCATTGCCTACATCTTTCATGAGAATCCCACCGCGGCTGTTGCCTTCCGGCAGAAGGCAGAGAAGGTGTTGTCAAGACTAAAGAAGTTTCCGCAATCCGGCAGAAGCTTACCGGAATTCCCCGACTTACCATTTCGGGAGGTTATTGTTGCTCCGTATCGGTTCTTTTACCGTATAAAGGGAAAGACCGTCTGGATTGTGGCCGTATGGCACGGCGCCCAGCTTCCTGAAGAACCGGATGCGTAGAAGAAACTGACTGATATCAGCCGCCAGGGTACTGCTTGGTTCAAAGGGAAATAATGCTTAGCATGGGGGGAGAATCGGAAGTGAGGTCGAGTTTGGAGCAGCGGGCGGGAGGCAACGGTGACTGGAAGATCCTCTTTAGCCAGGTTGCGATGCGGAAGTCGGTATACCCGGTGCGCCGGTGGCGTGGTTTCCGGAAGTGACGAGGTCATCGGCGAAATGGATGGCGAGACTGAAGGAGATGCCGGAACTTGATACTCGGCGCAGATAGTTTCCCCTTGTACGGGTGGTCCCTCGATTTTCCCTTTGGGAAAAATCATATCGTCCTTTTTGGCTTCGATTCCCAAGGTGAAGTTTTCGCGTCTTTCGCGGGTAAGTCCATAGCCAATGGAAGGAGGAAGACAAGGATGACAAGGAAGAACAAGTGGTCATTGGTGATGACGGTTCTGGGCATCTTGGGAATGATCTGCTTCGGTACAACGGACGTTTTGGCTGCAACCCCGCAGGGGGTTCTAAGAGAGGCGATACACTGGTCCATTTCAGCGGACTGGCTTGATCCATCTACGGCTCACCCCAGTCCGCTGGGCTGGTTTATATTGCAGTTCTTTCACGATGCCTTGCTGAAACCCATGCCGGAGGGTTTTTATACCCCTTGTTTGGCGGAATCGTACACTGTCAGCCCGGATTCAAAGGTCTATGAGTTCAAACTTCGAAGAGGGGTGAAGTTCCACAATGGGGATCCCATGACCGCCGAGGACGTGGTGTTTACCTACTGGCGATACAAGGGGAGGGAAGCGAAAGTGATTCATGAGAGAACGGAGAAAGTGGAAGCGGTCAATCCTTATCTTGTGCGCATTCAGTTCAAGAAACCTTTTCCCGACTTCCTGGACTGTTTCTTACAGGGCGCAACCACCATCGGCTGGATCGTGCCCAAAAAGCATGTGGAAAAGGTGGGCGATGCCGCTTATAAACAGAATCCCGTTGGAGCGGGTCCATACAAGTTTGCTGAATTTGTGCCCGGTGTAAAAGTTGCGGGGGAAGCGTTTGAAGACTACTGGAGAAAAGTTCCTAATATCAAGAGAATGGAGTTTCTTACAATCCCCGACCAGACGACCCGGGTGGCCATGGTAAAGAGAGGAGAGGCGGATATGGCCACACAGATAACGGATGTCGTGTATGAGGATGTAAAAAAGGATCCGAAGCTCAGGGTTCTCACCCCATTGAGTCCAGTAAAATTCTTCATCTACATGGCATCGCAATGGGATCCCAAATCGCCCTGGTCTGACGCGCGGGTACGTAAGGCCGCGAGCCTGGCAATAGACCGTGAGATGTTGGCTCAGATTCACATGCCCGGCTGCAAACCGGTGGGCTCCATCGGCCTGGAGGGCGACCCCTTCGTGGTGAACACCCCAATAGATCCTTACGATCCGGAGCGGGCTAAGAAGCTATTGGCCGAGGCGGGGTTTCCGAAAGGCTTTAACGGAGGTAAATTCTATCCGAACGAGCTTTATTGGGGGTACTCCGAACAGGTGGCAAACTACTGGAAGGCGATTGGGATTACGGTGGAGATGATCAAGCTGAATAGAGCGGCCTGGTTCGGCATCCGTGACGGCGGGAAGATGAAAGAGGATATCTTCATGGACACAGCGGTCGCATCCACCATTGGCGGGCGCTTGACGTACCTATTCGGTCCAACTTCCTATGGAAATTATCCTGACATCCAGGCGTTATGGGACCAGTACCAAAAGGAATACAGGCTCAATGTCAGGAAAGATCTCATTGCACGCGTCCAGAATTTGATTTTCGAGAAGACGATGTGGATTCCTCTTACGGAAGTCAACTCCCCGACAGCCGTCGGCCCCAGGGTGAAAGGGAACCCCTACAGGATTCAACCCCTCATATGGACTACGGCTCCTTATGAAGACATGGAGCTACAATAAAGAAGTGATTGCGCCGTTCGGCGGGACAAAGACCCCGAAGAGATTGTGTTCTAACCGTTTGCTGAAAAAGGCCAGTTTTCTGATGCAGAAAGGGGATCGACGCAAATGGAAATTACAGCCGATGTCTGATCACTTGAGTGGTTTCGAGAAGACATAATCGGAATCTTTTGCAGCGCTATGGCATTCAAAGCATCCCTTTTTTACATCCATTTGCATGGGTTTTCCGTCCGGATCAAAGGCCGCAAAGATCCATCCTCCGGTCTCTTTTGCTTCATCGGCGTTTGAATCCTTTATCATCACGGGGTAGAAGAGTTTCTTGCCTTCGTTGATCATTCCCCCCGCGCCTGTGACCGCCTCGTATACTGCGTCTACGATCATCGTTCCATCCGGGTAAGGACCGCCTTTATTGATGAAGGTTTCAATACCTTTTTTGTTCATGTAAAAGTGGTGGATACCGAAAAGGGGGCTCTGCTTATCCGTAATGATCAACGAACCTATAAACTTATAAGTCATCCAGCCTTTGGGAAGGATTACCCCCTTCTTTGTCTCTGCCCATGCTGCCACTGCCATTGTCGTCAAGAGAACCACCACCAAAACGGCAAAATACTTTTTCATCGTGTCCCTCCTATTGTAAGGATGTCTCCTATTTTCAATTAGAAAAGCCCCCAGGGTAAATAGGGTAACACCTGCATTCTCGGGCACGAAATGCCGTATTTTGAGGCTGGGAACGCGGTCGCAGCGTGAAAAACTCGGAAGGTTAGGTTTGCCCGGTCGCAAAAGCGGATTCAATCGCGGCAAAGGCCGGGATTGTTTTTATGTAAGATGAAAGGAGTGAAAACGGAGTCAGATAATGGTGATTCGGTATTGCCGCTCCATCCCAATTTCCCTCCGGTGAAGAGCCCCTGCGCTCGAAGTTTTCTCTTGACAAATTCGACAGTCCTAGTGTAGTGTCCCCAACGCTTCTTTACATTTAACGATTTTCTTCATGATAGCCTCTGGTGTTGCGGTCCAGACAAAAGCTTGGGGATTCTGGTTGTGGTTATGAATATAGTCGTTAATTGCTTTGATTAAAGATCGACGTTGGAGAACGTGCCTCGACGCAATCGCTTGTCGGTAATTTCACGAAACCAGCGTTCGACCATGTTGAGCCAGGAACTGGACGTAGGGATGAAGTGCAGATGGAAGCGCGGATGGCGTCTCATCCAGGATTGAACCCGTGGATGCTTATGGGTGCCATAGTTGTCCACGATCAAATGCAGGTCCAGACTGGCCGGTATGTCGGTATCAATACGCTTTAAAAAGCGAATAAACTCCTGATGCCGATGGCGTGGCATGCAATCGCCAATGACTTTGCCATCGAGCATACTCAGGGCCGCAAAGAGGGTGGTCGTCCCGTTGCGCTTGTAGTCATGGGTCTGGCGAGCGGGCAATCCGGGACGCAAAGGGAAGAGGGGCTGGGTCCGATCCAGGGCTTGAATCTGACTTTTCTCGTCGACACACAGGACCAGGGCATGGTCCGGAGGATTCAAGTAAAGACCAACGATATCATGTAGCTTCTCCAGAAAGTGTTTGTCCCGGCTCAGTTTAAAGGTTTCAAGCAAATGAGGTTTGAGATTGTATTGCTTCCAGATACGTTGGACGGTCATCCGACTCAGCCCCTGGGTTTTGGCCATGGATCGAGCACTCCAGTGAGTCGCGTTTGACGGTGTGCTGCGAAGAGTTGCCTCGACGACGGCGGCTACTTGGGCTTGAGGAATCTTAGGAATCCGGCCAGGGCGAGGGGCATCCTTCTCCAATCCGGCCAAGCGCAAAGCAAGGAACCGGTCACGCCAGAGTTGAACGGTAGGACGAGAAACATTCAGTGTCTCAGCGATCGTCTCATTCAATGCACCATCGGCCGCCATGTGGATGATCCGGGCACGCTGGACCAGACGCAACGGCAGGCTGCGCCCCCGGGACCAGACCTCCAACGTCGACCTTTCTTCCGCCGACAACATAATTGGGCTCGCTCGATTCATGAGTCCGACTGTAACACAGCCAGCCTCATATGTAAAGCTATTTATGGGACACTACACTAGTATGATATGAACACAATGTGTCGCAGAAAACAAACCGGGTAACCCTCAAGGTTGTGAGTGAAAGACTCTTCCCTTGTGGTTGGGGCAGGCAGGGTGGGATTAAAATCAGTCAGTCGCTCTGGATCCGAGCCTCTGCAGCCTTTTTTTTCGTCCGCTTTCGCTTCCAGCGCGCCGCTTCTTGCGGGCGTGGAAAGACTACGGGACAGGGAGATCCGCGGTGAAAAACCAAATCAATGAGAGGATGCTGGTTTTGTTTATTGTGATATTCTTTTGTCTTTTTACCCTTTTCACTCCTTTTCAGAAAGCAGCGGCTGCGGGGTGGGTGGTCGAGGCGGTGGAAGATGTCAACGACGCCTTTAACAATTTCAGTCAGCGGGCCCTGGCTATCGACCAATCAGGCCGGCCCCATGTCGCTTATGGCGGGACCCACCTTCACCACGCTTACTTTGACGGCGTTCAATGGCAACTTGAAGAGATCGACCGGTCTCCGGGAGTGGGGGGACAGGGAGCAGGCGGCGGGGCTATGGGAGTATGGGCGACCACGGCAATCGACGGCAACAACAGGGTGCATATTTTTTATGTTGATAAGTTTGAACACCTGAAATATGCCACCAATGCGGGTGGCACTTGGGTTACGGCTTCCCTGGACAGCACCCTAGGCGGGGGGAGAAATACTTCTATAGCCCTTGATGCGTTGGGCAAGATCCATATGAGCTACTTCGTGGTGACAGGTTCACATCCAGACTCGACATGGGGAAACATCGAGTATGCCACTAATAAATCGGGAGTCTGGGTGACCACGACAGTCGATTCCGACGTGATGGAGGGTTTCTACCCTTCCTTAGCCCTTGATGGAGACGGCAAGGTGCACATCAGCTACGGCGCCGCGAGCCTCCTGAAGTATGCCACCAATGCTTCAGGCTCGTGGGTCAGCACAACGGCGGATCATGTTCCGAATTCTAATATCTTTTATACTTCCATAGCCACCGACTCGTCAGGCAGGGCGCATGTTAGCTACGCAGTGTACGGGGTGAATACGGAGATCAGGTATGCCACGAATACTTCGGGATCTTGGGTTGCCGTCCGGGCGGACCCGGGAGATGCAGGAGAGAATTCACCCTCGTCCATAGCGGTTGACGCGTTAGGTAGTGTCCATATTGTTTACGCTGGAGAGGCCCTCCAGGGAAGCTGGGTCTATCCTGTCAGGTATGCTACCAATGCCTCGGGGGCGTGGGTGAGCACAACGGTCGATGATGGAGCAGGGTTCACTTCCTTTACCCTCGATCCATCAGGCAGCGCCCAGATCGGCTACTACGCAAACGGAGAGATCCGATTTGCCACCGATGCCACCGGCTCATGGGTCGTTACCACGGTTGATCGTGCGGTCGAGGCAGGAAGGTTCAACTCATTGGCCCTTGATGCATCGGGTCATGCTTTTATCAGCTATGTCGGCAAGGGTTCCACGGAAGGCTTAAGATATGCTACCGACGCTTCAGGTCGATGGGTAACGACGACGGTGGATCAGGCGCTCGTGGAGTATACCTCGGTGGCCCTTGATTCATCCGGAAACGCCCATATCGTCTACCGGGAATGGCTCAATTTTATTGGGGACATAGGGCCATGGGCGGTTTTGAAGCACTCCACCAACGCGGGCGGGACGTGGAATACCGCCGATATCGCCGGCCCCGGCTTCGTCGGAGCGGATCCCTCTCTGGCTTTTGATCCATCGGGGAAGGCGCATATCAGCTACTTTGATGGATATCTTAGCCTCACGGAACTCAAATATGCGACTGATGCAAGCGGTGAGTGGGAGACGGTCACCCTCGACAGCCCCGGCTGTTTTGGATGTGATGCATCCATCGCCAACGATCAGGAAGGCCATGTCCATATCAGTTATCTCTCTGTCGGGGTGCTCAAGTATGCCACCAATGTCTCAGGTTCCTGGGTTATCGCCGACGTGGGCAATAGCGGCGGCACCGGGTATTCCGAATCGTCCATTTCAATGGCTCTCGATGCGTCCGGTCATGTCCACATCAGCTATCCAAACAACTTTGACCACGGATTGCGCTATTCGACGAATGCCTCAGGCTCCTGGGCTACCACCGAGATTGACAGCGGCGTCCCGCTTGATTATAGGAGCTTGTACAGCTCCATCGCCGTTGATGCAAATGGTCACGCCCATATCAGTTATGTTTTGTTCGGGAATCTCAGGTATGCGACCAATCTCACAGGCGTATGGGAAACCACGACCCTGGACAGCGGAGCAATGTATACCTTTATCGCCCTTGATGCCGCCGGCAATCCGCATATCAGTTATTATGATACCGTGAATTACACTCTGAAGTATGCGCGTGCAGCGAATCTTACGATCTCCCCGCTTCCGCCCGTCAATTTTGGAAGCGGGAGCATTAACGTGGGCAGCACATCCTCCCCGCAGGTTTTCACCCTGACCAATTCCGGGACCCTGGATATCCAAGTCAATTCCACAGAATTGAGCACGGGGGATGCCGCCATGTTTGCCGTGAGGCCAGGGGGAACGAATCCCTGCCTCAACATCACTCCGGTTCTTCCCGCAGGGGGAGGCTGCACTATCGAGGTTGTGTTCACTCCCGCTTCTCCCGGTCCGAAAAGGACAAGCCTGCGCATTGCTTCGAATGACCCGGTCAATCCCGCAATCACGGTCCTCCTTACAGGAAACGGGATGCTGGAACCCGTCTTCAATGATGCACCCGAAGAGAGTTTTGGCGAGAACTTCATCAACACGATCGCCTACCATGGCCTTACGTCCGGCTGCGGGAATGCGGACTTCTGCCCGGACAGTCCCATTTCGAGGGCCCAGATGGCGGTCTTTCTGATCGGTATGCTCTATGGCGCCGATCCGGTTTGTGCCGGCAGTATCTCCTGCAAGGATACGGTCCCCTATTTTACAGATGTCCCGCCCGATCACTGGGCGTTCAAATTCATCCAGAAGATGGCGGAGGTAGCCATTACCGGCGGATGTACGGCGACTGAATTCTGCCCTGATACGAACGTGATGCGCCTGGAAATGGCCGTATTTATCACAACCGCCCTCAGCTCGCCGCCTGAACAGATGAGAAGCCTTTCCGCTCATGCACTCAGTGAAGTGTCTCAAGGGGTGTGCACCGGGACCCTCTTCAGCGATGTGAACAGTGAAACGGTGGGAGGGGACTTTTGCAGGTTCATAGAGGACTTCTCAGCCCTGGGAATCACAGGCGGATGCCAGGCGGATGATCCTTTAACCGCAGACGTCAATGAGGCAAGATACTGCTGGGACCGGGGTGTGACGAGGGCGCAAATGGCAGTCTTCCTCGGACGAGCTTTCCTTGGGATGTGAGCCTCGCAATATACTCATTGGAATAGCATGCCATAAAATGAAAGGAGGACAACGATGATCGAACCGACAAGGATTGGTGCTCAAGAAGCGTACAAAAGGATCAAAGAGGGTAAAGCTATTTTCGTCTGTGGATACGAAGATGAGTCGAGATACAAAGACCTTCGACTCGAGATGTCCATGTCGTTTTCGGAGTTCCTGAAGAAGCTACCCGCACTTTCTAAAGATCAGGAGATCATTTTCTACTGTGCTTGACCCAAGGAAGCCACTGCTGCCGGTCAGGCAGCGAAATATAACGGCCTCGGTTATAAAAACGCAAAGGCCCTGGGGGGCGGGGTAGAGGGCTGGAAAAAGGCGAGTTACAAATAAGTTCCAGGAACCTTCCCCTCGAAGGGTAGTTGAATGACCGAAAGACGCAGGGAAGAAAGATATGTTGTCCCAGAACTCTATCGGAAATATGTGACCTTCAAAATCCGGGAAGGTCTCAGGCGAGTTTGTTCCTGTGGAGCTTCAGGATTTCAGCCTGAAGGGTGTTCGAATAAAAGCGCCGTATGCATTATCGATTGACTCAACCGTCGAGTGCCTGATTGCAGCGCCTAAATCCCTGACAAAGGAAATCCCTTTAACTGCAAGGATCAAGTATTGCACAAGGGATGAACCGGTCGGGGATTACCTGATCGGAGCAGAGATCGTTCAAACCGGTGACCCGATTTGGCTCGACCTTTTTTCGAAGGTCCATGATTTCATAAAGGAGAGGATCGGATCTATCTTTTGAGAATGAAAGTCAGTCTTGGCCAAAATAAATTCTTCACCACAGAGGCACAGAGGACACAGAGTGAATTATTTTTTGTTTGTCGGGAGGTACCGACAAACAAAAAGGATTCCTGGTTATTCAAAACATAAATTCCATCCTGCCGCAGAGGTCCCTTGAGATGTCGATGATTTAAACCCCGAAGGGAGGCAGCCTATGATCCAATCGTCGTCTCCCGATTGGATCATAAGAAACCCTCCTCTGTGCCCTCTGTGACTCCGTGGTGAACCTGGTTGCGAAACCGGCAAATATCGATGCAAAAGACCAATGAAATCAATCCCAGGACCAATAAAACTATCGTAATCTGGACAGCTGTGAATGAGAGTGTATCTGTCTCTTCCGGATGATCAGGATTTCTTTCTCAGGAAGAGCGAACAGAATGCCCCGAGAAGGGCTACAACGGCACACAGAGCAAAGGCGTGAGTAAACGTTCCGGTGGTATCCTTGATCCAGCCCCCCACAAAGGGACCTAAAGCCTGGCCGATCCCGAAAAAAAGAGTGAGGAAACCGAACCCTGCTGCGGCCAGCTGTCCACCGACCGCATCCCCGACAGCAGCCGCCATAATCACCGGTACGGCGAATGCAGTGATCCCGAAGAGGATTCCCGAGACGTAGAGGGCAGAGGTCTTGCCTGCAGAAGGCAAACAGGAGATAGGAGACACCCAGGATCAGATAGGCGAAGATCGAAGCATGCCTCCTCCCCACAATATCCGAGATGGAGCCCCACGGGAGACCGCAGAAGATGCTGAAAAAGCCGAGGACCGCAAAGATCCTCCCGGCCTCGGCTGTCTGCATACCCATTTCACTCGTCAGATGGGCAATGAAGAACGTGAGATAGATGATGTACGAGAAACCGAACATGAGATAAACGCAGCTCAGCTTCCAGATCTCCCTCTCGCCCACCACCTGCCGAATGGCGGCACCGAGGGGGATGCGTGCCGAGACCTTCGACTGTGTTCCCTGTCCACCGTACATCGTCAATCCCTTTTGCTCGGGGTGATCTCTCAACAGGGCGTAGCAGAGGAATGAACCGGCAAAGACGGTGATGCCCATCAGGTACCATGCATATCTCCAACCATTCTGACCGTAACCACTGATGCAGTAAGGCAAGATAAGCCCCGACAAAGAGAGGCCCAGCCCCACGCCCATATTGATGATACCCATGGCCAAACCGCGCTTATTGGCCACGAACCACACGACAGGCAAAGTGATCATGGGGACAGGGGCTCCGCCGTTTCCGATCCCCGTGATCAACCTCGTGATGAACGCAAACGAAAAGGAATCTGAAAAACCGGTCAGGAAGAGACCCACACCCATGATGAGAAGGGACAGAAAGATCACCCTTCTTGCGCCGAAACGCGTCGTCAGGAATCCTGCCACAATCGCCAGAACCAGATACCCGATGAAATTACCTGTTCCGATCAGTCCGATCTGGGTGTAGGTGAGGGAGAGGCCCTCCTTCATCGAAGGCAGGATCACGGGATAGGCCATCTTTCCAAAGCCCTGGGAAAAGACGAAAACAAGAATACCGGTAAAGGTAATGATCCAGGCGTAATGCATTGTGAATCTCCCCCGCTTACTCTTCCATGCTTCCCTTGCCCTGTCAACAGAAGAAAAGAGAAAAGGGGACCCGGGAATACCTGCAACACCTCCTCTATACGTTCCATCTAAAATGAATGTTACCGTTCTTCAGAAATCAGTGATAGAATAAAATCATATTGTATTTTCATACGGGAATGAAAGGCCGATTGTTTTCAGAGCGAGAAAGGGGAAACTTAACCTTGGAGAAGGATCGAGGGGAAGAAATCGAAGAAGGGCTTTGCCGGGAGCGGGATTCCCTGAAGAAAATCCTGGATTCCATGGAGGAAGGCGTCTACCTCGTGAATCAGCAATCTGAAATCCAATACCTCAACCCGGTGGTCGAGAGGGAGTTTGGACCGGTGGGCGGCCGCAAGTGCCACGAGTATTTCCATGATTTTTCTCAGGCATGCACGTGGTGCCGGAATGGAGAGGATCCGGCCCGGAAGCCGGTTCGCCGAGAATGGCAATCCTTGAAGACGCGCAAGACCTATGAACTCTTCGTGACACCTATCCCGGGCGAGAACGGCGCTCTCTGCAGATTGGGAATCTTCCATGATATCACTGAGTACAAGAGAGTGGAAGATGACCTGCGCAATAGCGAGAGCCGCTACCGCACCCTGGTCGAAACGATGACCGACGGTCTGCTCATCCAGGATGAGGCCGGTCAGGTGATTTACGCGAATGACAGGCTTTGTGAAATTCTTGGGTTTGCGAGAGATCAGATCGTGGGAAGACCCGCCATCGAATTCCTCGATCCTGCCGGCATACAGGTCTACCGGGAGCAGATGGTTCGACGAAGAAGAGGGGAGGCCGGATCGTACGAGCTTTCATGGTTGAGGAAGGACGGGCAGATCGTTTTTGCGCTCGTGTCGCCCAAACCCTTTCTTGATGAAAAAGGCCAATACAAAGGCAGCTTCGGAGTCGTTACGGATATCACGGAACGGAAGCGGATGGAGATGTCGCTGAGGGAATCGGAAAGCCAGATCCGCTCCCTTTCGTTGAAGCTTCTCAACTCTCAGGAAGCGGAAAGGAAGCGGATTTCCAAGGAGCTGCATGACGAGTTGGGGCAGGCCCTTGCCGTTCTGAAGCTCAACCTGAACTTCGTGGGGAACCGGTTGCCTGCCGAACTGGAGGAGTTGCGCAAGGAGTGCAGAGAAAGCGTAAGGTACATCGATGAGACGATTGAGAATGTCCGTCGGCTCTCCCAGGACTTAAGTCCCTCCGTCCTGGAAGAGCTCGGGCTTTCAGCCGCCCTGCGGAAGCTTTTCCACCATTTTCGAAATAGTTTCGAAGTTCACGTCGTCCGGAAGGTTTCCGACCTTGACGAGTTCTTCTCTCCTCAAGCGCAAATCCTCATTTACCGTATCTTTCAGGAGGTCTTTACCAATATTATGAAGCATGCCCGGGCCCGGAAGGTTTCCGTGGGGATGGTCAGGGAAGGGGAGGAAATCTCTTGCGAGATCGAAGATGACGGAAGAGGGTTTGATCCGGATAAGGTTCCAAATAGGGACGGCAGTTGGAGGGGCATGGGGTTATCCACCATGGCGGCGCGGGCGCGCATGCTGGATGGAGTTCTGGAAGTACGGAGCCAGGAAGGAAAAGGGACGCGAGTACGACTCTGCATCCCGTTGCCGAAGGAGGGAAGTTTGGGATGACCCCATACCGAGTGATCATGGCTGATGACCACGTTCTGTTTCGCAAGGGCCTGAGGAGAATCCTGGAAAAGGACCCGGTCATCCAAATCGCCGAGGAGACAGGGGACGGGCTTGAACTGCTCAGTCTTTTGAAAAAGGTGACCGCTCATCTGGTGATCCTCGACATCTCGATGCCCGGTCTGCGGGGAATTGAAGCGATCCACGAAATCCGGAAGGGCTTTCCCGGCGTGAGAATACTGGTCCTCACCATGCACAAGGAGAGAGAATTCCTCCACCAGGCCCTCGCTGCCGGCGCACAGGGTTACCTGCTCAAAGAAGACACCGACATGGAACTCTTTTCCGCCATCGAGAGAATCAGACAGGGGAAGATCTACATCTCCCCGAATCTTTCTGAGGAGATGGACCCTGAATGGACGAATGCCCTCCAAGGGGGTTCTCCGCCTTCCGCTCAGCCGGAGCCATTGACGATCCGCGAAAAGGAGGTTTTGAAACTGACTGCGGAAGGAAAAACAAGCAAGGAGATTGGCGACCTGCTCTTTATCAGCTTTCGCACGGTAAATCGCCACCGCTTCAGCATCATGCAGAAGCTGCACATCAAGAAGAACACCGATCTCGTGAAATACGCCATCGATAACGGCTATATTTAAGCCCTGCCCCGATCCACCCCTTCCCGCCTACCCTCCGATCTCCATGGGCTTCCATCTTCCAATGATGAGTTACATGGGTTGCTTAAATAAGATTGACCGTTCTGTCTGACTGTGATAAGAGTAGGCCATGTTAGGAGAGGTTACGAATGATCGGTGAAACCATGCAAAGGAGGAAGTCATGAACCGTTCTGTTTTGATCTTTGGAGTTGTTCTGGTCCTTTTTGCCCCTGGTCTGATCCCCACGCTTCCAGCCCAACCTTACCCTGATCATCCGATCCAGCTCGTTATTCCCACGACCCCCGGGGCCGGTGTGGATATCCTGGCCAGGATTGTCGCGGAGGAAATGGGAAAAATCCTCAAGATGCAGATTGTGCCGATCAACAAGCCGGGCGCGTCCTTTACCACGGGCACAGACGCAGTGGTCAGGAGCAAAAAGGACGGTTACACCCTTCTCTACACCCCGAGTACGGCGATGATCTATGCCCGGATTCCAAACCCCGATGCCGTCCCCTATGACCCGGTCAGGGATCTGGAGCCTCTGGGGCTGCATGTATGGAATCCCATGATCCTTGTCGTGAAAGAAGATTCCCCCTTGAAAACCTTCTCCGAATTCGTGGACTATGCCAGGAAGAATCCGGGAAAAGTGAGAATGAGCTTATTCGGCGCGCTGGCCATCGAGCGCTTCAACATGGAGATCATCAAATCCCTGACGAACGCGGAGGTCAACATCGTTCCCTTCAAAGGACCTCCCGAAGCCCTGGGGGCTGTCCTGGGCGGCCACGTGGAGTCCTCCTTCATCGGAGTCGGTCTGGCATTCCCTCAGGTGAAAGCAGGAAAGATCAAAGCCCTCCTGACCACCCGAAAATGGTCTGAACTTCCCGATGTCCCTACGCTCACGGAACTGGGGTACAAAAAGGAATTGGACTCGGGCTGGTTCGCATTTTACGCCCCGGCCGGAGTGCCGGAGGAGGTGAAGGCGGCCCTGGTCCCCGCCTTTGAGAAAGTGGCAAGAAACCCGGAACTGAAGACAAAAATCGATAAGATGGGATTTGTTGCGGATTACAAATCCCCTGCAGAGCATAAGAAAATCATGATCGAGGGTTTCGAGACGGCCATGTCCATGGCCCAGAAAATAGGTGCGCAGAAGTAAGAAACCGAGCTGGAAAGAGAAGGAGACAGGATCATGGCAATGAAGAAGGGCGGCGAGGTATTGATGGAACTCTTGCTCCACGAGGGGGTGGAATACGTCTTCGGTATTCCCGGGGCGACAGAGGTCCTGTTCATGGATGCGCTGGTGGATCGTCCGGAGATCAAGTACATGCTGGGTCTCCATGAAGTGGTGACCCTCGGCATGGCTGAGGGATACGCCCGGACTTCAAACAAGGTGGGTGTCGTCAATCTGCATACGGGCCCCGGGCTGGCGGCGGCGATGCCCATGCTCTGCAATGCCCGCTTGGACCAGGTGCCGCTTCTGGTGACTGCGGGGCAGCAGGATTCCCGGTTGCTGATGCAGGAGCCCTCCCTGGCGGACGACCTGGTGGGAATGGCGAGCCACTTCGTCAAGTGGAGCACGGAGGTGCTCTATGCCTCGGATTTAGCCACGGTCATGCAGCGGGCCTTCAAGGTGGCGACACATCCCCCCTGCGGCCCGGTTTTTGTTTCGTTGCCCCAGGACGTGCTGGATCAGCGCATCGATTTCGACGAGATGTCCGCCGCGGGCAATCCTTCACCCGGCTGCGCCCCGACCGGGAGGCGATCCGGAAATCGGCGGAGATCCTGGCTGAAGCGAAATCGCCCGTGGTCCTCGTGGATAACGGAGTCGCCAGAAGCGAAGCACTGAGCGAGGCTGTGGAACTGGCCGAACTCATCGGCGCCCCGGTCTATGATCCATGGATGTCCGATGTGAATTTTCCCGTCGGCCACCCTCAATTTCTTGGAGAGTTGAATCTTGCCGCTCCTCAAACGAGGGCCGTACTGAAATCGGCGGATGTTCTGGTCGCCATCGGTATCCCCGTTTTTCGCCAGCCCTTATACTTTTCAGAGCCGCTGATCACGAGAAATACCCGGATCATTCAGATCCATCATGACCCCTGGGAGATAGGAAAAAACTTTCCGGCAGCCGCGGGGGTCGAAGGGGATATCAAGACATCCCTCGCGGAGTTGAACGACGCCCTGAAAGGAAGGATGACGGCACAAAGGCGTGAGGCGGCTGAAACCAGGGTGAGGGAGATCAGCAAAGAGAAGGAAAGAATGACGGAAGCCTTTCTTGCAAAAGCCGGACGGGAAAAAGACCGGGTCCCGATTGCCGTATCGCGCCTGATGCGGGAACTGAGCGATTCCCTTCAACCCGGCACAGTGATTGTGGATGACTGCTGGTCCTGTTCGTCCACCCTGCGCAAAAGCATTGACTTCAAAGAGCCCAAGACCTTTCATCGCACCCGCGGCGGGAGTATCGGCTGGGGGATGCCCGGGGCTCTCGGCGTGAAACTGGGCGCTCCGGACCGGCCCGTCGTGGCCGTGGTCGGAGACGGCAGCGCCATGTGGTCCAATCAGAGTCTCTGGACGGCAGCCCATTATCATATCCCGGTGACCTACGTCATCTGTGCCAATGCGAGTTACTCCCAGGTGAAGCTGATGAAGCATCTCCTGATGGGTGAACAGGCAAAGGGGAGGTATCTGGGGATGGATCTGGTTGAACCGCGGATCGATTTCGTCCAGATGGCTCAGGCGATGGGGGTTCACGGGCAAAAGGTGGAGAGACCGGATGATCTGAAAGAAGCCCTCGGTTGGCACTGGGGTCAGGCAAACCGGCAGTCGTGGAGGTCTGTATTGAGAGCCTTCCTTAATCGTAACCCCTCGGTTACGGTGGAAGATATTGAGACGGGATGTTCCCCGGAGTCGGTCCGATCCGTCCTCTCGTTTCAGAAGGCGGATTGATTGACAGGTGAGGTGACGAGGTGATCGTGCTGAAATCGGCACCCATAGCCCATTGGGGCATGATTCTATTTCTTGGAAAGGTTCCGCCACTGAAACGCTGCGGGTGATCGGCCCGCCCCCGGGGAACCGATGTGTACCGTCGGAAGGAAGATTTCTGGTAACTGAGGGGGTTAGCCTTAATCGCATTTTTTTCTTGCAAAATTCTCCGGGATAGGCTATGTTAGATTTTGCCAAGGGTTCACGGGGACCCTTGGTTTCATTTTGTTAGGACACCTCAGGAGCTCTTCATGCTACGAAGTCTCAAGTGGAGATTCATACTTTTCGCAGCCATCAGCGTGTTCGCCGTTCTTCTCTGTTTGCCGACGGTCACCTCGGACCTTCCCGCATGGTTTAAGAAGATTCTGCCTTCGGAAAAGATTCACCTGGGTCTGGATCTCCAGGGCGGAATGCACCTCATCCTCGAAGTGCAGGCGGAGAAAGCCGTCGAGAGCCATGTGGAGCGGATTAAGAACAATCTGAGAGACGACCTCAAGGAAAGAGGGATCCCTTTCGGAAAAATAGAGCGGGAAAAGACCGATCAGATCGTTCTCGAGGTCTCGGGTGAGAAGTCCAAGTGGGAAAAGCTCCTGGCCGAACGCTACTCCGTGATGGGTGAGAAGTCCTCTACCAGTCTCGAAGGGGGGATCTGGAGGGTTACCCTTGTTCTCGACAGCAGGCAGGCGGATCAGATCAAAAAGAATGCTCTCGATCAGGCCCTGGAGACCATCCGGAACCGGATTGACCAGTTCGGGGTTTCAGAGCCTGAAATCACCCTGCAGGGAACGGACCGCATCCTCATTCAGCTTCCGGGAATCACGGACCCGCAACGGGCGATCAATCTGATCGGCCGGACCGCCCTTCTCGAATTCAAGCTGGTTGACGAGGAAGGAAATATCGAGGAAGCGCTCAAGGGAAATGTTCCCGAGGGAGACGTCATTCTCTATCAGAAATCGGTGGATCCGAAGACAGGGGGAGTGAAGAAGATTCCTTACCTGCTCAAGGAAAAGACACTGATGACGGGCGAGGTGCTCAAGGATGCCCGTGTTTCCATCGATACCCAGTTCAACGAGCCCTATGTCAGCATGGAATTTGACGATATCGGGGCCAAGCTCTTCGAGCAGATTACGGGACAGAACGTCAAAAAGAGACTGGCGATCATTCTGGACGACAATGTCTATTCCGCCCCGGTGATCCAGGAGAAGATCGGCGGGGGAAGGGCGCAGATCACCGGCCGCTTCGGCATGCAGGAGGCAAGCGACTTAGCGATCGTTCTCAGGGCGGGAGCCCTTCCGGCACCCGTGAAGATCATCGAGGAGAGGACCGTCGGACCCTCCCTGGGAGAGGATTCCATTCGAAAAGGGATGTGGTCCATCGGCATCAGCGCACTTCTGGTCGTTGTTTTCATGATCTTCTACTATCGCATGGCGGGTGGCATTGCGGATATCGCTCTCATCCTGAACATCCTCTATGTCTTTGCTATTCTTTCCCTGCTCAAGGCGACTCTCACCCTTCCCGGAATTGCGGGGCTGGTGCTTTCGATCGGTATGTCCGTCGATGCCAACATCCTGATCCACGAGAGGATCAAGGAGGAGTTGAGATGGGGAAAGACCATCCGGGCAGCGATCGATCAGGGATACCACCGTGCCTTTGTTACGATTATCGATTCGAATGTGACGACCCTGATCGCAGCCCTCTTCCTCTATCAGTTCGGGACCGGGCCGGTGAAAGGGTTTGCCGTCACGCTCTTCTGGGGAATTCTGGCCAATATCTTTACCGCGGTTTTTATCACGAGGTGCGTGTTTGACTACCTGACCCTCAAGGTTGGGGTCAAGAAGCTGAGTATTTGACAGGCTGCTGAAAAACGCCCATCTGCGGCGTTATCCGGCCGCTCACAATCTCGGCGGCGTGGCAAAAAGTCGCTCCATATTCGTCGCGACGCCACTCCTCAGGATTTCGTGGCGCTACTTGGATGCTGGGCATTTTTGAGCAGCCTGCCCCGTACTTGATATGGGGGCATTTAGACGACGTGTAACGTGCAATGGAGATTTATAGACAAAGTCTGTTTGACAAACCGAAATTATAAGTTGGAGTGGTGCTGAATTTATGGAATTCATCCGACCCGATACGCGTTTCGATTTCATCGGAAAGAAGAAATTCACCCTGTGGCTGTCGGCTCTGGCCATCCTCGTCAGCCTGGGGTCTATCTTGTTTCATGGAGGGTTGAACTACGGGGTTGATTTTGCAGGAGGGATCCTGATCCAGATCAAATTCCCGAAAGTGATTGATATTTCGGACGTCCGAAAAGGATTGGAAGAGGCCGGGGTCAAGGATGCGCTTGTCCAGGATTTCGGCGGGGAGAACGAATTCCTGATTCGTGTCGAAAAGTCCACCGGGGATTTGGAGGGGATGTCCAAATCGATTCAGACCTCCCTTCAGGCCCGGTTTAAGGACAATGGACCGGAGATCCGCCGGGTGGAGATGGTGGGGCCCAAGATCGGCAAGGACCTGAAGGAGAAGGCCCTCTGGGCCGTGGGACTTTCCTTCCTGGCGATCCTCATCTACGTGGCATGGAGGTTCAAGCAGGTCTCTTTCGGACTTGGGGGCATTGTGGCCCTGGTCCATGACGTGATTATCACGTATGGGGCGCTTTCCATCAGCAACCGGGAGTACTCGCTGACCGTTCTGGCCGTCATTCTGACGATCATCGGTTTTTCGATCAATGACACCATTGTCATCTTCGACCGCGTGAGAGAGAATACGAAGAAGTTGCGAAAAGAAGACCTGGCGACGGTGATCAACATCAGTGTAAACGAATGCCTTGGAAGGACCATTCTCACTTCAGGGACGGTGATGATGGTCGTCTTGATCCTCTTCTTTTTCGGGGGGCCGGTCATCAACGATTTTGCCTTTACGCTCATCGTGGGTCTGGTTTCCGGAGTCTATTCAACCGTGTACATTGCGAGCCCCGTCGTGCTTTTTTGGGACCGGTATGTCACGAACAGAAGAAAGAAGCGTTGAAGGGGGGGACCGGCCAGGAGCGGGTTATTGACATAGGGTTGTGCATGCTTTATATTAATACTTTCGGAAGGGTAAACATGAAGACATATCAGACGAAGAAAGAGGACAGGGACAATCAGTGGTACCTGGTCAATGCCGAAGGAAAGGTCCTGGGCAGGCTGGCCACGGGTTTGGCGGCAAGGTTGAGGGGAAAGCATAAACCGATCTTTACCCCTCATGTGGATAACGGTGACTTCCTGGTTGTCATCAACGCCGAAAAAGTGGTTCTGACCGGGAGGAAGCTGAAAGACAAGAAATATTATAATTACAGCGGTTATCCGGGGGGCCTCAAAGAGATCAGTGCCGAAAAGCTCCTCGCGAAAAAGCCGACGGAGCTGCTTAAGATTGCGGTCAAGGGAATGCTCCCGAAGACCAGTCTGGGCAGGCAGATGTTCAAGAAACTGAAGGTCTATGCGGGTTCGGCCCATCCGCACGAGGCCCAGAAACCTGCCGCCCTCGACCTCTGAGTCGGGCGAATAAACGACCGAACAAGAACGAATGGAACGAATTTTTCGGCGGGTTCGTTGTCATTTGAATCATGAGACCATAAGGAGAAGAGAAGCGTGACAGACACCATCTATGCCACTGGCAAGAGAAAGACGTCCATCGCCAGAGTCTGGCTCGAACCGGGCGAAGGCAAGTTCGTCGTCAACGAGAGGGCTTTGAAGGATTATTTCGGAAGATCCACATGCGAATTGGTGGTCCTTCAACCTCTTGAGCTGACAGGGATGCAGAACAAATTCGATATCGTTGCCAACGTGAAGGGTGGAGGCAACACGGGTCAGAGTGAGGCCCTCCGTCACGGGATCTCCAAGGCCCTTCTCCAGTACAGTGTGGAATTCAAGGATGTCCTGAAGAAGGCGGGGTTTTTCACCCGGGATTCGAGAATCAAGGAACGGAAGAAATACGGGTTGAGGGGAGCTCGCAGGAGACCTCAATTCTCCAAACGATAATTCCCGGAACAGTGGATTCGAAAGGGAGGTCCCGGGACCTCCCTTTTTTATTGGGAGTCCGGAGAAAAGTTTCCTCCGAGCACAAAAACGGGCTAAGGTCACGGTTACGAGGCCCGTATCGTTTAGGGTCCGACGGTAACGTGAAGTCTTCAAGACGAATGACGTAACCGAATGACGAAACGGGCATCGTTACCGTAACCGTTGGACATCAGGCCCGTTTTCTTGATCAGTTGGCGGAATGCCGGGGGAATGGCTATGAAAACGAGAGTAGGTATTATCGGAGCGACGGGTTATACGGGGCTGGAACTTCTCCGCCTTCTCCTGGGCCATCCCGAGGTAGAGGTGACGGTGGTGACGTCGCAGAAATATGCAGGGACCCGGATCGACCAGGTCTTTCCCTCCCTGGGAGGGAGGCTCGGGCTGGAGTGCGAAGCGCTTGCTTTCGACCGCCTCTCCGGGAAGATGGATTTTGTCTTCACCGCCGTTCCCCACAAGACGGCCATGGAAACGGTTCCGCCTTTTTTCCGCCAGGGAAAGAGAGTGGTCGATCTGAGCGCCGATTTCCGGTTTACCGATCCGGCACTTTACGAACGCTGGTATCAGAAACACACCTGCACCGAGCTTCTGACAGAGACGGTTTATGGACTGCCCGAACTCAACCGGGAGAAGATACGAAAGGCGAAAATCGTTGGAAACCCCGGATGCTACCCAACCGGGGCCCTCATCGGCCTGATTCCACTGGTGAAGCAGGGGGTTATCTCTCTGGACCACATCGTCGTCGACTCGAAATCGGGTGTCAGCGGCGCGGGTAGAGATATCGTTCTGGACTCCCTCTTCTGCGAAGTGAACGAAGGGGTCAAGGCCTACAAGATTTTTGAACACAGGCACCTTCCGGAGATTGAAGGTGAGTTGAGTCAGTTGGCCAAGAAAAAGATCCCCGTCACCTTTGTCCCCCATCTGATTCCCATGAGCCGGGGGATCCTGACCACCATTTATGCAACCCTTCCCCGGAAAGAGAAGACTGAAGAGATCCTGGACATTTTCCATGAATGTTACCGGAACGAACCGTTTGTTCGAATCTTGCCGAAGGGAAAGCTTCCCGGTACCAGGGACGTGAAGGGGGCCAATTACTGCGATGTGGGGGTGAAAGCGAACGAATCCGACGGCCGGCTGGTGGTTGTGACGGCCATCGACAATCTGGTCAAGGGAGCCTCAGGCCAGGCGATCCAGAACATGAATATCATGCTCGGTTTTCCGGAGCACATGGGACTCAGCGTGGTGCCGCTCTTTCCGTAAACACGCAAAGCGCATAGGGCATAGTTCGCATAGCGTAAAGAGTGTCGGGTATAAGGTACAAGCAAAGAAGAATAGAATAAGAAGAAGCTCCCTCACAGCCTAAACGCTGTAAGCCCTAAACTCCCTTTCAAAACTTAGAACTCAAACTTTTACATCTTGATTCTCGCGTAACCCGTAACTCGCAACTCTGTAACATCCTTCTCCGAACCCCTCCTATTTTACAACCCGCACGGATTCTGTTAAATTTATCTCAAAATTACTTAGGGTTGCGAAGAGATCCATGAAGCCCATGACCCCCGTTATCAAACAGTACCTTCAGGTCAAGCAACAATACCCCGACGCCATCCTTTTCTTCCGGATGGGGGACTTCTACGAAATGTTCTTTGAGGACGCCTATGTTGGATCGAAGGAACTGGAGATCGTTCTGACCTCGAGGGATAAGGGGCAGAAAGACAGCGTCCCTCTCTGTGGAATTCCGTACCACGCCGCCGATACCTATATCCCGAGGCTCCTTCAAAAGGGGTATAAGGTGGCAATCTGCGAACAGGTGGAGGATCCGAAGACCGCGAAAGGGATCGTCAAGAGGGAGGTTGTCCGGGTTCTGACCCCGGGGCTGGCCATGGAAGCCCTCCGGTTCGGAGGGGGGGAAAACCAGTTCCTGATGGGATTCTGCGTGGAAGGAGAGGTCTTCGGCCTGGCCTTTCTCGATATCTCCACGGGAGAGATCAAGACCTGTCAGATCTCCGGGTTCGATCTCTTTCTCAGCGAAGCGATTCGAAATGAGCCCAGGGAGATCCTTTCCCCTGGAGCCTTTCAGGACCACCCGTGCTTTGACCGGTTTAAGAAGATCTTTGAAAACGGGTTGATCAATTTTCTGGGGGATTCGAAGCTTGAATCCCTTCGCGACCTGAGGCAGCTGAGGGATCACTTTCAGCAGGAGGCGGAGTCCGTTCAAAGAAACGCCCCTCTGGCTGCGCTTGCCGCGGAGATGGTCCTGCAGTATGCCGAGGAGAATCAGAAGAGGGCCCTTTCTCATATCCGTCCGCTCTCTTTTTACCGGGTCCATGACTTCATGGTCGTCGACGAAACGACGAAGAGAAATCTGGAGATCACTCAATCCCTTTTCGATAAAGGAAAGAAGGGGTCCCTCTTCTGGGTCCTGGACCAGACGATCACCTCCATGGGGAGCAGGAAATTGAGACAGTGGCTCCATTATCCCCTGATGGAAGTGGGGGCGATCGAGGAGAGATTAGAGTCCGTTTCGGAGATGAAAGAGAAACAGCTTGAGAGAAAAGAGCTGCGGGAGGGCCTGAAGGGCATCCAGGACATTGAAAGACTGACATCCCGCATCTTTCTCGGACAGGCCAATGCCCGGGACCTGGTCGGACTGAAAAAATCCCTCCAGTCCCTGCCCCCCTTCAGGAGGATCCTTGAGCCTTTCGGCGCCGCGCTCCTGAAGGAAACCCTTGCTGGGATCGGAGATTTTGAGGATCTTGTCCGGCTCCTGGAGTCCTCCATCATCGACAGCCCCCCCCTGACCCTCAGGGAAGGGGGGATGATCAAGGCCGGTTATGATCAGGAGCTGGATTCGTTGAGACAGATGACGAAAGAAGGCAAGGGGTGGATCTTCAAACTGGAGGCCGAGGAGAAGAAGAGAACAGGAATTTCCTCCCTGAAGATCCGCTACAACCAGGTTTTCGGATATTACATCGAGATCACGAAGAGCAACCTTCATCTCGCCCCGGAAAATTACATCCGGAAACAGACCCTGGTCAACGCGGAACGGTTCATCACCCCCGAGCTGAAGGAATACGAGACAAAGGTCCTTGGCGCAGAAGAGGCCATCTGCCAGCTGGAATACCGGATTTTTGAAGAGATCCGGAAACAGGTGGCGGGCTACACGCCGAAGCTCCAGAAAACCGCTTCCGCCGTTGCCACCCTGGATGTGGTCTGCTCCCTCGCCGAGATTGCGGACCGCTACCATTATGTCAGGCCCGTCGTAAATGAAGAAGAAGGCATCCTCATTCTGGATGGAAGGCATCCCGTCCTGGAGAGAATCGATCTCCTCGAACGGTTCGTTCCCAATGACGCCCACCTGGACACCCGGGAAAGCCAGATCCTGATCATTACAGGACCGAATATGGCCGGAAAATCCACCTATCTCAGGCAGGTGGCGCTCATCGTTCTCATGGCCCAGCTGGGAAGCTTTGTCCCGGCCAGGGAGGCGCGGATCGGGGTGGTGGACCGGGTCTTTACACGGATCGGGGCCCTCGACAATCTCATGATGGGACAGAGCACCTTTATGGTCGAGATGATGGAGACGGCCCGGATCCTGAATCAGACCACTTCAAAGAGCCTGGTCATCCTTGACGAGATCGGGAGGGGAACCAGCACGTTTGACGGACTGAGTATTGCCTGGGCCGTAGCCGAGTACCTTCATGATCATCCCTCGTTCCGGCCCAAGACCCTCTTTGCGACCCATTACCATGAGCTGACCGAGCTGGCCCTCACCAAGGAGCGGGTTAAGAATTTCAGCGTGGTCGTCAAGGAGTGGAACGGGGAGATCATTTTTCTCAGGAAGATCATGGAGGGAGAGGCGAACCGGAGCTACGGGATCCAGGTTGCCCGGCTGGCCGGCCTTCCTCAGGGGGTGATTGATCGGGCCAAGGAAATCCTCTCGAATCTGGAGAGGGCGGAACTGGATGCGACCGGGATGCCCAAAATTGCAACAACGAAAAAATCGGTCCAGCAACCCCGCCCGTCGGCGCAGCTCTCTCTCTTCTCTCAACCGGATCCCGTTCGGACGGAGCTGCGGGAACTCCGGATTGATCGGTTGACGCCTCTGGAGGCCCTGAATGTATTGGATCAGTTGAAGAAAAAGGCTGAGATAGAAGAATAGAAAAGATAAGCATCCGTCCCTCTGTAGGAGCACCATCCTGGTGCGACCCTGTTGCGCCTGCGGCGCTGAAGCGCTTCGGCACGAAAGCGCGGCCCCTCGACAAGCTCAGGGCGGTGAGCACTGTCGAACCGCTGGAAGCCGCTCCTACGGGCTGGATGAGGAAGGAATGAAGGAAAGGGTTTGACCGGATGATCGATTTTTCAAAGACGAGACTGAAAATGGTGGAGGAGCAACTCATTGCAAGGGGGATCAAGGACTCGAGGGTGATCGCCGCCATGAAAAAAGTTCCACGCCACCTCTTTGTGGAGGAGGCCCTCCAGGGCCAGGCCTACAGCGACCATCCCCTTCCCATCGGAGAAAAACAGACCATCTCCCAGCCCTACATGGTTGCGCTCATGACAGAGGCGCTGCAGTTGAAGGGAAATGAAAAGGTCCTGGAGATCGGGTCCGGTTCCGGATACCAGACCGCCGTTCTGGCAGAACTGGCGGAGAAGGTTTACTCCGTTGAGAGGATCCGGCCCCTGGCGATCAAAGCGCGAAATTTACTCTTTTCCCTGGGGTACATCAACTTCGAGATGAAGATCTTCGACGGGACATACGGATGGGAGGAACATCGTCCCTTCGATGCGATTATCGTTACCGCCGGCGCCCCGGATATCCCGCAGCCCCTGGTTGACCAACTGGCCTTGGGTGGCCGGCTGGTGGTCCCCGTGGGGGATGTTGCGGCGCAGGACCTGATCCGGATTACCAGGACGGAGGAGGGAACCAAGAAGGAAGATCTGGGCGGCTGCCGGTTCGTCAAGCTCATCGGGAAGTACGGATGGAATGACGACTGAAAGAGCGGTCAGAATCATTCTGTGGATTTGTCTCCTCCTGGCGGTCCTGCTGGTTCAGGGGTGCGCTCACCGGAAGGTTGTCTTTGAAAAACCGCGTCCCCCTCAGGAAAGGAAGCAGAAACAGAGAGGGGTCTATCATGTGGTTGAGACCCATCAGACCCTTTACCGGATCTGCAAAACCTACGGAGCGGATATCCGGGAGGTCGCCTCCGTCAACGGGATCACGGACCACGGCAGAATCCAGGCGGGCCAGCGGATCTTCATTCCAGGGGCGAGTCGCCTTCTCAAGGTGGATATCGTTCTGGACGATGTGGTGGAAGAACGGGATGAAGATGAGGGCAGGAAGGTCGCTCCAAAGAGGCTCAGTCTCCATTGGCCGGTGCAGGGGAAATGTGTCGATTTCTTCGAAGGGGATCAGAACAGAAGGCACCAGGGAATCGATATCGCTTGCCCCCTTGGGACGCCGATCAGGGCAGCCGGGACGGGCAAGGTCATTTACTCCGGCAATACGATCAGGGGATATGGAAATCTGATCATCCTCCGCCATACGGAGGATATCGTAACGATTTACGCGCACAATGAGGTGAATCTGGTTGGAGAGGGAACGGCAGTGGAAAAGGGACAGACCATCGGGAAGGTAGGTCAGACCGGCAATGCCTCCGGTCCCCATCTCCACTTCGAAGTCCGGAGGAACAACAGCGCCGTCGATCCGCTCCTTTTCCTAAAATGAGGGAGGAGAAACGAATGGTTCAGATTGAAAGGGCTACGGTCTCGGACGCCGAAGAACTCCTTGCCCTTCAAAAGCTGGCCTATCGCAGCGAGGCGGAAATTTACGATGATTTCAAGATCCCTCCCCTGGTTCAGACGATGGAGCAAATGGAGGCGGATTTTGAGAAACAGATCTGTCTCAAGGCTGTCGTGGACGGAAAGATCGTGGGCTCCGTAAGGGCCTTTGCAGGGGAGGGGACCTGTTATATCGGCAGGCTCCTTGTTCATCCTGAGTTTCAGAACCGGGGAATCGGAACGGAACTGATGGCCCGAATCGAGGAAGTCTTTAGAGAGAGCAAACGGTTTGAATTATTCACAGGCCACCGGAGCGAGAAGAACCTTCATCTCTATGAGAAGCTCGGTTACAGAACGTTCAAGACGGAAAGGGTCCATGACCGTTTGACGATCGTGTTTATGGAAAAAATTCATCCCGGGATCGAAAAGGATTGAAACCGTGCGCATACTGGCTATCGATACTTCCTGTGATGATACGGCTGCGGCCGTCCTGCTGAACGGAAGGAAGGTTCTTTCCAACATCGTCTCCTCCCAGAACGGGATCCACCAGAAGTACGGGGGGGTCGTTCCGGAGCTGGCCTCCAGAAGGCATATCGAAGCCATTGTTCCGATTGTCCATGAAGCCCTGGAGAGGGCCGGGGTGAGACTTCAAGAACTCGACGGCATCGCCGTCACCCAGGGGCCCGGGCTGGTCGGCTCCCTCCTGGTGGGGCTTTCTTTCGCGAAATCCCTGTCCTTTGCCACGGGGATCCCGTTTGTCGGAGTGAATCATATCGAAGGGCACCTGTCGGCCATTTTTCTGGAAGAGAACCCTCCACGTTTTCCTTATATCGGACTGGTCGTCTCAGGAGGACACACCTCCCTATTCCGGGTGGATGGTTTCGGGCATTACAGAATTTTGGGGCGAACCCGGGATGACGCAGCAGGAGAGGCCTTTGACAAGGTGGCGAAGTTTCTCCATCTCGGCTACCCCGGAGGACCGGTCATTGACGAGCTTTCAAAGTCCGGTGACCCGAAGGCCATCCGGTTTCCGAGGCCCTCCCTCTCCAAACACTCTTTCGACTTCAGCTTCAGCGGGCTCAAGACCGCAGTGGTCAATTTCGTGAAGGCCCATCCCGAACCGGAAGGGGGTTATGAAGGGAGCGTTGTCAAAGATATCGTGGCCAGTTTCCAGGAGGCTGCCGTGGAGGTGCTGGTCAAGAAGACGTTTCAGGCGGCCGAGTCTGAGGCATTGAAGAGAGTCGTTCTCTCCGGAGGCGTCGCAGCGAATAGCCGTCTCCGCATGAAGATGGAGGAAGAGGCTTCCCGGCAGAAGAAGAAGGTGTACATCCCCTCTTCCTTTCTCTGTACGGACAATGCCGCGATGGTCGGTGTCGTGGGATATGAGAGCCTGAAGCGGGGCATCCGTTCGCCCCATTCGCTGAATGCCTTTTCGACGATGCCTCTTTAGTCGAAGCACGAATTTCGAAATCCTGAAGAGTATCAAATGACCGAAATTCCAAACTTGAACCGACTGTTCAGGGGGTTGTGATATTGGGGCTTTGGGTTTTTGAGAGATCTGCGGTGGCCATAGCATGGTATCCATCCACAACGAACTGAAACAATACGGACTCACTTCCCAAGAAGAAGTTGGGTCAGCACTTTCTTGCAGACCGCAACATTCTGGACAAAATCATCCACAAAGCCGGGATTGAGGAAGGTGAGGTCGTCCTTGAAGTGGGTCCGGGTCTGGGGGAGATGACCGCCGCCCTGGCCCGGGAGGCGGGAAAAGTGATCGCCGTCGAGGTGGACTCAACCCTCGCGGCTGTGTTGAAAGAGAAGCTTGAAAATCTCCCGAATGTGGAGATCGTCCATCAGGATATCCTGAAAGTGGATTTCAGGAAGCTTTTCGAACGGGAGCGCTGTCCGGTCAAAGTGGTTGCCAATCTCCCCTATCAGATTTCGACTCCCCTCCTTTTTCGATTCATCGAATCCCGAAATCTTTTCTCCACCCTCACCTTGATGTTGCAGCGGGAGGTTGCCGAAAGAATGGCCGCTTCTCCGGGAGGAAAGCAGTACGGTCCTTTATCCGTTTTTGTTCAATCTTTTTCAGACCTTTCGATCTGTTTCCATGTAAAACCTTCCGCCTTTGTCCCCCCTCCCAAAGTGGAGTCCGCGGTCATTCACGTGTCATGGAAAGAGAAGCCGGCGATCGAGCCGGAAGAGGAAGCCTGGTTCAGAAAAGTGGTCAAAGGCTGTCTGGGCTACCGGAGAAAGACCTTGCTCAATGCCATGAAGCATTCGGGTCTTCCTCTGCCTGAGGCCGTGCAACAGAAGGTGGAAGCGGCCGGGATCGACTGCCGGAGAAGACCGGAAACCCTCCATATCCGGGAGTTCGTAACCCTCGCAAGGACACTCCACACTTAGTCATTTTTCTTTCCACAGCTTAGTTGTTATGTTCTCGTTTCAAAATCGGGTTCACCGCAGAGGCGCGGAGAGCGCTGAGAGAGACTTTTCTTCTGATCCAATCGGGAGACGGCGATTGGATCGAAACATCCTTCCCTCGAGACTAAGTTCCAATTCATTTGGTGGCTGTGGTGCTCGTCATGAGCCTTGTTCTAAAAAGCAGAAATCTTTTGATTTGCGGTCGTCTCCCCGCAAATCAAAAATACCTCTTCTCTGCGTTCTCTGCGGCTCGGCGGTGAAAAATCTGTTTTGGACCGATCTCTCCAGGTTTTTCCTCCGAATTTCATTTGCAAAATCCCTCACGGGATGATTATTTTAACTGGGAATTCAAAAACGTTCCCAAAGGGGTGGAAAGATGCAGATCGAGAAATTTACATTGAAAGCTCAGGAGGCCCTCCAGGAAGCCAAGAACATAGCGGAACGGCTGAACCACCAGCAGATTGATGTGGAGCACCTCCTCTCGGCCCTTCTGGGCCAGAAGGAAGGGGTCGTTCTTCCCGTCCTCCAGAAGCTTGGAGTCAATCCGGACGCCATCGCGTCTCTGTTGCAGGGGGAGTTGAGCCGAATTCCGCAGGTTTCAGGAAGGGGCGCAGGCCAGGCGTACCTCTCCGGCCGTGTGAACGAACTCTTCGACGCGGCTTGGAAGGAAGCGGAAAGGCTTACGGACGAATATCTCTCCACGGAACACCTCCTCATTGCCATTGCGGATGAAAAACAGGGACCCTCATCCCAGATCCTTCGCCGGCACGGTGTCACGAAGGATGCCATTTACAGGGTTCTCCAGGAGATACGGGGTCCCCATCGCGTGACGGACCAGAACCCGGAAGAGAAGTACCAGGCGATAAAACGCTACAGCCGGGATTTGACCGAAGAGGCGAGGAAAGGGAAACTGGACCCGGTCATCGGGAGGGACGACGAGATCCGCCGGGTGATCCAGGTTCTTTCGCGGAGGACCAAGAACAACCCCGTGCTCATCGGAGAGCCCGGGGTGGGCAAGACGGCGATTGTGGAGGGCCTGGCCCAGCGGATCGTGAAAGGGGATATCCCGGAAACATTGAAGAACAAGAAACTGGTTGCCCTTGACCTTGGCGCGATGATCGCCGGCGCCAAGTTCAGGGGGGAGTTTGAAGAGAGATTGAAGGCGTTGCTGAAGGAGATCTCGGCGGCCGCCGGGAACATCATCCTCTTTATTGACGAACTTCATACCCTCGTCGGAGCGGGTGCGGCAGAGGGCGCCATCGATGCCTCCAACATGCTGAAGCCGGCACTTGCCCGGGGGGAACTCCGGTGCGTGGGGGCGACGACACTGAACGAATACCGCAAGTATGTCGAAAAAGACGCCGCCCTGGAACGCCGTTTTCAACCCATCTTCGTCAGCCAGCCGAGCGTGGAGGATACGATCGCAATCTTGAGAGGACTGAAAGAACGTTATGAGATCCACCATGGAGTGAAGATCAAAGATTCGGCCCTGATTGCAGCGGCCATGCTTTCTCACCGGTATATCTCAGACCGTTTTCTCCCCGATAAAGCCGTTGACCTGATTGACGAGGCGGCTTCACGGCTGCGGATCGAGATCGACAGTGTTCCCGTGGAGATCGACGAGATCCAGCGAAGGGTGATGCAGCTGGAGATCGAGCGGCAGGCCCTGAAGAAAGAAAAGGACAAGGCCTCTGTGGACCGGCTGAAGAAACTCGACAGGGAACTGGAGGACCTGAAGGGCGAGGTGAACGAAAAGAAGGCCCGGTGGGAGAATGAAAAGAAGGCCATTTCTGGGATCCGTCAGATCAAAGAAGAGATTGAGAAGACGAAACAGAGGATGAAAGAGGCGGAGCGGGAAGCGGACTACGCGAAGCTGGCAGAACTCCAGTACGGGGAGATGTCCCGTCTCGAAGCCGATTTGAAGCAGGAAGAGAAGAAGCTTGCCGAGCTCCAGAAGACCGAGAAGATGCTCAAGGAAGAAGTCGATGAAGAGGATGTGGCTGAAGTGGTTTCCAAATGGACCGGCATTCCGGTAACGAGGATGCTGGAAGGAGAGGTCGAGAAGCTGGTCCATATGGAGGATCGGCTCAGACAGCGGGTGGTGGGCCAGGAGGATGCGATCGTTGCCGTCTCCAATGCGGTGAGGAGGGCGAGAGCGGGGCTGCAGGATCCGAACAGGCCTATCGGATCGTTTATCTTCATGGGACCCACGGGTGTCGGAAAGACCGAGCTGGCCCGTGCCCTGGCGGTCTTTCTCTTTGACGATGAGCAAGCCATGGTGAGGATCGACATGTCCGAATTTATGGAGAAGCATTCGGTGGCCAGACTGATCGGTGCTCCGCCCGGGTATGTGGGATATGAAGAGGGCGGGTTTCTGACGGAGGCGGTCCGGAGAAGGCCGTATTCGATCGTCCTCATGGATGAGATCGAAAAGGCTCACCCGGAGGTGTTCAATATCCTTCTGCAGATCCTGGACGATGGAAGATTGACGGACGGTCAGGGCAGAACGGTCGATTTCAAGAATACGGTAGTGATCATGACGTCCAACATCGGAAGCCAGTGGATCGTCGATCTTGGGGAGAAAGACTATGCCGAGATGAAGAACCGGGTCATGGACGCGGTCAAGGCCCATTTCAAACCGGAATTTCTCAATCGTATTGACGAGTTGATTATCTTCCACGGTCTTGGAATCGAAGAGATCAAAGCCATCGTGGATATCCAGATCAGGAAGTTGCAGCAGAGGCTCCTGGAAAGACAGATCCATTTCGAGATGACCGAGAAGGCAAAAGAGTGGCTTGCCAGGCAGGGTTTTGATCCCGCTTACGGGGCAAGACCGCTGAAGCGCGTGATTCAAAAGGAGATTCAGGACCAGCTCGCCCTGAAGATTCTCGAAGGAAAATTCAAGGAGGGCGGAACGGTTACAGCGGATGTCGATACCAAGAAAGTGGGACTCGTATTCAGGACATAGTCCTGTAACCTTAAGAATTTTCTTGACAATATCATGGAAATCGGTTAAAAAAACAGTCATTCTCTTTCTTGCCCTTCCCCTTCAAAGGGAGGGTGGGTAAGGGTAAGTTCTTCCCGGAAGAAAGGGGGGTTTAGGCACGTAGCTCAGGGGGAGAGCGCTACCTTGACGCGGTAGAAGTCTGGGGTTCAAATCCCCACGTGCCTACCATAGAAATCACCTGGAATGATGGAATAATGGGTGGAAAGAACTGAAAAAACTCAGATGACACGGTTTTCTTCTCAAACCCAGGCATTCCAGTATTCCGGTTTATCCATGTTTCAATTTGACCGAAGCGAACTCACTTATTGGAAAATCCAGCACTTTAACCCAAAGACACCGGAGAGGCATCATTCAGGCTTGATCATGGATGATGCCTTTTCCACTTCAATCCGAGAGATCTAATGGAAGAGCCGAGAGAGCAGATTACTGTGACGCTGGCCGACGGGACGAGCAGGATCATTCCCCGAGGGACGAAACTCCAGGAACTGGCGGGTGAGGAGACGATCGCGGCCCAGGTGGATGGAAAGCTGGTTGACCTCAGCCGGAACATTGAAAAGGAGATGACCGTCTCCTTTGTTTCCGTGCATTCCAAGAAAGGGCTCGACATCCTGCGCCATTCCGCCGCCCACGTGATGGCCCAGGCCGTGAAGGAGCTTTTCGAAGGGGTCAAGCTTACCTTCGGACCTTCAACGGAAACCGGGTTCTATTACGATTTCGATTATGACCGCGCCTTTACTCCCGAGGACCTTCAGCGGATCGAGAAACGGATGGGAGAGATTATCGGTCAGGACCTTCCTTTCTTTCGCACCGAGGTCTCAAGGGGGGATGCTGCGAAAGCCTTCCAGGAGATGGGGGAGAGCTACAAAGTCGAGCATCTGGAAGACCTCCCGGCCCAGGTTTCCCTGTATCGCCAGGGGTCTTTTACGGATCTTTGCGAAGGGCCCCATATCCCGTCTACGGGCAAGATACGGGCCTTTAAACTTCTCAACGTTTCCGGCACCTACTGGCGGGGAGACGCCCGGAACAGGGTTCTGCAGAGGGTATACGGGACCGCATTTCCGGATTCGAAGGAGCTGGACGACTATCTCCATATGCTTGAGGAGGCGAGGAAAAGGGATCATCGAAAACTGGGCAAAGAGCTCGACCTCTTCAGCCTCAGCGAGGAGGCCGGTCCGGGTCTGGTCATCTATCACCCCAAAGGGGCTATGCTGAGGATGATCCTCGAAGATTTCGAAAAGAAAGAACATTTGAAGCGGGGTTACCAGATCGTCATCGGCCCGCAGTTGCTGCGAGTGGATCTCTGGAAACAGTCCGGCCACTTTGAGAACTACCGGGATAAGATGTATTTCACCAAGGTCGAAGATGCGGAGTACGGCATTAAGCCCATGAACTGCCTCGCCCATATGTTGATCTACAAGTCTCAGATCAGGAGTTATCGGGATCTTCCCCTCCGGTACTTCGAGTTGGGCACGGTTCACCGACACGAGAAGTCGGGAGAGCTCCACGGTCTGCTCCGGGTCAGAGGGTTCACCCAGGATGACGCTCATATCCTCTGCATGCCCGATCAACTGAATGAAGAGATTGGTTCCATTATCCAATTCGTAAGCGACGTGATGAAGGTCTTCGGGTTCGAATACGAGATGGAACTGAGCACCCGGCCCGAGCAGTCGATCGGGACCGATGAGGACTGGGAGAAGGCCACCCAGGCCCTGCTCCATGCGCTGAAGGCGAATGATCTCCCCTTTGATATCAATGAAGGGGATGGCGCTTTCTACGGTCCGAAGATTGACGTCAAATTGAAGGATGCCCTCGGCAGGCGGTGGCAGTGTGCGACAATCCAGGTGGACTTCGCCATGCCCGAGCGGTTCGATCTTCACTACGTGGGAAGTGATGGGGAGAAACACCGGCCCGTCATGCTCCACCGCGTGATTCTCGGGGCGATGGAGAGGTTTATCGGAGTCCTGATCGAGCATTATGCCGGGGCTTTCCCGGTCTGGCTTGCCCCGGTGCAGGCGATCCTTCTCACGGTCACGGACCGTCAGGTTCCCTATGCGGAAGAGGTCTACCGCCGCCTGATCGAGAGGGGAGTGCGGGTGGAGAAAGATCTGCGGAACGAGAAACTGGGTTTCAAAATCCGGGAAGCCCAGCTTCAGAAGATTCCCTATATGCTGGTCATCGGAGACCGGGAAGAAAAGGAGAAGACCCTCTCCCCCCGCAAGCGAAGCGGCGAGGCCATGAAAGCGATGGGGGTGGACCCCTTCATCTCTCAGGTTGAATCGGAATACCCAACCATATGATTTCAGATTTAAGATTTGAGATGTGAGATTGAAAAAGAGGACATCTGGAATTCGGGGATTAGGGTCTTAAATCTTAAATCTGAAATCCGGGATGGGGTATTATCGATTTTAGATCTAAAATCTGAAATCTCAAATCGAAGGAGGTGAGGTTTATCAGCAAAGACGTCCGCATCAACCGTGAAATTCGGGCCAGGGAAGTCAGGGTGATTGACCAGGAAGGGAAACAGTTGGGGGTCCTGCCGGTTGTGGAGGCTCTCCGGCTGGCTGCCATTGCGGAGCTGGATCTTGTGGAGGTGTCATCGAAAACGGATCCCCCGGTCTGCCGCATCATGGATTATGGAAAGTTCAAGTACCAGCAGAGTAAGAAGGCCCACGATGCCAAGAAGAAACAGACCGTCATCCACCTCAAGGAGGTGAAGATGAGGCCGAAGACGGAAGAACATGACTTCCAATTCAAACTCCGTCATATCGAACGTTTCCTGAAGGAAGGGAATAAGACCAAGATCACCGTCGTCTTCAGGGGACGGGAATTGGCTCACCCCGACCTGGGGAGAAGCCTGCTGAGCCGGGTTACGGAGGGGACCAAAGAATGGGGAAAGGTGGAGCAGCCCCCCAAATTTGAGGGAAGGAATTTCATCATGATTCTGGCCCCCGTTCAGGTCTCGAAACCCGCATAAATAAGAAAGTTTCAATGTCAGTTTTGAGTGCCGGCAGGGAAAATCAGTGTCCGGGACCAGTGCCTGTGTCAGTATGGAAGAATGAAATAAGAAAAGAGCCAACTGACCTGATCGCCGACACTGCCGTTTTCTTAAGGCTGACACGATTCACTGATACGAAACACGACAAAAGGAGGAGATCGTGCCAAAGCTCAAGACAAACAGTGGTGCCGCAAAACGGTTTAAGAAGACCGGAACCGGGAAGTTCAAGGCAAAACGGGCCTTTTCCCGGCATATCCTGACCAAGAAACCGGCCAATCGTAAGAGAGTTCTCAGAAGCCCCAAGTACGTGGAATCGACCAACATGAAGGGGATCAAGAAACTGCTTCCTTATCTTTAAGAAGCCGGGGCGGGAAACAAGTTCATGCCACTCCCTCCTTCCACCGGTGAGATACAGGATGCGGGGGATGGGATAGAGAGAAGGAGTATTCGAACATGCCAAGAGTGAAAGGTGGACCCAAGACAAGAGCGAGAAGGAATAAAACCCTGAAGATGGCGAAGGGCTATGTTGCGGGGCGCAGGAGGCTTTACCGGACGGCGGTCGATGCTGTTCACCGCGCGCTGGCTTATGCCTACAGAGACCGGAAGGCAAGGAAGAGGGATTTCCGGAGACTCTGGATCGTCCGAATCAGCGCTGCGGCGAAAGCCAACGGCCTGACCTATAGCCGGTTGATGGATGCCCTGAAGAAGGCCCATGTGGAAATGGATCGAAAGATCCTGGCCGATCTGGCGGTGAGTGATCCCGCTGCCTTTTCCAAGATTGCCGAGATGGCCAAAGCCGGTGCCACGACGCCTCAATAGTTTATTCCTGCGGTGAAAAGAGGAATGGCCTTGTGAAAGAAGATCTGGAAAAAGTGCACCGTGAGGCAGTGGTTTCTCTTGAGGGGGCCTCTTCGGAGAAAGCGATTTCGGAGTTGAGGGTGAAGATCCTCGGGAGGAAGGGGGACCTGACACAGCTCCTGAAGCGGCTGGGAGGGCTTTCGGAGTCCGACCGGAGAGAGATGGGCCGCCTTGCAAACGAGATCAAAGAGGACCTGGAAAAGAGAATCGAAGGGGCCCTGACGCATCTTCAGGGGAGGGAAAGGCAGGAGATCCTCGCGAGAGAAAGGGTCGATGTGACCCTGCCCGGCCGAAGAGTTTCTTACGGAAGGAAGCACCCGATTACGCAGACCCTGGAAGAGATCGTCGACATCTTTTCCCGATTGGGCTTCGAAGTGGTGGAAGGCCCCGAAGTGGAGCTGGATTACTACAATTTTGAAGCCCTCAACATCCCCAAGGGGCACCCTGCCAGGGAGATGCAGGCGACGTTCTTCATTTCTGATGACGTGGTCCTCAGGACCCACACCTCTCCGGTGGAAGTGCGGACGATGGAGAAACACCCTCCGCCCGTCCGGATCATCTCCCCCGGTCCGGTATATCGATGTGATTCGGACCCCACACACTCCCCGATGTTTCACCAGGTGGAGGGGCTTCTGGTCGACAAGGGGATCACCTTTGCGGACCTCAAAGGGGTTCTGACGGTCTTTGTCCGCCACATGTTCGGCGAAGGGACGAAACTCCGGTTCCGGCCCAGTTTCTTCCCGTTCACGGAACCCAGCGCAGAGGTGGATATTGAATGCTTCATTTGCGGAGGAAAGGGCTGCGGGGTCTGTTCGAATACGGGCTGGCTGGAGATTCTGGGCTCCGGCATGACGGACCCGGCGGTGTTCGGGTTTGTGAATTATGATCCAGAAGAAGTCACCGGATTTGCCTTTGGCATGGGGGTCGAACGGATCGCCATGCTCAAGTACGGGATCAACGATATTCGGCTCTTTTTTGCGAACGATCTGAGGTTCTTAAAACAATTCTAAGACCGGAAATACGAAATCCGAAGCACGAAATCCGAAACAAATTCGAATGACCGAAAGAGAAGAACTCGAAGCAGAAATACGATGAAAGTTTTGGAGCATTTGGTTAATTTGAATTTGGGTATTGTTTCGGAGTTTCGGATTTCGATATTTCGGATTTAAGATCCTAAGAGATACGAAACGGGAAGAACGAGGGGTCTGTGAAGGTCAGTCTGAATTGGCTCAGGGATTACGTGGAGATCCGGATCGAGGTGAGCGAACTGGTCCATCTTCTCACCATGGCCGGTCTGGAGGTGGAGGGGGTTACCCCGGTCGGGGAGGGGTTCGAGAAAGTTCTCGTTGCCAGGATCGATTCGATTCGAAGGCACCCGAATGCCGACCGCCTTTCGTTGGTTCAGGTGAGCACCGATCGGGAGAAATTCTCGGTCGTCTGCGGCGGAACGAATATCCGTGAAGGTCAGATCGTCCCGCTTGCCGTGATCGGGGCCAAGCTGCCGAACGGGGTCGAGATCAAGAAGTCGAAGATTCGGGGTGAGTTTTCAGAAGGGATGCTCTGTTCGGAGATCGAACTCGGCCTGGGATCGGACACGACGGGAATCATGATCCTGCCGCCGGAACTCCCTTTGGGAGTGAATCTCGGCGAGGCGCTGGGCCTGAAGGACGCGGTTCTCGATATCAGCGTGACTCCCAATCGTCCGGATTGTCTCTGTGCCATGGGGATCGCCCGGGAGATCGCCGCCCTCACCCATCAGAAGATGAGATACCCCGTTCTCTCCCTTTCCAACGAAGGGGATGAGATTCACCGTAAGACCTCGGTCACCCTGGTCGACCCGGACCTCTGTCCCCGGTACGTGGCGAGGGTGATCGAAGGGGTAAACATCGGGCCTTCTCCGCAGTGGCTGAAGGACCGCCTGGAAAGAGTGGGCATTCGTTCCATCAGCAACGTCGTTGACGTCACCAACTACGTCATGATGGAATACGGACAGCCTCTTCATGCCTTCGATTTCGAATTCCTGGAGGAGAAAAGGATTGTGGTTCGGAGGGCGAAGGCGGGAGAGACCTTCGTCACCCTGGACGGCGTGCAAAGGGTCCTGGATGAGCAGATGCTCATGATCTGTGACGGCGTCAAGCCGGTGGCGATCGCAGGGGTGATGGGCGGAATCAACTCCGAGATCAGGGAAGACACCCGAACCGTCCTTCTGGAGAGCGCCTACTTCAATCCGGCGAACAACCGGAGCACCTCCAGAAAGCTGGGACTGGAGACGGAGGCGGCATTCCGGTTCGGGAGGGGGATTGATTACGAGGGGTGCCCTGCCGCAGCGAACCGGGCCGGCCAGCTGATTCAGGAATTGGCCGGGGGGAGGATTGTTGAAGGGATCGTGGACGCCTATCCTGCGCCCATTCAGAGAAAACCGATCCGCCTGAATCCTCGGAAGGTGAACCGCGTCCTGGGAACTGCCATCCCGCCCGAGAGGATGAAATCCTGCCTGGAAGATCTGGAATTAGAGGTGAGAGCGGAGAAGGAGGAGGATTTCCTGGTGATCCCTCCCTCGTTTCGCGGGGACCTGGAGCGGGAGATCGACCTGATCGAGGAGATCGCCCGGATGGACGGCTATGAGAAGATCCCGATCACCCTGCCCACCGGATCCGCCTCCCTGGAAAAGAGAGAAAAAGGGTTTCTGGCGGAGAAGGAGGCCGTGGAGATACTCATCCACCACGGGTTTCACGAGGTGGTCACGTATGCTTTTACCTCGCCGGGATCCATCGCCCCGCTCAACCTGCCCCCCGATGACTTCAGGAGGCGTCAGTTGCCTCTTCTGAATCCTCTGACGGAAGACTTCTCGGTGATGCGAACGTCCCTCATCCCGGGGCTTCTGGAAGCGGTTCATGACAATCTTTCCCGAAAGAATCTGAACCTCAAGATCTTCGAGCTCAAGAAGGTTTTCTTTCCCCGGGAAGGCGAGAAGCTTCCCCGGGAAGTGAAGCATCTGGCCGGGGTTGCCACGGGGTTGTATCAGGAACCTCACTGGGAGGCTTCCTCCCGGCCCGTGGATTTTTACGACGTCAAGGGATGTATTGAAGACCTGCTCGATTCTCTCCGGATCCGTCAGATCCGATTCGTCCATGCGGAAGAGGTCCCCTATCTTCATCCGGGCAAGGGGGCGCGGATTCAGGCCGGCGAGGAGGTCCTGGGGGTATTGGGCGAACTCCACCCCCAGGTGGCCGGCCATTACGAGATTCAGGGAAAGGCCTATCTGTTCGACCTGGATTTTGAGACGGTGGTGAAACTGGCCGGGGAAGGGAGGCGCTTTCAGCCTTTGCCGAGATTTCCCGCTGTCTATCGCGACCTTTCCCTGGTCGTGGAGGAAGCCCTGGAGGTCGGGGCCATCGCAGAGACCATCTGGGGTTCCCGGCAGCCCTATCTCGATGAAGTTCATCTCTTTGATATCTATCGCGGCGCCCCGATTCCTGAAGGCAGGAAGGGCGTCACCTACCGGATCCGCTACCAGGCGAACGACCGGACCCTCACGGATGAAGAGGTAAACCGGATTCATCAGAAGATCGTCGTTCTGTTGGAGGAGATGTTTCAAGTGGCGCTGCGAAGATAAGGATTCCGAGAAAGGAGGAGCGCATGACGAAGGTTGATATCATTGAGAACATTTACGAGAAAGTCGGGTTTTCGAAAAAGGAAGTAGCCAAGATCGTGGAGTCCGTCTTCGATATCATCAAGGATAGTCTGCAGCAGGAGGATAAGATCAAGATCTCCGGCTTTGGGAACTTCGTCGTCCGGAAGAAGAGGGCAAGGAGGGGGCGGAACCCTCAGACGGGCGGAGACATTGAGATCTCGGCCAGAAGGATTCTGACGTTCAAGCCCAGCCAGGTGTTGAAAGCTTCCCTGAATCGTCAGGAGTATCAGGAGGTGCAGACTCCGTAACGGGATATCCGCTTTGCTTTCCGATCGTGTGGCAGGCCTGCCTGGAGGCGCACCAGGGAACGTTGAGAAGGCAAGGGATTGACATGATCATCTCGGGGTCATGCCTGCGGAGGCCATTGAGCTGCCGGAGGATCCTGTGAGCTTTCGAAATGGTTACCACCGGGAGGGGAGACGTTGAGTAAGTTGCCGGGCAAGGAAGAAGAATATCCCCTCTTACACGAGAGGCTTTATTACAGGATCGGGGAGGTGAGCCGCATCACCGGGCTCAAACCTCATGTGCTTCGTTACTGGGAATCCGAGTTCAGGATCATCCGACCCCACAAAGGAGAATCCCTCCACAGGCTTTATCGAAGAAGAGACCTGGACCTGATTCTGAAAATCAAACGGCTTCTTTACGAGGAAGGGTTTACGATCAGCGGAGCGAAGAGAAAGATCCGGGATCTTGAAAGAATGGAGAACAGGGAGACGAAACTGACAGGGGTGGAGGGGCACTCAGACAGAAAGAGCCGGGAACTGCTGGTGGAGGTCCGGGAAGCGTTGAAAGGGATCCGGAAGATTTTGGATTAGGGTTTTCTGCAATCCGGAAGGAATGTTCAATTCCGGTGGCGACGGTTGAGCCGCGAAAACCGGTCAGGGTTACGGCTACGAGGCCCGTTTCGTTAAAAAAGGTTACGTTTAAGGTTGTAGAATCTCGTATCGAGGCTCGGTTGAATTGAAACTGGGTTTTCGAGCTTCGTTTCCGGACTTCTATCGCCGATACGAGCATCAATAACGATAACCCCCAATTTTGATTGCTTTGCCTTTTGACGATACGCGCATCGTCACCGTTACCCTTTGACGAAACCTATTTGTAATTAATTGTCTCCGACCTCTGGACTTTTGAATTGAAATTGAATATACTATAGACGATTTACAGGTCGGGGCGTAGCGCAGCCTGGTAGCGCACTGGCATGGGGTGTCAGGAGTCGGAGGTTCAAATCCTCTCGCCCCGACCATTTCACCCGTTCGACCGCGCAAGTTCCGCCTTCGAAGGCGGGGAAGGAGGCACGGCGAAGGGTGAACCTTGAGCAAGGCCCGGCCTCAGGCCCGGGAGTCGAAAGGTTCATATACAAGCTTCAGGTTTGAGGCTTAAGGTTTAAGGCGCCGCCTCCCAGGCAGGTCATCCATTATTCCCTTCCCTCTGGCCTTAGACCTCCATCATATTGCCATGGCCGAACGATTGAATATCCTGGTGACCAACGATGACGGGATTCACTCCGAGGGCATCCTTGCTCTTGCAAAGGCTGTCCGTGAGGTGGGAGACGTTTTTGTCATCGCGCCGGACCGGGAGAGGAGCGCCATTGCCCATTCCGTCACGCTTCATCGCCCCCTTCGGGTTGAAAAGTTAAGAAGAAACACCTATGCCGTCGACGGGACTCCTGCGGATTGTGTTCATCTCGGAGTCAATGGCATTCTGTCTGAGCGTCCCCATCTCATCATCTCCGGAATCAACAAGGGGGGGAATCTGGGGGACGATGTGACCTATTCGGGCACGGTTTCTGCGGCCATGGAAGGGACGCTCCTTGGAATTCCCTCCTTCGCCGTTTCCCTCGTGGCCAGAAGCCACTTCAAGTTTGAGGCCGCTGCAGGATTTGCGGTGAAGGTAGCGCGGCACATCGCGAGAAAAGGGCTCCCCAAAGAGGTCTTCCTCAATATCAATGTCCCCAACCTCGATGAGAAAGAGGTGAAGTCCTACCGGATCACGCGGCAGGGAAGGTGGGCCCACGACGACGGGAAGATCATCGAAAAAACGGATCCCAGAGGGAAGAAATACTACTGGATCGGCGGGGGTCCCCTCGTTGCCGATCCGAGACGGAATACGGATATCGAGGCGGTCTCGAACTCCCATATTTCAATCACGCCGCTCCATATCGATTTCACCCATTATGCCTCGATCCAGGAGATGAAGAAGTGGCGGCTGTAGGCGATCATGAATAAACCATTGGAGAAACGGGTCTACATCGAAACCTATGGCTGCCAGATGAATGAGCATGACTCGGAGAAGATGCTTCAGCTTCTGGAGGCCTCCCATTACACGGAAACAAAAGAGGCCCATGAAGCGGATCTGATCCTCGTCAACACCTGCAGCGTTCGGGAGAAACCCGAGCAGAAGGTCTACAGCGCCCTGGGAAGATTCAGGGAATTGAAAGCAGAACGGGGGACGATCATCGGCGTGGCCGGATGCGTGGCGCAGCAGGAGGGCGAACGGCTCCTGAAGCGGGTGCCCTATCTCGATCTCGTTGTGGGAACTCAGGCCCTTCCCTGTCTTCCCGAGATGGTGAGGAGGGTTGAATTCTCGGGACAGAGGGTATGCGAAACGGGAGTCGATCCGGACGGGAGCGTCCTGAAGAGGCTTCCGATCCGGAGGTCCTTGAAGAGTGTGAAGGCTTATGTCACCATCATGCAGGGGTGCGACCATTTCTGTTCCTACTGTATCGTCCCGTACGTAAGGGGCCGGGAACGTAGCCGTTCCAGCAGAGAAATCCTGGAAGAGGTGAGGCATCTGGCGGGTCTCGGGGTGAAGGAGGTCTGCCTTCTCGGTCAGAATGTGAACGGGTACGGGAAGAGGACGGAGGGGGAGCCGGATTTTCCATCGCTCCTTGGTTTCATCAATGAGGTGGAGGGAATCGAACGAATCCGTTTTATCACCTCTCACCCCGCGGACCTCTCAGACGGGTTGATCGAGGCATTTGTGTCATTGCCCAAGTTGTGCGAACACATCCAGCTTCCCTTTCAATCCGGGTCGAACCGGATCTTGAAGGCCATGCGCCGGGGTTACACAAAGGAATCGTATCTTGAGAAGATAGACCGTTTGAGAAAAAAGTGTCCTTCCATCGCGGTGACGGCCGATGTGATCGTTGGGTTTCCCGGAGAAAAGGAGGCCGAGTTCAAGGAGACGCTCGATCTCATGAACCGGGTTCAGTTCGATGATCTCTTCTCTTTCAAGTACTCCTCCCGGAAAGGAACCCGGGCGGCCCAGATTCAGGACCAGATCGAAGAGAAGGTCAAAGAGGAGCGGCTCGCCGTCCTTCAGGACATTCAAAGGGAAATCACCCTTCGAAAGAATCAGGGACTGGACGGAAGTTCCGTAGAAGTTCTGGTAGAGGGGCCGAGTCGGCAGAGTGACAGGGATGTCACCGGCAGGACCCGATCCAACAAGATCGTCAACTTTGAGGGAGGCCGAGACCTGGTGGGAAGACGGGTCGGGCGTGAAGATCGTGAAAGTTTTCCCCCACTCGCTTCGCGGTGAGACCGAAACTTCTGAAGAAATTCGAAATCCGAATATCGGGCGGAGCGTCCTCTGAGGACCAATCCGAAACAAATCCGAAATCCCAATGCTCAAATGACCTAAACAAAAAGACTCTGGTGTTTTGAGTTTTGAACATTAGAAATTGTTTCGGAATTCGGATTTCGTGCTTCGAATTTAATAACGGCTTGATCACATGCATTGGGTTGCTTAAAGGCACTCAAAGATGGCGAAAGAGAGCGTCCCAAGAGAGATAGAAAGGAGATCCTATGATCCGATTCGAGCAAACCTTTACGAACTTTCTGCTTCAGCACCAGGAGAAACATAATCGGACCTACCACTTCCTGACCCTGATGGACGGGTTGATCAGTGCGGCAAAACATATCCAGCACTATTACCTCACGGGCGCACTGAAGGGAAATCTCGGTATGGCAGGCGACGTCAACGTGCAGGGCGAGGACGTCATGCGGATGGATCAGATCGCTCATGAAATTACCATCCATTATTTGAGGGCCTCGGGCCGGGTTATCCATGCGGTCAGCGAGGAGACCGACGAGATCATCCCGCTCAATCCCGAGGGCGGACGTTACTTTGTCTATTTCGATCCCCTGGATGGTTCTTCGAATATTCCCCACGGGCTGCCGGTGGGCTTTCTCTTCGGGATTGCCAAACGGAACCTGGAAGGCCCTGAAGACGGCCATCTGAGGGCGGGAAAAGATTATATCGCGGCCGGCATGTTCGTAATCCCAACCGGGACCTTTACCCTCGGGCTCAAGGATGCGGGAACCTGGAGGTTCCACATCGACGAGACGATGAACTTTGTCCGACCCACCAGGATGGTCCTTCCCGAAGAGACAAAGAGCTGGGAGTTGTCATTCAATGCCGCAAACCGGAATACCTACGCCGAATCCGTTCAGAAATGGATTAACGAGAATGAAAGCAAGTACGCGTTCAGGTACATCGGAGCGCTTGCCGGGGATTTTCACCGGGTGCTGGCCAATGGGGGCATGTTCATGTACCCGGCTATCGTCAATCATCCCAATCCGAAAAAGAACCGTCCCGAGGGAAAACTGCGCCTCATGTACGAAGCGTCCGTCGTCGCTTTCATGTGCCGGGAGGCAGGGGGAACCGCCGTCAACGAGGCGGGAGTCCCGATCCTGGACGTCCAGCCATCCAAGCACCACCAGCGAACAGCCCTCTATGTCGGGTCCAAGAAACTGGTGGAGGAGATTGCACAGGTGTTGAAAACAAAAAAGTAACAACAGAAGGCTAAGGTTGAGGATAAGATTAGGAAAGGAAATAAAGCAGGCTACCGAAAAAAATACGTCTCTTCAGGCTTCTCAAGATCACCCGGCAGCCTGATGAAAGGAGAAAAGATCATGACAAAGAGCACAGTGTCGACAACCGATTTCTCGAGAGCCCTTGACGTAGGACGCCCCCCTACGATCAAGAAACTCTTTCCCAATTCAAGAGCCCTTATTGTCAGCGGTAAGGTGGTAGACCGGGCAATGATGGCCAAAGGGAATGCGGTGGCGATGGCTGCCAACGGCCGAAATGTATTTGTGATCCGGGGAGTCCTTCAGGCCGCCCAGCGGGCCAACACGCCCGTCATCATTGAAATCGCGAAGTCGGAAGGGGGCACAAAAGCCTATTGCGCCGTGAACTACTGGAATATGGCCACCCTTGTGGACGCCCTTTGCAACGAGCTCGGGATCACCATCCCCGTTGCCATCCATGCGGACCACTACGGCATTAAGAACGACAAGGACCTTGCCGCGGCCAAGACCGAGATCCCCAGCTTTTTTGATGCCGGCATGACCTCGATTGCGATCGATGCCTCTCATCTTCCGGACGACAAGAACCTTCTGGCCAACCTTGCCCTCAACCCCCATGTCCCCACATGGGCCGGTCTTGAAACGGAAGTCGGGGAGATCAAGGGGGATGAAGGCCTTTCTACGGTAGAAGAGGCCCTTTTCCTCATCCAGGGACTGAATGCCCACGACATCTTTCCCGATTGGATCGCCTTGAACAACGGGACGACGCATGGCATTGAAGAGAAGGATTCCGGAATCCAGGTGCAGCTGACGGCGGATATTCATGCAGCGCTGCAGAAATACAAGATCTCCGGCGCTCAGCATGGGACCTCCGGTAACAGCTCCGAAAGGCTTCGGCAGATCGCGGCCAAAACGCGCACGACGAAGGCCAATGTGGCTACCGCCCTCCAGATGATCTCGTGGGGTGTCCAGGTGAATGATTATGGGAATGCCATCTTGGATGGCGGCGGAAACTTCAGCAAGGTGAAAGGGGAGGGGGTTTCTGAGGAGATGTGGGCCGAGATGGTGGCCCAAGCCCAATCGAAGAACTGGAAGAAGGGAGACTATAAAAATCTGAACCTCCCGTTTGAGAATAAGCTTCTCGCCCAGCCCAAAGAGATCAGAGCCCGGATGGCCAAGGCCGTGGAGGACTTCGCCTATAAGATGATGGCAGGCGTCTTCAATTCACAGGACACGGCCCCCCTTGCCATTGAGATGATCCTGAAGGCGGGTTCCTGTGATCCCGGTCCGAAGGTAGGTCGGGTCGAAAACCCTTCGGAATGGACGGAGAGCCAGATCGCTGAAAGGGCGGCCCGCATTGGAGGCGACAAAGGGCCTGCCGGCAAATTTGATGATTAAAAGATCAGAGGAGGGAGCCCGACCGGGAAAAGCCCGTCGGACTCCTTCTTGTGCCCGCAAGTCTCTGCGGGCAACGTTTCTTCCGGAATTCATTCCCTGCCGTATTAAAACTTCACTGGTTTCTTCCGATAAGACCAATAATAGCGTTGGAACGAGGTGCCTCTTTTCGGTCGTATCCGGCGAATCCGGGGGATAACTATGGCGAAAGAATCTGAAAAAGACCGTATTCGCAGCATGATCGATGCCGTAACCCAAGCGGCAGGGGGAGATTATTCGATTTGTGTGCCCCCCTCCGGGGGGAATGACGATCTGGACCTTCTGGCGGAAGCGATCAATCTGCTGCTGGAGGAGGTCCATCAGCGCGAAATCGAACGTCAGGGTGCGGAGGAGGCCTTGCGGGAAAGCGAAGAACTGTACCGCAGGCTGGTTGCCAAAGTTCCTGATATTGTTGTCCGGACATCCATTGACGGAATCATTACATTTATCAACGAGGTCGGCGTCGAACTCAGCGGGTTTTCGAATCGTGACGAGATCGTCGGAAAGAGTATGCTCTCCTTTATCGCTCCGGAGGACCATCCGGAGGTCATCAAGAATACCGGACTCATGTTCGAACGGCCGCTCGGGCCGAAAGAATACACGTTCCTGAAGAAGGACGGCGGACGGATCCCGCTCGAAGTGAACGGAGATGTTCTCCGCGGTTTAGACGGAGTCCCTTACGCCATGGCCTTTATCGGCCGAGATATTACCGAGCGAAGGAGGACAGAGGAGGCCTTGCGCGCCTCGGAAGACAAATTCTCAAAAACATTCTACACCTCACCTGATTCTGTAAACGTCAATCGCCTGTCAGACGGTTTGTTTGTAGAGATCAATCAGGGCTTTACGGCACTGACCGGATATACCCCTGAAGAGGTGATGGGTAAAACATCGACTGAACTCGTTATCTGGGCGGATCCCCAAGACCGCGCCCGCTTGCTTCAAGGGCTGCAGGAAAGAGGGGAAGTGAGGAACCTGGAGGCGTGCTTTCGCCTAAAGGACGGCCGTGTCAAAACCGGATTGATGTCCGCGCGAATCCTCCAGATCAATGGGGAACCATGCATTCTTTCCATCACCCGGGACATCACAGAACGCAAATCGGCGGAGGAGCAGAGGGCGAACCTGGAGGCACAGCTCTTTCAGGCGCAAAAGATGGAATCCATCGGTCGTCTGGCAGGGGGAGTGGCGCATGATTTCAACAACATGCTGAGCGTCATCCTTGGATATGCGGAATTGATGAAGTCGAGACTCTCCGCGGATGCTTCCCTTCTCATGGACCTGCTGGAGATCGAAAAGGCTGCGGGACGGGCCAGGGACATCACACGACAGCTCCTTGCTTTTTCGAGAAAACAGATCATTGCCCCCAAGCCCATCCAGCTGAATGAACTGATTTCGAATACGCAGAAGACCCTCTCCCGGCTGATAGGAGAGGACATCGATCTCTGTTTCAGCCCCGGCAAGGATCTCTGGAGGATCCGGTGTGACTCCTCCCAAGTGGACCAGGTTCTTGTCAATCTGGTTGTCAATGCCCGGGATGCCATGCCCGATGGGGGTAAGCTGGAGATCGAGACTCAAAATATCTTTCTTGACAAAGGCTATTGCCGGGACCACCCGGAGTTTACGCCGGGTCAATATGTGCTGCTCCGGGTGAGCGACACCGGGATCGGAATGGACAAGGAGGTATTGTCCCATGCCTTCGAGCCCTTTTTTACAACGAAGGAGGTGGGAAAGGGGACAGGGCTGGGATTGGCGACGGTATACGGGATGGTGACGCAGAACGGCGGGGTTATCACCGTGGAGAGTGAACCCGGGCAGGGGACCACGTTCAGCATCTATCTTCCCATCATGACGGAGGAAGAGGAGGAAGAGGAGAAGGGGAAGGAGGCCCCTGTGACCCCGGGAGCCGGAACAGTCCTGCTGGTGGAAGACGATGAGATGGTGCGCGGGATCACAATGAAGATGCTTGAGAGGCTGGGATACTCCGTCCTGGCGCCCGAGACACCCGGGAAGGCCCTGTCATTGTGCGAAAGGGGAGCGAGGTCGATTGATCTCCTGGTCACGGACGTGGTGATGCCGGAGATGAACGGGACCGAACTGAGAGAAAGGATATCAGCGATTCGGCCCGGGATGAAGGTGCTCTTTATGTCGGGCTATACTTCGGATGCCATTGTCCACCGGGGAGTGCTGGACGAAGGGGTCCATTTTATCCTGAAACCTTTCACGATCAACGACCTGGCCCGGAAGGTCCGTGAAGCCTTGGGCGACGAGTGAATGGCCCGGGTTCATATCCCCAACTCCCCGGTTACGTGTGTTTCATCACAATGCTGGAGATGAGATTGGCCGCTTCGTCGCTGCGGTCGGCGGCGTTGCTGAGGTGGCGGTAAATCTCGCGCATCTTGAGCATGTAGACCGTATCCGTTCCTTTGAATAAATTGGCCAGGGCCAGGTGATAAGCCTTTTCCATCTGGTTTTCGTATGCCTTTGCCTTGACCGCGTGCTCGGAAGCGATGGTGGGATAGTCTTTCAGGATTTTGACTGCTTCATTCAGCTCCCTTGCAGCCTTTCGAAGGATATTCACCATCTCCCGGATGTGCTCATCGCCTTTGACCTGGTAGATTTCCATCTCATCGACGGTGGTATTGGCATAATCCAGCACATCATCAATGGCCCTGGACAGGGCATAGATGTCTTCCCTGTCCAGAGGCGTCACAAAGGTCTGATTCAACTCCTCAACGAGGATTCTTCTCAGTTCATCCGCCTCCCTTTCGATCCTTCTGACGAGATTGGCATTTTCCTCCGTTCCGGTTTCTGCAAACTTCGAGAGGGCTTCCAGTCCCTCTATCGTTTTGGACGATTGGCGGTAGAGGATGTCGAAGAAACGGTCCTGATCACTTGGAAAAGGTCTCTTTCTTCTTGAAGATGCCGAGTACCATCTCATTCTCCTCCTCTCTGTTCAGAACCCCGGGTGGATGATGCGGATCAAATAGAAGACCAGCCCGGCCATAAGTGCTGAAGCCGGGATCGTTACAAACCATGCGACTACAATGTTCCTGGCCACTCCCCATCGCACCGCAGAAATCCGCTCTTCCATCCCCACGCCAATGATGCTGGAGGAAACAACGTGGGTCGTCGAAACCGGACTGCCCAGAAGCGCTGCCCCCAGGATGACAGAAGCGGAAGCGGTCTGGGCACAGAAAGCGTGGACAGATCTCAGGCGATAGATTCCGAAACCCACCGTCTTAATGACCCTCCATCCTCCTTTGGCCGTTCCAAGGGCAATGGCTGCCGCACAACTGGAGACGACCCAGAAGGGAATACAAAAGGCGGGGGAAAGTCCGAGAATGACCAGGGACAGAGCGATGAGCCCCATCGATTTCTGAGCATCGTTGGCTCCATGACTGAGGGCAAGGGCAACGGAGGAAAGAATCTGAAGACGGTTGAACACCGTGTTTATTCTGGGCGTCGCATTTTGTGCGAAATAGTAGGTGAGTTTCAGGAAGAGTGTTCCGAAAAACAGACCCAGCATGGGGGATAAGATCAAGACCGCGACAACATAGAACACCCGGGTCCAGAGGATCTTCTCAGGCCCGAAGGCAACCAGCACAGAACCCACCAGCCCTCCCACCAGTGCATGAGACGAACTGGAGGGAAGTCCCCGGTACCATGTGATCAAGTTCCAGGAGATCGTACCAACAAGGGTTGCCACGATGAGGCCGAGGGAGAGTTCCATCACGTTTGTGTCAAAGGCTGAAATATCCACCATCCCCTTTCCGACGGTTTGGGCCACCGCCGTTCCGAAAAGGAAGGGGCCGATGAACTCACATACCGCGGCCATGAACAGGGCTTTTCTCGGAGGAAGCGCCCCGGTTGCAATGATCGCAGCCACGACGTTGGCAGCATCCTGGAAACCATTCGAGAAGCCGAAGAAAAGGGCGAGCCCCACAACTGCGATGGCGAAGAGCAGGATCGAAGCTTCGATCAAAGGCCTCCTTACTGTTTCTGCCGTCGTATCAGTTTAAACCGGGCGTTGGATTTAATTCAATCCTTTTTTATGGTAGCATTTAATCATGAGGAATACACGGATCGGCAGGAATTGAGGCCGGAGGCAGAGAGGAAGATGATCATTGGGGTCCCGAAGGAGATTAAAGTGGGGGAGAAGAGGGTATCTATGACTCCTCAAGGGGTGGATGCTCTTGTCTCTCATCGCCATAGTGTTCTGGTTGAAAAGGGAGCAGGAGAAGGCAGCGGCTTCTCCGACAGTGAATATCTGAGCGCGGGGGCCCTGCTTGGCGAGAGCGGGCAAGAGGTTTGGTCCGGGGCCGATTTGATCGTTAAGGTGAAAGAGCCCCTGGGGCCCGAATTCTCATATATGGGACCCGGGCAGGTCCTGTTCACATTCCTTCATCTGGCCGCAGACCGGGAACTGACCCTGAAGTTGCTTGATCGGCGCATCATCGGCATTGGGTATGAGACCGTCCAGGGGAAAGATGGGACCCTGCCTCTTCTTCGACCCATGAGCGAGATCGCCGGCCGGGCATCGATCCTTGCGGGGGGAATGTGTCTGGAGGCAAGGCACGGCGGAAAAGGGTTAATGATCTGCGGGGCGTCGGGGGTTCCTCCAGCCAGAGTGGTGATTCTCGGGGCAGGGGTTGCCGGGGCCAATGCCTGCAAGGTGGCTCTGGGGATCGGCGCCCAGGTCACGATTCTCGACGTCGATCCGGAAAGACTGAGCTATCTTCACGATATTACCCGGGGTCATATCACCACGTTTATTTCGAACCGGATGACGATTGGAGAGGTGATTGTAGACGCCGACCTCGTCATCGGAGCGGTTCTCATCCCGGGAGCCCAGGCGCCCAAACTGGTGAGCCGTCAGATGCTGAGGAAGATGCGGCCCGGTTCGGCCGTAGTGGACATCTCGGTGGATCAGGGGGGATGTTTCGAAACCACCCATCCCACCACACATGAGAATCCAACTTATGTGGAAGAGGGCATCGTCCATTACTGCGTGGCCAACATCCCGGGCATTTATCCGAGAACCTCGACTCTGGCCCTGACGAACGCCACCTTCCCCCACGTCCTTCAGATTGCGGAGAAGGGGTACCTGAAGGCCCTTGAAGAGAACGAGGCACTCAGGAAGGGACTCAATTTGATGGAGGGGAGGCTGGTTTCACAGGAGGTCGCCGAAAGCCTCGGGTTGACCTGGTTTCCGAAGCCCTTCGAATGACAAATCCCTGGTCCACTTCTTAACCAGCGTGTGTTCCCTGACCCCGGTCTTCAGGCCTGGGTAAAAGGGACATACTATAAATGAAACTACCTTATCGGGAAGCCCTTCGACACGCCCCTCGACACCGCTCGGGGTCCTGAGCCCGTCGAAGGACTAAGGGCCGTGAGCCCTGTTGAACAGCCCCGCCCTTTAGGGCCGAGAGTTTCACATTTTCTCTTGGACAACGATTGTCCTTCCCTTGAGCTAATAAATCACGAATAATCTCTCCCCCACTTTTTTACTTGACATACTAAAAGTACTTTCGTACAATTGTATGAAAAGCAAAACAAGGAGGAGATGATCATGCAAACCTATAAGATTGAAATTGACGAAAAGGTCTGGAATTACCTGAAGAGCAAGGCCGAGCCGTTTGAGGACACCCCAAATTCCGTATTAAACAGAATCCTCCTGGGAGGAGAACTGTCTCGTCTGCGCGAGGTAAATAAAAAGACGGCGGTCAGTATTCCAACAAATTTTCCCGAAGGTGTCCCTAAGGCATTGGCACAGGTACTTGAAGTCATTCACGAGGTGAAAAAATCGGGGCGAAATAGAAGGGAAGCTACTACCCTTGTAGCTCAAAGAAGAAACACAGCCCCCCAAACGGTCATTGACAAGTACTGCAGGCAACTCGGCAAGAGGGCTTATGAAATTGACCGGCTCCTGGAGGATCAGAACTTAGGAGAATTGAGGGCACTACTTGAAAGGAAATTTGTCAACCATCGGGAGCTGATAAACTCCTTTTTCGCCTCTTTAAACAGCAGGAAAAACATGGAGGAGCATCATGCATAATGAGTTTACAGCAATTATTGAAAAGGACGGAGATTGGTATATTGCTTACTGCCCTGAGGTTCCGGGGGCAAATGGGCAAGGCAAGACAATCGACGAATGTAAAGCAAGTTTAGCGGCGGCGATCTCACTTATACTGGAAGATCGGCGTGAGGACGCCATGCGCGGATTACCAGAAGATGCAATCCGCGAGGTCGTCGCAATCTGATGAAGAGACAAGCCCTCCTGCGGCATTTGCGTCGGTATGGTTGCTACCTCAAGAGAGAAGGGGGATCTCATTCGCTTTGGATGAACCCAGTGAATGGTTCTGTGGAGACGGTGCCGCGGCACACTGAAATTCCCGACAAGCTTGCCAGAAAGATATGCAAAGGACTTGGAATCCCTGATCTCCATAAAGAAGAGTGACAAGAACCATGGCATAACAATAGGCTTTGGCTGACGTTTTACAGCCGCCGTTGAGCCCTCGCGTCGTTAGGTCTATGTTAGGTCACATAAATAAACAGCAGCAATTTCTGCAGACAGCGCCTCTACCGCTGAAAAGGATGTGATAATAAAACCCTTGCATCCACTTGACCATGTCCGTAGATCATTCAACAGTGCGACAAGCAGAGCTGATCGCTCCCAAATCGGTCAGTTCCTGACACCCGCCGCCATAGCCAAGTTCATGTCGTCGATGTTTGAAACTGGACCCAAAGAGGTGAGACTCTTGGACCCGGTGCCGGGGCGGGGGTGCTTTTTGCGGCCTGTGTGGAAACCCTGGTTTCACAAAATATTCGGCCTCTTTCTATAGAGGTGGTTGCCTACGAATCAGATAGCACGATCCTGCCGTATCTGGACGAGAGCATGAAGCGGTCCCAGTCGCTCTGTGTTTCAAATGACATCGTGTTTCACGGGATCATAAGGGCCGAGGATTTTGTTTCGGCTGGCATCACAGAAACAAAAGAGTCTCTTTTTGCCGTTCCCGGCACACGATTTACCCATGTCATTCTCAACCCACCCTACAAGAAGATCAATGGCCAGACTGCCACCGCGGAGTTTTGTTTTGAGGCTGTGGAAAAAAACCGGAGCAGTATTGCTCCAGCATCAGTACAGGAATTGCCTTCCCGGAAACTCCTTGAAAATTCCCTGCTAATGTGGTAATCATAGGCACGATCTAAGGTCTGAGGTTCGAAGAGGCCTTCGCCAGCACTTCTTGAGTTTCCCGCAAAGGCCAGACTCCTCTCCTCTGCCCTTCAGCCATAATCCTCCAGTAACAGACGACCGAGATGTCTGAGACTTCTCCGAAGAAACGATTGATCATTGCCATTGACGGTCCTTCAGGCGCAGGAAAGAGCACGGCGGCAAAACACCTCGCCGTTCGATTGGCCTACACTTATCTTGATACAGGAGCCATGTATCGGGCAGTGGCGCTTCAAGCCGGAAAGGACAGGGTTTCTCTCGAAGATGGAGAAAGCCTCTACCAATGGGTCTCCTCCCTCTGTATCGCCTTTGTGCATGAAGAAGAAAAGACCCGCGTCCTCTGCAACGGTGAGGACGTGACGGAGGCGATCCGGTCTCCTGAAATCAGTCTTCTCGCTTCGGATATTTCTAAAAAGAAGAGTGTGCGGGAGGCCCTGGTGGAGAAGCAGCGGGAGATGGGAAGAGAGGGAGGGGTTGTCTTAGAAGGGCGAGACGTCGGGACCGTTGTTTTTCCAGGGGCCCACGTCAAGTTTTATCTGGATGCCGATCCGGAGGAACGGGCAAGAAGGAGATACGACGAACTGGTAGAGAAGCGGCTGCAGGTCGACTTTCAGAGGGTCCGTGACGAAGTCGTCAGACGGGACGAGAACGATATGCATCGGACTCATTCCCCGCTCAGGACGGCAGAGGATGCGGTACGTATCGACTCGACGCATCGATCCGCCGAGGAAATTGTGGAGGAGATGTACCGGCTCGTCCGGAAGAAGATGGAAGTGTTTTGAGTTGGAAAGAGTTCATTGTAAGATTAGAATGACGGTTAGACCTTGCATGTTGTGAGAGGGAAGATGAGACTCATCGTCGCAAAATCGGGCGGGTTCTGTTTTGGGGTGAAGCGGGCGATGGATATGGCCCTTGAGGCAGCCAAGAAGTACCCGAAGCCGATTTACACCCTGGGGCCCCTGATTCACAATCCGCAGGCTGTCGAACTCATAGGTCAATTGGGCATCCAGGTCAAGGACCGGATCAAACAGATTTCAAAGGGGACGGTTATTTTCCGCTCGCACGGTGTTTCCCAGGAAGACTTCCTGATGGCGAGGGAAAAGGGATTGCGCATCCTGGATGCGACCTGTCCCATTGTGAAAAAGGCCCAACTCCACGCGAAATATCTGGACCGGCACGGATATGCCGTCTTGATCGTGGGGGACGCCGAACATCCGGAGGTGGAAGCGATTCGAAGCTACCTCGGGGAAGATGTTACCGTCGTTGAAAATGTGCGGGCGGTGAAACGGCTCGGCCCCTGGAGAAAGCTCGGAGTGATCGCCCAGACAACGCAATCTCAGAGCCTCTTCAAGGAGGTTGTTGCTTCCAGCACGGAAAGGGCCAAAGAGGTCCGCGTATACAATACGATCTGCCAGGCCACCACGATCCGGCAGAGGGAGGCAATCGAAATTGCCAAGGAGGTGGAATGCATGGTCGTGGTCGGCGGGTATAACAGCGGGAATACCCAGAGGCTTTCCGCAATCTGTAAAGAGATTCAGCCTCAGACTCATCAGATCGAGACCGCCCGGGAGCTGAATCCAAGATGGTTCAATCGCAGAGAAAAGGTGGGTCTGACAGCAGGAGCCTCAACGCCCCACTGGATCATCCGGGAGGTGGAGGATGGGATCTACCGTTTGAAAGGCCTGAAGCCTTAAGAGATCTTTGTCTATTCCACCCGTAACCGAGAAGGTGTGAAAAAATAGGTTCCTATCTTTTACTGGCCCAACGAGGGTGGGCCGCTAAAGTGTACAAACATTTGTATTTTGTTTGAGAGTATGGTAAATATATGAAATATTAAAAAAAGGGGGATTTTTTTGATGGGGGAGAATGAGTTGACTTCCATGGACGAACAGACCAAACCGACCCCTCCCGAAGGAGTGGAGGAGGGGGCAAAAGAGACGGAGGTACGATCCGTAAAACGGGACGCCGAGGATTTTCAGACTCTGTATGAGGAGAGTCTGAAGGCGGTTGAAGAGGGACAGATCCTCAAAGGAACGGTGATTAACATTACACCGGATCATGTCACCGTCGACGTGGGATATAAATGCGAAGGGCAGATCCCGATTCGCGAGTTTCATAGGAGAGATCAGCGACTTGACGTTAAGATCGGGGACCAGATCAACGTGCTGATCGAGAAGAAGGCCAATGAAGAAGGCCTTCTCATCCTGTCCAAGGAGAAGGCTGACAGAGTTACCCTGTGGAAAGAGATCAGTCGTTCCTGCCGGGAAGGAGAAGTGATCGAAGGTGAAATCGTCGCCAAGGTCAAAGGCGGCCTTTCGGTAGACATCGATGGGATAGTGGCTTTTCTTCCCGGATCTCAGATCGATCTGAAACCTGTTCGAGATCTGGACGGCCTGGTCGGAAAACGGTTCAAATTCAAGGTGATCAAATTCAATCGAAAGAGGAACAATATTGTTCTTTCCCGTCGTGTCCTCCTCGATGAGGAGCGAAAAGTACAGAGGGAGTCCACCCTGAAGAACCTTGCGGAAGGGGAGATTGTCGAAGGAACGGTCAAGAACCTGACCGAATACGGCGCCTTTATCGATCTCGGCGGCGTGGACGGCCTCCTCCACATCACCGATATCAGCTGGGGCAGGGTTGGGCATCCTTCCGAAAAGCTTGCCGTCGGTGACGGTGTGAAGGTGAAGGTTCTCCATTTCGACCAGGAGAAAGGTAAGGTCTCTCTTGGTCTGAAGCAGGCCCAGCCGGACCCCTGGAATTCCGTCCTGGAAAAATACCCGGTGGGAAGCCGTGTTCGTGCGAAAGTGGTGAGTCTCGCGGATTACGGGGTGTTTGCCGAACTGGAGGAAGGGGTGGAGGGCCTGATCCATATCTCCGAGATGACCTGGAACAAGAAAGCGAGGCACCCTTCCAAGATCGTCCAGCCGGGGGAACAGGTGGATGTCGTCGTTCTGGACTGTGATCCTGTGAAACGGCGTATCTCATTGGGAATGAAGCAGACGGAACCCAATCCCTGGGATGTGATTGCCCAGAAGTACCCGGTGGGAACCCGGGTAGCGGGAAAAGTGAAGACCATTACCGATTTTGGAGTCTTCGTTGGGTTTGAAGAAGGCGTGGACGGGTTGGTTCATGTTTCGGAGATGTCCTGGACCAAAAAGGTCAAACACCCCGGCGAGCTCTTCAAAAAAGGGCAGGAGATTGAGGCCGTGATTTTGAGCATCGATCCCCGGAACGAACGCCTTTCCCTCGGCATCAAACAACTGATGACCGACCCGTGGAAAGAGGTGGCGCGGCGATTCCGGAGAGGGGAGGTTGTGACGGGGAAGGTGACCAATGTCACCGATTTCGGGGCCTTTGTCGAGCTGGAGGAGGGGATCGAAGGACTGGTCCACGTTTCAGAAATCAGCTACGAAAAGGTGGAAAAACCTTCAGATGCCCTTAAGGTCGGGGATGCAGTGTCGGCGGTGGTTCTCCATATCGACCCCCATGAACGGCGAATCGGCCTCAGCATTAAGAAACTGAAAGAAAAGGCCGAAAAAGCAGAGATCGAGAAGTATATCTCGAATCAGAATGCAGCTTCTTCAAACCTGGGAGAGCTGATCCAGGAGGAGATCGAACGCCGAGGAGGGGATCTGCCTTCCAAGAAAGATCAGGGATAGATCCTGATCCAATTACGTGAGGCGTAAGTCGCAAGTCGCAAGGGGGTTCCCCGCTGAGAATTTGAAAAAACCAGCTTTAATCTTACCCTGACCCGGAAGAGCCGGGCGATCTCCAAAGCTTTAGAATTGCAGGTATCTTGATATGCATTGCTTACTGATCACTGGTAACTGATCACTGCCTTACACTCTCTTGACGTAGATATCCCTCACAATCTCCTTATCCAGAGCCAGCATGGTCTCCCCGATCTGCAACACATGGGAGGGGTTCTTCTGGTGCATCCTGACGTTACTTCCCGGAACGATCCCGAGGGTGCTGAGCCGGTCGAGGCGCTGATGAGACTTGGGGGCGATAAAGACGATGCGGCCTTCTTCTCCCAACCCCAGTTCCTCCAGGGGAATGACAAAGGGCTTGATCTCCTTCCTGAATTTGAAGCAGCATTCTCCACGGGGGATGGTTTTGCCGTGAATGCACGTGGGCGGATGGCCGAGAAAGGTGCAGACGCTGTCCGTTACGGCCGGGCTGAGGATATGCTCCAGTTTGCAGGCCTCTTCCTCGACCTGATCCTCGGAGATCTCAAAGATCTCGTGAAGAAGCCTTTCGGTCAGGCGATGACGCCGGATCAGCTCTCTCGCTTTCTCCTCGCCCCGGTCCCGGAGGACCATGCGATTGCCTTCCACCTCGAATAATCCATCCCTGATCATCAGGCGGAGAATCGTCTGGGCTTCGACATCCTCCGTTGTCTTGAGGAGCTGATCGAGGTCCGAAACCCCTTCCTCTCTCAGGGTCCAGATCAACTCGAGAAGCTCGTCGATCCGCTCCTCGTCGAAGGAATCCGTCCTCCCCCACATCTTGCGGTGATGGCCTTTCTTTCTTTCACTATCGCTGTTCATTTATTCTCCTTTCGTCTCCAGAGGGATTTCAAGAAGTCGACGATGGCGGAGCGCTCCTTAAAGGTGTACCCGCAGTGTGGGCAGCACAGGATGTGACAGTTCTTAGAGAGGAGACATCCGGAGGTGCATTTCATCTCGGCCTCAGAGAATTTTTTTCCACAGAGAGGACACTGTAACGAAGTCGGTTCCACGGTCAGTCCTTGGTGATTAGAAATCCGAAACCCGAATGTCGAATTTTTGTTCCGCCAGTCGCAAGGCGTTAGGCGTAAGGGGCAAAATCAATTTCGACTTGCGCCTTACGCTCTCACGAGCATCTGAGTTGATTCATGCGGGATGCCAGTTTCGAATTTCGTGCTTCGAATTTCGGATTTTTGTACAGTATCTTCAAATCCCGATGATCTTCAACACGAAATGGAGCAGTCCCCCCACACAAAAGGCCACCAGCATCACGGCGGCCGCAATCCCGAGGGCCTTCTTCAATCCCCTCTCTTTGATCATCATGAAAAACTGGGCGACGCAGGGGATGAAGAGCGTGAGGGTGACGAGGCTCACCAGAATCTGATGGGGGGTGAGACCTCCTCCCCTGGCCAGAACGAAGAGGCCTGCGGCTCCGTAATCCCGTCTGAGAAACCCAATGACAAAGGCCTCCGTCACCCGGGCGGGAAGGCCGAGGAGATGAACGATTACCGGGGAGGCCAGGTGCTCCAGGAGCGTCAGAAGCTTTGTCTGATGGAGGAGGAACAGGATCAGGGTTCCCAGTACGAAGAGAGGAACCGCTTCTTTCAGATACCATTCGATCCGGGCTAGGGTCTTTACCAGAATGTTCGATAACTGGGGGACCCTCAGCGGGGGAATCTCAAGGATGAAATCAGACCCTTCTCCGGGAATCACCCGGGAGGCCAGGTATCCCACGACCCCAATAATCGCCAGAATGAGTCCGATCCAGGTGAGGAGATAGGCGGCAGGCAGTCCCGCGAACATCCCGAGAATAACCCCCAGCTGGGCCGAGCATGGGACCCCGAGGGCCAGGAGAAGCGTGACAATGGTCCTGTCCTTTTCGGTATCAAGAATGCGGGTTGTCATGGTTGCCATCGTGTCGCATCCCAATCCCAGGACCATGGGAAGAACCGCTTTTCCATTGAGTCCCATCCTCTTGAAAATCTGATTCGTCATGACCGCGAGTCTCGGAAGATACCCCGAATCCTCCATGAGCCCGAAGACGAAAAAAAAGCAGCCTACGATCGGCAGGACGATCGCAATGGCATACGTCAGGGCCATGGTGAAGACCCCGTAGGGGCCGATCAGGAAATCCTGTAGGATTGAGATGGGAATCCCCTGCCTGATCCACCCGGTCAGAGAGGGAAGAACCCATTTTCCGAAGAGGGTCTTCTCCAGAAATTCGACGCAGATCTGGGCCCCGAAGACCCCGACGATTTCATAGGTGACGAAGAGGATCAGGAGGAGGATGGGAATGCCCCAGAAGGGATGGATGGCGAGGTTTCCGAGGGTGGCCCTCAGGTTTTTGTCCACCCCGTCCGCCTTTTTCATGACCCGGGCGAGGACCTCATCCGCCTTGCGAAGACGGACCTGGGTGACCAGGTACCCAAGAGGGTCCGTAAACCGGGACTGAACCTCCTGCCGGATGGTCTCAATTCGGAGAATGTCCTCTTCGGTAAGATGCTCCTGCAGCCAGTCGACCAGGCTCACGTCGCCCGAAAGCAGCATCAACGCCAGGGAGCGTCTTGAGATGGATGCTTCAGGGAGAATGGAGACGATCCGGGAGATCCCGGCTTCAATCGTTTCGGGATAGGCGACCGGCGTGCTCGAGGAAGCGTGGTTTTCAAGATGGTCCTTGATCTTCTCCAGTCCTTTCTTCCTCGTCGCCACGGTTCTGAAAATAGGAGCCCCCAGGATCTCGGACAGCGTTTGATTCTGGATTTCAATGCCCCTGCTTTTGGCTTCGTCCCACATGTTCAGGACGACGGAGAAGGAGAGTCCCATTTCCGACAGTTGAAGAGAGATGAGGAGTCCGCGCCGGAGGTTCTTGGCATCCATGACCTGAACCAGCGAGTAAGGGGGATCGTTCAGGAGGATATCCCGGGTGACTTTTTCATCTTCGGACATGGGGATGAGAGAGTTGACCCCCGGGTGTATCGATCACCTGAAATTTCTTGCCGTGGGCGGACATCGTTCCCCGGGCGATCTCCACGGTCGTTCCCGGATAGTTGGAAACCGTCACATACTGGCCGGTCAGGTAGTTGAAAATGAGCGATTTGCCCACATTCGGATTTCCGATCAGGATGACTTTTCCTCCCGATGGCCCCCCACGGGGAGGGGTTGCTCTGCCGGACTCCATGGTTATCTCTTTCCCCTGGTGATCCCCTGCTTCTTCGAACAGCGGACACACCGGCCGTACAGTTCCATCCGGTGGTGGAGGATCTTGAATCCGTATTGCCGGGCAATTTCTTCCTGCAGCGTTTCAATGGGGTTGTTCTCGAACTCGATGATTTTGCCGCATTCCAGACAGATCAGGTGATCGTGGTGGGTTTCCGCCGAAACGGGTTCATATCGGGTTTCTCCGTCATCGAATTTGCGTTCGGCGGCCAACCCGAAACGGGTCAGGAGCTTCAAGGTCCGGTAGACCGTGGTGTACCCGATTTTGGGGTCGATCTTGACGACCTGGGCATGGATCTGGGCCAGATTCCGGTGGCCGGAGGAGTCGAAGAAGACCTTGAGAATCTCTTCGCGCTGCCGGGTCGTTTTCAATCCCTTCGTGGGGACCTTGGACTTGAACAGGGTTGAGTTCATTGAGACGTGAGAAGTTGAAAATGAATTTCAATTTCATTTATGCAGGGAAATTCCTTTCTTGTCAACCTTAATGTTACATTCCTTGTAATGCGTCAGAAGGTGTGAAAAAATTAGAAAAAAAGGAAAAGTATCCCAGGCCGCCAATGAGGGTGGGCCGTTTGGAAAACTTTAGAGCGAAACCTTATCGAGCGAACGAGTGCGTAGATTGGCAATAGTAACGCAGACTTACTGACAGGATGGTTGCCCCGATTAAAAGATCGCAATTCTAAAGTTTGGAAAGCGGCCTGCCCTCGTTGGGCCAGAAAAAGATAAGACCTATTTTTTCACAGCTTCTCACTGAAGCGGGGAGAAATCCCAGGTCCGGGAGGGATATCTCCAGCAATCTTGTCATGCGGATGGATAGGATCTTGTGAAGCTCTCCGCCCTGAAGGGCGGGGCTTCCCGGTAAGGTACTCTCATTTATATTGTGCCCCTTGATCCCTGAGGGACCAGCGGGGCACTTGCCGGTCAGGTAAGGGTAACATTTGTCCTCAATGAGATGGGCCTTAGAGTGTTCTGGAAACGCTTTGAGTTTACGAACAAGCTGAGGTTGCCGCGACAAGATTTCTTCCTACATCTCTCCCGGACCTGAACAAAGCCACGGTAGAGTGACGCACTACCATTCCTTGCATTCCTTCACTGATGGGTGGTATGGGTTTGACGCAAGTTTGTTGCTCCAATCATGGGTGAAAGGATGCCTCTTTCTGAGGTGTGACCATTGACCGGGCACGCGGGTCTCTGGTAAGATTGGGATATGGAAGAACGGCTTGCGGAGGGACGTTACGAAAAGATCGTCACCCACCACGATTTTGACGGCATTGTGAGCGCGGCTCTCTGCTCGTGGGCCCTTAAGATTGACCGGGTCCTGTTCGCAGGTCCCCTGGCCATCAACCGCTCCCAGATCACGATTACAGAGAAGGACGTCGTCTGCGATCTCCCCTATCCCCTCCAGTGCGGCCTCTGGTTTGATCACCACGAAGGAAACCGTGAGGAACTGACGTATCGAAAACTGGACATCGCGGCAATTCCAGGGCGCTTCGATCTGAAACCGAGCTGCAGCCGCGTCGTCTACGACTATTTTTCCGAAAAGTTTCCATTTCCCGCTTACTTCGGACAGGCGATCGAAGAGGCCGATCGCATCGACAGCTTCGCTTATGCTTCGGCGGAAGACTGGAGGGAGGAGACACCCGGAAAGATCGTCGAGTACACGCTGAAGGTCCGTTTTCAATCGGCCGAGGAGCAGAACGCCCACATGAGGAGTCTGGTTCAGCAACTCCGGGACCGGTCTCTCGGAGAGGTTGCGGATCTCCCGTTCGTTCAGAAGAGGTTCAAACAGTATCAGGAGGAGGAGGAGCGGATGCTTCGGGCCATTCGGGAAGCCTCCTATTTCCTCGAACAGGATCACCGGAAAGAGGTCGTCCTGATTGATCTCACCAAGTATCAGCGCCGGCCCCACCTGGCCAAGAATCTTGCCTTCTTGATCTATCCGGAAGCGCTGGCGGTTCTCGAAGTCTATCATCTCATGGATCACGGGGTCAAGAGCAATCACGTAGGCGTTTCCATGTCTCTTTCCATCAAGGGGAACCGTGAAACGCCGATGCGGAACATCGGAGAGATCATGCGGAGTCTCAACATCGGTGATGGTCATCCGGGCGCGGCTGCCGGGACGGTCCGCTGCAAGTCGAAACAGGAGATGCTGAGAAAGAAAGGTGAGGTTCTGAACCGGATCTTCACCCTCTGGTCCCGGCAGAATCAGTCGTCCTCGCAAAGCGCAGGATGACGCGGGTCGTGATGCTCTTTCAACGGCCGCAAAGGGAAATACGGCCCCATTTCAATATTGGGAATGGGGCTTTTTTTTATGAATAGGAAGAAGGGAGGCGGATCCGTTCCCATTTTTCTCCATTCCTGGTGACGGGGGAGGTTGAAAGAAGAAGCCGTCTGTGGTAAGAAATGAGCGACGCCCAAGGACAGAGACCCCTTTAAGATACCGGTCTTATTCAGGGCCAAAACAGAAGAGGAAGGGATACCATGGCACAAGCAGAGGTTTCTTCAACCACCGATTTCATACGGGAAAGAATCGACGAAGATGTGCGGACGAACAGGTACAGCGGACGCATTGCCACACGTTTTCCGCCGGAGCCGAACGGGTATCTCCACATCGGTCATGCCAAGTCCATCTGCCTCAATTTCGGCATTGCCGCCCAGTACGGGGGGACCTGCAATCTGCGAATGGATGATACGGATCCGAGCGGGGAAAGCAAGGAATACGTGGATTCGATTATCCAGGACGTGAGGTGGCTGGGATTTGACTGGGGAGACCGCCAGTACTATCGCCTCGGATTATTATGAAAAGCTCTATCAGTTGCCCTTCAGCTCATCAGGGAGGGAAGGCCTACGTCTGCGGTCTGAGTGCGGATCCGAGATTCGGGGAGCAGCGGGGCAGGGCCCCTCACCGACACCCGGGGAGGAAAGCCCGTATCGAAACCGTCCCGTCGAAGAGAACCTGGACCTCTTCCGCCGGATGCGGGCAGGGGAGTTTCCCGGACAGCGCGCGCACGTCCTTCGGGCGAAGATCGACATGGCGTCACCCAATCTCCACATGCGGGACCCGGTGATGTACCGGATCCACAGAACGCATCACTACCGGACGGGCGACTGAGTGGTGCATCTACCCCATGTACGATTATCAGCATCCGCCTTCGGATTCCATAGAAAGGATCACCCACTCGCTCTGCAGCCTGGAGTACGAGATTCACAGGCCCCTGTATGACTGGTTCCTGGAGAATATCGGGATCTTCCACAGCAGAATCGAGTTTGCCCGGCTCAACCTCAGCCATACCGTCTTGAGCAAACGGTGGCTCCTCGAACTGGTGGAGAAAGGGCGGGTCCGCGGGTGGGATGACCCGCGCATGCCGACCCTCGCGGGCTGCGGAGGAGGGGCTATACTCCCGAGGCGATCCGAGACTTCGTGAACGAGTCGGTATGGCCAAGAACGACAGCCTGGTCGAGATGGCGCTGCTCGAACACTGTGTGCGGGAAGATCTGAACCGACGTGCCCCCCGTGTCATGGGGGTCCTGCGGCCCGTCCGCGTGGTCATCGACAACTACCCGGAGGGCAGGGTCGAGGAGATTTGAAGCGGTCCTTAACATCCGCAAAATCCGGGGCTGGGGTCTCGAAAAGTTCCTTTCTGCCGCTGTCCTGTACATCGAACAGGACGACTTCAGCGAGAATCCCGCCGCCGAAGTACTACCGGCTGGCCCCCGGCCAGAGGTGCGGCTCCGCTACGCGTTACTTCATCAAGTGCGTCGACGTGGTCGAAAGATCCCGGCACCGGCGGCGTGCAGGAAGTCCGCTGTACCTACGACCCGGAGACAAGAAGCGGTTTTGCTCCGGACAGCCGAAAGGTGAAGGCGACGATCCACTGGGTATCGGCAGACCACGCCTCCCCCGCTGAAATCAGGCTCTACGACCGCCTTTTCCGTATCGGCAACCCGCTTGAAGGGAAGGCTGATTTTACGGAGCATCTGAATCCGAACTCGCTGGAGGTTCTCAAATCATGCCGGGTGGAGCCCAGTCTGGCCCATGCGGCGGCTGGAAGCCGGTTTCAATTTGAGAGGGTGGGTTATTTCTCCGCCGACACGAAGGATTCCTCCCCGGGCAGGCTTGTCTTCAACCGGATAGAGTCTCTTCGGGATTCGTGGACCAAGATTGCCAAACAGGGGCGGGGATAGGGTTGAGCATGATCTTGAAGGGTTTGCCCCTGCCTTCGCCGGAGCGGCTTCGCGCAGGCAGGTCGAAGCTTCTCCGACCGGTCTGTCCGTGTCCATGTGAATCATTTTAGGTAAAATCAGCGTAAGCCAGATCTCGCGCTGTTGATTCCCCTGCGGGAGAAAGACGTACGGTTGCTTCCGGGGAGCAGTTGCGCCGCCGGGATGCTTTGGCTATAATAAGCGGGAACTTTTTGGGGACGATTGAAAGAATGCCCCCTTTTTTTGTGGGAACGGGTATAAAGGCTGAACGTCGGGATTTCGGATTCAAACATTTATGCAATGAGGGAGGAGATTTATGGCGGAACAGATATTCACGAGTTGCACCCAGGGGGGGCCGGTATTTCTTTATGTGGAAGACGGTAAGATCGTTCGCATCAGGCCGCTGACCTTTGGCGAGAACGAAGACGTCCCGACCTGGACCATTGAAGCCGACGGCAAACGGTTTTCGTCTCCTAAGAAGGTTGCCCTGGCTCCTTACGTGCTTGCGCAGAAGGCAAGAACGTACGCAGAAAGCAGGATCAAGTATCCCATGAAGAGGAAGGACTTCGATCCGAAGGGCGAAAGACATCCTGAAAACAGAGGGAAGTCCGAGTATGTCCGGATCAGCTGGGACGAGGCCCTGGATCTGGTCGCCGACGAGATGAAACGGATCCGGTCGACCTACGGACCGGAAGCCATCATGTCGAGATGTTCCTCCCATCACGAATGGGGCCATATCGGTTACAAGTTCAGAACCTGGGGCAGATTCTTCAACCTTCTGGGGTTTACCGATATTTTTGACAATCCGGACAGCTGGGAAGGGTGGCTCTGGGGAACGGCTCATGCCTACGGATTCTGGTGGAGACTGGGCGTTCCGGAACAGTATGACCTGCTTGAGGACGGCCTTCAGAACAGCGACCTGATCGTCCACTGGAGCCATGACCCGGATTCGACCAACGGGGTCTACGGCGGCCAGGAGTCAGCGGTCTGGCGGCTCTGGTTGAAGGAACTGGGGAAGCAGACAGATCTTCATCGATCCCTATTGTAACTGTACTGCAGTCACGATGTCCGATAAGTGGATCGCGCCCAGGCCGGGCACGGATGCGGCTCTGGCCGAGGCCATTGCCTATGTCTGGCTGAAAGAAGGCACTTACGACAAGGATTACATCGCCACCCATACGATCGGTTTTGAGAAATTCAAGGATTACATTCTGGGGAAGGAAGACGGCGTCCCCAAAGACCCGAAGTGGGCGCGAAGAGAAGTGCGCTATTCCGGCGAGGGTGATCACGGCTCTGGCCCGCGAATGGGCGTCCAAGAGGACCTCCCTTGCTGCCGGGACCGGGGGGGGTGGGGCGGAGCCTGCCGGGCAGGCCTACGGCACGGAATGGTCGAGGCTGGTGATGCTTCTCCAGGCCATGCAGGGCATGGGCAAGCCCGGGGTCAACATCTGGGGAACGACGACGGGGGCCCCTTACAATGCCGATTTTCGATTTTCCGGGTTACGCCTCGACGGCTGGGGAATGAACAACCTGGCCAAGAAACCGGCCGATCAACCCGGTCACCCAGCGGATCTACCGCCTCCTCCTTCCGGAGGCGATTTTAAATCCGCCGATCCGCTGGCTGGGCGAGGGGTTCTGCGGCAGTTCCCTCGAACAGCAGTTCAAACCCTACACCTATCCGGAGCCGGGCAAAGTCCGAAGTCAAGATGTTCTACCGTTATGGCGGATCCTATATCGGAACGATGACCGAAACCAACCGCTGTGTGCAGATGTACCAGAGTCCCAAGCTGGAGTTTGTGGTCAACCAGGAGATCTGGTGGAACCGGAGACCGGCTTTGCCGATGTGATCCTGCCGGCCTGCACCAACTTTGAGCGGAATGACATCGCCGAATGGGCCAATTCCGGCGGCTATTCCCATAACAGCTCGGATGTCTGCAATCACCGCATCATTGTCTATCAGCAGAAAGCATCGAGCCGCTCTATGAGTCTAAGTCGGATTACTGGATTCTCTCCCAGCTGGCGGAAAGATTGGGCTTTAAGGAAGATTTCACCGAAGGAAATGAGACGGAAGAAGGCTGGATCAGAAGATGTTCGATACCACGAGCCTGCCCGAATACATCTCCTTTGAAGAATTCAAGAAGAAGGGCTATTTTGTGGTTCCGATCGCCGAGAACTATAAGCGGACCCCGGCCCTCCGGTGGTTTTACGAAGGAAGAGACTGTGATACACCGGATAACAATCCCAAAAAGAAGACCGCCAGGGCAAAGAATCTGGGGACTTACAGCGGCAAGATCGAGTTCGTCTCGGAAAGCCTGAAGAAGCATTTTCCGGACGATAAGGAGCGGCCCCCCATGCCGCGCTATATCCCGAGCTGGGAGGGACATGAGAGTGAGGAGGCGAAGAAATATCCCCTGCAGCTGATCTCTCCCCATCCCCGGTTCTCTTTCCATACGCATCATGATGCCCGGATCCCGTGGCTGTCCGATATTCCCGGCCACCGTATCCTTAAGAACGGGACGTACTGGCGCGTTGCCAGGGTTCACCCGTCGGACGCGGAGGCGAGGGGGATTCAGAACGGGGACATCATCAAGCTCTACAACGACCGCGGAGGCGTGCTCTGCATTGCCACGGTGACGGAAAGAATGAAGCCCGGGTCCGTTCATTGCTACGAGTCATCGGGAGATCTACGACCCTCTGGAACCCGGCAAGCCGGGGAGCATCGACAGGGGAGGCTGCATCAATCTGCTGACCCCAGCCCGGATGATTTCCCAGAATGCCCCGGGAATGGCCAACAACTCCTGCCTGATCGAGATTGAGAAGTGGGAGATATAAAGAGAATAGGTTAGGGTTACGGTTACGAAGCCCGTTTCGTTTAGGGGCAAACCCGTTCATCGGTGAAGAAGCTTCGTAAAGAAGCCCGAACTCGAATTACGATATGGGTATCGTTACCCTATCCGCTAGCCAATACGCGATTCGATTTTCTAACTAATGGGAGGAATAAAAAATGCCCAGGTACGGAATGGTCATCGATATCACGAAATGCAACGGATGCCACAACTGTTTTTTGGCCTGCCGGGATGAATATACCGGAAACGACTATCTGCCGTATTCGGTATCGCAGCCTCAGGCGGGGCCATCCTGGATGCAGATCATTGAGAAGGAGCGGGGGAAGACCCGAAGGTCAAGGTGGCCTTTACCCCGGTGCCGTGCATGCATTGCGACGACGCTCTGTGCGTAAAGGCAGCCCAGGATGGCGCGATCTATAAGCGGTCCGACGGGGTGGTGATCATCGACCCGAAGAAATCCGAAGGACAGAAACGACTGGTCTCGACGTGCCCCTACCGGGTGATCTACTGGAACGAGGAGAAACAGATTCCCCAGAAGTGCACGTTCTGCGCCCACCTGCTGGACAAGGGGTGGAAAGAGCCCCGCTGTGTGGAAGTCTGCCCGACCGGGGCCCTGACCTTCGGCGATCTGGACCGTCCGAACAGCGAAGCGGCCGGGTTGATGGCTATCCGGGAAGACGGAAATCCTGCACCCGGAATACGGGATGAAAGAGAAAGTGGCCTATATCGGAATTCCAAAGCGCTTTGTCGCCGGGGCAGTGGTTTTTGGTGATACGGACCAATGCGGCGAGGGGGCGAAGGTGACGCTGGAGGGTGAAGGCGAAAGCCGGGAAGTGCGGGCAGACATTTACGGGGATTTTGAGTTTGAAGGATTGGGTGCGGACAAGGCGTTTGTGGTAAAGGTGGAACAGCCGGGCTACAAGGCCTACAAGACCGAAGTGAAGACAAAGATCGATGCTTATCTTGGGGACATCGTCCTGACAAAGACAGCCAGGGCAAAGAAGAAGTAAGGCCCTCGTTTAGCAAATTGCGGATAATGTGAATCGGCGGAAAAAGAATCGGAGTCAGCCCTTCAAGGGTTGGCCCCGTTTCTTTTTTGACGGTAAAGAGCGGGCGATTCCTCGGGTTCCGAGAAGGTGTGAAAAAATAGGATCCTATTTCTTTGGGCCCAACGGGGGCGAGCCGCTTTCCAAGCGGCCCGCCCCCATTGAGCCCAGAAGTTTTTTCGTTGGCTGCAATTTTTTCAGATCTTCCTCCATATTGAACGGGGTTGCAAAGACCTTCTCTTTTCTGCTTGTAAGTGTCAAACGTTTGTAGTATAAGAGGGTTCGGTGAATCGGTGAGGGGAGATGCGCGCGTTTCATGGGAAAGCGGCCGCGGCCGTGGGTGTCCTCTATGTCGCCTTTGTTGGCTGGTCCCTCTACGGCGCCGTCGTCCCATTGAGACCTACCAGTTCCGCATGGTCCACATGGGGTTTATTTTTGCCCTGGCTTTTCTGGTCTATCCTTCCTCCCGAAAAGCCCGGGCAATGGGGAAGGGCGCTGGACGTCTTCCTGGCAGCCCTCGGTGTCGCAACCATCGTCTACGCCCTTTACGACCTCGACAAGTTCATCCGCCGCTCCACACTGCCTGATCCGGCGGATTTCTTCATGGGCGTGGTGGCAATCCTTCTGCTCATTGAAATCTCCCGCAGGATGGTAGGGAGCACCTTCACCTTCGTCCTCATCGGATTCCTCCTCTACACCTACTTCGGCAACTATATCCCCGGCCCCTTTCGCACAAAGGCTACGACCTGGATCAGTACGTCGGCCACATGTACATGACCCTGGAAGGGATCTTCGGCGTACCGCTCTCGGTCAGCGTGTCCTTCGTAACCCTGTTTGTCGTCTACGGCACCTTCATGGATGCGGCCGGGGCCGGAACCTTCTGGCTGGAGCTTTCCCTTGCCATCATGGGAAGGGGCCCCGCCAGCGCGGGCAGGGGTGCGGTGATCACGACAGCCCTGCTGGGCGGCCCTCAGGGGAGCGGGGTCGCCACCACCATGTCCGTTTCGCCGGTGATGTGGCCGCTGCTGAAGAAGGCCGGCTACTCCCCGAATATGGCGGCAGGCCTCATCTCGGCCGGGCGGGATCGGAGCCGTGATCTCTCCACCCCTCGATGGGCGCTGCGGCATTCCTGATCATGCAGTTCCTGAACGTCTCCTTCTGGAGCGTGGTGATCATGGTGATCGCTCCCACCTTGCTCTACTACCTCGGGACCTTTTTCATGGTGGAGATGGAGGCAAGGAAATACGGATTTGCACCTCCCGAGTCCTCCGGACAATCGGCCTGGATGGTGATGCGCACCCGCGGACATCATCTTATTTCCCTGATCCTCTTGATCGACCTTCTGGCCATGGGTCGCTCGCCCGAGTCCTCCGCCATCTGGGCCATTGCGGCAACGATCCTGACCAGCTTCATCAGCAGGGACAGAAAGGAATGGCTCCTCCCACGCCGGATCGTCTCGGCCGCGGTGGAGGGTGCGGCAAACATGCTCCCGGTGGCGGGGCTTCTGGCCGGCGCAGGACTCATTGTGGGGACGTTTTCCCTCACCGGCCTGGGCCTCAAGATCTCCAGCCTCATCATGTCCCTGAGCTTCGGCTCCACGACTCTCGCGCTCTTCCTGGCCCTGATCGCCTCCATGATCGTCGGCCTCAGCCTTCCCATTACGGCCACCTATATCATGACCGTGGTCATGGTGGCGCCCGCGCTGGTGAAGGTGGGCGTGCCCGACCATGTGGCACACATGCTGGCGTTCTATTTTGCGGTGCTCTCGGAGGTATCACCGCCCGTCGGGCTCTCTCCCTCGGCTGCTGCCGCGGTCACGGGCGGCAATCCCTTCGGGGCCATGATGCACGCCTGGAAATACTCCCTGCCTGCCTTTCTGGTGCCTTTCATGTTCGCTGCAAGCCCGGTCGGGGCGAATCTGCTGATCGTTCAGGCCGGTGGCCGGGTTTTCCTGGCCCTTTTAAACAGCGGCGCATCGTTGTTCTTTCTGTCCGTGGGGATTGTGGGATACATGCGCGGCCGGTAACCATATAGACGCATTCTGCTCGTGGCCGGCGCCGTTTGGTCGTGGTTTTCCCATCGAACTTTCCGTCATCGGCCTGGTGCCCCTGTCCTTGGGGCCCTCGTCGTTACACGAATTGAACTGAAGCTCAAGCGGGTGCGCCCAACGGTTTCGGGATAGGGAAACCCAGGGGCTTAGCCGCTATCGAACGGATACTACAGAAATCGCATCTCAACAAGGAGGTGACCGTGATGCGCGATTTGGACTGCTGTGGTTGATCCTGGTTTGCCTGGCTTCCCTTCACATCCTCAAGCGGCCAAAGCAGGGAAGCTCTCCTTCAGCATCGTCACGGGCGGGACCGGAGGCGTATGGTATCCCCTGGGAGGGGCGATCGGCGGCGTGATCGGCAAGAACGTCCCCAACACCGATGCGACCGCCGAAGTCACCACGGCCGCCATAGACAACCTGAAGCTCCTCTGTGCAGGCAAGGCAGGTATGGCCTTTGCGTACGACTACCACTCGGTGTGGGCCAACGAGGGCAAACTGGACGCGCTCGGCAAGAAACAGCCTCCGCATCGTCCTTGGATTCTACGAGCAGCCCCTCCATGTCGCGACCAAGGAGGGAACCGGCATCAAGTCCGTCCTGGACCTCAAAGGGAAACGGGTCTCCACAGGGGCGCCGAACAGCGGCACCGAGGAACAGGCCGACTACGTCTTGAAGGCCCTCGGGATCGATTGGAACAAAGACTTCAACGCGAGAAGCTCGGTGCCGGGGAATCCGTGGGGGCCCTGAAGGACGGGAAGATCGACGCCCTCTTCTGGAGCGGCGCAGTGCCGACCTCCTCGATCATCGATCTTGCGACCACCCCGGGTCTGAAGATGGTCATCCTTCCGGTCGGCGGAGAACGGTCGAGAAGATCATGAAGGGCAATCCCGGGTGTCTTCCACAAGACCGTTTTTGCGAAGGGTTCCTACTCAGGCATTGAGAGTGACATCCCCGCCCTTGCCATCACCGCCGTGTTGACGTGCCATGGAGAATTTTCCGGAGGATCGCATGTACCAGATCGTCGGCGCGGTCTTCGGAAACCTGGCCGAGATCACGGCTGTCTGGAAGGGCGCCGGCCAGTTGACACCCGAAACATCCGTCAAACAGATGAGCCCGGATTCGGTGAAATACCTCCATCCGGGGTCGCTCAAATTCTTCAAAGAGAAGGGCGCTGTACGATAGACGCACAATGAACTTCCGAAAGCAGGAACGGGATCGATCTGCACGGGAGGGTTTTCGACCTGTTTGCCCGGCCGTAAAACTCTCCCGGTCTCTTACCTGGCTCTTCTTCTGCTCATCTCAGGGCTGCCTTCCTGCGTCGTTCTGTCTTCACGGACCCACCTGGAGATGACGGACATGGAAAAAGGGAAGGGGATCTTGCCCTGGCGCTGAAGGATGGCGAGGCGGCTGTCCTGACGTGGAGGAACTCGCTCTTTGGCCTGGATGTGACCGAGCGATTCGTTGCCGCATGTCCTGGCTTAACCGAGGTCAGTTTCTCCAACCCGGGGGGGGGCATCCCAAGGGCCGTTCGTCCTCAGGATCTGGAGGATCTCTACCACACCGGAGGGCCTTTTTCCGTCAAGGGGTTGCATAAGGAATTCTCAGAGGTCATCTTCCGAATCGGTGAGGTGGGTCACCCGAGGCTTTACGTCAGGGGACAGACCATCGCTCTGAAAGAAGCGGCGGGTTTTGGCGGGCGGGTTCGCCTCCGTGCCAGAAAGGCCAATCTCTACGAAAGGGTGTTTGAATAGCCTGGAACCATGCTCGAAAAGATTGAGACGGGGTGTTTCCGGAGCCGTTACTCAGAAGAAACTGTGAAAAAATAGGTCCCTATCTTTTTCTGGCCCAACGAGGGTGGGCCGCTTTCCAAACTTTAGAATGGCGATCTCTTAATCAGGGAAACCAATCGGTTAGTAAGTTTACGTTTTTTTTTGGTGATTTACGCACCAGCTTCGCTCGATAATGTTTCGCTCTAAAGTTTTCCAATCGGCCCGCCCTCATTAGGCCAGGCATACTTTTTGCTTATTTTAATTTTTTCACACATTCTCACTGGTTACTGGTCATTGGTCACTGGTCTGCGGGACTATTGATACATCTCCCGTGCAGCAGCGTTTTCAGGCTTGACTGCGGAGTCGAGAGATCGACGATCCACGTCCTGGCGAAGGAAGGGGCAGCTCTCTCTTCCACATATTGAAAGACGCGAAATTTGTTTCCTCCGATCTCCTTTGCCTCATATCTCCACCTCGGGTTTGGAAAAGAGGTTGTCTTTTCATCGCTCATCCTTTTTTCCACGGATTTTTTCTCCCCCGTGACCGGGTCGGCCGGCGTGGGATGATTCTTTACCAGTTCAATGGCTCGGGAGATTGAGGCCTTCGACTGATTCGAGATGTTTCCCCTGGCCTTCGCTCTTCTCGGGACAGAAATGAGGCTCCCCTCCTCCACTTTTATCTCGAGATACTTTCCATCGGCGCTTAAATAGCCCGTCTGTCTCCGTGTCAAATTTGACCTGATAGAAATTCATTGTTCCCGATTGATTCTGAACCACCTCCACGATAACGAACCCCTCTTTCTCATTTTTGACCCTCACTCGTTTTCCGAGATCATCCGGAGATTCATAGAACTCGGCGGGATGGAGCGTACGAACCGTCAATAACCGCCTGCCGATGTTCCGTTTCAATCCGGCAAGTTTCTCCTTCTCATAGTCCTGGACGGATAGAGGGGAGTCTTCGGATCGATCTTCCCCGGGAGCGGATGGGCCTTCATTCTTTGCCAGCAGGGTCAGTGGATTTCCGGAAGAATAGGGATAGTGCGTCATTGCAAGAGCAGGGAGAGGGCACAGAAACATCAAACAAACCAAAGTGGTGCATGAGCTTCTAAGATTCATTGTCACGGCGTCCCCATAGGAGCAATTCTGTCCTTCTTTTGACCACACCCGTCAGGTCACGCAACTTCAATGCCAACGTTTTGGCTGTCGTAAGATGCTGTAAAGACGAGGTATTTTAGACTGTTTTTTATCTGTTGGGGCCTTCCATGGTGAATTTTTTCCCAGTGCCCTGACAAAATTGACCAGGCGAAATCTTGAAATGGACGTCCGGACCTCTGCTGTTCGGCAGGCAGGGCGGTATAATCCTCCTTTTGCCCTTATTGAACGAAGGGTTTCATGGAGGGAAGGGAGTTCAGCTGTCGAGGCTCTCTCTGAAGATAGGCGCGTTCACAAAAAAAGGACAGGGCCTGTTTCGGCCCTGTCCTTTTTCACTTCTACGATCGCCGGGTCGGCGAGGGATGTGAGCACTGAACTATCTGGCGGTCAGCGGGATGAGCTCCTCGATCCTCTGCAGAATCTTGGCGGCATCGGGCTTTCCGGCGGCGGTCATTTTCTTGACCCACTCTTCACGCAAGGGTTTGCTGACGTCATACAACCTCTGCACTTCCGAGTCAGGCAGGGCGTAGCTCTCCACCTTCCCCTTGGTCATTTGCATGAGGTCCTGCATTGCCCTCTCTTCCCAGTGGCGGCTGAGAATCCTGGCATTCTCCAGGTTATTGACCTTAGTGATTGCATCCTGAATATCCTTGGGCAGGCTGTCCCACTTGTCCTTGTTCATGGAATAACTGAAGAAGAAAAAGCCCCAGGGAGCCACGGTCATGTACTTCGTCACTTCGTAAAGCCTGAAGGACATTGCGGCCTCGAATGGGGACGTCATCCCATCGATGACCCCTTTATCCAGAGACAAATAGGAGTCGGGCATGGGAAACTGCACCGGGGTGGCCCCCAGGGTCCTGAAAAGGTTGGTGGGGTTCATGCCGGCAGTTCTTATTTTTAACCCTTTGAAATCATCCAGGGTCTTTATCTGTTTGGCCCTCGTGAGAACGATTTGATAACCGTCCGCCCACGGGGTTAATACATGCACATCCTTGAATTCCGCCCGGATTGAGGGAAATTCCTGATAGATCTGGTAGAGCACAGCACTGGCATGCTCGACGTCTTTGAAGCGAAGACCGGGCAGGCTGATCGAGTTGGCCAGCTCCGTCATGCCGGCCCAGTAGTTGTGAAAACACCAGCCCGCATCGACCGTACCCGTTTTGACCGCATTCCAGATGTCGGGTCCTTTCACCAGCGTCTGACTCCAAAAGGGCTCGAACTTGATCCTGTTCCCGGTGGCTTCTTCCATCCTTTTAAGGTATGGAATTTCGGAGTACTTGGGCCCGTAACCGGTTTCGTTATTTTGCTCCGCCCATGTGATCTTGATCACCTGGCCGGGACCGGCGGCGGCCGCGAAGCCTTGAGGCGGGGACCCGAATCCGGAAAGGACCAGGCACATTACCAGTGAAGAGACCAGTGCGAAGAACAGCGACTTTTTCATCGTCTTCCTCCTTTCAAGAAATGGCAGTTGTTTCTTGTTCTCTTCAAAGTGGGGCAAAGCCTATGAAACGTGACTATACGAAAAACGGTGACGCGTGTCAAGGAGAAAAACAGGAGAAAAACAATCGATTCTTGACACGGGCGTCATGAATCACTTAACGTTTGGAGTTAACAGCATGGAAGGGTAAAGAGGAGCAAGCGAGGGTTTTGCCTGTGACAGAGCGCCAAATGAGCCGGAGAGAGGTCATGCGAATCATGATAGGTCTCATGATCAGCGTTCTCCTCAGCGGACTCGATAGCACAATTGTCGGGACGGCGATGCCGAGAATCGTGGGGGATCTGCAGGGCATGGATCTGTACGCCTGGCCCTTCGTGGCCTACATGCTCTGTTCAACGATTGCGATCATTTTATTCGGGAAGATCTCCGACATTCACGGCCGCAAACCCATCTTTCTTGCGGGGATTATCACTTTTCTCGTCGGGTCCATGCTATGCGGCCTGTCTCAAAACATGGTCCAGCTCGTCCTCCTCCGGGGGCTTCAAGGGGTAGGAGGGGGGATCCTGATATCGATTGCCTTCACCATTCTGGCGGACCTCTTCCCACCCCGGGAAAGGGGGAAATATGCGGGGCTGCTTACCTCCATGTGGGGCGTGGCCAGCATTGTGGGACCGGCCGTGGGCGGATTTATCACCGATCACTTGAACTGGAGATGGGTGTTTTATGTCAATATTCCCGTGGGGCTGGTTGCCATCGTGACAACCGTTGTTCGCTCCCCCATTTCAAAAGCCCGTCCACAAAGAAAGCCATTGACTATAAAGGAGCGGCAGCTCTCACCGCCGCGCTGGTTCCGCTCATTCTGGGTTTCTCCTGGGCCGGGACAGTCTATCCGTGGACCTCCATTCAGACCACGGGCATGCTTCTCTTTTCCATGGGGATGCTTTTGCTGTTTTATCTTATCGAGAAGAGGGTGGCCGAGCCGATGATGCCCCTTTCCATCTTTAAGAACCCCGTCCTCAATATCTCCCTGGTGGTCTCATTTCTGGCCAGCTCCGTGATGTTCTGTGGACTCATCTACATCCCGCTGTTCATGCAGGGTGTCGTCGGCGCGAGCGCCACCGATTCGGGTTTTATCCTCACGCCCATGATGCTGGGCCTGACAGGCTCTTCCATCGTCACCGGCCAGCTGATATCGAGAACAGGTCGCTACAAGGCCTGGGCCGTCATTGGATTCGTGATCACTCTGACCGGCGTTTCTCTGCTCTATACCATGAAGATCAGCACGTCAGCCGCCCAGGCCCTAAAATACTCAGCGCTGCTGGGCATTGGGTCGGGAATGTTACTTCCCACGTTCAGCCTCGCGGTGCAAAACGTCTTTCCCCGGCAACAGTTCGGACTCGTCACTTCCACGGTTCAGTTTTTTCGGAACATGGAGCGACGATCGGTGCGGCGATGTTCGGGTCGATCATGCTCCGGAGCATGAACAGGGGGTTTGCCGGCATCGACCTGTCAAAGGTATCGCCTCAGGTTGTCAACCTTATTCGAAACCCGAGGGTATTGGCCAACCCGGAGCTCCTGAATGATATGAGGACGCACATTCCCCCTGATGGGTTGTCCCTGTTCAGCCAGCTGCTCGATAAGTCAAAATCCATTCTGGCCCATTCTCTCAATATGGTCTTTCTCTCCGGGGTGATCATCGCAGGCGTGGCGCTTGTCATTACCTCTTGTCTCAAGGAGGTCCCTCTATCACGAGGTGAAACAAACTCACCATAAAAAAGGTGCCGATTTGAAAGGGGGTGGCTAATCGCTTAAAGGTACCGCCTGTCTACCCTGCCTACCGCAGGCAGGCGCAGGCAAGCGGTAAAGGTTTTCCAGGATCCCCAACTGCCTTTTAGAACATTTTTTATACAACGGGCAGGTCTAATAGAGGGTTTCTTGGGGAGGGAGGTGGTATAGTTGACGAATGTGGAGGCTGATCGTATCCGGAGGTAGCGCCCCCAGAGTTTTACAGGAAGACGTTCGATCCGGTCTCGGGGCTTAGGGCAACGGCGAGAAGATACTCAATCGAAAACTCGACATTCATGGGAATGTAGCCGCGGTAGGGTTTAGTTTCCCTCTGGGAGAGGATTCTTCCCTCGTGGATGCTGACCCCCAATTCGGATTCCTACCATGGCCGGGAAGGTGGAACATGATCGAGTTCGATCCGAAGGTAGGTTCGGCATCGTCCAGGAGCGATTCTAAACCATTCCGGAGGACCTCATCCGGAATCCCGCGATTGCGAAATATCTCTCCCAGGCCCGGGTCGCCAGGAAGGATTGGCAGACAGGGTCCCGGTCGCAGGGCACTTCAAGAATGAAGCTCTTTGCCTCGTAGTTTCCCTGATAGATTCCTTTTTCCACGATTTTGATTGTCGGGTGATGGGTCAATCGTTCTTCCAACGCGGAAAGGCGGTCGTCATCGACCACCATCTTGATCCCTCCCACATCGTTGATTACCATCGCCGTCTTGTCGAAGTCAATTCGCCCTTGCCGGAACGCTTCCGTCATCACCTCCCCGCCTTGGCAAATTCTCGATCCATTTCGGTCTCTGCTGTCAGGAGTCTCTCCAAAGGGATCCCGAAAGCTTTGGCACGCTGCTCCGCCATTCTTGTTGCACTTTCGCGAACCATCGTAAGGATCCAGTTCGCAATATACCGATTCGCCTTCTCTGCGATCCTCCGAGGCCGTTTCACTCTACAAAACCCCGAGTAAGCGCTCCTTGCCGTCCAAACAGACGACCCCGTTGATCGGCACTTCTCTGTAGAAGAAATCCGGGTCTTCCTGGTAGCGCCGAATCAGTCCTCCAGACGTCCGCTGCCGTTGTGTCCGTTCCGGCAGAGCATTTCTCTTAGCTCTCCCTTGAAGTGAATGCGCCTCATCGTAAAGGGAGGATCGTAAATCGTCTGAAGTAACTCGGAGATCACGGCCCTCAGCGTTTCTCCTAAAACGAATCCGTCCGAGATGAGAATCTGGGTGAGTCTTAGGCCGTCATCCGGGGAGAGGAGGTTGCAGAACCAGCGCCCGGCGAGGTTGAATAAGGTTTCACGATGAATAAAGGAGGCTATGTACAACGAAGAAACCCTCCTCCAGCTGCGGACTGCACCGTACAGGGAGAAAATGTGTGCCTCTCGCGATTCATTGTGGGCAGAGCCCTATCCAATTCTTTGGATTCCAGGAGGATCACACCCATGCAGCCTGTTCCGCGGGCCGAAATAGAGTTTTTCTCCCGTCGCTTCACAATTTTATATCGGCATGAAATGCCCATCCCTTGATTCATTTGATAAAGGGTTCCGCCGGACAAGCGGCCTTCGGCTCTTTTCGAACCGGGAATCCCCTGGATTGCAAGAGGTATTGCTTATGCGCCATCCCCCTGTGATGCGGGACATTCGAATGGGGGGAGAACTTAAAGGATTATGAGGTGATTGTTCAAACAACCCGGACCCTTAAGCCAGGTTTCCATGGAGACAGCCAAAGTATCGAAAGTCTCTGGAAAAGAGGAGATCAAGAACGCACAAGGAGATCGGCAGGATTAGAAAATAAGGTAGGCGAAGCTGCACCTACAAGTCGTCGCTCTAAGATAACATCCGGAACTGAGGATCATTGTTAGAACCTTGGTCCCAATTAAATGATGAAGTCCTACCGATCTCCCGGACCACTCGGTGGAATATCCTGGAAAAGGAAGTAGTGGATGAGGTTATCTTCGAACGATCAAACCCAGGAACCGCCTGATGCTTGAACTGATGGCCAGAGGAGGAATGAGGATCAGCGAGGTCCTCCAGTTAACCCCAGGTGATATTGAAGACCGGAAACTCACCCTTCGAAGTCCCAAGAGTGGGAAGGAGCAAGAGATCGTCTTTATCCCCCAGAAAGTGGCTGACCGTCTAAGAGAATACATTAGCACCAAAAAGATAGGAGCCGATCATTCGACGACTCAGCGTTACCTTGGGACGGTGAGTGATGTGGAGGCGATGAGGTGGATTGACAATCTCTACGGGTAAAGGGAATAGGGAAGGGGGTGAGGACCGTAGCCCTCACCCCTTTTCAGAAGAGAAATTGGACCATATCCTTTTCGAATCGTAGCTTTTCAAAGCTTCAAAAACAGAACGTCCATAGCAGAAACATGCACTATGGAAAGACCAATTATTTGTTCTGCGCTATCCGCCTTTTTTATCCTGACATGCTTATTCTTGGTCTTTGCCTGTTCCGCTGCCGACCGTCCGTTTCCAGCATGCCATGACTGTCTTGATCAAAACGAATGCGAACGGAAACGGGCACTCCCTCCTTAATCCCGAGTGCCGTTCGGGTCTCTCGCGAGATTACTTGAGCCGTTGTTGCACCTGGCTCCCCGGCCGGGGCAATAACTTTTAACGATGGGTAGAGGGCTTTTGTCCTCTTTCCTTCTCCAATAAATAAGCAACTTCCCCCCCGAGAATGAGAATGGCGGCAGAATAAGAAACCCATAAGACAAAAATGACCAACGTACTTAAAGAACCATAGACAACGGAGAATTGCCCTAAATTGAGGACATACCATCCGAAAAACTGTTTTGCGACTTCCCAGAGGACACTTGTAAAGCAGGTAGCCTTAAATGCCGTGATGAAATGGATTTTTCGGTTGGGTGCAATCTTGTAAATGAAAAAGAACATCCAGAAAGTGAAAAAAAAGGGAAGGAGATATTGTAGTAAAAAATGATCATGGAGCCCAAAATCAGAATCGCCTGAGACGGGTAGCTCTTAAAGAAGGTGAATATCGAGGTCATGGCGATACTGACGATGTGAAATATTCCGGCTAAGAGAAGCATGAGCAGATCGGTGGCTGTTCCTCGAAGGATTCCTTGAGGCTTTTCAACTTGGAAGACAATGTTGAGGGCGGTCCTCAGAGAACTGAACGCGGATAAGACCGCAACCACCAATCCTCCAATCCCCAGAATTCCAACCACCTTTCGGTCC